>NZ_JBMEZZ010000010.1:0-157412 GCF_048822415.1 Klebsiella sp. C360
GCGCTATTTTAGGTGTATCTCTTGGTGCACCAGCAGGCAGTGTACTAGGTGGTTATTACGGTGGCTCAAGCGGCGGTGGTCTGCTGGGTGTTGGCGTGTTCGGAACCATCGTTGGTTGGGGTGCAGGCTTAGTCCTGGGCGCCATTGCTGGCGGCGTTTACGGTTCTTTTTATGGTGTTGACAAGATGAATGAAATTGTTCTTCAGATAATTGATGCCGCAACATCTGGATCATGGGTTGCATAATAAAAAGATCCTGCGGCTTTAGCAATTAAGTCGTTACATTGACCAGGCAAATATTTCATTTATTTGTCTGGTCTAAATATCCATATAATATTGAGATCAATATTCATTAATATATTGCTCACTCTATGACTCACGTCTGAATTAATATATACATTCCATATGAGTAATAAATTATTTCGCAAGGAAGCGATTCAATACAAAAAGAATCATTGGAAAGGCAAAGCATTGTTATTAGCTGGAATGCCAGCTTGGTTAATAAGTTTATTATCGCTTGCTTTTCTGGTCATTCTTATTTTAACGCTTAAATTTTGTACTTATACGCAACGGATTGATGTACGAGGAGAAGTTATAACCCTGCCACACTCTGTAAATGTCTTTTCACCGCAGCAAGGTTTTGTTGTCAAAAAATATGTTGAGATTGGTGATCTTGTTGAAAAAGGAACACCACTTTATGAACTTGATGTTTCTCGTTCAACAGTAGATGGCAATGTGACCGATACAATGAATGCTGTTATTTCACAAAAAATATCTAATGCCGAAGAGATTATTAATAAAATTTTAACTAATAAAAAGGAGACAATTGATGCCCTTGAAATCCAAGTGAGACAATACACGGATTCTCTAAAAGAGACGGAAGCTATGCTTACAAATTCGAGCAACGGCCTAAAAAAAATGAAGGATAGTTTATCCAATTACGACTTGTACCTTAAACAAGGGCTTATCACCAAAGACCAATATAATTATCAACACTCCCTTTACTTCCAACAACAAAGTACCTATCAGTCACTTGTTAGTCAAAAAATGCAGATTCAATCTCAGCTAACACAACTTAAGAGTGATATTATCGTCAAAGCCTCAGATTTTGATAACCAAATTTCTAATCAAAAAAATCAAATTAATGATTATAAAAATCAAGCGGTTGAATCGAGCGCTAATGGAAACTCTATCATTAATGCCACTACGTCAGGTAAAATTGAATCAGTTGCGGTCACGGTTGGGCAAATGGTTGATAAAGGAAGTAGCCTTGCCCAGATAAAGCCGATAGGGAATATTGAATACTTTTTGATTTTATGGCTACCTAACAATAGTATTCCGTACGTAAAGGTGGGGGATACAGTCAATATTCGCTATGATGCATTTCCTTCAGACAAATTTGGTCAATTTCCAGGAAAAATTGTATCCATATCTTCTTTGCCAGCATCCAGACAAGAAATGAGTGAATATACTAACGTTTCCAATGGGTCTAATCAGCAAGAGTTAGCGCTTTATAAAGCAATAATAAAAATAAAAAGTGATAAATTTTATTATAATGGTAAAAAGCTTGAATTGTCTAATGGACTAAAGGCACAGGCTATAGTTTTTCTTGAAGAGAGACCACTTTATATGTGGATGTTTACGCCTTTGTACAAAATAGCTCAGAGCGTTAGTGGACCCAGCGATGAATAAGAAACTGTTTAAATATATTACTGACAAATTAAATTTTTCGATAAGAAATACTACGCCAGTTATTCTACAGTCAGAGGCATCCGAATGCGGTATTGCCTGCCTTGCGATGGTCGCCAGTTTTTACGGACTGGACACAGATCTGTTCACTTTCCGTGAGCGTTTTGGGAGCTCTTCTCAAGGTGTTACCCTTTTATCATTGAGCCATACCGCAGAACGGGCCAATCTGAAAAATCGTGCTCTCTCTCTTGATATCGATGAACTTAATCAGCTTAAATTGCCCTGCATCATTCATTGGGGAATGAACCACTATGTTGTATTAACTAAAGTACGCAGAACCGATTATATTATTCATGATCCTGCATTAGGTAAACGTGTAATTGGCATTCAAGAAATGTCTAATCATTTTACTGGTGTTGCTCTAGAGCTTTGGCCTGACAAAAATTTCAAACAGGAAAAAGATAAAACACGCTTACGCCTGCTAGATTTGATGCAAAATATTATTGGTCTAAAAAGTGCATTAATCAAGATATTTGCTTTTTCCGTCGTTATTGAGGCAATTGGTTTATTATTACCGATTGGAACCCAGTTGGTCACGGATCATGTTATCATGGCCCAAGATCAAAGTTTGCTCTCTGTTATTTGTATTGGACTGGTTTCCTTCACATTATTTCGTGCATTCATCAGTATGCTACGAGCGTGGACATCTTTAACTCTGAACACGTTGACAGATATACAGTGGAAAACAACGCTATTTGATCATTTGGTTAGCTTACCATTATCATTTTTTGAAAAGCGACATTTGGGTGATATTCAGTCACGTTTCTCATCATTAGACACTATACGCTCCATATTTACCAACAGTATTGTATCAGGTATTATTGATTCAATAATGACTATTGGCTTATTAATTATGCTGACCCTGTATGGTGGTTGGCTGGTATGGATAGTTATCGGTTTTACTGCGTGTTATGCTCTTATGCGTCTGGCAACCTATCGGTTCTATCGTCGTGTTTCAGAAGAGCAAGTAATAAAAGGCGCTCGTTCTAACTCACACTTTATGGAAACGCTTTATGGAATCGCAACGATTAAGGCACTTAATTTAAAAGATAGGCGTTCAAGATATTGGTTGAATATCAATATCGACGCATGTAATGCAGGTATAAAACAGACAAGATTTGATATGCTTTTTGGTGGCGTTAATACCGTTATTTCTTCTTTAGATCAAGTAGCAATTTTATGGTTAGGTGCAATAATGGTTATTGATAATAACATGACCCTTGGTATGTTCATGGCATTCAATGCCTACCGAGGTCAATTTTCTCAAAGAGCTTCAAATCTTATTGATCTCTTTATGAAAGTTAGAATGTTATCCTTACATAACGAGAGGCTTTCCGAGATTGTATTTAATGAACCTGAACCTGAGATGCCAGTTCGCCGTATATTCGAAGAGAACTCGACTGTCAAAATAGAGTTAAAAAACCTGAGCTATCAATACGATCTGTTTTCACAGCCAATATTCTCTAATCTTAATCTCACCATTGCTCCTGGAGAGTCAATAGCCTTGGTTGGCCCATCTGGAGTTGGTAAGACCACTTTACTTAAGGTTATGTGTGGCCTTCTTTCCCCTACTACAGGTGATGTTTTAGCTAACAATTTGGATATTAATAAGATAGGTCTCAACAACTATCGACTAAGTACCGCCTGTGTTTTACAGGAAGATCGCCTATTTTCCGGGTCTATTTCAGAAAATATAAGCTGCTTCGAAGATAATGCAGATCAGAAATTCATTGAAGAGTGTGCCCGTAACAGTAATATTCATGATGAAATAATGAGAATGCCAATGGGTTATGAAACATTGGTGGGGGAACTAGGTTTAGGAATATCTGGTGGGCAAAAACAGCGTTTGCTAATCGCACGTGCTCTTTATCGCAAACCTAACATTTTATTTATGGACGAAGCCACAAGCCACCTCGATCTTAATAATGAATCGTATATTAACCAAGCTATTTCGAAGTTAAGTATTACTAGGGTAATAGTTGCGCATCGGCCATCAACCATTGCATCAGCCGATCGCATTATTGATTTGTCAAGTTATTGTAACAAACAGCAATCCATTTAATAACAGAAAAGGATTTTATTAATGGAAATTTACGGCATTAATACCGCATCTCTTGTTCAGAACGATTGCCTTCTTCTTATGGCATTTAAGATTCGTGATAAAGATAATAATGATCGTATGCTTTTAATGCAGATAAAAACGTTAATTGACTTTCTAATTATTCTTCGTTCACGGATTACGCTTGTTGGACAACGTATTGCACAACAAGGTGATGATTTTAAAAATAAATGTATTACGGCCAACGAATCACTAGTTAAAAATATTCCTGAAATTACTCAGGCAGAAGTCACTCAGCCAGACCCAGGTCTTATGGTTATGTCTATGGCTCCAAAAATGAGTGATGATGGTTTTTCTTTGGTTATGGCTCTAAATAACGAACACATCGTCGCCCTGGAAATAGACGATTTACAGTCAGAATTTATACTAATGGCGGTTTTTCAAGCTATAAAAGTGATCGATGATCAGGAAACCCTACAAACTCTGGGAGCACTTCTGGACTTTATTGTTCTTTATCTTGTGGATTTATCTAATATTGACAATCTTCAATATAAAGAGATAAATCATGAACCATGGAAAAAAGAGTTATTCTCTGAGAATCTTTCTGTTCTATTTTGTTTCGAAACAGAGCTAGGAAAAAAAGTGCTTTTAGGTTCGGTTATTAAAACCAATGTAAGCCAGTCTTCACCTGAAGCTGATAGTATTATCCAGCGCTTAGCCATGCTGACACCATCAATAAAAGCATTACAGGATAAGTACAAGAATTGCCAAACTTTCAGACGAACAATTCCATCTGAGGGAATGAAGAATTTAACTAGGGACCAATGCCTCAGAGCTTTACATGGGTTCTGTCTTGAAACACAAGAAAACCTAAATTCATAGCGGAATCTAAAATAATTTTGTATCAGAAATATCCCTCTTCTTACCAGAGGGATATTTCATCATTTATATATCATCAGTTCGGGCACTTATAAACCTGGCCGTTCATTTCGCTGTCGGTAGGTACAAAGCTCGACAGCAGATTCTGCGTCGGGCTGCTGACACCGTAAATCACGTTGCCACCCATGGCTGCTGCCTGGTTACGCAGAGCGTTCGCCGCACCGCGCATGGAGCCACCCTCATCGCCATTCTGGCCGGAGAGCCAGTTGCTCTGTTTACCCGTCGCGGTCCCTAACAGCTGACACTCTGCGCCCGGCTTATCCTGCACGAAGCGCACATTCTGGCCGGCAGAGGTTAATTCATTGCTGGAACTGCAACCTGCCAACAGTAAGGCTGCGCCGACAATCCCTGCTAAATATTTTACCTGCATGTTAATCCCCATGATCGATGAGCTGGACGCACTGGCCCGGATGTAAACCTGTCATCCTTCAAACTGCGTCGGCATGAGCCGCTTTCATTCCTTAGCCGGTCGCGCTAGTTAGTCGCTTCCGATACGGAGGTGCTTGCCGCTCTGATGCAGCTTAAATGATTTTTATGTATAAGCCTTATACTAAAAAGCGCGCCAAAAGAAAAACCCCCAGCCATTACTGGCCAGGGGTTTCTGCTTTTTTATGCCGTAGAGCGCACGATTACATCATGCCGCCCATACCGCCCATGCCGCCCATACCGCCAGCAGCACCTAAATCAGGCGCATCGCCTTTCGGCAGGTCGGTCACCATGCACTCGGTGGTGATCATCAGGCCAGCCACGGAAGCCGCGTACTGCAGTGCAGAACGGGTGACTTTGGTTGGGTCCAGGATACCGAAGTCGATCATGTTGCCGTATTCTTCAGTTGCCGCGTTATAACCGTAGTTACCGTCGCCGGCTTTCACGTTGTTCGCCACAACAGACGGCTCTTCACCGGCGTTGGACACGATCTGACGCAGCGGCGCTTCCATTGCGCGCAGCGCAACTTTGATACCGACGTTCTGATCTTCGTTCTGACCGGTCAGGCCAGCGAGTTTCGCTGCAACGCGAACCAGCGCTACGCCGCCGCCAGCCACCACGCCTTCTTCAACCGCAGCACGAGTGGCGTGCAGGGCATCGTCGACGCGTGCTTTTTTCTCTTTCATTTCAACTTCGGTTGCCGCGCCGACTTTGATTACGGCAACGCCGCCAGCCAGTTTAGCGACACGTTCCTGCAGTTTTTCACGGTCGTAGTCGGAGGTTGCTTCTTCGATCTGCTTACGGATCTGAGCAACGCGGCCCTGGATTGCGGATTCTTCGCCAACGCCATCGATGATGGTGGTGGTGTCTTTGTTGATAACCACGCGTTTCGCCTGGCCCAGGTCTTCCAGAGTCGCTTTTTCCAGCTCCATACCGATCTCTTCAGAGATAACGGTACCGCCAGTCAGAGTGGCGATATCCTGCAGCATAGCTTTACGACGGTCGCCGAAGCCCGGTGCTTTCACCGCAGCCACTTTAACGATGCCGCGCATGGTGTTAACCACCAGGGTCGCCAGCGCTTCGCCTTCAACGTCTTCAGCGATGATAACCAGCGGTTTGCCCGCTTTCGCTACGGCTTCCAGAACCGGCAGCATTTCGCGGATGTTGGAGATTTTTTTGTCAGCCAGCAGGATGAACGGGCTTTCCAGCTCAACGGCACCGGTGTCCGGCTTGTTGATGAAGTACGGAGACAGGTAGCCACGGTCGAACTGCATACCTTCAACTACGTCCAGTTCGTCTTCCAGACCAGTACCGTCTTCAACGGTGATCACGCCTTCTTTACCAACTTTATCCATCGCTTCCGCGATCAGTTTACCGACGGTTTCGTCGGAGTTAGCGGAGATAGTACCAACCTGAGCAATCGCTTTAGAGTCGGAGCACGGTACGGACAGCGCTTTCAGTTCTTCAACAGCAGCAACGACAGCTTTGTCGATACCACGTTTCAGATCCATCGGGTTCATGCCCGCAGCAACCGCTTTCAGGCCTTCGTTCACGATAGCCTGAGCCAGTACGGTTGCGGTGGTGGTACCGTCGCCTGCCGCGTCGTTCGCTTTAGAGGCAACTTCTTTCACCATCTGCGCGCCCATGTTTTCGAACTTGTCTTCCAGTTCGATTTCACGTGCAACGGAAACACCATCTTTGGTGATGGTCGGCGCACCGAAGGACTTATCCAGAACCACGTTACGGCCTTTCGGGCCCAGGGTTACTTTAACTGCATCTGCCAGTACGTTTACGCCGCGCAGCATTTTTACACGAGCGTCGTTACCGAATTTTACGTCTTTTGCTGCCATTTCTTTTATTCCTCAAATTCGTTCAGGGTCGTGCGAATTAAGCTTCAACAATTGCCAGGATGTCGCTTTCGGACATGATCAGCACTTCTTCGTTGTCAATCTTCTCAGTCTTCACGCCGTAGCCATCGTTGAAAATCACGATGTCACCAACTTTAACGTCCAGCGGCTGCACGGTCCCGTTTTCCAGGATGCGGCCTTTACCGACAGCGATGATTTCGCCACGCGTTGACTTAGCTGCTGCAGAACCGGTCAGAACGATGCCGCCCGCAGATTTGGTTTCAACTTCTTTACGTTTGACGATCACACGATCATGTAACGGACGAATACTCATTGATAGCTCTCCTTCGAGAAAGTCATTATCAGTTATGGGTGACGCCGGGCCGAACGCGGTTTACCGGCTAGTGCAGAGAGAGATGGGGATGGCCATTTCCCGCTTCAAGGGCAAAATTAAAAAAAATTTTTACCTTTGCGCTGGCGCGCAAAAAGCGGCGCCACCGGACAGCCGGTCATAAGGAAAAGCGATTGTGATACTCTCTTTCTTTTCACTGGCGCAGGATGGAATCATGAGTGGTTTAAAACAGGAGTTAGGGCTGGGACAGGGAGTCGGGTTGCTTTCCACCTCACTGCTGGGTACCGGCGTTTTCGCCGTTCCGGCGCTGGCGGCGCTGGTCGCTGGCGATAACAGCCTGTGGGCATGGCCGTTGCTTATCCTCCTTGTTTTTCCGATTGCCATCGTCTTCGCCCTGCTGGGCCGCCATTTCCCCAGCGCGGGCGGCGTGGCCCACTTTGTCGATATGGCCTTTGGCCCACGTCTGGCCAGCGTCACCGGCTGGCTGTTTTTATCGGTTATCCCGGTCGGACTCCCTGCCGCCCTGCACATCGCCACCGGCTTCGGCCAGGCGCTGTTCGGCTGGCATGATGCGCAGCTGCTGCTGGCGGAGCTGGGTACCCTGGCCATCGTCTGGTGGGTCGGTTCACGTGGCGCCAGCTCCAGCGCCAACCTGCAGACGCTGGTTGCCGTGCTGATCGTGGCGCTGATCGTCGCCGTCTGGTGGCGCGGCGGGATAAGTCCGGCGCAGATCCCCTTCCCCGCCCCGGCGGAGATCGACCGCGGCCAGCTCTTCTCTGCGCTGTCGGTGATGTTCTGGTGCTTTGTCGGCCTGGAAGCCTTTGCCCACCTCGCCTCGGAGTTTAAACACCCCGAGCGCGATTTTCCCCGCGCGCTGATGATAGGCCTGCTGCTTGCCGGTTCGGTCTACTGGGCCTGCACCGTGCTGGTGTTGCACTTCCACGCCTTTGGCGTGGAGATGGCGGCGGCGGCGTCATTACCGAATATCGTGGTCCGCCTGTTCGGCGTCGAAGCGCTGTGGGTGGCCTGCGTCATCGGTTACCTCGCCTGTTTCGCCAGCCTCAACATCTATATTCAGAGCTTCGCCCGCCTGGTCTGGTCGCAGGCGCAGCATAAGCCACAGAGCTACCTCGCGAGGCTGTCGCCGCGGCAGATCCCGCGCAACGCCCTCAACGCCGTGCTGGGCTCCTGCGTGGTCAGCACCTTGTGTATCTATTTTCTCGATATCAATCTGGACGCGCTGATCGTCTATGCCAACGGCATTTTCATCATGATCTATCTGCTGTGCATGCTGGCAGGCTGTCGTTTGCTGCGCGGGCGCTATCGGCTGCTGGCGGCGGTGGGCAGCATTCTCTGTCTGCTGCTGCTGACGATGGTCGGCTGGAAGAGTCTGTACGCGCTGGTGATGCTGGCGGTGCTGTGGTTGTTTTTACCGAGACGTAAGCTGGCGACAGGAAGCGTATAGGCGCAAAAAGAAAGCGGCCCGGTCGCGTCTGCAGACCGGGCCGATAAACGTTAATCGCGGCGATCGTCCTTGTGGTCCAGACGGTCGCGCTGTTCATCCTTGCGCTGGTATTCCCCTTCGAAGGTCTCTCCGCCGCCAGTCCCGGCGCTAAAGCCGCCGCCCGGCATCCGGCTGAAGCGCAAATGCGGCATCAGCTTCATCGTCAGGTGCTTCTGCACCGGGGGCAAAAGCAGCAGCAGGCCGAGGAAGTCGGTAAAGAACCCCGGGATCAACAACAGCAGGCCAGCGATAATCAGCGAGACGCTCTTGATCATCTCCGCCGCCGGGCTCTCGCCTGCGGCCATCTTCTGCTGCATCAGCAGGAAGTTTTTGAAGCCCTGGTTGCGCACCAGCGACATCCCCACCACCGAGCTAAAGATCACCAGGATCAGCGTCATAAAGACGCCCAGCACGTGCGCGACCTGGATAAAGATCGATATCTCAATGTAAACGTAAAGAAAAAAGGCAATAAACGGAATCCAACGCACCGGCGTCTCCTTCATCGACAGGCGCCGAATTCGGCCCCCGTAGTCATCAATTTGCTGATCGCATCCCACTAAGATGGGGATGCTGAGCGGCTTTTCAATCAGCGGAAATGCTTATTTTTTCCAAGAATAGGAAAGCGGTGACCCATTTCACAGATTAATAAATCTTCTCACACCCGCGATGTAATAAGTGATCAAGCTTACTGATATTCGCTATCATCAGCATATGATCTTGGGCACCGGGCCGGTTAAGGAAATAATCGTCGGCCAGAAAATATACTGAATCCTGGATATTCTGTGTATTTGGTGAATTCATTGGCAGCTTGAAAAGAAGGTTCACATGTTAAACAACATTCGTATCGAAGAAGATCTGTTGGGCACCAGGGAAGTTCCCGCGGACGCTTACTACGGCGTTCATACTCTGCGAGCGATTGAAAACTTCTACATTAGCAACAGCAAAATCAGCGACATACCAGAATTCGTGCGCGGCATGGTGATGGTGAAGAAAGCCGCCGCGCTGGCGAACAAGGAGCTGCAGACCATTCCCAAAAGCGCGGCAAATGCGATTATCGCCGCCTGTGACGAAGTCCTGAATAACGGCAAATGCATGGACCAGTTTCCGGTCGATGTCTTCCAGGGCGGGGCCGGCACCTCCGTAAACATGAACACCAACGAAGTCCTGGCAAACATCGGCCTCGAGCTGATGGGCCACCAGAAAGGCGAATACCAGTACCTGAACCCAAACGATCACGTCAACAAATGCCAGTCCACCAACGATGCCTACCCGACCGGGTTCCGCATTGCGGTGTATGCCTCTATCCTCAAGTTAATCGATGCGATTAAGCAGCTGGGCGAAGGTTTCCAGGCGAAAGCCGAGGAGTTCCAGGACATCCTCAAGATGGGCCGCACCCAGCTGCAGGACGCGGTGCCGATGACCCTCGGTCAGGAGTTCCATGCCTTCAATGTGCTGCTCAATGAAGAGACCAAAAGCATTCTGCGCACTGCGGAGCTGCTGCTGGAAGTGAACCTTGGCGCAACCGCCATCGGCACACGCCTCAACACCCCGGACGGTTATCAACAGCTGGCGGTGCAGAAGCTGGCGGAAGTGAGCAACTTACCGGTCGTTCCGGCGGAAGATCTGATTGAAGCCACCTCGGACTGCGGGGCGTACGTCATGGTTCACAGCTCGCTGAAACGCCTGGCGGTGAAACTGTCCAAGATCTGTAACGACCTGCGCCTGCTCTCTTCCGGACCGCGCGCGGGCCTCAACGAAATTAACCTGCCTGAGCTGCAGGCTGGCTCTTCTATTATGCCGGCGAAGGTTAACCCGGTGGTGCCGGAGGTGGTCAACCAGGTCTGCTTTAAAGTGATCGGCAACGACACCACGGTGACCATGGCCTCAGAAGCCGGGCAGCTGCAGCTGAACGTGATGGAACCGGTGATCGGCCAGGCGATGTTCGAGTCTATCCACATTCTGACCAACGCCTGCTACAACCTGCTGGAGAAATGCGTCAACGGCATTACCGCCAACAAAGCGGTGTGCGAAGGTTACGTCTATAACTCCATCGGCATCGTCACCTACCTCAACCCGTTTATCGGCCACCACAATGGCGATATCGTCGGCAAGATCTGCGCCGAAACCGGGAAGAGCGTGCGGGAAGTGGTGCTGGAGCGTGGGCTGCTGACGGCGGCGGAGCTGGATGACATTTTCTCCGCGCAAAACCTGATGCATCCCGCTTATAAAGCGAAGCGTTATACCGATGAAAGCGAACAGTAATCTTTCCGGATAGTCATTCAAAGGCATGTCAGCGATGACATGCCTTTTTGCTTTTTAGTTTTACTAAAATACAACAATCCAATATCAACTTGTTAAAAAACAAGGAAGGCATATATGTTTGGTGCAGAACTGGTTATTGTCCTGCTGGCGATTTATCTCGGCGCCCGGCTCGGCGGCATCGGTATCGGCTTTGCCGGTGGCCTTGGCGTCCTTGTCCTGACGCTTATTTTTCAAATTAAACCGGGTGCGATCCCCTTCGACGTTATTGAAATCATTATGGCGGTGATTGCCGCTATCGCCGCCATGCAGGTCGCAGGCGGAATGGATTACCTGGTCAGCCTCGCCGAACGGATGCTGCGTCGCCACCCGAAATATATTACCTTCCTTGCCCCGCTGGTGACCTGGTTTATGACCGTGCTCGCCGGCACCGGCCATACCGCCTTCTCCACGCTGCCGGTGATCACCGAAGTGGCCAAAGAGCAAGGCATCCGTCCGTCCCGTCCGCTGTCGATTGCGGTGGTGGCCTCCCAGATAGCGATCACCGCTTCGCCCATCTCCGCCGCGGTGGTGTTCTTTGCCGGGATCCTGGAGCCGCTGGGCGTTAGCTACCTGATGCTGCTGGCCATCTGTATTCCGGTCACCCTGCTGGCGGTGATGCTCACCGCTATCGTCTGCAATTTCCTCGGCTGCGAACTGAAAGACGACCCGGTTTACCAGGAGCGGCTGGCCAAGGGTGAGGTCAGACTGCGCGGCAGCCAGGTGTTTGAGCTGAAGCCGCACGCCAAACGTTCCGTTCTGCTGTTTCTGATCGGCATCGTGGCGGTGATGTTCTACGCCACGGCCATCAGCGATACCGTCGGTCTGATCAAAAACCCGGTACTACCGCGTAACGAGGCGATCGTGGTGTTTATGCTGACCATCGCCACGCTGATCAGCATCACCTGCAAAATCGACACCGGCGAAGTGCTCAATGCCAGCACCTTTAAGTCCGGCATGAGCGCCTGCGTCTGCGTGCTCGGCGTCGCCTGGCTGGGGGATACCTTCGTTAAAGCGCATATCAGCGATATCCAGGCCGTGGCCGGCGACCTGCTGCATAACTACCCGTGGCTGCTGGCGGTGGTGCTGTTCTTTGCCGCCACGCTGCTCTACTCGCAGGCGGCCACCACCAAAGCGCTGATGCCCGCCGCGCTGATGCTGGGCGTGAGCCCTCTCACTGCCATCGCCTCGTTTGCCGCCGTCTCCGCCCTTTTCGTTCTCCCGACCTACCCCACCCTGCTGGCGGCGGTCGAAATGGATGACACCGGCTCCACCCGCATCGGTAAATACGTCTTCAACCACGCCTTCCTGATCCCCGGCGTCATCGCCATTACGCTGTGCGTGATCCTCGGGTTTATTTTTGGCGGCATCATGCTGTAAATCTCTTCAAATTCGGGCCAGATCCTGGCCCGTTTCGTTAATCCTCCCCACCTTGCGTGCTATAGTGCCTCTTTTCGCTGATACGAGGTTCATGATGACTACGCCTGATGCTGTTGTTGTGCTCTGTACCGCGCCGGATGAAGCGACCGCCCAGGATCTGGCGGCAAAAGCGCTGGCCGAAAAGCTGGCCGCCTGCGCCACGCTCCTGCCGGGCGCCACCTCGCTCTATTACTGGGAAGGGAAGCTGGAGCAGGAGTATGAAGTTCAGATGCTGCTCAAAACCGATCTTGCCCATCAGCAGGCGCTGCTGGACTGCCTGAAGTCTCACCACCCGTATCAAACCCCTGAACTGCTGGTTCTGCCCGTCACGTATGGAGACAACGATTACCTCTCATGGCTTACCGCATCTTTACGCTGATCCTGCTGCTGTGCAGCGCGTCAGCCACCGCCGGGTTATTCGACGCGCCGGGGCGCTCGAACTTCGTGCCTGCTGACCAGGCCTTCGCCTTTGACTTTCAGCAGCAACAGCATGACCTCAACCTGAGCTGGCAAATCAAGGATGGTTACTATCTTTATCGTCAACAGTTTACCTTCCGCGCCGCCGGGGCGACGATCGCCGAACCGGCGCTGCCGGCGGGCGAGTGGCATGAGGATGAGTTTTACGGCAAAAGCGAGATCTTTCGTCAGCGCCTGACTGTCCCGGTCACGGTGAAGCAGGCGGACAAAGACGCCACCCTCACCGTCACCTGGCAGGGCTGCGCCGATGCCGGATTCTGTTATCCGCCGGAGACCAAAGTGATCCCGCTGAGCGCCGTGCTGGCGGCTTCGGCAGATGGCCGGGCGACCACCATTGCCCCTGCGCCGCCGGCGAGCAGCCGTCCGGCGTTCAACCCGCCGCTGCCGGTTGAGCCGCGTCCGGTCCCGGAGGTCGCCACTTCACCTGCGCCTGCCTCAGCGCCGCCCGCTGACGCCCCCGCCCGCCTGCCTTTCACCGCCCTGTGGGCGCTGCTGATAGGCATTGGTATCGCCTTCACCCCCTGCGTGCTGCCGATGTATCCGCTGATTTCCGGCATCGTGCTGGGCGGCAAACAGCGGCTTTCCACCGCGCGCGCCCTGCTGCTGGCCTTTATTTATGTCCAGGGGATGGCCTTAACCTATACCGCGCTGGGGCTGGTGGTAGCCGCCGCCGGGCTGCAGTTCCAGGCGGCCCTGCAGCACCCATATGTGCTGGTGGGTCTGTCGGCAGTCTTTATACTGCTGGCGCTCTCCATGTTCGGCCTGTTCACGCTACAGCTGCCCTCCTCGCTGCAGACGCGGCTGGCGCTGCTCAGCAATAAGCGCCAGGGCGGCTCGCCCGGCGGAGTCTTTGCGATGGGCGCTATTGCCGGGCTGATCTGCTCCCCCTGCACCACTGCGCCGCTGAGCGCCATCCTGTTATATATCGCCCAGAGCGGTAATCTGTGGCTGGGCGGCGGCACGCTGTACCTCTACGCGCTGGGCATGGGCCTGCCGTTGATTCTCGTCACCGTGTTTGGCAACCGTCTGCTGCCGAAGAGCGGCCCGTGGATGAGCCATGTGAAGACCGCCTTCGGATTCGTGATCCTGGCTCTGCCCATTTTCCTGCTGGAGCGCATCCTTGGCGACCAGTGGGGATTACGTCTGTGGTCAATGCTTGGCGTCGCCTTCTTCAGCTGGGCGTTTATCACCTCGCTGGGCGCGACCCGGCCGTGGATGCGACTGGCGCAAATCATTCTTCTTGCCGCCGCGCTGGTCAGCGCCCGTCCGCTGCAGGACTGGGCGTTTGGCGCCCCGGCGCTCGAGCAGCAGGCGCATCTGGCCTTCACCCGCGTCAGCTCGGTAACCGAGCTTGATCGGGCGCTGGCGCAGGCAAAAGGCCAGCCGGTGATGCTCGATCTCTACGCCGACTGGTGTGTAGCCTGCAAAGAGTTTGAAAAATACACCTTTCGTTCACCTGACGTGCAGCAGGCGCTGAAAGGCGTCGTGTTATTACAGGTTGATGTGACAAAAAACAGTCCGCAAGACGCCGCGCTGCTGAAGCGCCTGCAGGTGCTCGGTCTGCCGACGATCCTGTTCTTCAACGCGCAGGGCCAGGAACAACCCGACCGGCGGGTCACCGGCTTTATGGATGCTGCGGCATTCAGCGCCCATTTGCGCGATTGGCAAGCGTGAGCGACACTTTAGGAGGAAAGATGGAGGAGAACACCGTGCTACGTGAAGACGTCCTGGCAGAAGCCATTAAAATTCTTGAAATTGAAGGTATCGCCAACACGTCGCTGGAGATGGTCGCTGAGCGCGTGTCCTGTCCGACGAGCGACCTGAAACGCTTCTGGCCCGATCGCGAAGCGCTGCTCTACGACGCGCTTCGCTATCTGAGCCACCAGGTGGATGCCTGGCGCCGTCAGCTGCTGCTGGACGACACCTTAAGCGCAGAGCAAAAGCTGCTGGCGCGCTATAGCGCGCTTACCACCTGCGTCAGCAACCAGCGCTACCCCGGCTGTTTATTTATCGCCGCCTGCACCTTCTATCCGGATGCCCAGCACCCGATCCACCAGCTGGCGGAACAGCAGAAGCAGGCTTCGCTGGCCTACACCCATGAGCTGCTGACCCAGTTGGAGGTGGATGATCCGGAAATGGTCGCCAAGCAGATGGAGCTGATTGTCGAGGGCTGTCTGAGCCGTCTGCTGATCAAGCGTAGCCAGACGGATGTCGATACGGCGCGGCGGCTGGCAGAAGATATTCTGCGCTTCGCCCAGTGCCGTATGGGCGGGGCATTAACCTGATTCTGATATCCTAACCGCCACGTCGCGCCTATAATTTCCCCCTCACTGATTGCTGACAGGGATTGATATGCGCGCGTTCTTCTGGGCTGCCTGGCTGGGGCTGTGCTCCACACCTCTGCTGGCGGCGCCCCTGCAAGGTTTTTCCTTTGCGCAAAAAGACTGGGAGCTCGCCTGCGATAACACTGGCACCTGCCGGGCGGCGGGTTACGGCGTCCGCATGGGCGAGGTCAGCGTGCTGTTGACCCGCAACGCCGGCAGCGAACAGCACCTCACCGCCACGGTCACCTTCGCGCGGATCGAACACGATATCCCCGCCGACTCCACCGCCAGCCTGCTGATCGACGACCGGGACCTCGGCTCGCTGGATGCCGTGGATGACAGCCACTTCCGTCTGGACAGCGATCAGACCTCCGCCGTGCTGCAGGCCCTGGCGAACCAGCGCAAAATCGAATTCACGCTTAACGGCCAGCACCTGCCGCTTTCCAGCGCCGGCAGCCGCGAGGTGCTGAGTAAAATGGATGCGTTTCAGCGACGAACCGGCACCGCCGACGCGCTGCTGGATAAAGGCGACGCGGGCGACGATGCCATTTTGCCCGCTGCCCCCGCCCCGGAAATCATCGCCGCGCCGGTGATCCACAACGCGCAACCTGTACCGCTGAGCATGCTCCAGCGCCAGAAGCTGTTGCCCGCCCTGACGCCGCTGCTGAACCAGCGCTGTGAAGACTGGCAGAACCCGGCCATTCCGGCGGCAGAGCGCCAGATCACCCTCACCGCGCTGGATAAAACCCATTCGCTGGCGCAGGCGCTCTGCTGGCGAGCGCCCTATAACGATGGCTATGCCCTGTGGCTGGTCGATAACGCCCAGTTGAGCAAACCGCGGCTGCTCACTACCGAGGCCTCCAGCTACGCCAACGGCACGCTGGTCTTCCTGCACAAAGAGCGGGGCATGGCCGACTGCGTAACCGGCGAGACGCGCGTCTGGGAGGGTAAAACCTTCGTTCCCAGCCTGAAGTACAGCACCGGTATGTGCCGGGAAATCACCCCGGGCGGCACCTGGATGCTGCCGACCTTTGTCAGCCAGGTGATCCCGAAGCAGCAGAAAGAAGCGGATAACTTGGCCCTGCGAACGCTGTATTACGCGGTGCTGAAAGCGCAAAAAAGCGATCCGGAACTGGCGCTAAACCGGGTCGCCGAGCAGTTTCCGTTAACCGGCCATATTACCGACTTCACGCTCACTTACGCCGATGACAGCCTGGTGACGACCAGCAAACCGTCCCCGGATATCAGCGATGACGAGTGGCAGGCGTTTCTGCGCTCCGCAATTAGCGCAGATTCAGAAAACGGTAAAGTCAGCTTTACGCTTATCGACCTCGACGGCGACGGCAAACGCGATCTGATCATCGACAGCTACGTGGGCGGCACCGGGCTCTTCAGCTACACCGGGGTGCTCCGGCGCGGCGATGATGATTTTGCCGCCGTCAACGATAGCGACAGTGATAACGGCGATGATTTCGATGCCGGGGTGCCCGGCGCCCTCTTTTCGATCAATGGCCGCGGGGCTAACCAATGGAACCACTGGGTCAAAATCAACGGCCAGGTGTATGCCCTGTGGTACAACGGCCAGTTTGGCGAAGATAATCTCTATCTGCTGCGCCCGTTCAGCACCGCCAGCCAGACGCCCGCGGTGACGGTTCGCTATCGCTATACGCTGAACAGCATCCGCTCCCCGGAGAAAGACCAACCGTTGACCCCCAGCCTGAGCGACGGCGATAAAGCGGATCTGCTGCGCTCGCTGGAGGTGATGCAGGGCAACCTGCTGAAAGACAAACCCGCCAGCGACAACGATGCGCCGATCTGCCCCATTCCGCCCGGCGCCTCCGCCGACGAGGCGGACAACTATTACAGCGGCGTTGCCGTTAACTATATCTATGAGACGGTGGCCTATATTCCGGTCTGGCTGAACGGAAAATGTTATATCGGCACTATTTTCAGCCATCATGGCGCCTATCGTCACGGCGTGGATGCGGAAATTACGCTGAGCTCGCCGCGGGAAGATGAAGAGGTCATTGGTGATTACCTGATCTCCGGGTTGCGCCACGTTATCTCCGTCACCAGCGGCTGGAAAAGCCGTGAAGGCGATAACGGCATGCAGTGATATTGAGTCAAAATGCGCCTTTGAACGCGGAATTGCCGCAAAGATAAGCAATCGACAAGTAATTTAAGAAATTTGGTTGACGGGGTGGGCGGATTACGGTTTAATGCGCCCCGTTGCCCGGATAGCTCAGTCGGTAGAGCAGGGGATTGAAAATCCCCGTGTCCTTGGTTCGATTCCGAGTCCGGGCACCACTTATTCAGAGAACCCAGCCTATGGCTGGGTTTTTGCTTTTCTACATCCGGACTCTTCATCGAACTGCGTTCGATTATTCGCCGCACAGCGGCTCACCCCTTCGGGGCCAGCGCGACACGCGCGCTGTTCAACGCCTGCGGCGTTAGTCCGAGTCCGGGCACCACTTATTCAGAGAACCCAGCCTATGGCTGGGTTTTTGCTTTTCTACATCCGGACTTTTTCATCGAACTCCACTCTATGATCCCCTGCCCGGCGGCGCTGCGCTTGCGCGGGCCTACGCTGTTGGAGCCTGCGGGAGGACCCGTAGGCCGGATAAGGCATTTATGCCGCCATCCGGCACAACCGCGGGTACGGCGTCTGATGTATATCGCCCGGCGGCGCTGCGCTTGCGCGGGCCTGCGCTGTTTGAGCCTGCGGGAGGACCCGTAGGCCGGATAAGGCATTGATGCCGCCATCCGGCATAACCGCGGGTACGGCGTCTGATGTATATCGCCCGGCGGCGCTACGCTTGCGCGGGCCTGCGCTGTTTGAGCCCGCGGGAGGACCCGTAGGCCGGATAAGGCATTGATGCCGCCATCCGGCATAACCGCGGGTACGGCGTCTGATGTATATCGCCCGGCGACGCTGCGCTTGCGCGGGCCTGGGGGTCAATGAAACGTCTGCGCAAACGCAGTGAAGAAAGGTATTACTCGGCGGCGGTTTTTCCTTTGCCGGGCAGCCTGAACGCTTCGCCATAGGGCTTCGCAATGCCCATGCGATACTGCGTCTCCTTTGCCGCCTGGTGGAGATCAGCGAACTCCTCTTTCGGCGCCGGCGGACGTTGCGCCTTTTTCAGACACTGATTGCGATGATGACGGATCCACTCTCGGTCCTCATCGTCCAGGCAACGCTGCATCACCTCAATCCATCTGGATGCCGCCCGACGGTAGAACCCACAGGCTTCTAACCGCTCCGCAATACTGTCCCTTATTCTCATCCACCTCGCTCCTCTGATGCTTTCACGATATCTCATGGTATTCCGACGCGTGAGTCGGAATACCATGGTAGAGTTAATTTATGACAAAACTATTCCTCTGCGGCGCAAGGAATATAATCATTATAATAATCGCTGTGCATAGCAAACCGCCATGGCGGTAATTACTTCCAAAGAGCTCCGGAATTATATGCCGGGCGCCGCCCTGGATACCGACTGGTATCGACGGTTGTACCTATCAATATCTATTTAATTTATTACATTTCCATCGTCACATACCTTGCGATATCACCTGTTCCCTGTACAACCACGCCTTATGGCGATCGACCGGACTGGTCCAGCAGTTTATTTTTGAAGATAAATAAGCAGGCTTCATTAAAATTATCTAACCCCAGTCGCTCATAAAGCGCGGTCCGCTTGCGGTAAAGGCCTTTTAGCGAAGTATTCAGATTCACCGCCACCTCCTCCATTGTCATCCCCGCCCCAAGAAAACGCAGCATCAGCTGCTCTGTCATACTTAAGCGCAGATTGTCGAACCACTCTTTGGTCAGCCGCTTGCTCTTCATCTCCAGAAAAAGCCCAAATAAGGTCGCCATATCGGCGGGTGATAATGACATGTTTAAAAACGATTTCAGACTGAGTAAATGCTCTTCCCGATGGCGCATATCGAGGACAATACAGCATATTCGCTTTCTGGATTGTGCCGCCTCCATGACCAGATAATCGTAATGACAAAGCGGCGAACGGCTATCAACCAGCAGAGAGAGTTCATCAACCTCATTATCTAAAATCGCTTTTCCGCTAGAATCTAACTGAATGATATCAGGAAAGAAATTCTTAACTCCTTGAAAAAGATAGTGATCCTGGGTAACTAATATCATTGAATTTGCCACAAGTCTTCCCTTTAACATTTAATCAACAAATTCTCGTCAACCAGACGTTTTCCTTGCCCCTGGGGAACGCTCCGCATGGCGGTAAAAATAACGAGATCTGTGATTTATCATTAGCGCGGCATCTGAATCTGGCTGTGAAAAACCTCCCTGGGTGCGGACAGAAAATAAACGGATTAATTATAAATAAAAAAATCCCACAGAAAAGATGCTTTTTTTGCTATTGAGAATTTTTGTCAGAAATCATCTTAAATATCCATGAAAAACCTTTCTCTTCACTGCAATATAAGCCACCCAACAAAATTAAAACAAAATTTCAGCCAACTCCATTTTTTATTTATTTCAGTAAGTTAAAGGAAATCGCTTCAACATGGCGATTCGAATTAAACCATTTTTACAGATTTATCTTAAAACGCAGTTCGTCATTTAAGCATATTTATCCGCTGCGGTATCGGGTATAAATTATCCATTCAATTATCCACAGGAGATATGTTTATTACTTTGCAATAAGTCATTCACCCGCAGTGCCAGTCAGCTAAATGGGACCATCCTCATCCTTTAACTCACCGTCAAAGGACGGTCGTGTTGTGCAATGGATTCTTGATGAACATATGGCAAATAGAAATGGAAAGATCACCTTATTCAAATACGTTATTGTTTAATCGCAACACGAAACTCTCGCTGTCAATCGGTGTGCTTTTGCTCTTCCCGACGCTGGTTCAGGGAGCGGACTCGCTCTATGACCAGCAGATCCTGCAAGCGCGTCAAGGCCAGTACGCCCCCTTTCTCTCATATCTTCAGCAATACCAGCTGCGGCATGCCTTAACCCCTTCTCAGGTTGCAGACTGGCTGCAGGTAGCCCTCTGGGCCGGCCAGGACGACGAGGTGGTGAAAGTCTGGCGACGCTATCAGGTCTATATGCCGCTTCCCGCACGGGGCACCGCCGCCGCGGCGCAGGCAACGCGCAACCAGAAACAGTGGCAAGCCTCGCTCCTCCTCTGGCAGCAGGCTCTCAGCCAGGCCCCCGACAGTGACGACTATCGTATCGGCTATATCAAGACGCTGGCCGATGCCCGCAAGGACGGCGAGGCGCTCAGAGAAGCGCGTCGCCTGGTGGCGGAGCAGGCGAGCATTGCCCACCTGCAGACCCTCTCTTATGTCTACCTGCGGCTTGGCAAGAGCTGGGACCAGCTGCTGGTGGACACGCAGATCCTCGATCGCGAACCGCAGAATAAAGCCGCGCTGGCGAGCCTGATGGCGACCCTGACCCGCAACCGGATCGACTCCCCCGCCCTCGGCCTCGCGAATAGCGTCGAACTGACGCCCGCGGAAAAGCGCAACCTGCAGCTGAACGCCGCCGCCGAACTGGTGCGCCTTGCCGATACGCCTTCCCGTGAAGAAAATGCGCGTTACGCGCTGGCCCGCACGGCGCTGGCGCAATACGACGCGATGATCGCCGCCTGGCGTCCCGACCCACAGGCCGCCCCGGACATCATCCGGGCGCGCATTGACCGTCTGGGCGCGCTGTACGCCAACGCAGACTACGCGCAGGTTATCCGCGAATACCAAAGCCTGATGGCGCAGCAGCAGGCGGTTCCCGACTGGGCCATCGGCTGGGTTATCTCCTCTTATATCGCGCTTAAGCAGATTGAGCCCGCGTTGGCGCTTATTCATCAGCATCCCTCGTGGCTGACGAGCCAACAGAATGAAGAACATGAGCTTTTCTACGCCCTGCTGGACACCGCTCAGTACCCGGCGGCGCAGCGGTATGTCGCCCGACTCACCCGGAATGCGCCCTATATCCGTCATCTCTACGGCTCGCCGACGCCCCAGCCGAACGACGACTGGCTCACCGCGCAGTCGCTTAACGTGCACTATCTCTCCGCCACCAACGCCCTGCCGCAGGCCGAAGCCCGCATGCAGCGCCTGGCGGCGACGGCCCCCGGCAACCAGGGGCTGCAGATCGACTATGCCGCCCTGCTGCAGGACAGAGGGCTGCCGCGGGCAGCCGAACGCCAGCTGAAAGCGGCGGAAGCCCTGGAGCCCGCCAGCCTGCAGCTGGAGCGCCAGCAGGCCTGGGTCGCCCTCGATCTGCAGGAGTGGCGGCAGATGGATCTGCTGACCGACGACGTTATCGCCCGTTCGCCACGGGATCTGAATACCCAGCGCCTGGCCAGAGCCCGCGACATCCATCATTTCTCCGAGCTGCGCCTGAGCGTCGGCAAAGGGCTGCATTCCGACAACCCGGTGAGCGGTACCCACGACCTCAGTTTTGAGACGGCGATCTACAGCCCGCCGATAGCCGACAGCTGGCGATTGTTCGGCGGCCACCGCTTTGCCCAAGGCAATTTTGAAGAGGGGAAAGGCAGCCGTCGCCAGCTGTTCGCCGGTATTGAATGGCGTCCGCGCGACGCCTGGGGAGAACTTGAACTCTCCAGCGTCAATTTTCACGGCGAGAATAAGCCCGGCGTCCGCCTTTCCGCCGCGCACGACGTCAACGATCGCTGGCAGCTGGGCGGCGAGCTTGAGCGGATTTCGCAGCAGACGCCGCTGCGCGCGTTACGCAACGGCGTCAGCGCCAACCGCGGCGAAGGCTGGCTGCGCTGGTATCAAAACGAGCGTCGGGAGTACCGCGTCAGCGCGGCCGCCAGCCGCTTTACCGACCACAACCGTCGTCAGGAGTACACCCTCTCTGGTAAAGAGCGCCTCTGGCAGACCCCGTGGCTAACGCTGGATCTGCAGCCCGGTCTGTCGGCCAGCGCCAATAGCCGCACCGACACCGCGTATTACAGTCCGGCCCGCGACCTCGCGGCCACCGCGGCGCTGGCGGTCGATCACACGCTTTACCAGCGGTATGACACCGTCTGGAGTCAGCAGCTGCTCGCCGGCGGCGGCAGCTACTGGCAAAAAAATCACGCCGCCGGCGCGATAACGACGCTGGGCTACGGGCAGCGTCTGCGCTGGAACAACCTCGTCGACGCCGGGGTGATGCTGAACTGGGACAAACGCCCCTACGACGGTAAACGTGAAAACAACCTCGCTATCACTGTTGATGCAAACATACGGTTTTAAGGATGACCATGCTGAACACGACCCTGCGCAACGGCCTGATGCTTCTCGGCTGGCTGTGCCTTATCTTCAGCGTGCGTGCTGAGGAGGTCCCCTTCCTCGCCCCGCAGCAACGACCCCAGCTGGAGGCCAATAACCCCTGGCCGGCGGATCGCTTTCTGGTGCTGGCCTATCATGACGTCGAAGACGACGCCGCCGACCAACGTTATCTTTCGGTGCGTACCAGCGCGCTTAATGAGCAGATCGCCTGGCTGCTGCATCACGGCTACCATGCCGTGAGCGTTCAGGACATTCTGGACGCGCATCATGGCCTTAAGCCGCTGCCGCCTAAGGCTTTTCTTCTCAGCTTCGACGATGGCTATAGCAGTTTTTACACTCGCGTCTGGCCGCTGCTTAAAGCCTGGAACGTTCCGGCGCTGTGGGCGCCGGTGGGCAGCTGGGTGGACACCCCCGCCAACCAGCCCGTTAATTTTGGCGGCCTGATGACGCAGCGCGATCGCTTCGCCACCTGGGAGATGGTGCGCGAGCTTAGTCGCTCGCCGCTGGTGGAGATCGGCGCGCACACCTGGGCCTCGCACTACGGCCTGCCGGCCAATCCGCAGGGCAGCCGCGAGCCCGCCGCCGCTAACCGCGGCTGGGACAAAACCACCGGCCGCTATGAAAGCGACGCGCAGTTTACCCGGCGAATGGCCGATGACGTGCAGAAAGTGACGGCGAAAATCCACGACGTCGCCGGGAAAGCGCCGCGCGCCTGGGTGTGGCCCTACGGCGCCGCCAGCGGCAGCACCCTGGCTATCGCCAAACAGCAGGGGTATCAGCTGGCGTTTACGCTGAACGACGGCCTGGGCAACGTAAAGGATCTGGATAATATTCCGCGCATGCTGATCGCCGGTAACCCGTCGATCAAGGCCTTTGCCAACGCAGTGGCGCAGATTCAGGAAGCCGATCCTGTTCGGGTGATGCATGTGGATCTGGACTATGTCTATGACCCCAATCCCGTCCAGCAGGCAAAGAATATCGATAAGCTGGTGCAGCGCGTCTATGACATGAAAATCAGTCACGTCTTTCTGCAGGCCTTCTCCGACCCGCAGGGTGACGGCACGGTCAAGTCGCTCTATTTCCCCAACCGCTGGCTGCCGATGCGCGCCGACCTGTTTAACTTCGTCTCCTGGCAGCTACAGACCCGCGGCGGGGTGAAGGTTTATGCCTGGATGCCGGTGCTGGCCTTCGATCTCTCGTCCGATCTGCCGCGCGTTCAGCGCTGGGATCCGCAAACCGGGAAGGCGTTACTTGCCCGTCAGCCCTATGTCCGCCTGTCGCCCTGGGATCCCCGGGTTCGCCAGCAGATCACCGACATCTATGAGGATCTGGCCCGACACGCCAGCTTCAGCGGGATTCTGTTCCACGACGACGCCGTGCTGACCGATTTTGAAGACGTGAGCCCGGAGGGGGTCGCCGCCTGGCGGCAGAGTGGCCTGGCGCACGATGCCGGCCCGGTGCCCCAAAGTCCGCAAGAGCGCCAGGCATGGATGCGTTTCAAAAGCCAAACCCTGACCCGCTTCACTCTGCAGCTGCGCCAGTCGGTGCAGGCCATCCGCGGCCCGCAGGTAAAAACGGCGCGTAATCTCTTCGCCCTGCCGATCCTTGAGCCGCAGAGCGAAGCCTGGTTTGCGCAAAATCTGGATGACTTCCTTGCCGCCTATGACTGGACGGTCCCCATGGCGATGCCGCTGATGGAGTCCGTGCCGATTGACGCCAGCCAGGCCTGGCTGACGCGGCTGGTGCAGGCCGTCGCCCGCCGCCCGGGCGCGCTGAAGAAAACCATCTTTGAGCTACAGGCCAGAGACTGGAACCGACGCCAACACAACGCCATTCCCGACCAACAGCTGGCGGACTGGATGCATTTGCTGCGGCTAAACGGCGTCAAAAATTACGGCTACTACCCAGACGATTTCATTAACAATCAGCCAGATATCTCCCGTATCAGACCGCAATTTTCTTCCTGGTGGTACCCTGACCATGACTGATCGCATTATCGCATTGTGCATTTTATGCCTCGTTTTCGGGCTGCCGTTAGGCGTCGCAGCGGCGTTTACCGGCGAGCTTATCCTCGACTTTGTCTTTTTCTGGCCGCTGTTTATGTCGGTGCTATGGATAACCGGGGGTTTGTACTTCTGGTTCCAGCTGGAGCGCCACTGGCCGTGGGGGGAGGATACCCCGCCGCCGTCGCTACCGGGCAATCCGCTGATCTCGATCCTGATCCCCTGCTTTAACGAGGAGAAAAACGCCCGGGAGACCATCAGCGCGGCGCTGGCCCAGCGTTACGCCAACCTCGAAGTGATCGCGATTAACGACGGCTCTTCGGACAACACCGCCCAGGTGCTGCAGCAATTGGCGCAGGAGGAGCCAAGGCTGCGGGTGATCCACCTGGCCGCCAATCAGGGAAAAGCGGTGGCGCTCAAAGCGGGCGCCGCCGCCGCGCGCGGCGATCTGCTGGTCTGCATCGATGGCGACGCCCTGCTGGACCGGGATACCGCGGCCTGGCTGGTCGCCCCGCTGATCCACTACCCGCACGTCGGGGCGGTCACCGGCAATCCGCGGATCCGCACCCGATCCACGCTGATCGGCCGCATTCAGGTAGGGGAGTTCTCGTCGATCATTGGCCTTATCAAGCGGACGCAGCGGATCTATGGCCGGGTCTTTACTGTCTCCGGCGTGATCGCCGCCTTCCGGCGTCAGGCTCTGGCGGACGTCGGCTACTGGAGCCCGGATATGATCACTGAAGATATTGATATCAGCTGGAAGCTTCAGCTCCGCCACTGGGACATCTTTTTCGAGCCGCGGGCGCTGTGCTGGATCCTGATGCCTGAGACCCTCAAAGGGTTATGGAAGCAGCGTCTGCGCTGGGCCCAGGGGGGAGCCGAAGTCTTTCTGGTCAACCTGCGCCGCCTGTTTCACTGGCAGCATCATCGGATGTGGCCGCTGTTTCTGGAGTATGCCTGCTCCACGCTGTGGGCCTTTGCCTACGCGGTCACCATCCTGCTGTTTATCCTCAGCCGCCTGATGCCATTGCCGGACAACCTGACAGTGCACAGCCTGTTTCCGCCTGAGTTCACCGGCATGCTGCTCGGCCTGATGTGCCTGCTGCAGTTCGTCGCCAGCCTGTATATCGAACGGCGCTATGAGAAAAAGGTCGCCAAATCCCTGTTCTGGGTGATCTGGTTCCCGATGGTTTACTGGATGATCGGCCTGCTGACCACGCTGGTCGCTTTTCCGAAAGTGATGTTGAAACGTCAACGTTCCCGCGCGCGCTGGGTGAGCCCGGACCGGGGAAAAGGAAGCCTGCGATGAATGAAAATACGCTCATCTTAACCGAACACCGCGTGCTGCCCCGGCTGGTGGACGCCGGCTTAACGCTGCTGGCCTGGCTCGGTTTTCTGTTCTTTCTCTACGCCAATTTGCTGATGCAGTTCATCGCGCCGCCCTCCCCGCGCTGGTCATCGTTGATGGACTCCCTGAATACGGCGCTGGTGTATTTATTGATTGCCGCGCTGAACGGCTGGTTGCTGATCCTCTGGTACCACTATAACCGACGCCGCGCCCATACCCGGCGTCACACCGCGGTGCTTACCCTGCGAGATGAGGAGCTGGCCAGCAGCTTTAACGTCGCCCCACAGATCATCTCCGAAATGAGTCGCTATAATTTGCTGACCGTTTACCACGATCACATTGGCCAGATTATTGATTTAAAAAGCCACGCGCTGCCGCCGCCCGAGGAGAGGGATCAGGAATGATAGCAGGGCCGCCCCCGGCGGCCCTGACTGGGTAACGACGCCGCCGATCAGCCGCCGGCCTTTTTAATGGCGGCTTCGAGCGAGGCTTTATCCGCCAGCCCTGGGAAGACGGTGATGCTGGCTTCCGTGGCGCCAGTAGTCGGCATCACGATCACGCCCGGCGTGCCGCTGAGACCAATCTCCTGCGCCAGGTCGTTAATGCTCTGCAGCACCGGTTCGACGTCGGTGGCCTTCTTCGCATCAAAGCCGGCTTTCTTCGCCTGCTGCTGGATATCCGCCGTCGTCAGCTTGCCTTCGTTATGTCCGGTGGCGTAGATCCCGTTATGGTAGGCCAGATAGGCATCCGCCCCTTTCTGCTGATAGATCTGCAGGCCGGTTTTCGCTGCTTCCAGCGAGCTTTCCCAGCGGCCGCCGAAGATAGGCCACTCTTTAAAAGCGAAGCGGGTCTGCGGATGCGCTTTAATCACCTGCTCCATCACCGGCGCCAGCCGGCTGCAGTAGACGCACTGGTAGTCAAAGAACTCAATCACCGTGACTTTGCCGTTGGCCGGGCCGTAGGTCGGGGTATTTTTATCCTGAGTCAGCAAGGCGGCATTCTTCAACACCGCCTGGGTGGCCGCGCTGGCCTGCTGCTCAGCCTGAATTTGCTGCAGTTTCTGGCTTGCCTGCAGGAGAACTTCCGGGTGGGCGACCAGGTAATCGGCGGCAATTTTGCCGATTTGCGCCTCCTGTTCCGCGGTGAAAGTCGCCGGCGCGTCAGCGGCAGAAGCCATCGCCGGCAGTAAGACAGCGCTCAGCAGGGCGACAGAGAGGTATTTCTTGTGGCCAGACATAGTGGGGATCCTTGCGATAAGTGAACAGCAGGTGAGTCTGTATGACAAAATATCACCCTTTTTCGCCGAAGCCTTGCCCGACGACGCGTTGATTCGTAACTTTATTTTTCAGGCTCAGGTTTCCCGCGCGACGGCGCGGACCGGCGCCAGTGGTCAACGCTCCCCGGGCGGAGCCCCCGGCGCAACGGCTTTTCGTGGTATTTATTTCAGGTGGTTTCTCTCGATATGTATGCGTTTCTTCAACAATGGGACATGGCGGTGATTATGCTGCAGATTGTTGCCATCGACTTACTGCTGGGCGGCGACAACGCCGTGGTGATCGCCATGGCCTGTCGCAAACTGCCGCCACAAAAACGCACCAAAGCGATCGTCATCGGCACCGTAGGCGCCATCCTGGCGCGCATCCTGCTGCTGGCGATCGCCCTGTATCTCCTGTCGCTGCCGTGGCTGAAAATAGTCGGCGCGCTGCTCCTGCTGTGGATTGGCATCAGGCTGGTCAGTAATGAGGAGGACGAGAGCGAGGTTGCCAGCTCCGGCAGCCTGTGGCGCACCGCAGTCACCATCACCGTCGCCGATGTGATCATGTCGCTGGATAACGTGCTGGCGGTAGCCGCCGCAGGCAAAGGGCACATTGCGCTGGTCGCCCTCGGCGTGGCGATCAGCATTCCGGTTATCGTCGCCGGCAGCAAGCTGGTGCTGGCCCTGCTCACTCGCTTTCCCGCGGTGGTGCTGCTGGGCGGGATGCTCATCGGTTGGATTGCCGGGTCAATGCTGGTCAGCGACCCTACCCTTCGCCAGCTGTTTCCCACCGCCGGCGACGGCATTGCGCGCCTGGCCGGCGCCATCGGCGCGCTACTGGTGCTGTTCGCAGGCTGGCGCCGTCGTCCGCGGCCGCAGGTGAAAGACTAGCTGCGCCCACGACGCCGTTGACCCCGACGGCGTCAAGTTTCCGCCACTTTTCTTCCCCTTCAGGGCGCATTTGCCCTACGCTTTATACAGACGCCTGATCCAGGGAATATGTAACCACCGCACTGAGCATAGATGAGATAACAGCATGGAATTGAAGGATTATTATGCCATTCTCGGGGTGCAACCAACCGACGATCTGAAAACCATCAAGACCGCCTACCGCCGCCTGGCGCGCAAGTACCACCCCGACGTCAGTAAAGAAAACGATGCCGAAGCCAAATTTAAGGATCTCGCCGAAGCCTGGGAAGTCCTGAAAGATGAGCAACGGCGCGCGGAATACGATCAGCTCTGGCAGCATCGCAACGATCCCGGGTTCGGTCGCCAGCAGCAGACCCACGAGCAGAGCTACAGCCAGCAGGATTTCGACGACATCTTCTCCTCCATGTTTGGCCAGCAGGCGCATCAGCGTCGCCGTCAGCACGCGTCGCGCGGCCACGACCTGGAGATCGAGGTCGCGGTGTTCCTTGAAGAGACGCTGGCTGAGCAGACCCGCACCATCAGCTATAACCTGCCGGTGTATAACGTGTTCGGCATGATCGAAAGCGAGACGCCGAAAACGCTGAATGTGAAGATCCCCGCCGGGGTGGCCGATGGACAGCGCATCCGCCTGAAAGGCCAGGGGACGCCGGGCGAAAACGGCGGGCCGAACGGCGATCTGTGGCTGGTGATCCACATCGCCCCGCACCCGCTGTTCGACATCGTGGGACATAACCTGGAGATCGTCCTGCCGCTGGCGCCGTGGGAGGCCGCGCTGGGCGCCAAAGTCACGGTGCCCACCCTGAAAGAGAGCATTCTGCTGACGGTGCCGCCGGGTAGCCAGGCAGGGCAGCGCCTGCGTATCAAGGGCAAAGGGCTGGTGAGCAAAACCCACACCGGCGATTTGTTCGCCGTTATTAAAATTGTGATGCCGCCAAAACCAGATGAAAAAGCGCGTGAGCTCTGGCAACAGCTGGCCACCGCCGAAGCCAGCTTCGATCCGCGTAAGACATGGGGGAAAGCCTGATGGCTACAGTAACAGTGACGTTTACCATTACCGAATTGTGCCTGCGTACCGGGGTGTCGGAAGAGGAGCTGACGGAGATTGTCGGCTTAGGCATGATTGAACCGCACCAGCCGCAGGCGGACGCCTGGCTGTTCGACGACAGCGCGGTGACGATTGTCCATCGCGCGGTGCGCCTGCGTAACGAGCTGGAGCTGGACTGGCCGGGGATTGCGGTGGCGCTGACGCTGCTGGATGAGAACGCGCGGCTGACCCGCGAAAATCGCCTGCTGCAGCAGCGCCTGGCCCGCTTTCTCGCCCACGGATAGGGCGACATCCCGGGTGGCGGCGTACCGCCTTCGTGCCGGATGGCGGCTACGCCTTATCCGGCCTACAAACTAAGCACAGCGCAAGCCGGGGAATTTCCCGGGTCGCGGCGTTCCGCCTTACCCGGGCTACCGGACCAGGCCCACCATTGCACTGGATCCGTAGGCCCGCGCAAGCGTAGCGCCGCCGGGCATGGCCACAGCCAGGGAGCCGCCTGTATGCCGGGTGGCGGCTACGCCTTACCCGGCCTACAAACTAAGCACAGCGCAAGCCGGGGAATTTCCCGGGTCGCGGCGTTCCGCCTTACCCGGGCTACCGGACCAGGTCCACCATTGCACTGGATCCGTAGGCCCGCGCAAGCGTAGCGCCGCCGGGCATGGCCACAGCCAGGGAGCCGCCTGTATGCCGGGTGGCGGCTACGCCTTACCCGGCCTACAAACTAAGCACAGCGCAAGCCGGGGAATTTCCCAGGTCGCGGCGTTCCGCCTTACCCGGGCTACCGGACAGTGTAAACAGTAGCCCGGCTAAGCGCAGCGCAAGCCGGGGAGTTTCCCGGATAGCGCAAACCGCGAATAGCGCTTAGTCCGGCAGCGAACCGGCGAGGTTGCGCGCCGAAACGCTCTCGCTGACCGGCGCGGGCGGCTCCGGCGCCTTAGCCGGGGCGGCCGCTGGTGCGGCTGTCGGGGCGGAAGAGGCCGGCTGGATCTCAAGGAACGAGGCCAGCATCTTGCGCAGCGTTTCCGGTTTCGTGTCTTCCGCCAGCAGCGCCGCCAGCATCGACGGCAAGCGGCTATCGACTTCCCCTAACGCCAGCCCCGCCAGCAGCGCCGTGCGCGACATATCGCCGCGGTCGCCGCGATGGTGGGCCTCAATTTTTGCGTCCGCGAAGCGCTCGCTGGCGCTGATATCCGGGCGCAGGTAAATCAGCACTTTTCTGCGTTCCAGAGTCATAGACGCTCCTTAGCCAATAATTTTCAGACCACGCACCAGGGCGAACTGCGGCTCTTCAGCCACCACGAAACGGTCCTCACGCAGGCCCATACGTTCACGAATGGCATCGGCAACCAGCGGCGCGCCGCCGCCAATCACGATGGCATGCGAGTAGCCTTTAAAGCTATCGATAGCCGTCAGGACGCGGGTGGTCAGACGTTCGATGCTGTTAGTGATCACCTTTTTCACCTCAGAAACCGCATCCGGATCGTTGATGTTATCGGTCAGGTACGCTTCGTCATGGCGATTGATAATGATCTGGTCGACGTTATAGCTTGAGGTATCGGTATTCGCCCGCGCCAGCGCCAGCTTAACGGCGTCGGTCACCAGCGATACGCCCAGCTTCGGGTCGCCGTAGATGCGCGAAACCGAGGTCATCTGCCCGGCGACCATCGAAATATCGAGCGTGGTGCCGCCGAGGTCGATAATCAGCACCGAATGGGAGGGCTTGAGTTCATCGCACAGGCTAATGCCCGCCGGAATCGATTCCGGGCGCACGGTGACTTTGGTGATGTTGAACACCACGCCTTTATTCAGCTTAACTTCGCGCAGCAGGCTCTTTTTCTTACGCTCAATGTTGTCGAGGCGATATTGCGCATCCTCGTCATAAAATTCAGTCAGCGGCAGCGTCACGACTATTTCGACGTCCTGTGGCTCAAGACCGCTGGTCAGCAACGCGTGATGGACAGCGATGGAGTTCAACGGGCTGTACTGCCAGTCAATATTATTGGTCGGGAGCGCATCGGGAGTGATCAGGTCGAATGAGTACTTTTCATCATCCACGGTGTAGTTAAAGGGCTTCCCGGAACCGAAGGTGGCAGACCAGCCGCGTTTGAAACTGTTGGGGCTGATATGGGTGAAAGTTTCGCCATCTTGCTCCCACAGCATTTTGATATTGGTTGAACCATCATCGATAAAAATGCGCATTGCATTGCTCCATCACTGAGACAAATAAGAGAAAAATGTAACACCAAAAAGAGTAGCAAGAGTTAAAAAGCAGCGCAAGAGCACGAAAAAGAGACAAATCCGAGTTTTAGTTGAGAACAATTGGAGCAAATAACAACTTCACGAACCTAGATAGAAAACATTTTGAGACAAATTAGAGAAATACGTTTTCTCTTTTCATCCGCTTTCAACGCTCATTTTTGTCCAAAAAAGAGAGTATCCCTCCCCTCTTTCGTCAGCTGTTTTCGAACGCTTTTTACACCTGGTTGGGTACCACAATGGGCCGTTCCGGCTCAGCCACATTTTCCGGTACCCGGCGATATTTATCCAGCAGGTGAATCTGAATGCGACGCAGCATATCGCCGTTGAGCTTGTAATAGCGGAAATAGAGAAACAGCGTCAGGGCAAAAAAGAGCGTCGGCAGCGCAATCATAATCGCCTGCATCCCCAGCAGCGTCTGGGACGACTGGGCCACATTCGGCACATAACCGATGATACCGAGCACGATGGCGATAAACCAGGCCGCGAACGCCGAGCCCGCTTTCACCACCAGCGTCTGCACCGAATAGGCGATACTTTCGCAGCGGATGTTCATCGTATATTCGCCGTAGTCGACGGTATCGGCCACCATAATAACCTGCAGCACCCAGAACAGCGCGGTGCCGATATTCAACAGCACGCCGGCCAGCGAAATCAGCGCGACGTTGTAGACCCCGCTCAGCGCCATCAGCAACAGCACGCCGCAGCCCAGCACCGGCATGATCGAAGCGCCCGCCCACAGAATGCGCCGCGACAGCCCTTTCACCAGCCGCGGAAACAGCACCAACGTCAGCAGGTTCGCCGCGCCGGCGTAGGACATGTAATACGGGAACATCTCCGCGCTGCCAATCACGTAGGTAAAGTAGTAAATCGCAAAGCCAGCGATAATATTCGCCGCCGTGTTATAGGCCAGCGCCATGCCCAACAGGCAGGCCAGCTGATCGTTTTTATAGATCAGCGCCACCATCTGGCGCAGTGAGAGATGGCTGGCATCCTCGCTCACGCCGCTATCCGAGGAGTAAACCTCGTGGACGTTACGCAGCGTGACGAGGGTGGAAACCACGAAGAAGGCGATCAACACCAAGGTGAACATCTGGAAACCGAAACCGCGGTCGGCGCCGCCCACGGCGCTGACAAACGGCAGCGTGACGCCGGCAGTGACGAATCCCGCCAGGCTGGCGAAAAAGCGTGGATACGGCACCAGCTGTTCACGTTCGCGTTTATCAAGGGTAATGGTCGGCACCAGCGACCAGAACGGCACATCCATGATGGTGTAGGTGAACCCCCACAGCAGGTAGGTCAGCCACACCCATGCCAGCAGCGCCCCGCCGGAGAAGTGATGGGCGCTGAACAGCATATACAGCACCACCGAGTTGGTTATCGTGCCAATCAAGATCCACGGTTTGAATTTCCCCCATCGCGATCGCGTACAGTTGACGATCCAACCCATGATCGGATCGGCTATCGCATCGAGGATCCTCGCCACCAGAAACAAGGTGCCGACCACCCCAACCGACAGTCCAACAATATCGGTGTAGTAATACATCAGGTACATGTAGACGATACCGATAGCGAAATCTTTACCAAAGGCACCAAATCCGTAGCTGAGCTTTGTTGTCATTGAAATACTCATAGGGTACAGGTCGCTGTCGCCAGCGCCTCCTTCAGTGTTTGATAGAGCATGCAGGACGCCGCCAGGGTCGTTGCCCCCGGCGGCATGAGAAGATTAACGATGCAGCCAGGACGGCAGCCAGTCGCCGTGGCTGGCGATCAGATCGTCCACCAGCGCGTAGATCTCTTCGATCCCCAGCACCGCGGCGGTGTGCGGATCCATCATCGTGGCGTAATAGACGTAATCGCGATTTTCGGTGAGGATCGCCTCCGTGAGCAGCGTCTGCACGTTGATGTTGGTCTGCATCAGCGCCGCCAGATGCGCCGGCAGCGCGCCCACTTTGGTCGGCTGAATGCCGTTGGCGTCCACCAGGCAAGCCACCTCCACGCAGCAGCCCTGCGGCAGGTTGTCGATAAGGCCGTCATTGCGTACGTTGCCATACACCACGCTTGGCTCGCCGGTCCAGATGGCGTTCATGATGGTGCTGGCATACTCACGGGATGGCTTCACCTCGATGCGCTCGCCGCGCTGATAGCTCTCCAGCTCCTGATGCCAGTTGGCCAGTTGCTCGACGCAGCGTTTCGGGTATTCATCCAGCGGCACTTTATAGCGGGCGATAAGGTCCTCGCGGCCCGGCTTGATAAACCATGGCGTGTATTCGGCAAAATGCTCCGATGACTCGGTCACAAAGTAGCCGAGCTTTTTGAACATCTCATAGCGGACGATATTTTCGCAGCGCGGGTTACCGTGCAGGTTAGGCTTCGGCGCGCGCCCATCGGCGTAGGCCTGCAGCAGGTCGGGATAGAGGCTGACATAGCTGCCGTCGGCGAGCTTTTTCTCCAGCGAGAGATAGAACGCCATATGGTTAATCCCGGCGCAGCGGTAGCGTAAATCCGCCGGGTTGAGGTCAAGATCGCGCGCCAGTTCTTCCGCCGTTCCCTGCACCGAGTGGCACAGGCCAACCTGTTTAATATGCGGGTAGCGGGCGTACATGGCCCAGGTGTTCATTGCCATTGGGTTGACGTAGTTAAGCAGGGTGGCGTCCGGGCAGACCTCGGTCATGTCGTCGCAGATAGCCCACAGGTGAGGTATGGTACGCAGGGCGCGCATAATGCCCCCCGGACCCAGCGTATCGGCGATGGTCTGCTCCAGGCCATGGCGTTTACAGACCTCAAAATCGGTGACAGTACAGGGCTCATAGCCGCCAATCTGGAAGGCGACCACAACGAAATCAGCGCCCTGCAGGGCGGTTTTGCGATCGCGATGGCAGCTGATTTCGCCCTTCGCGCCGACGGAATCCATCAGCTTGCGCACCACGGTATGCGACTCTTCCAGCCGGGTGTCATCGATATCCATCAGCGCGACATGCGCCGATTTCAGCGCCGGGCGCTGGAAAACATCACCGAGAATATTTTTAACGAACACCGTCGAACCGGCGCCGATAAAGGTAATTTTTGGGGCGGTCATTACGCTCTCTCCATCTGGTCATTGAACCCTTGCAGAGTGGCACGCCGTTCAGCGTTGCGCTGCCCTGTTCCCACCGGAGCATTCCCGAAAGCTCAGATCGGCCATTAAGCGCCACAAAATCTGAGTTTTCGGGAACAGATTGCGCAAAAAGGAGAGAAAATGGGCCGATTCTTCCGCTAAGCTGTCGTCAGTTCTGGCGAAAAATGCAGCCACTCTGACAATTCAGGAATACGCTAACGATGGAATACCGCTTCACCTCCCTGCCCCCCGATCCCTTTATGTGCAGCAGCGATGAAAAGCAGAGCCGCAGCCCGCTGGCGCTCTACTCTGAGTATCAGCGTATGGATATCGAGCTGCGCCCGCCGCACGCCATGCCTACCAGCCACTGGCATGGCCAGGTGGAGGTCAACGTGCCGTTCGATGGCGACGTGGAATATTTGATTAATAACGAAGTGGTGCGCATAGAGAAAGGCTATATCACCCTGTTCTGGGCCTGTACGCCGCATCAGTTGACCCGCCCGGGGGATTGCCAGCAGATGGCGATCTTTAACCTGCCGATGCATCTGTTTCTCTCATGGCCGCTGGACCGGGAGCTGATCAACCACGTCACTCACGGGATGGTGATTAAATCCCTCGCCGCCCAGCAGCTGAGCGCCTTCGAGGTGCGCCGCTGGCAACAGGAGCTGAACCACGACAATGAACAGATTCGCCAGCTGGCGATCGATGAAATCGCCCTGATGCTGAAGCGGCTGAGCCTCGCCGGCTGGCAGCCGATTCTGGTCAACAAAACCTCGCGCACTCATAAGAACAGCGTCTCGCGCCATGCGCAGTTTTATGTCAGCCAGATGCTGGAATTTATCGCCGCCCACTACGACCAGGCGCTGACCGTCAATGCCGTCGCCGAGCACGTTAAGCTCAACCCGAACTATGCGATGGGGGTATTCCAGCGAGTGATGCAGCAAACCATGAAGCAGTACATTACCGCCATGCGCATCAATCACGTGCGGGCGCTGCTGAGCGATACCGACAAGACCATCCTGGATATCGCCCTCACCGCCGGTTTCCGCTCCAGCAGCCGCTTCTACAGCACCTTTACCCGCTACGTGGGGATGCCGCCGCAGCAGTACCGTAAACTTAGCCAACAGCGTCGTCACGGTCTGGCCTTGCCGGAGGCATAAAAAATGCCGCCGGGGTTTCCCCAGGCGGCATGATTAGCAGTGAAAACAGTTAGTCGTTGATACGCGGATGCTGCTGCACCAGACGCGACCGTTTTGCCTGCAGATCGGCGATCTCCTGATCGATATCTTCGATTTTTTGTTCGATGTTATCGTAGTGCTCGCCAAGGATTTCTTTCGCTTCCTGAATATCCGACGCCGCCGGGGTCGCCCCTTTCAGCGGACGGTTAGCCGTCTCTTTCATCGACAGGCCCGTCGCCATACCCACCACCGCGATCACCATCAGGTAGTATGCCGGCATCATCAGGTTCTGGGTGGTCTCCACCAGCCACGCCGCCAGGGTTGGCGTCAGACCGGCAATCAGCACCGAGATGTTAAAGGCGCTGGCCAGGGCGCTGAAGCGGATGTGCGTCGGGAACATCGCCGGCAGCGAGGAGGCCATCACCCCGATAAAGCAGTTCAGCACTACCGCCAGCAGCAGCAGACCGGCGAAGATCAGGCTCGTCACGTTGCTGTTGATCATAATGAAGGCCGGGATCGACAGGGCAAACAGCGCCACGCTACCAATCAGGATAAACGGGCGACGGCCGAAACGGTCGCTAAGCATACCGATAACCGGCTGTACAAACAGCATCCCGACCATGATAGCGATGATGATCAGCACCCCATGGTCTTCCGAGTAGTGCAGGTTATGCGACAGGTAGCTCGGCATGTAGGTCAGCAGCATGTAGTAGGTCACGTTGGTGGAAATCACCAGACCGATACAGGTCAGCAGGCTGCGCCAGTGCTTAGTGGCAATCTCTTTAAAAGAGACCTTCGGCCCGTCCTGCAGACCTTCACGGTCGCCCTGCTCCATGGTGTCCACATGCTGCTGGAACGCCGGGGTCTCTTCCAGCGCATGGCGCAGATAGAGGCCGATGATGCCTAGCGGCAGCGCCAGGAAGAACGGGATACGCCAACCCCACTCAAGGAAGTTCTGTTCCCCCACCACGCTGGAGATCAGGACCACCACGCCGGCCCCCATCACAAACCCGGCGATGGAGCCAAAGTCCAGCCAGCTGCCCATAAACCCGCGTTTACGGTCAGGGGAGTATTCCGCGACGAAGATCGACGCCCCGGTATATTCACCACCGACCGAGAAGCCTTGCGCCATTTTACACAGCAGCAGCAGGATCGGCGCCCAGATACCTATCGTGGCATACGAAGGAATAAGGCCGATACAGAAAGTACTTATCGACATGATCACGATAGTTATCGCGAGAATTTTCTGCCGACCGTATTTATCGCCCAGCATCCCGAAGAACAGGCCGCCCAGCGGACGAATTAAAAATGGAACGGAGAAGGTACCGAGTGCGGCAATCATCTGCACACTTGGGTTGGCATCGGGGAAGAAGACTTTACCTAAGGCGTAGGCCACAAAGCCGTAGACGCCGAAATCGAACCACTCCATCGCGTTGCCCAGAGAGGCCGCGGTGATCGCCTTTTTCAGTTTACCATCGTCGATGATGGTCACATCCTTAAGGGTGATGGGCTTTATTTTTTTCCTTTTAAGCATATTTTTCCTCTGCTACTCCGCCTTGAATGCACGTCTCTTCGCCGAATGGCAAAGCCATTCGCAACGTGCGTCAGGAGCGGTGAATTGCTGTGCTCCTCATTTCAAGCGTAGCAGGTTTGCCTGCACTGTCTGCTGACAGAATGTACAACCGAACCTGTTGACGCCTGCTGTGGCTACTGGTGAATAAATGGAGCGGCTCATCGTCATAATTGATGAAATTGACCTGCTCCCCTTTTTTACCCTAACAGTGTTTATATCTGCGATCAACTTCACATAAATTTACCGCCTAATTACAGAGTCCCAGAAAATAAATAAGTTCATTTCCTGCCGATCGCCCGGAAATTATTTCGTCGATGTTGTTCCATCGCCGGCGGTTAATTTCAGCAATTATTCGGTTCTTCCCGGAATAGCGCCCCGGCTATTTTTTAGCAAAAAAACACCCGACAAAAGTGGGTGATTGCGCTATAATCATAGCCACTTTCGGCTCTCAGCCGCTGTTTAAAGGACCAACGTCCTGTTTTTCGACGACATCACGAGGAACGTCATGCAACTGCCACACTGCCCAAAATGCGATTCGACTTACACTTATGAAGACAACGGCATGTACATCTGCCCGGAATGCGCCCATGAGTGGAACCCTGCCGAAGCCACGGAAGAAAACGACGTTCTGATCGTTAAAGATGCCAATGGCAATTTACTGGCCGATGGCGACAGCGTCACGGTAGTGAAAGATCTGAAGGTTAAAGGCAGCTCTTCGATGCTGAAAATCGGCACCAAAGTGAAGAATATCCGCCTGGTCGAAGGCGATCACAATATTGACTGCAAAATTGACGGTTTTGGCCCGATGAAGCTGAAATCTGAATTCGTCAAAAAGAACTGATTTATTTCCGGGCAGGCGACGCGATTATTTTCCCCTATCGCCGTCGCCGCTCCCGATATCCTCACTGCCCTTCGCCTCCCTGCGCATCCGGTTATTTATCCCGCCAGCCGCCGCTATTTACGCTGCCGCCTGCAGCACTATTCCCGCCCCATTTTCGCGCTGCCGTCTGGCTCAATCCCGCTGTGGGCGACTACGCTTTACGGGTTACGGTCACTGAGGTATTCACCATGTCCTTAAGTCCCTACCTTGCCTTTGCGGGCAACTGCGCCGAGGCGATCGCCTTCTATCAGCAGACGCTGGGCGCCGAGCTGATGTTTAAAATGACCTTTGGCGAAATGCCGCCTTCGGCGCAGGAAGCCTCTGACGGCTGCCCGTCTGGCCAGAAGATGGCGGATGACGCCATCGCCCACGCCAGCCTGCGCATCGGCAACGGCGAGCTGATGCTAAGCGACAGCGCCTTCGGGCCCGATGTGCATTACGCCGGCTTCACCCTCGTCCTCGATCCCAACGATGTCGCTGAAGGCCAGCGCTGGTTCGACGCGCTGGCGGTCGGCGGGCGCATTGAGATGGCCTGGCAGGAAACCTTCTGGGCCCACGGCTTCGGCAAAGTCGTCGATCGCTTTGGCGTCCCATGGATGATCAACGTGGTCAAACAAGGCTGACCCCGCCAGGGCGGCCTGGCCGCCCTGTCATCCATCTGGCATTAACTCTTCATCCTTTAGTCATCATCACTTAACAGAACTGCAACATAAACCGGTCAGGATCGGCTCACAACGCGAGGAGGCTCCTCGCCTATGCTGTGTGAGGCTTGATGACCATGCACCTGTCCAGACATCCGACCAGTTATCCCACGCGCTATCAGGAAATCGCCGCCCGGCTTGAGCAGGAGCTGCGCCACCACTATCGCTGCGGCGACTATCTGCCCGCCGAGCAGCAGCTGGCGACGCGCTTCGATGTAAACCGCCATACCCTGCGTCGGGCTATCGACCAGCTGGTTGAGCGCGGCTGGGTACAACGCCGTCAGGGCGTCGGCGTGCTGGTGCTGATGCGGCCGATCGATTACCCGCTCAATGCCCAGGCGCGGTTCAGCCAGAACCTGCTGGAACAAGGCAGCGATCCCACCAGCGAAAAACTGCTGTCGGTACTGCGCCCCGCCAGCGCGCACGTTGCCGAGGCCTTTGGCATTAGCGAGGGCGAGAATGTCATCCACCTGCGCACCCTGCGCCGGGTCAATGGCGTCGCCCTGTGCCTGATTGACCACTACTTTGCCGACCTGCGCTTCTGGCCGGTGTTGCAGACCTTCAGCCACGGCTCGCTGCACAACCTGCTCCGCGATCGGCTTGACGTCGAACTGACCCGGGTGCGCACCAAAATCAGCGCCCGTCGCGCGCAGGCGAAAGAGAGCAAGCTGCTGGAGATCCCCAATATGGCGCCGCTGCTCTGCGTGCGCACCCTCAATAGCCGCCAGGGCGAGCAGGCCGTCACCGAATACTCCGTCAGCCTGACCCGCGCCGACATGATTGAATTCACCATGGAGCACTGAATGCACTTCGATACCGCCACCCGCCAGCGCTGGATGTCCGTGCTGGCCCACAGTGAACCGCAAGATCTTCTGGCACGCATGCACGCCCTGCAGCTGGCGCCGGAGTATGAGCTGATCCGCTCTCCCGAGACAGGCCTGGTGCAGCTTCAGGCCCGGATGGGCGGTATCGGCGACCGTTTCTTCGCCGGCGACGCCACGCTCACCCGGGCGGCGGTACGTCTGGCCGATGGTACGCTCGGCTACAGCTGGATCTTAGGCCGCGACCGCCCGCACGCCGAACGCTGCGCGGCCATCGACGCCCTGCTGCAGTCGCCCCGCCATTTTCACAATTTAATGGAAACCCTGATAACCCCGCTGGAAGCGCTACGCAGCGCGCGCATTGAAGCCCGACGCGCCGAAGTCAACGCCAGCCGGGTCGACTTCTTTACCCTGGTTCGCGGAGATAACGCATGACCTTACAACCCGCTTTTACCCTGGCTGTGCAGGATGCCCAACACAGTTTTCGTCGCCTGCTGAAAGCGATGAGCGAGCCGGGGGTGATTGTCTCCCTGCAGCAGTTGCAGCACGGCTGGCAGCCGCTGAACGTCGCCTCCACCAGCCTGCTGTTGACCCTTGCCGATCACGAAACGCCGGTCTGGCTCGCCAGCGCCCTGCATAACGATCTGGTGGGACAGAATCTGCGCTTCCATACCGGCGCGCCGCTGGTGGACCAGCCGCAGCAGGCGGTCTTTGCGGTCGCCAATGACGGCATCAGCGCCGAGCAGCTCAACGTCCTCTCCGCGGGCACCGTCACCGCCCCGGAGACCGGCGTCACGCTGATCGTCCAGCTCGCCAGCCTGAGCGGCGGGCGCATGCTGCGCCTGACCGGGGCAGGCATTGCCGAAGAGCGAATGATCGCCCCTCAGCTGCCGGACTGCATCATTGACGAACTGACGGAGCGCCCGCACCCGTTCCCGCTGGGCATTGACCTGATCCTCACCTGCGGCGAGCGCCTGCTGGCGATCCCGCGCACCACCCACGTGGAGGTTTGCTAAATGTACGTTGCCGTCAAGGGCGGCGAGAAGGCGATCCGCGCCGCTCACGCCTTACAGGAACAGAAACGACGGGGCGATGGACGGCTTCCCGAACTGAGCGTTGACCAGATAAGCGACCAGCTCAATCTGGCGGTGGACCGGGTGATGACCGAGGGCGGCATCGCCGACCGCGAACTGGCGGCGCTGGCGCTCAAGCAGGCCAGCGGCGATAACGTCGAAGCGATCTTCCTGCTGCGCGCCTACCGCACCACCCTGCCGCGGCTGGCGGTTAGCGAACCGATCGACACCGCCGGAATGCGTCTCGAACGCCGCATCTCGGCAGTGTACAAAGATATCCCCGGCGGTCAGCTGCTGGGCCCTACCTACGACTACACCCACCGCCTGCTCGATTTTACCCTGCTGGCGAACGGCGACGCGCCGTCTGTGCCGAAAGCCGATAGCGAAGCGCCGACCTCGCCGCATGTTTTCAGCCTGCTCACGCAGCAGGGGCTGGCGAAGGCCGAGGAAGATCGCGGCACACCGCCCGACGATATCACCCGCACCCCGCCGGTCTACCCCTGCTCGCGTTCTTCGCGCCTGCAGCAGCTGATGCGAGGCGATGAAGGCTACCTGCTGGCGCTGGCCTATTCGACTCAGCGCGGCTATGGCCGCAACCATCCGTTTGCCGGCGAGATCCGCAGCGGCTACGTGCAGGTGGAGATTGTTCCGGAAGAGCTGGGCTTTAGCGTCAATATTGGCGAGCTGCTGCTGACCGAATGCGAAATGGTCAACGGCTTCGTCGCCCCGCAGGATGAACCGCCGCACTTCACCCGCGGCTACGGTCTGACCTTCGGCATGAGCGAGCGCAAAGCGATGGCCATGGCCCTCGTCGACCGCGCCCTGCAGGCGGCGGACTATGACGAAGAGATTGCCGGTCCCGCCCAGGATGAAGAGTTTGTGCTGGCCCACGCCGATAACGTTGAAGCCGCCGGCTTCGTCTCGCATCTAAAGCTACCGCACTATGTCGATTTCCAGGCCGAACTGGCGCTGCTGAAACGCCTGCAACGGGAGAACGAACGTGGCTAACCCACTGACTGGCTATAACTTTGCTTATCTCGACGAGCAAACCAAGCGCATGATCCGCCGGGCTATTCTCAAAGCGGTAGCCATTCCCGGCTATCAGGTGCCGTTCGGCGGTCGCGAAATGCCCATGCCCTACGGCTGGGGCACTGGCGGCATCCAGCTGACCGCCAGCGTCATCGGCGAGAACGACGTGCTGAAGGTGATTGACCAGGGCGCCGATGACACCACCAACGCGGTGTCGATCCGCCAGTTCTTTAAGCGCGTAACCGGCGTCGCCACCACTGAGCGCACTGAAGACGCCACCCTGATCCAGACCCGCCACCGCATCCCGGAGACGCCGCTGGTGGAGGATCAGATCCTGATCTATCAGGTGCCGATCCCGGAGCCGCTGCGCTTTATCGAGCCGCGCGAAACCGAAACCCGCACTATGCACGCCCTGGAAGAGTACGGCGTGATGCAGGTGAAACTGTATGAAGATATCGCCCGCTTCGGCCATATCGCCACCACCTACGCCTACCCGGTGAAGGTCAATGGCCGCTACGTGATGGACCCCTCGCCGATCCCGAAATTCGATAACCCGAAAATGCACATGATGCCGGCGCTGCAGCTGTTCGGCGCCGGGCGCGAAAAGCGGATCTACGCCGTGCCGCCCTATACCCCGGTGGAAAGTCTCGATTTCGACGACCATCCGTTTACCGTCCAGGAGTGGGATGAGCCTTGCGCCATCTGCGGCTCGCGCCACAGCTACCTCGACGAAGTGGTGCTGGATGACAGCGGCCAGCGGATGTTTGTCTGCTCCGATACCAACTATTGCCGCCAGCAGAGCGAGGGGCAGAAAAAATGAGCCAGCCGTTACTTGCCGTCAATCACCTGACCCATCTCTATGCCCCGGATAAAGGCTTCCGCGACGTCTCCTTCGAACTGTGGCCGGGGGAAGTGCTAGGCATCGTTGGGGAGTCCGGATCCGGTAAAACCACCCTGCTGAAGGCGATTTCCGCCCGCCTGACGCCGCAGCGGGGCGAGGTGCTGTACCAGCAGCGCTCGCTGTACGCCATGAGCGAAGCCGAACGCCGCCGCCTGCTGCGCACCGAATGGGGGGTGGTGCATCAGCACCCGATGGACGGCCTGCGTCGCCAGGTCTCCGCCGGGGGCAACATCGGCGAACGGCTGATGGCCACCGGCGCCCGCCACTACGGCAACATTCGCGCCACCGCCGAAAAGTGGCTGCAGGAAGTGGAGATCCCGCCCTCGCGCATCGACGACCTGCCCACCACCTTTTCCGGCGGCATGCAGCAACGTCTGCAGATCGCCCGCAATCTCGTCACCCAGCCGAAGCTGGTGTTTATGGATGAACCCACCGGCGGGCTGGATGTGTCCGTGCAGGCGCGGCTGCTTGACCTGCTGCGCGGCCTGGCGGTGGAGCTGAATCTGGCGGTAGTGATTGTCACCCACGATCTCGGCGTCGCCCGCCTGCTGGCGAACCGACTGCTGGTGATGAAGCAGGGCCAGGTGGTGGAGAGTGGCTTAACCGACCGGGTGCTCGACGATCCGCACCATCCTTATACCCAGCTGTTGGTGTCGTCGGTATTGCAGAACTGACGCTGTTTTGCCGGGCGGCGGCTGCGCCTGACCCGGCCTGCAGATGCGTTATTCGTAGGCCGGGTCAGCGAAGCGCCACCCGGCAACTCAACCCCGTGAGGGCTAACATGATCCGCGTTGAAAACATTCATAAAACCTTTGTTCTGCACCAGCAGCACGGCGTGCGTCTGCCGGTGCTGGCCGACGCCTCGCTGACCGTTAACGCCGGGGAGTGCGTGGTGCTCCATGGCCACTCCGGCAGCGGCAAATCGACCCTGCTGCGCTCGCTGTACGCCAACTATCTGCCGGACAGCGGCCATATTCATATCCGCCACGGCGACGAATGGGTCGATCTGGTCACCGCCACGCCGCGCAAGGTGCTGGAAGTGCGTCAAACCACCATCGGCTGGGTCAGCCAGTTTCTGCGGGTGATCCCGCGCATTTCGGCGCTGGAGGTGGTGATGCAGCCGCTGCTCGACCTCGGGACGCCGCGTGAAGCGAGCGCCGCCAAAGCCGCCCAGCTGCTGACCCGCCTCAACGTTCCCGAACGTCTGTGGCATCTTGCGCCGTCGACCTTTTCCGGCGGCGAACAGCAGCGGGTCAATATCGCCCGCGGTTTTGCGGTCGACTATCCGATCCTGCTCCTCGATGAACCCACCGCCTCACTGGATACCAAAAACAGTGCTGCCGTGGTCGACCTGATCCACGATGCCAAAGCGCGCGGCGCGGCCATCGTCGGGATTTTCCATGACGAAGGGGTACGCCGCCAGGTCGCCGACCGGCTGCACCCCATGGGAATGACAGCATGATTATCAATAACGTAAATCTGGTTCTCGACGACGACGTGGTACACGGTTCGCTGGAAGTCCAGGGCGGTCGCATTCTCGCCTTCGCGGAAAGCCAGAGCCGGCTGCCGCAGGCGCTGGATGGCGAAGGCGGCTGGCTGCTGCCGGGCCTTATCGAACTGCATACCGATAACCTCGACAAATTCTTTACCCCGCGACCGAAGGTGGACTGGCCAGCCCACTCGGCGATGAGTAGCCACGATGCAATGATGGTCGCCAGCGGCATCACCACCGTGCTCGACGCCGTGGCGATTGGCGACGTGCGCGATGGCGGCGATCGTCTTGAGAATCTGGAGAAGATGGTCAATGCGGTGGAAGAGACGCAAAAGCGTGGTCTTAACCGCGCCGAGCACCGCCTGCACCTGCGCTGCGAGCTGCCGCATCACACCACGCTGCCGCTGTTTGAAAAGCTCATTGACCGCGAGTCAGTGAGCATGGTCTCGCTGATGGATCACTCCCCGGGCCAGCGCCAGTATGCCGATCGCAGCAAGTACCGCGATTACTATCAGGGAAAGTACCATCTGACGCATGACGAGATGGATCGGTTTGAAGCCGAGCAGATGGCCCTAGCCGCCACCTGGTCGCAGCCCAATCGCCAGACCATTGCCGCCATGTGCCGCGCCCGCCGTATCGCCCTCGCCAGCCACGACGACGCCACCGAGGCGCATGTGGCTGAATCCCACCAGTTGGGTAGCGTGATCGCCGAGTTTCCTACCACCCTGGCCGCGGCGCAGGCTTCACGTCAGCACGGGATGCACGTCCTGATGGGGGCGCCGAATATCGTGCGCGGCGGTTCCCACTCCGGCAACGTCGCCGCCCACCAGCTGGCGAACCACGGTTTGCTCGACATTCTCTCTTCCGACTACTACCCCGCCAGCCTGCTGGATGCCGCATTCCGCATCGCCGACGCCGAGGATAACGCCTTCACCCTGGCGCAGGCGATCCGTCTGGTCAGCAAACATCCGGCGCAGGCGCTGGGCCTTGACGATCGCGGCGTCATCGCCGAGGGGAAACGCGCCGACCTGGTGCTGGCGCACCGTCGCGGCGAGCATGTCCACATCGACCATGTCTGGCGCCAGGGAAGGAGGGTATTTTAATGCCGGGGAAACTGATTTGGCTGGTGGGGCCCTCCGGCTCCGGTAAAGACAGCCTGCTGGCGGCGCTGCGCCAGCGCGAGCACCCGCAGCTGCTGGTGGCGCATCGTTACATTACCCGGCCCTTTAACGCCGGTAACGAAAACCATATCGCCCTCAGCGAACATGAATTTTTTACCCGCGCCGAGCAGCATCTCTTTGCCCTCAGCTGGCACGCCAACCATACTTACTATGGCATTGGCGTGGAGATCGACCTCTGGCTGCACGCCGGCTTCGACGTGGTGGCCAATGGCTCCCGCGCCCATCTGGCGCTGGCGCGGGAACGCTACGGCGAGGTGCTGGTGCCGATCTGTCTCGCCGTCTCGCCGCCGGTGCTGCGCCAGCGGCTGGAGCAGCGCGGCCGGGAAAATGCGGTGGACATCGCCCAGCGTCTGGACCGCGCCGCGCGCTATAAGCCGGACGATTGCCTGACGCTGAATAACGACGGCAGTCTCCGACAATCGGTCGATGAATTTTTCCGCCTGCTGCGCAGCCACGCGGTGCGCGAAGCGGATCCGCTGGTATAAACACAAGGTGGCACGATGAGCCTGACCCTCCGCTTAACCGGCACCGGCGGCGCTCAGCTGGTGCCGGTCTTCGGCTGCGATTGCGCGGCCTGCCGCCGCGCCCGCCGTGAGGAAAGCCATCGCCGCCGCCCCTGCAGCGGGGTGGTGACGTTCAACAGCGCAGTGACGCTGCTGGACGCCGGCAGGCCGGATCTGATGGAACATCATCCCGCCGGCAGCTTTCAGCAAGTGCTGCTAACCCACTATCACCTGGATCATGTGCAGGGGCTGTTTCCGCTGCGCTGGGGCGTGGGCGGGCCGATCCCGGTCTATGGCCCGCCGGACGACGCCGGCTGCGACGATCTGCTCAAGCACCCCGGCCTGCTCGACTTCAGCCATACCGTCACGCCGTTTGTGGTGTTTGAGCTGCAGGGCCTGCGGGTGACGCCCCTGCCGCTCAACCATTCGAAGCTCACCTTCGGTTATCTGCTGGAGTCGGCCCACAGTCGGGTGGCCTGGCTCTCGGATACCGCCGGGCTGCCGGACAAGACGCTGAAGTTTTTACTCAACAATCGCCCGCAGGCGATGATCATCGACTGCAGCCATGAGCCGCGCGCGCAGACCCCGCGTAACCACAACGATTTCACTACCGTTCACGCCCTTAACCAGGCGATAGGCTGTCCGCGGGTGATCCTCACCCATATCAGCCATCAGTTTGACGTCTGGATGATGGATAACCCGCTACCGGAAGGTTTCGAAGCGGGCTATGACGGGATGGAAATAGTACTGGATTAAGCGTCGGTCTGCAGCGGGGCGATCAATAGTCATCGTCCAGACGACGCTGATCGCTTTCTAACTGGCGGCGATCGCGATCGAGCTGGCGCTGGCGTTCATCCAGCTGACGGCGGCGATCGTCCAGCTGGCGTTGCCGATCGTCATACTGACGCTGGCTGTCACGACTCTGCTGGCGGCTCCCTTGATAGCGCCCGTCATCATAACGGCCATCGTCGTTGTCTCTGTCGTTGTCTCTGTCGTCGTCGTCACTGGAACGGCTACTGCCCGGGTTATAGGCGTCGTTAATGGCTTGCTGAATATTGCCGATCGCGTCATCGATAATATCGGCGCGAGCGGCCAGGCTGGTCAGCGACAGAGTGCAAAAGAGCAGTGCGGTTGCGTAACGTTTCATCGGGGCCAATCTCATCAGAGTCCTGCCGCTACCTTAATCAACGGCATGCCGCCCGGGTAGCGGAGGAATCTCAAATCCTCGCGTACGCCGCGCTTAGCGCCTGCGCCAGCTGGGCGCGGGTAAAGGGCTTACGCAGCCACTCCACCTCCGGCAGGGCCGGGTTCTGCGCCGGGCGCAAATCCTGACCGCTGATCAGCAGTACCGGCAGCGCCGGAAAGCGGCGTCGGGCGGTATGGATCACATCGGCGCCGCTCAGCGCGCCGGGCAGCATCAAATCGCTGATCAACAGGGCGATATCCGGCGAGGCCTCCAGCAGTTGCAGCGCCTCTTCCCCGCTGGCGGTTTCCAGCGTCAACCAGCCCAGCTGATGCAGCTGCTCGCACAGCGTCTGGCGAACATCCTCTTCATCCTCCAGCACCAGCGCCAGCCGCTCTCCCGCCGGGATGGGTTCGTCTTCCACCGGCGCCACCGCCTTCACGACCTCGGTCATCGCCCGGGGCAGCTGCAGCCGCACCGTCGTCCCCTGTCCCGGCGCGCTCTCCAGCGCCACCCGGCCGCCCGACTGGCGCACAAAGCCATACACCATCGACAGCCCCAGGCCGCTGCCGCTGCCGGTGGCTTTGGTGGTGAAGAAGGGTTCAAACACCCGGGCTTTCACCGCCTGAGACATGCCGCTGCCGTGATCGATCACCTCCAGGGCCACCATATCCTGCCGCTGGCCGCTGCTGCGAGTGACCCGCTGATTCCAGGTGCGAATTTTAATGACGCCCGTGCGCCCGGCCATGGCGTCGCGGGCGTTCATCACCAGGTTGATCAGGGCGTTTTCCAGCTGGCCGACGTCTATCCATGCCGGCCATGCCGGCGACTGCGCCTCAATCTCCAGGCTCAAGGTCGCCGGCAGGGAGTGGCGCATCAGCTCGCTGAGGTTCTCCAGCAGCGGCGCCATCGCCACCGCCTGGGGATGCAGCGCCTGCTTGCGCGAAAAGGCCAGCAGCCGCTGGGTCAGCAGCGCCCCGCGTTCCGCCGCCTTCAGCGCCCTGGTGAGGCGCGGCGCATCCTGCGCATTCGGCTCCACCAGCTCAAGGCTGCCGATGATCACCGCCAGCAGGTTGTTAAAATCATGCGCCAGGCCTCCGGTCAGCTGGCCGACGGCCTTCATCTTCTGGCTGTGCAGCAACGCCTCCTCCAGCTCCTGGCGCTTAATCCGATCGATCTCCATCTGGGTGGTCTTCTCTTTCAGCAGCCGGGTGGTATGCTCCAGCGACGCCGTATTGCGGGCGAAAACGTTAAAGGCGCGCGCCAGTTCGCCCAGCTCGTCGCGCCGCTGCAGGGCCGGCACCGAGACGTTCGGCTCTCCCTGAGCCAGCCGCGACATCGCCCGCGAGATAGCGGTCAGGTTAGAGCCCAGGTTACGGTAGATGTACCACCCGGCGCAGCCGGTGATCGCCAGCGCCAGCAGCGCGGAAAGCAGAATAAACATGCTGATGGAGCGCAGCTCCCGATGGCTCTGCGCCGCCCGCTGTTCGGAGGCTTCCGCCACCCGGGTCACGTACTGATTGATGTCGTCGTTAAGCAGCGCGACCAGCGCTTTGATGTGGTACATGTACCAGCTGATCGTCAGGTCGCTCTCCTCCAGCTGGGCCGACAGCGGGGCCAGCTTCGCCAGCTCCCGGGTGACGTCGGGGAGAACAAACGCCAGCGCGGGATCGGCGCTATGGGCCGGCAGGTCGCCGCGCAGCTGGTCGAGCTGCAGGACGATCGACCGCGGCGTGACGGTATGGATCGAGGCGACGATCAGCCGGTCCATCTCGGCCAGCCGGCGAGGATCGATCGCCCGCTCCCCGCCGCGATCGTTAAGATCGGCGAGATGGCGCAGGTTGCTCTGATTCTGGTAAAGCGAACTCAGCAGCGCATTGCGCTGCAGATGGCGGCGCTGGCCGCGCTCCAGCATCTCCGCCACGCTCTGCTGCAGCGCGTTGCTGCGGCGAATAATACTGGCCACCAGCGCCTGCTCCTGCTGCGCCAGCGGGGCCGCCGCCAGCTGGGCCAGCGAGTGCTTCAGCGCCTGCTGCGTCGCCAGCAGCCGTTCCGCTTCGCTTTTGTACTCCAGCGCGCCCACCACCTGCGACAGGCGCACCGCCGCCGTGGCGACATTCGCCGTGTCCCGCGCCAGATCCATACTGCCGCGCATATCGTTGAGGGTCTGGCGCTGCACCTGCTCCTGCAGCTGGCTGGCGTGGTGAAAGCCGAACACCGCCACGCCGCTCACCAGCAGGGTGACGACCACCATCAGCAGATTAAAGGAGAGCAGGCGGCCACGGGCGCTGGTGAAAAACGGGTGTCGGCGAGCGGTCATAGCAACTCCGGTGAAGGAACGGTCGGCAGATAAGCGTGACGGTGCAGAAAATGACGCCGCGTAACTGTGATCGCGGTTAACTATTTATCACTATGACAAATATGAATGGATTCTGACATCCTGCATTTATTTTCCGGTGGTGGACTGCAGCTATTGTTCTCGCAGACAGGAGCGCCGTGATGACCGCCACCCCGGTACTGGAAATGCGCCATATCGCCAAAGCTTTTGGCAAATTCTACGCGCTGAAGGGCGTCGACCTGACGGTCTGGCCCGGCGAGATCCATGCCCTGATGGGGGAAAACGGCGCCGGAAAAAGCACGCTGATGAAGATCCTCGCCGGCGCCTATACCGCCACCAGCGGCGAGATCCTGATCGACGGGAAACCGCAAACGATCCGCGGCCCCAAGGACGCGCTGGCCGCCGGGATCACGTTGATCTACCAGGAGATGCAGCTGGCGCCGAACCTGACCGTCGCGGAAAACATCTTCCTCGGCAGCGAGCTGGCGCGCGGTGGCCTGGTGCAGCGCAAAGCGATGCTCAGCCAGGCGCAGGCGGTGATCGACCGTCTCGGCGCCCAGTTCAAGGCCAGCGACCGGGTGATGACCCTGACCATCGCCGAACAGCAGCAGGTGGAGATCGCCCGCGCTCTGCACCGTCAAAGCCGCATTCTGGTGATGGATGAACCCACCGCCGCCCTCTCCTCGCGGGAAACCCAGCGCCTGTTCGACCTCATCCTGCGCCTGCGTGACGAGGGCATGGCGATCATCTATATCAGCCACCGTATGGCGGAAGTGTATGAGCTCTCCGATCGGGTCAGCGTCCTGCGCGATGGGCAGTATGTCGGCAGCCTGGTGCGCGACAAGCTCAATGCGCCGGAGCTGGTGCGCATGATGGTCGGCCGTCCGCTCAGCGATCTGTTCAATAAAGAGCGCGATATTCCCCGCGGCCAGCCGCGCCTGCGGGTCGAGGATCTGACCGATGGCGGCAAGGTTAAGCCCAGCAGCCTGGTGGTGCATGCTGGCGAAATCGTCGGCCTCGCCGGGCTGGTCGGCGCCGGACGCTCCGAGCTGGCGCAGCTGATCTTTGGCGTGCGCAAAGCCACCGGCGGGGTGATCGAGATCGACGGCGAGCCGGTGGTGATCCACTCGCCGCGCGAAGCCATCGACCATGGAATCGGCTTTCTGACCGAAAATCGCAAAGAGCAGGGCCTGTTTCTCGAACTGGCGGCCCAGGAAAACATCACCATGGCGACGCTGGAGCGCGACGCGACCTGGGGGATGCTCAATCGCCGTAAGGCGCAAACTATTTCCGATGACGCCATCCAGCTGCTGAACATCCGCGTGCCGCACGCCCAGGTGCGCGCCGGCGGATTGTCCGGCGGCAACCAGCAGAAGCTGTTAATTTCGCGCTGGGTGGCGATTGGCCCACGCATTCTGATCCTCGATGAACCCACCCGCGGCGTCGACGTCGGCGCAAAAAGCGAGATTTACCGCATCATGAACGACATGGCGCGCCAGGGCGTCGCTATTCTGATGATCTCCAGCGAACTGCCTGAAGTGGTGGGCATGAGCGACCGGGTCTATGTGATGCGCGAAGGGACTATCGCCGGCGAGCTGCAGTCCGGCGATATCAGCCAGGAACAGATCATGACGCTGGCCACCGGCGTGAACGATTCTCACCTTAAGGCAGGGCAACTATGAGCATACCGAAAGAGACCTCCGCGCCGGTCGCGACATCCGCTTCGGCGAAAAAAATGCTGATGGGCGACCTGATGCAGACCGTCGGCATTCTGCCGATCCTCATCCTGATCGTCGCCGTTTTCGGCTTTATCGCCCCCAACTTCTTCACGGAAAGCAATCTGCTGAATATCACCCGCCAGGCCTCGATCAACATTGTGCTGGCGGCGGGAATGACCTTCATCATCCTCACCGGCGGCATTGACCTCTCCGTCGGCTCCATTCTCGGCACCACCGCGGTGGCGGCAATGGTGGTCTCGCTGATCCCGGAGTTGGCGTTGCTGTCGATTCCGGCGGCGCTGATGCTCGGCCTGCTGCTTGGGCTGTTCAACGGCGCGCTGGTGGCCTTCGCCGGGCTACCGCCGTTTATCGTCACCCTCGGCACCTATACGGCGCTGCGCGGCGCCGCCTATCTGCTGGCCGACGGCACCACGGTAATCAACTCCGATATCAGCTTCGAGTGGATCGGCAATGACTACCTCGGCCCGGTACCGTGGCTGGTGGTCATCGCCCTGGCGGTTATCGCGGTGTGCTGGTTTATCCTGCGCCGAACCACCCTTGGGGTGCATATCTACGCGGTGGGCGGCAACATGCAGGCGGCGCGGCTGACCGGCATCAAAGTCTGGCTGGTGCTGCTGTTTGTCTATGGCATGAGCGGCCTGCTCTCCGGCCTTGGCGGGGTGATGAGCGCCTCCCGGCTGTACAGCGCCAACGGCAACCTCGGGATCGGCTACGAGCTGGACGCCATCGCCGCGGTCATTCTCGGCGGCACCAGCTTCGTCGGCGGCATCGGCACCATCACCGGTACGCTGGTGGGGGCGCTGATTATCGCCACCCTCAATAACGGTATGACCCTGATGGGGGTCTCCTACTTCTGGCAACTGGTGATCAAAGGGGCGGTGATCATCATTGCGGTGCTGATCGACAAATACCGTACCCGACACCATCAAAGTGCATAACAACACCATCTTACCTGCGAGGAAAAGCGAATGCGTTTAAAACCGATAGTCACCGCGCTGTGTGCTGGCGCGCTGCTGGCCGCCTCCCCCTTTGCGTCGGCCAAAGAGCTGAAAGCGATAGGCGTGACAGTGGGCGACCTTGCCAACCCGTTTTTTGTGCAGATCACCAAGGGCGCGGAGCTGGAAGCCCGCAAGCTGGCGGGGGATAACGTCAAAGTGACGCTGGTCTCCAGCGGCTACGACCTGGGCCAGCAGGTGGCGCAGATCGACAACTTTATCGCCGCCAGGGTCGATATGATTATCCTCAACGCCGCCGATTCGAAAGGCATTGGCCCGGCGGTGAAGCGGGCCAAAGAGGCCGGGATCGTGGTGGTGGCGGTTGACGTTGCCGCCGAAGGGGCCGACGCCACCATCACCTCCGATAACACCCAGGCGGGCGAGCTGGCCTGTAAATACATTAGCGACCGTCTGAACAACAAAGGCAACGTGGTGATCATCAACGGGCCGCCGGTCTCCGCCGTACAAAACCGCGTCGAAGGCTGCGAAACGGAGTTCAAAAAACACCCGGATATTAAAATTTTGTCCTCCAACCAGAACGCGAAAGGCAGCCGGGAAGGCGGACTGGAGGTGATGACCTCCCTGCTGGCGGCCAATCCGAAGATTGACGGCGTGTTCGCGATCAACGATCCGACGGCGATTGGCGCCGATCTGGCGGCGAAACAGGCGCAGCGCAGCGAGTTCTTCATCGTCGGCGTCGACGGCAGCCCGGACGGCGAAGAGGCGCTGAAGCGTAAGAACTCGCTGTTCGTCGCGACGCCGGCGCAGGATCCGCAGGTGATGGCGGCGAAGGCGGTGGAGATTGGCTACGACATCCTGCAGGGCAAACCGGCCCCAACCGCGCCGGTGCTGATCCCGGTGACCATGATCGACAAAAACAACGTCAGTTCCTACAAAGGCTGGACCGTGAAATAAGCGCAACCCGGCGCACAATCGTTCCGCCGATTGTGCGCTACGCTTAACGAGTATGACGGCGCGGAGTAGCGATCATGGAACGTAAAGGGATTATTGCCGCAGGCAACATGCTGGTCGATCATGTCCACCAGATCAGACAGTGGCCGGAGCGCGGCTGGCTGGTGGAAATTATTCACAGCGAACGCGCCACCGGCGGCGCGCCGCTGAATGTCCTGCTGACCCTGGCCAAAATGCACGCCGGACTGCCGCTGCAGGCGGTCGGCCTGATTGGCGAGGATAACGATGGCGACTACATTACCGCCATGCTCGATCAGTACCATATCAATCGCCAGCTTGTGCAGCGCACCAGCTCCGCCCCCACCTCGATGACTCAGGTGATGACCGACGCCGAAGGCCAGCGCACCTTCTTTCACTCTCCCGGCGCCAACCGCCTGCTTGACCTTCCGGCCTTTGAGCCGCTGGATGCGCCGCTGAAAATTTTCCATCTCGGCTATCTGCTGCTGCTTGAAAGTCTCGATCGCCCCGACGAAGAGTACGGCACCCGCAGCGCGCGGTTGCTGGCGCAGATGCGCGAGCGAGGCTATGAGGTTTCCCTCGATCTGGTGTCGCGCAAGGGCGACCCGCGCTACCGCCCGCTGGTCCTGCCGGCGCTGGCGCATCTTGACTACCTGACCATCAATGAGCTGGAAGCCAGCGAGTTTAGCGGGCTGGAGATTCGTCTACCCAACGGCGAGCCGCACGTCGCCCATATCGCCCGCGCCGCCAGCGCATTGCTTGACGCAGGCGTGCGCCAGCGGGTGGTGATCCACTGTCCGGAGGGGGCATGGGGCGTCTCCCGTACCGAAGCCGGGCGCTGGGTACCGTCATGGCGGCTGCCGCCGGAGGAGATTGTCGGCAGCGTCGGCGCCGGAGATGCCTTCTGCGCCGGCCTGCTGTACGGCAGCCACGAACGCTGGCCGTTAACCGACAGTCTGCAGCTGGCTCATGCCTGCGCCCGCGCCAGCCTGCAGGCCGCCAATGCGATCGACGGCGCCAAAACGCTCTCTGAGCTGCAGGCGTTTATTCAGTTGCAGAATAGTGAGAGGGGTTAACACCGCCAGCAATGGGCAGGCCGGTTAGACAGCCCCCGCCCTACGCCGCCTTCTCGCTGTGGGTCACGTCGGCGGAAAAGACATAGCCCAGGCCGCGCAGCGTTTTAATCAGCGTCGGCTGATGCGGGTTCAATTCGATTTTGCGCCGCAGGCGCATGATAAGCACATCGATGGTGCGATCGAACACCTCGGTGCTTTCGGTATGGGTTAGCGCCAGCAGCTGTTCACGGTTCAGCACCCGGCGGGCGTTCTGCGCCAGCGCCAGCAGCAAACCGTATTCTCCCTGGGTCAGCGGGATCGCCTGCTGCTGTGGGTTATACAGCTCACAGCGGGTGGTATCCAGCCGCCAGCCGTTGAACGTCAGGCCAGCGACGCCGCCCGGCGCCTCGCTGGCCAGCGCCCCGCTGCGCCGCAGCACCGCCTTCACCCGGGCGACCACCACCCGCGAACTGAACGGTTTGGCGATGTAATCATCGGCGCCCATCTCCAGGCCCACCACCACATCGGACTCGCTGCCCAGGCCGGAGAGCATCACCACCGGCAGCTCAGGCCGTGTGCGCTGCAGCTGCTGGAGCACCTGCAAACCATGGGTATCCGGCAGGATCATATCCAGCAAAACCAGCGCGATGTCCGCCCGCTGCGCCACCGTCGCCAGCGCGTCGCCGCCGGTCTGGCAGACCAGCACCTCAAACGCGTGCGCGCCGAGCACATCGCTGAGCAGCTCGCCCATCGCTATGTCGTCATCAACCACTAAAATGACCGGTTTCATCTTTGCCTCTGCCCGCGGGGAGTTAGTGTCAGTCTGATCGATTCTGCAAGGCTGCGCCGACAAATTCCTCTTCCGGTGACATTTTTTCAAGCGCCGTCACATCTCCAGGGTATCGACACGTCAAATCTGTCGACAGGCTGTTTTTCGTCAGCATTTCGCCCAAAAAAGCCACGTATCATCAAGGAATACCCACAATGAAAATATGGCATAGAAGATGCATAGTGACGGCGCGATAGCGCAAACGCGCCCATTGAATAACTGGAGCAAGACCGATGAAAAAAGTCGTCACGGTTTGCCCGTATTGCGCATCAGGTTGCAAAATCAACCTGGTGGTCGATAACGGCAAAATCGTTCGGGCTGAAGCGGCGCAGGGGAAAACCAACCAGGGAACCCTGTGCCTGAAGGGCTATTATGGCTGGGACTTTATTAACGATACCCAGATCCTGACGCCGCGCCTGAAAACCCCCATGATCCGTCGTCAACGCGGCGGCAAGCTGGAAGCTGTCTCCTGGGATGAGGCGCTGGATTACGTCGCCACTCGCCTCAGCGCCATTAAAGCCAAATATGGCCCGGATGCGATCCAAACCACCGGCTCCTCCCGCGGTACCGGTAATGAAACCAACTATGTGATGCAAAAATTCGCGCGCGCCGTTATTGGTACCAATAACGTCGACTGCTGCGCTCGCGTCTGACACGGCCCTTCGGTTGCAGGTCTGCACCAGTCGGTCGGTAATGGCGCCATGAGTAATGCCATCACGGAGATTGATAACACCGATCTGGTGTTTATCTTCGGTTACAACCCGGCGGATTCCCACCCTATCGTGGCGAATCACGTCATTAACGCTAAACGCAACGGGGCGAAAATTATCGTCTGCGACCCGCGCAAAATTGAAACCGCGCGCATCGCCGATATGCACATTGCGCTGAAGAACGGCTCGAATATCGCGCTGCTCAACGCCATTGGCCACGTGATTATTGAAGAGGATCTGTACGATAAATCCTTCGTCGCCAGCCGTTCCGAAGGCTTCGAGGAGTATCGCAAAATCGTTGAAGGCTATACGCCGGAGTCGGTGGAGGAGATCACCGGGGTCAGCGCCCAGGAGATCCGCGCCTGCGCCCGGATGTACGCCAGCGCCAAATCCGCCGCCATTCTGTGGGGCATGGGCGTGACCCAGTTCTACCAGGGCGTGGAGACCGTGCGTTCGCTGACCAGCCTGGCGATCCTCACCGGCAACCTCGGCAAACCGAGCGTCGGCGTCAACCCGGTGCGTGGCCAGAACAACGTCCAGGGCGCCTGCGATATGGGGGCGCTGCCGGATACCTATCCGGGCTATCAGTACGTTAAGTTCCCGGAAAACCGCGAGAAGTTCGCCAAAGCCTGGGGCGTCGACAGCCTGCCGGCACATACCGGCTATCGCATCAGCGAGCTGCCGCACCGCGCGGCGCACGGCGAAGTGCGGGCGGCGTACATTATGGGTGAAGATCCGCTGCAGACCGATGCCGAACTCTCGGCGGTGCGCAAAGCGTTCGACGATCTGGAGCTGGTTATCGTCCAGGACATTTTCATGACCAAAACCGCCTCCGCGGCCGACGTCATCCTGCCGTCCACCTCGTGGGGCGAGCACGAAGGCGTGTACACCGCAGCGGATCGCGGCTTCCAGCGCTTCTTTAAAGCGGTAGAGCCGAAGTGGGACCTGAAAACCGACTGGCAGATCATCAGCGAAATCGCCACCCGGATGGGTTATCCGATGCACTATAACAACACCCAGGAGATCTGGGACGAGTTGCGGCATCTGTGCCCGGACTTCTACGGCGCCACCTACGAGAAAATGGGTGAGCTTGGCTACGTCATGTGGCCGTGCCGCGATGAGTCCGACGCCGATCAGGGGACGTCGTATCTGTTTAAAGAGAAGTTCGATACCCCGAACGGGCTGGCGCAGTTCTTCACCTGCGACTGGGTCGCGCCGATCGATAAGCTCACCGACGAGTACCCGATGGTGCTGTCGACGGTGCGCGAAGTCGGCCACTACTCGTGCCGTTCAATGACCGGTAACTGCGCGGCGCTGGCGGCGCTGGCGGATGAGCCTGGCTATGCGCAGATCAACACCGCCGACGCCGAACGGTTAGGCATTGAGGATGAAGCGCTGGTGTGGGTGAATTCGCGCAAGGGTCGGATCATCACCCGCGCGCAGGTCAGCGACCGGCCGAACAAAGGCGCGGTGTATATGACCTACCAGTGGTGGATTGGCGCCTGTAACGAGCTGGTGTCGGAGAACCTGAGCCCGATAACCAAAACGCCGGAGTACAAGTACTGCGCGGTCAACGTTGAGCGGATTGCCGATCAGCGCGCGGCGGAACAGTACGTGATCGACGAGTACAACAAGCTGAAATCCCGCCTGCGCGAAAGCGCGATGGGTTAAGGTGCAGCGGCCTGATCCGACTCGCGCGATGCGTAGGCCGGATCTGGCGCAGCCGCCACCCGGCATACAAGCGGCGCCGTGCCCGCGTACCTGCGGCAGGTAGAGCGAATCCGCTCTACCTACCGATCCCTGTCATTTTCTTCTTTTTCGCCTCCCTTTATACTGCGCGCTATGTTCCTTGCTGATAATAAATACAAATGAAATACCTCTTTTTATTTTTACTGGTCATTACCAGCGGCGCAGCGGTGGCCACCGAACCGGGTAGCCGGTATCAACAGCAGGCGGAAGCCGGCGATCGACGCGCGCAATATTACCTTGCGGATACCTGGGTTAGCTCCGGCGATTATCAGAAAGCCGAATTCTGGGCACAGAAAGCAGCGGCGCAGGGCGATGGCGACGCGCTGGCCCTGCTGGCGCAGCTAAAAATTCGCAATCCGCAGCAGGCGGACTATCCGCAGGCTCGCCAGCTGGCGGAAAAAGCCGTCGAGGCCGGCAGTAAGTCCGGGGAGATCGTCCTCGCGCGAGTGCTGGTAAACCGTCAGGCTGGCCCCACCGACGTGGCGCACGCCATCACGCTTCTGCAGGATGCCGCCCGGGACAGCGAAAGCGATGCGGCGGTAGACGCCCAGATGCTGCTGGGGCTGATCTACGCCAGCGGCGTGCACGGTCCGGAAGATGATGGGAAAGCGAGCGCCTACTTTAAAGGCAGCTCGGCGCTCTCGCGGACCGGCTATGCCGAATACTGGGCCGGGATGATGTTCCAGCAGGGAGAGAAAGGCTTTATCGAACCGAATAAGCAGAAGGCGCTGCACTGGCTTAACGTCAGTTGCCTGGAGGGGTTTGATACCGGCTGCGAAGAGTTTGACAGGATCAGTAAAGGATAAGAAAAAGCCCGGCGCTCGCGCCGGGCTTTGTGTTTTATTGCGCGGTTTTATCAAACTTGCCCAGCACTTCGCGTTCATACGCCAGCGCTTTTTTGCGGTCGAACTTATGCTCCCACTTGGCGATAACCAGCACCGCCAGCGCATTGCCCACCACGTTCAGCGCGGTACGCGCCATGTCGAGGATACGGTCGACGCCGGCGATAAAGGCGAGGCCCTCCAGCGGGATCCCGACGCTGCCCAGGGTGGCCAGCAGCACCACAAAAGAGACGCCCGGCACGCCGGCGATCCCTTTCGAGGTCACCATCAGGGTCAGTACCAGGGTGATCTCCTGCCAGATGGAGAGGTCGATGCCGTACAGCTGGGCGATAAAGATCGCCGCGATGCTCTGATACAGCGTTGAGCCATCGAGGTTAAAGGAGTAGCCGGTCGGCACCACGAAGCTGGTGATCGACGCCGGCGCGCCATAGGCTTCCATTTTCTCGATAATACGCGGCAGCACGCTCTCGGAGCTGGCGGTGGAGTAAGCCAGAATCAGCTCATCTTTCAGGATGCGGATCAGGATCCAGATGCTCAGGCCGCACAGGCGGGCGACAATCCCCAGCACCACCAGCGCGAAAAACAGGATCGCGAAGTAAACCAGCAGCACCAGCTTGGCCAGCGGCCACAGCGAGGCGAAACCAAAGGTGGCGACGGTCACTGAAATCAGGGCGAACACCCCGATCGGCGCATAGCGCATCACCATATGGGTGACTTTGAACATGGTTTCGGAGATGGAGCGGAAGACCGTCACCAGCGGCTCACGGTGCGTCGCCGGCAGCGAGGAGAGCCCCAGACCAAACAGCACCGAGAAGAAAATAATCGGCAGCATATCGCCTTTCGCCATCGACGCCACGATGTTGGTCGGCACCAGCGACAGGATGGTGCCCATCAGGCCATGCGCATGGCTCTGCACCTCAGCGGTGGTGTTCTGGTATTTCGAAATATCAACCGCCGCCAGCTGCGACATATCAATGCCCGTTCCCGGCTGGAAGACGTTGGCCAGGGTGATACCCAGCACGATCGCCACCGTGGTGATCACTTCGAAATAGATAATGGTTTTGGCGCCGATCCGGCCTAACTGTTTGGCATCGCCCACGCCGGCAATCCCGACCACCAGGGTCGAAATAACAATCGGGACTACGATCATTTTAATCAGATGGATAAAGATATCGCCCGCCGGCGTCAGCAAATTGCTAATCAACCAATCGCGACTTTCGGCGTGGTAATGCAGATAACTGCCCAAAAGGATACCCAGCACCAGGGCTAGCAAAATTTGCCAGGCCAGACTGACTTTTTTTGTTTTCTTCACTACTGACTTCCTCAATGAAAGGCACCATTCCTTTTCGTCATGGTACCCACTGCAGGGGGTATGAATTGTGTTGCGTTGCTTTGTGGGGTTATTTAACGCGCAATATCAGTATCATTTGCACGGCATGCTGCGCAAGCCTTTAAGAATAGGGCTTTCTTCTGGTTTTCTGCATAAAGTCACGAATTTTCCCCAGTTACAATGCATAAGTATTTGTAATAAAAAATATTTCACATCTTCCGTTTCTATAAATTCATTTACGCAATTATTTCACTTCAAAGTTTCATTTGACGAAATTTCACTCAGTTGAATCATTGCGTGATCTGCCCCCCAATTAACAAACAAAGCTGTCAAAACCCCTACTCTTAACGTTTGTTTGACATATATTTAACAAGTTCAAAGGAGAAAAAAAGCCATGAGCCAAATACACAAACACCCTATTCCCGCTAACATTGCGGAACGTTGCCTGATTAACCCGGATCAGTACAAGGCGCAGTATCAACAATCCATAACCGACCCTGATACATTCTGGGGCGAGCAGGGCAAAATCCTTGACTGGATGCGCCCCTACACCCGCGTGAAGAATACCTCCTTTGCGCCGGGTAACATTTCCATCAAATGGTATGAAGACGGCACCCTGAACCTCGCCGCCAACTGCCTCGACCGCCATCTCGCCGAGCGCGGCGATCAAACCGCCATCATCTGGGAAGGCGACGACGCCAGCCAGAGCAAGCACATCACCTACCGTGAACTGCATGCGGACGTCTGCCGCTTCGCCAATGTGCTGCTCGGCCTCGGGATTAAAAAAGGCGACGTGGTCGCCATCTATATGCCGATGGTGCCGGAAGCCGCGGTGGCGATGCTGGCCTGCGCCCGCATCGGCGCCATCCACTCGGTGATTTTCGGTGGCTTCTCGCCGGAGGCGGTGGCCGGACGCATTATCGACTCCAGCTCGCGCCTGGTGATCACCGCGGATGAAGGGCTGCGCGCCGGTCGCGCCATCCCGCTGAAGAAAAACGTCGATGACGCGCTGAAAAACCCGAACGTCAACAGCATTGAACACGTCGTGGTCCTGAAACGTACCGGCGGTAAAATCGACTGGCAGGAAGGCCGCGATCTGTGGTGGAGCGATCTGATGGCGAACGCCAGCGCCGAACACCGCCCCGTCGAGATGAACGCCGAAGATCCGCTGTTCATCCTCTATACCTCTGGCTCCACCGGTAAACCGAAAGGGGTGTTGCACACCACCGGCGGCTATCTGGTCTACGCGGCCACCACCTTTAAATACGTTTTCGATTACCACCCGGGCGATATTTACTGGTGCACCGCCGATGTCGGCTGGGTCACCGGCCACAGCTATCTGCTGTACGGCCCGCTGGCCTGCGGCGCCACCACTCTGATGTTCGAAGGGGTGCCGAACTGGCCAACCCCGGCGCGTATGTGCCAGGTCGTCGATAAGCATAAGGTCAGCATTCTGTATACCGCTCCGACGGCGATCCGTGCCCTGATGGCGGAAGGCGACAAGGCTATCGAAGGCACGGACCGCTCCTCACTGCGCATTCTCGGCTCGGTCGGCGAACCCATTAACCCGGAAGCCTGGGAGTGGTACTGGGAGAAGATCGGTAACGAGAAGTGCCCGGTGATGGACACCTGGTGGCAGACCGAAACCGGCGGCTTTATGATCACCCCGCTGCCGGGGGCGATTGAGCTGAAGGCTGGCTCCGCTACCCGCCCGTTCTTCGGCGTTCAGCCGGTGCTGGTGGATAACGAAGGGCTGCCGCTGGATGGCGCCACCGAGGGCAATCTTGCCATCGCCGACTCCTGGCCCGGCCAGGCGCGAACCCTGTTCGGGGATCATGAGCGCTTTGAGCAAACCTACTTCTCCACCTTCAAAAATATGTACTTTAGCGGCGACGGCGCGCGCCGAGATGAAGATGGCTATTACTGGATCACCGGCCGCGTGGATGACGTTCTGAACGTCTCCGGCCACCGTCTGGGTACTGCCGAGATCGAATCGGCGCTGGTGTCGCACCCGAAAATCGCCGAAGCGGCAGTGGTCGGTATTCCGCACAACATCAAGGGCCAGGCTATCTACGCCTACGTGACGCTCAATCACGGTGAAGAACCGACGCCGGAGCTGTATGCGGAAGTGCGTAACTGGGTGCGCAAAGAGATTGGCCCGCTGGCGACGCCGGATGTTCTGCACTGGACCGATTCGCTGCCAAAAACCCGCTCGGGCAAAATCATGCGCCGCATTCTGCGCAAGATCGCCGCGGGCGACACCAGCAACCTCGGCGATACCTCGACTCTCGCCGATCCTGGCGTAGTGGAAAAACTGCTCGAAGAGAAGCAGGCCATTACCATGCCTTCTTAAGTAAGGACCGATTCCCTACACCCTCTCCCCCACCGGGGAGAGGATAAAAATAAGTCCCTCCCCCAGGATTTCACTCGCAGGAACGCCGTCAGCGAACCGTATCCCGGCCTTTAACGCCGGAGGGGTTGCTGTCGCCAGCGTCCGCTGCGTGGATGACGAAAGGGAGACCTCTGGAGACGCTAAGATGAATGAACAACTTTGTCAGCGGATAGAAAATAGTGCGCATTTCAGGGAGCTGGTGGCATCACGGCAACGGTTTGCCGCCATTCTGTCAGTGATTATGTTAGTGATCTATGTGGGCTTTATTCTGCTTATCGCCTTCGCGCCAGGCTGGCTCGGCACGCCGCTGCACGCCGGGACCAGCGTCACCCGCGGGATCCCGCTGGGCATCGGGGTGATCGTCATTTCGTTTGTTCTCACCGGTATTTATGTCTGGCGGGCCAACGGTGAATTTGACCGTTTGACCAAGAGCGTTCTCAACGAGGTAAAAGCATGATCAAGAGAGTCCTGACGGCGCTCGCCGCCGCGCTGCTGCCCCTCGGCGTTCAGGCCGCAGACGCCATTACCGGCGCGGTACAGCGCCAGCCGACCAACTGGCAGGCGATTGTCATGTTCCTGATTTTCGTCGCCCTGACCCTGTACATCACTTACTGGGCGTCAAAACGGGTGCGTTCGCGCAGCGATTACTACACCGCCGGCGGCAATATCACCGGTTTCCAGAACGGGCTGGCGATTGCCGGCGACTTTATGTCGGCAGCGTCGTTCCTTGGTATCTCCGCGCTGGTGTATACCTCCGGTTACGACGGTCTGATCTACTCGCTGGGCTTTCTTGTCGGCTGGCCGATTATCCTGTTTCTGATTGCCGAACGTCTGCGCAACCTTGGCCGCTACACCTTTGCCGACGTGGCGTCCTATCGTCTCAAACAGGGACCGATCCGCACCCTCTCCGCCTGCGGCTCGCTGGTGGTGGTGGCCCTCTATCTGATCGCCCAAATGGTCGGCGCCGGCAAGCTGATCCAGCTGCTGTTCGGTCTTAACTATCACGTTGCGGTGGTGCTGGTGGGCGTCCTGATGGTGCTCTATGTCCTGTTCGGCGGCATGCTGGCGACCACCTGGGTGCAGATTATCAAAGCGGTTCTGCTGCTGTTCGGCGCCAGCTTTATGGCCTTTATGGTGATGAAGCACGTCGGCTTCAGCTTCAATAATCTGTTTACCGAAGCGATGGCCGTCCACCCGAAAGGCGCGGCGATTATGAGCCCAGGTGGGCTGGTGAAAGATCCGATATCAGCGCTCTCCCTTGGCCTCGGTCTGATGTTTGGTACCGCCGGCCTGCCGCATATCCTGATGCGTTTCTTTACCGTGAGCGACGCCAAAGAAGCGCGTAAAAGCGTGTTCTACGCCACCGGTTTTATGGGCTACTTCTATATTCTGACCTTTATCATCGGCTTCGGCGCCATCATGCTGGTCGGCGCGAACCCAGTGTTCAAAGACGCGGCCGGGCAGCTTATCGGCGGCAATAATATGGCGGCGGTGCATCTGGCGGATGCGGTGGGCGGCAACCTGTTCCTCGGCTTTATCTCCGCGGTCGCCTTCGCCACCATTCTGGCGGTGGTCGCTGGCTTGACGCTGGCGGGCGCCTCGGCGGTGTCGCACGACCTGTACGCCAACGTCTTCCGTAAAGGGGCGACCGAGCGTCAGGAGCTGAAGGTCTCCAAAATTACGGTGCTGATCCTCGGCGTGGTGGCCATTCTGCTGGGCATCCTATTCGAAAATCAGAATATCGCTTTCATGGTCGGCCTGGCGTTCTCTATTGCCGCCAGCTGTAACTTCCCGATTATCCTGCTGTCGATGTACTGGTCGAAGCTGACCACCCGCGGGGCGATGATCGGCGGCTGGCTGGGTCTGCTGACGGCGGTGATTCTGATGATCCTCGGCCCGACCATTTGGGTGCAGATCCTCGGTCATGAGAAAGCGCTGTTCCCGTATGAATATCCGGCGCTGTTCTCCATCGCTATCGCGTTCATCGGTATCTGGCTCTTCTCCGCGACCGATAACTCACCGGAAGGAATGCGCGAGCGCGAGCAGTTCCGCGCCCAGTTCATTCGTTCACAAACCGGGATTGGTATCGAACGCGGCCAGGCGCATTAACCGTCGCCTTCCCTTCTCCGGCACCTGCCGGGGAAGGGGCTTATTCTGCCCCTGTCAGTTGTAGGTGAAGGTGATCACCCCTGCTGCGTTTGCTGAACCTGCTGTCACTATACTTCCCGTCTTATAATAGTTTGTGGAAAAAGCGAGCGACTGCTGAGCGGCTGCCCCGCCAGGACTGTCGGGATGGGTGAAATAGCTATAGCTGGCATCTGCGCCGTCGTTCGTTACCGTCGTACGGCTCGAGGTATAGAGGCTAATGTCGGTATTCAATGGCAGCGCTTCGCCATCCAGATTCAACTGGACCCCCACCCCGGTGGCAACATTCTCTTCTGCCGTTAAGGCCATTACGGTGTTATCAGGATTATCCCCACTCGCTTGCGCCGCCACCACCCGCATCGAAACATTGGTTCCCGGCTCGCAAAAGAGATTCATGGACTGCCGCGCTGATCCTACCTTCGTCGCGCTATTAAACTCGCCAGTATTGATGCTGCCCATGGCAAAACTAAGATTATTGCTACTGACATCGCACCCCATCGGGATCATCTGGATGCTGGTGGTTCCGCTGATATGCAGTTGGGAAATCGCTACCGATCCTGACTTATCCTTTGCCGATACCGTCGCCACCGGGTCGTTAAAGGATAATGTACTATTGCTGGCAATCGCGCCGCCAGTCGCTACCAGCTGCAGCTGATACGCCGGGGTGTAATGTGTGGAAGCGTAGTAATCTAAAAAGCCATTAGGCTCACCGAGTTTAAAGTTGGCATCGCCGATATAATGCACCTGCGAGTCGGGAGTGAAATCATTTGTATCGTTCTCATATTCACCACTGATATTAAGCCACACTTTAACGCGTATCCCGATCCCCTGCACCGAGGTGGTATAGATGTTATCGCCGACCAACGCCCCGGCATTGCTCGAAGACCAGGCAAACACCGCGTAAATTTGCCCCTGGCAATTGAGCATAAACGTTTGCGCGTGATTCATTTTCCCGGAATCGTACAGCACCGTACCCGCGGTATAATTTCCGGCGTTGATCAGTATTTTTTCCGGCAGGTTAGTCATCGAGATATCGCCATAATTTTTCCCCTCACATAACGCCCAGCTGTAGGAGGGGATCAGCACCACAATGAAAAATAAAATAAGCTTTTTCATAAACTTCCCTGTCGAAATCATTATTTATAAGCCACATCAAACGTGGCGGTAAAACCGACAATGCCGGGACTCACCTGGCCATAAGGTGAGTACATCCGTGCCGCCATGGTGAACGTGTGGATGTCCGCTTCGCTATCAAAGGTGAAGAGATACTGGTTACCGGGGCCCAGCGGCTGCTGGTCGGCCATGCTGAGCAGTTGCAAACCAATGCCGCTGGCCCCGCTATTGCCTGTCATATAGCTTTTATAGATCGATGTATGGGCTTCATCGAAACCAGCCCCACTGAATGTGATCGTCACTGCCGACGCATAGGCGGAACAGTTGGAAAAGAGCAGCTTAACCGGCACGCTGGCGCTGCTCGATCCCGCTTTTCCGGAGAACGTCTGATAGGGAACGGTGCCCAAATCAATACGATTCGACGGCTCCACAGCCACCTCACAGGAGGGCGCTTCGATCGTGCCCGTAACCTTAAAATTGACCGTGCTGTTGCTCTCGTAAGCCAACCCGGGAGCGGAGAGCAGTAAAAGGCTAGCCAGTACACAGCCCCCTGCTCCGCAGTCTTTAATGCTCATATCAGCCCTTTTTTCCTGTTGCGAACGTGCGGCCATTATCGGCAGATGGCCTGATAAAACTGAATATTGTCGCTCAGCGTGGTGCTGGAGAAATCATAATGAGCGGTGCACTGCTCACTGCTTTTGTCCCCCCAGCGTGCTAGCAGCTGGCCTTTTTTCTGCAAACCCGTCAGGTAAACCTGCCCCTCATCGCCAACGATATTGCTGCGCGAGACGCTGGTGTTAGGCCGGGCGTTATCGAGGGTCACCAGCGCGCCGAAGGGCACCACCCCGCTGCGGGTGCGCAGTGTGAGCATCGCCTTATAGCCAATTCGCGTGTCATACTGCACTTTGACGATCGCGTTGCGCGTCGGTACCACCGTTCTGGCAACGTTATCCACTTCAGCGCCGGGGATTTCCTGTTCATCCAGCGCCAGGCTATTACGATGGTACGGACGGACGTAGGGCACCACGGCATATCCGGTGGCATCCGTCGTCACGTTTGTCTGGCCGCGCACCGTCACATCGCTGACGCCGGGGGTCTCGACCAGCGCCGAACTCTCCCCCAGAAAGCGTGACAGCGTGAGCCCCCCTGAATGGGCGACCATGCCGCCGCGCAGCGAATAGTTGTAGTGATTGCTGTAGCGGTCGTAGCCATAGCCGCCCGCCACGTCGCCTTTTGCCCCCTGGTAGTTGACGCTGAGGTTGCCGGAAGTGCTCTTATCCTGGGTGTTGTACCCTTCCAGCACGCTCCAGTTCAGGGAGCGATCCTCGAACGCCGAGCCGTTAAGTCCCACGCTGTGCGTGGTGTCGTTATGGCGGCCATGGTTCATGGTGTAATTCGCGGAGAGTGAGTCTCCCAGCGGAATGCTTAACGTCAGGGAGACGACCGTATCGCTGGCCGGCCGGTTATGACCGCTGTCATCGGTGTTCTGCACGTTGCGGTTATAGGAATAGTTAATAAAGTAGGAGGCTTTGCCGATTGCTCCGCTATAGCCCACCCCGACCGACGCCATGCGCGAGTTGTCCCAGTAGGTTTCATTGATCAGCGACAGCGAAAGTGAGCCATAGCCAAACAGCGTCTGTGACACCGAGGCGTCAAAACGGCCTTTCGTTCTGCCGTTGCTGGTACAGCAGTCATACTGAGTGGAAGCGTTATCGATAAAATCCTGAAACGAATAGTATCCCGCGGTGGAGTAGCGATAACCGGCCACGGAAAAGTTGGTCCCGGTCTGGAGAAAACTTTTGCTAAAGCGGACGCGATAAGATTGCCCCTGTTCTTTACTGGTCGATGTGGCCGCGGCGTTGGCGTTGACATCAGCCCATGACTGAGAACCATCAAATGAGAGGGCGCCGATAGTCCCAAGATTAAAACCGGCGCCTAACAGCAAGTTGGTGTATTTATCTTCCGCCTGCTGAAAGCCGCTATAAAGAGTAACGTTGCTGGTCACGCCATAAACCAGAGAGGACTGAATAAAGTTATATTCTTTATCGTCGGAGCTACCTGAGCGCGTTCTGCCACTGCTCAGCGCATAGTCCAGCTGGCCCTCGCGCTGCAGGATCGCCAGCGAGGCGAATGGCACCACAAAGTTTTGCTCGCTGCCGTCAGACTCTTTAATGCTGACGTACAGATCGCCGGCGCTGCCGGTGGCGTAAAGATCTTTTATTTCAAAGGCGCCGGGTGCAACGGTGGTTTTATAAATGCTATAGCCATTCTGATAGACCGAGACCTCAGCGGTGGTACGCGCAATACCCTTGATCGTCGGCGCAAACCCGTGAAGGCTATCCGGCAGCATCTCTTTATCTGAGCTGAGCTGTAGGCCGGTAAAGCTCATGCTGTCGAAGATGCCGGACGACGTATAGGTATTGCCCACCACCAGTTGACTGCGCAGGGTTTGGATATCGCGGGTGATATAGGAGTATACCGACTCCCAGCGACTGCTATTGTCGCTGTGGCTATAGGTGCTGTAGTTGCGCAGGCGCCACGGCCCCAGGTTCACGCCAGGCTGCAGGCTGATAAACTGGCTGTCGATAGTCGCGCCGTTATGTCGCGGGGTATTGCGCTGACCGGAAATGCTGTAGTTGAGAATACCGGCGTTAATCCCCTGCTGCCACTGGCTCTCCGGCACATAGTCCCTGGGGCGGTTCAGCATGGCGGCTTGTGGGACGGTAAAATCTATCCGCTGTTGGGCAAGTGAAACCGTAAACGTCACGCCCGGGATCGCCGACAGCTGAGCACAGGTGTCTCCTGCCTCGAACAGCTTCGGATAGGCGGCGGTATTGATGAGCCATGAATGAAGAAACTCCGTAGAAAGACAGGGAGTTACCGTTGCGTTTGCACCAGCGTCAGGGTTATTTACCTGAAACAGGAGCGATTCAGAACCGACATACTTATCATTGATGAAAACATCCAGGTAATAAGTACCCGGCGGTACGCCATCTTGCGAAAAATAAGACAAATCAACTGAAGTCGCACTATTAGCGGTGACTTCGAGTAGGTTTGGGTTGAAATATTCGCCGGCCTCAGCGCAAGTAGGTAGGGTACTCAGGCACAGAAAAATAGCGACGCAGAGACTTTTAGTTGGAAATAGCGGCTCAATGCTACTGAATAAGAGCGGTATATTTCTTCCCTGACATACCATAATCATTAATCACGCTCCATGTGATTTCTTTTTTTCCTGCCGAGGACAGGTTACTCCTGACGGGTATTTTTAAAGTCGAAAACGGGGCTGCAAACCATGCACCAGAAATATTTTTACCGTTAACACTAACCTGCGAGAAATTCATATACACTGGTGAACTATTTTTTACCGTTAGGGACGTCCCTTCTTTACCCCATTGTAATTTGTCGGCATAGCTTTCTGGTGTATTACCTTTTAACGCGGCAGGCCGGTAAATTAATTTTATTTTCGAGTTGATAGCAAACTGCACGACATTTTTATCAGGAATATATTCCGTCGCCGGGATCCCTTTAATATTTAGCCAAAACATGGATTCGCGGTCGTCTGGTAACATCTTTCCTGAACGGACAATACGCACAAATCCTTTTTCTCTGGCTTTAAGACGAAATAGCGGTGGTGTAATAATAAATGCATCTTTTGCTGGTGAAGCAGCATCAACCACAGAGAGCCAGGACTGCACGATATTGCTGTTCTGATCTTTATTCTCAACGCTAATAACGGCGTTATTCTTCGTACCATCAAAGACTAGGCGCGTACCGCCAACCACCACGCTGGCTTGCGCGATAGAGGACGACAGCACTAAACCAACCACAAAAAAAGGATATCTCATACGCTTAAATAAGGGGAATAACAGACGATCCCCCTTTCTCCCTTCAATAAAATGCAGAATTAATGATAGGTCACGTTATAAGTTACCGTTGTCTGAACGGCACCCTTTGTCGGTTCACCAGAGCCCGATTTCACCATCTTAACGGTGAACGGAATCGTTGCGGCACCGGAAGAGATATCGACATCGGAACCTTCTTCGTTATTTTTCATCAGGCTACCGGCTTCGTCATACAGCGCCACAGCGACGCCCGTTGCTGCGTCTTCCGTAGCCTGGTTTTTAAAGTAATCGCTATTCGCGGTATCGGAAACCCCGCCGAAAGTCACGCGGGCGGAGTTATTTCCCCCCTCTTCCACCGTCGGGCAATCCGCTAAGCTAAAGGAAAAGTTTTTGGCTGCGCCGAAGGTATACGCTTTCAGGTCCGCCACCGAGGTGGTACCCATATCAATGGCAGTCACACCGCCATCGATGGTCGCCGTACAGGTAGTATCTGAAACAATGCCATTAAAGGTAATGGTGTTATCAGCCTGGGCAACGGTAGACAGCGCGCTGCAGGCAGAGAAAATCAGGGCACCTGCCAGAAATTTTTTACTCATCTTCATATTTATTCCCATATCCATTATAAACGACAATCAGTCCGTCAATTGCTTTATGCAGCGATATTAGAGAATGAAATTCAATCAGCGCGGCGTCATGCCGGCATTTACATGCTATCGGCTTGATGACAGGCACTATTATGCAGAAATAAACGACCCACTATGAATCCATTCAATAATACAAGCTCGCGTAAAAAGAATAACTAACACAAGGTAAAAATTCAATTATCAACAGATATGCTATTTTTTAAACAACGCGTATTAAAAGATTAGCGGCGCGACATAAAAAACCTTAAAAATCACTTGGATAAGCAGTTATATAATTCGTGAAAATAATAAAAACACTGAATTATATTTAGATTGCAATTAAATAATCGACGCCATTGAAATATTTTCTTACAAATTCAGGAGAAACATAAGAATCGACTTAATCTTTTATGATGAGTAATAACGGGTATAAACAAAAACAGGGGAAAATAGTCCATAACTATTCCCCCCCTCAATATTTCATAATATCCGGTTACGGGACCATGTTAAAACAGCAGCCAGCGCACGACCGGCGCAGCCAGCACGACGACCACCCCTGAGAGCATCATCACCAGGCTTGCCACTACGCCCTCCTGCTGGCCCAGCTCATAGGAGCGCGCGGTTCCGGCACCGTGGGAGGCCGCCCCGAACCCGGCCCCTTTCGCCATCCCTTCCCGGATAGCAAGCCGTAAAAACAGCATGTCCCCCACCGCCATACCAAAGACGCCGGTGATCACCACAAACAGCGCCACCAGATCGGGTTGACCGCCGAGCGGTTTCGCCGCCGCCAGGGCAAAAGGCGTGGTCACCGAACGCACCGCCAGGCTACGCTGTATTTCGTCAGACAACATCAATCCGCGCGCCAGCCACACGGAACTGGTCACCGCTACCACCACCGCCGTCACCACCCCTGCGCTGAGAGACATCCAGTGGCGTTTGATCACCGCGATATTTTCATAGACCGGGACGGCAAAGGCGATGGTCGCCGGGCCCAGCAGCCAGAGCAGCCAGTGGGTCTCTCCCATATAGCTCTGATAAGAGATATGGCCTGCCACCAGGATCAGCACCAGCAGGATCGGCGTAAATACCAGCGGCATCAACGGCAGTTTATGAAAACGGCGATACAGTTTTTTATTAGCGTAATAGAGGCACAGCGTCGCCGCCAGACACAGGATGCTTAGCGTGGCATCGCTCATTTTTTTATCCTGTTCACTTCGTAACGATAAACCTTGTCAACGACCCAGGCCGTAGCGCCGAGCACCATCAGCGTGCTTAACGCAATGACCAGGAAAATACGCCATCCGTCGACCATCAACAGCTGGGCATAATTGACCACCGCCACCACCGCCGGGACGAAAAACAGCAGCATCTCCGCCAACAGCCAGCGGGCGCCGGCGCGAACCCAGTTGAGGGGGATCACCCGGCAAACGATCATCAACAGGAGCATCACCATGCCCACTAAGTTGGCCGGCAAGGGTACCTGCCACCTGTTCACCAGATATTGTGCGAAGATGAATAACCCGACGTAGAGCAGCACCTGTATCGGGATCTGAAGTCGCTGCGCCACAGCAGGGGCAACGCGAGCTGGCGCGAAGGCCATGAGCGATAGTCCTGAAAAAAGAAGTCAGGCATGCAGTATAGAGAGCCGCCGACGCGGACAGAAATGAATTAAAATCATCGCAGGTATAGTCTCAGGGAATAATTATGGATATCCGAACGCTGCGCTATTTCGTTGAAGTGGTTCGTCAGCAGAGTTTTACTCGCGCGGCGGAAAAGCTGTTTGTCACACAGCCCACCATCAGCAAGATGCTCAAAAATCTCGAAGATGAACTGAACTGCACGCTGTTGATCCGCGACGGCCGCAAACTGCTGCTTACCGATACCGGGCGCGTGGTTTTTGAACGCGGCCAGGCGATCCTCGGCGAGTTCACCCAGCTGGAGTCAGAGCTGAGCGATATCAATCACCTGCATAAGGGGGTGCTGCGTCTTGGCATTCCGCCGATGGTCGGGATGCTGATGGCGGAGCCGATCAGCCGTTTCCGCCAGCGCTACCCGGGCGTCGAGCTGAAAATCGCCGAGTTTGGCGGCCTGACGGTCCAGCAGGCGGTCAGCAATGGCGAACTTGATATGGCGATGACCGCCCTGCCGATCGAAGAGGGCAGCAGCCTCACCACCCTGCCGTTGTTCAACCACCCGCTGTGCGTCCTGACGCCCAGGACCGCGGCGTGGGAAGGCAAAACGTCGCTCTCGCCGGCGGAGCTGGCGGCGCATCCGCTGGTTATCTACAACGAGGAATTTGCCCTCAGCCAGCAGCTGATGCGCCTGTTTAGCGAGCACGACGTGAAGCCGCGGATCGCTGTGCGCAGCGGCCAGTGGGATTTTCTCGCCGCCATGGTGCAGGCCGGCATTGGCGTGGCGATCCTGCCGGAGCCGATTTGCCAGCGTCTCGACCCGCAGAACTTTTGCTGGATCCCATTGCAAAGCGAGCTGCGCTGGGAGCTGGGGATGATTTGGCGGGAAGGCGTGTATATGTCGCGCAGCGCTGAGGCCTGGCTGGCGTGCAGTAAAGCGTTCTGGCTGGAATAACGCCTGGCGGCGCCAGGCTGGTGCGCATCGGGTGGATACCGCGGAGGTTGTCGGCCCGGTAAGGCGTCAGCTGCCCGCGGGCACACTTGCGTTACGAGAGATCACCCGGCGGCGCTACGCCACCGGGTCTGACGATCACTGATCTTCGATCAACAGCGCTTCCAGCAGGTCGAGGTCGTGCAGCAGCTTCTGCAGCGTCTCGTTACTGATCTGCCGGGTGGCACGCAGATGGTACAGCTCACCGCGCTCAGAGCGCAGCGCCGCCAGGCGGAAGCGCCGCTCCAGGCTCTCTTCGAGCATCGAGGTTTCCACATCGTTACGACCATCGGCGCGGCGGCGCAGGTTACCGATCACCCGCGAACTGACTTCGGTCAGCAGCTGGTTATCGATATTCTCTTTGGTATCCGCCGCCAGCCGCTCTTCCATCTTCTGGATCGCCACAATCGCCACGTCCGCCGTCGCCGCGCGCGCCAGACGCTCCTCTTTCCGCTGCTGCACATTATCGCTCGATTCAATGTGACGCAGCAGGATCGGCAGCGCAATCACCCCAACGAACAACGAGAACAGGATCACCCCGGCGGCGAGGAAAATCAGCTCATAGCGCGCCGGAAAGACATTCCCGTCCGGCAGCAACAGCGGAATAGAGAGCACACCGGCGAGGGTAATCGCCCCGCGCACCCCGGCAACGGAGGAGATCAGCAGCTCGCGCGTGGTCCAGGAGCCAAACTCCATCGGTTTCTTCTTCAGGAAGCGCTGGCTAAGCTTACGCATCGACCACAGCCAGCCAAAACGCACCAGCATCAGCGCGGCATAGATCAGGATGATGTCGGTAAACAGCATCCAGGTCTCGACATTAGGGTCGGCTTCCGCCGCCACCAGCGAGCTGGAGAGGATATCCGGCAGCTGCAGGCCCAACAGCAGAAACACCATGCCGTTAAAGACAAACTCCAGCATCGCCCAGGTGCTGTTGGCGCGCAGGCGCATCGCCAGCGGCGCGGTACGCATCACGCCGGAACGGGTGATGGTCATCCCTGCCGCCACCGCCGCCAGAATGCCGGAGACGCCGATATGTTCGGCAATCAGATAGGAGGCAAACGGCAGCAGGAACAGCAGGACGATCTGCGTGGCGGGCTCGTCACCGCCCCAGCGGCTGAGGAAGCGCATCGAGCGGCCATACGACCAGCTCACCACAAACCCGGCCAGCACGCCGCCAATCGCCACTTTCAGAAACTCGACGGTGGCGCCGCCGACGGTAAAGACCATGGTGCCCATCGCCACCGCGACGGCAAACTTGAGCGAGACCAGGCCGGAGGCGTCGTTCATCAGCGCCTCACCCTGCAAAATGCCCATGATTTTTTTCGGTATCCGCCCTTCCCCGACGATACCCGAAAGCGCCACGGCATCGGTCGGCGACAGCACGGCCGCCAGCGCGAACGCCGGGATCAGCGGAATGCCCGGCACAATCCAGTAGATCAGAAAGCCGATGCCGACCACCGTCACGACCACCAGCGCCAGCGCCAGGCCGAGGATCTCGCGACCGTGCTCAATGAATTCGCGAGTCGGCGTTTTCCAGCCGTCGGCGAACAGCAGCGGCGGGATAAACAGGACCAGAAACAGCTCTGGATCAAATTCAACATGCAAACCAAAGGTCGGCCACGCCAGAAGCGCGCCAATGGCGATTTGCATTAGTGGGAGTGGAACCTGAAAGGGCAGTACGCGCGTCACTACCCCGGAGAGTGAGACCACAAGGGTCATGATGAGGATGGTAAAGAATATTTCCATGTGTTCCCTGTTTGCTGCGTTTTCTTTTATACCTGTGAGGCGTCTTGCCTTTGAATCATACGCTACCCAGATTAACGCAAATGGAAACAGGATGTGGCTTAAAAATAAAACGGGCGGCCTGAGCCGCCCGTGAGGAGCACAAAGGGTTTAAATCGCCCACCCGCCGGCGTAGAACACCACCAGCGCCACCGCGATAATCACCGTGCCGAGGTTCAGCTTACGCCACTCGCCGGAGACCAGGCGGCCGATCACCAGGGTCGCGAAACCGATCATGATGCCGGTCACGATGTTGCAGGTCAGCACGATAAACACCGCGGTGATCAGGCCAGCCATGGCGTCAACGAAGTCATTGAAATCGATCTTCGCCACGTTGCTCAGCATCAGCAGGCCGACGTACATCAGCGCCGGCGCGGTCGCGTAGGCCGGCACCAGATAAGAGAGCGGAGAGAGGAACAGGATCAGCAGGAACAGGACCCCTACCGTCACCGCGGTCAGGCCGGTTTTACCGCCGGCTGCCGTACCCGCCGCCGATTCGATATACACCGCCGCCGGCGCCGCCCCGACTAAGCCAGAGAAGACGCTGCTCAGGGAGTCGGTGGTCAGCGCTTTACCGCCGTTGATGATCTGTCCGTCTTTGTCCAGCAGGTTCGCCTGACCGGCCACCGCGCGGATGGTGCCGGTGGCGTCAAAGACCGCCGTCATCACCAGGGCCAGTACGCTGGGCAGCACGACCGGATTCAGCGCGCCGACGATATCCAGACTGCCAATCAGCGAGTTGCCCTGGTCATCGCTCAGGGATGGCATGGCGAAAATCCCGGAGAAATGGACGTTAGGATCGAAAATCAGGCCGACAATCGACACGCCGATAATGGTCAGCAGAATACCGCCCGGTACCTTCATTTTTTCCAGACCGATGATCACCGCGAGGCCAATCAGCGACATCACCACCGGGAAGCTGTCAAAGTTCCCCAACGCCACCGGCAGACCGTCCAGCGGGTTTTTGATCACCAGGCCAACGCCATTGGCGGCAATCAGCAGCAGGAACAGACCGATCCCGATCCCGGTACCGTGGGCCACGCCCTGCGGCAGGTTGCGCAAGATCCAGCTGCGGATGCCGGTTGCCGAGATCACCGTAAACAGGACGCCCATCAGGAATACCGCGCCGAGCGCCACCGGAATACTGATGTGCTGCCCCAGCACCAGGCTGAAGGCGGTGAAAGCGGTCAACGAGATCGCGCAGCCGATGGCCATCGGCAGGTTTGCCCATAATCCCATCGCCAGCGAGCCAACGCCCGCCACCAGACAGGTAGAAACAAACACCGCGGCCGGCGGGAAGCCCGCTTTTCCGAGCATGCCCGGCACCACGATGACGGAGTACACCATTGCCAGAAAGGTAGTAAGACCTGCAACAATCTCCTGACGCACGGTGCTACCGCGCGCCGAAATTTTAAACCAGGCGTCTAATGAACCGCCGGTACGCGCTGAAGGCGTAGACATAGAAAACTTCCCCTGAAAATTTTTATTGTTCGTTGATATGCGTGGTGGACCTTCCACTGCCAGTTAAACGCGATCTCCTTGTACCGAATCGCAGCGCCAGGGGGGCCGCAAAAAAGCAAACGTTTAACTCCGCGCATACACTACGGTGTGTCAACCTTATCAACTCCCCCCGGCTAGCAGAAAAAAGAGGGAGTAAAACAGAAAGGCAAACGATTATCCGGCCTTTAGATAACCCTTTTCAACCGATGTTTATCGTATTTCGCTAAATTTCGCTTATGACGAACAGAAAATAACCAGCTGATGCGCAAACGTTATCGTCCATGCGCAATCCGCTAACAATTTTTTAGTGAGTTGCTTTCATTTAGCCGCGTCATCGGATCCGCTGATACTTCAGGCGCCGGGTAAGGTGAAGGGGCCGCCGCGCTCGATAGCCCGCTGCCAGGCCGGGCGCTGCTCCACCCGCTGTCGCCAGGCCTCAATATGGCGAAGATCATGCATGCCGCCGCGGGCCAGCAGCGCCATCACCGGGAAGCTCATCTGGATATCGGCCATGCTCAGCCGATCGCCGGCAAACCATGGCCGCGTGGCAAGATGGTCGTCAATGAACCGCGCATGGGTGGCCAGCTGAGGATCGAGCCACGCTTTCTGGATACCTTTGCCCAGCAGCGAGCCCAGCGAGCGGACGCCAAAGGGCACCGGGGGTTTGCCGAGGCTGGCGAACACCAGCTTCATTAACAGCAGCGGCATCAGCGAGCCTTCGGCATAGTGCAGCCAGAAGCGGTACTGCAGTTTGTCATCCGCGCCCTGTGGCTTCAGCAGCCCATCGCTGTCCCAGCTCTCCTGCAAATACTCAAGGATCGCGCCGGACTCCGCCAGCACATAGCCGTTGTCTTCCAGCACTGGCGATTTCCCCAGCGGGTGGATTTTCTTCAATGCCGCTGGCGCCAGCATCGACTTTTCCCGCTGATAGCGGACTATCTGATAAGGCAGCTGTAGCTCCTCCAGCGCCCACAGTACGCGTTGCGATCGTGACTGATTAAGATGATGTACCGTCAGCATGGGCCTCTCCCGTGGTTTGTTCAAATTAACTATAGGAACAGGCGCTGATTGCCGGGAAAATTTCGGCAAAATAGTGAGGAAAAAACGGCGGCGGATGCCATAGTTAAAGTGTCGACGCAAACCGGAACCTCCATCAACAGATTGCGCAATATTGAGGGACGTCGACGTCGGGGGAAACCCTCTCGTGAACCAACGAGATAATGCGAAAGACCAAGACCGGAAAACAACTAAAGCGCCCAGTTGTGGCGCTTTAGTTTTATCACTCCTCCTCCAGCAGCCGGGCGCCGGTCCCCTCTTCCCCCAGTTTATCGCCCGGGTTGCGTAGCGGGCAGTCGCGCCGCGATAAACAGCCGCAGCCGATGCAGCCGTCGAGCTGGTCGCGCAGCGCCGTCAGGGTGTGGATACGCCGGTCCAGCTCCTCGCGCCACTGGGATGACAGCATTTTCCACTCTTTTGCGCTGAGATTGTGCCCTTCCGGCAGGACGCCAAACGCGTCGCCGATGGTGGCCAGCGGGATGCCGATACGTTGCGCAATTTTGATAATCGCCACCGCGCGCAGGACATCGCGCCGGTAGCGCCGCTGATTGCCGGCATTCCGCTGGCTGTGGATCAGCCCTTTACTCTCATAAAAATGGAGGGCCGAGACCGCCACGCCGGTTCGTTTTGCCACTTCCCCGGGCGTCAGCAGCATTTTGATGCGGGGTGATTTCTTTTCCATAAAGCGCTTTACCTCAAGTTAACTTGAGGAATTATACTCGCCCGCAGACAAAACGACGAATCGAGAATTGAGAGAGGCCGCTTTATGTCCCATCAGGATATTATTCAAACACTGATTGAATGGATTGATGAACATATCGATCAACCACTTAACATTGATGTAGTCGCCAAAAAGTCAGGATACTCGAAGTGGTACCTGCAGCGGATGTTCCGCACCGTGATGCATCAGACGCTGGGGGATTATATTCGTCAGCGCCGTCTGCTGCTGGCGGCGGAGGCGTTGCGAACCACCCAGCGGCCGATCTTTGATATCGCCATGGATCTGGGCTACGTCTCGCAGCAAACCTTCTCGCGAGTCTTCCGCCGGGAGTTCGACCGCACCCCCAGCGACTACCGCCATCAGATCTCCGCGTGACGCGACGGCTGAGGCACGTTCACAGGCGCGGGCGCATTGGCTAACCACTGCATAAACTCCCGCGCCGGCATCGCTTTCGCAAACAGCCAGCCCTGGCAATACTGCACGCCGCGCTTGTAGAGCCAGCTTACCTGCTCAGGCGTCTCCACGCCTTCCGCGATAGTCTTTAGACGCAACCCGCGCGCCATCTCGATGATGTGTTCGGCAATCAGGTGGCTGGTGTTGTTGGTGGTCAACGTATCAACGAAGGTTTTATCGATTTTAAGGATATCGACATTCAGGGCGTGCAGATTATGCAGATTCGAATAGCCGGTGCCGAAATCATCGATGGCAATTTCATAGCCCGCTTCGCGGAACGCCTGAATCACTGGCGTGGTCTTCGGTACGTCGATAAACCCCCGCTCGGTTACTTCGATTTTGATCTGCCCGATACAGACCGCATAGCTGCGCGCTTTCTCACTGATCTGTGAAATCAGCCGCGCCGAGTGGAAGTCCGACGCAGAGAGATTGATCGCCACGTACAGCTGCGGATGGCTGGCAAGAAACTCTCCCATTTCGTAAAACAGCTCATCCACCACGTAGTCCGTCACCTGGGCAATCATGCCTTCATTTTCCGCCAGCGGAATAAACTCCGCCGGGTTCATCACCGGACCGTCAAACCCTGGCCAGCGCAGCAGCGCTTCCGCCCCGACGCAGCGGTTATTTTTAATATCGATAATCGGCTGGTAGTGCAGGCGCAGCTGGCGGCAGCTCAGAGCCCGCTGCAGCATATTGCGCGGCGAGTGATACTGACGGCGGGTGCGCGACCACACCAGCACCAGTAAAATACTGCAGATGATCCCCAGCGGCAGCGTCAGGCTGGCCTGGTCACAAAAGTTGTGATAATAGCTGGCCCGCGAGGTGGACATAATGACGGCGATCGGCCGGATAGCGGAGCGGGCTATCGTATACACCCGGCCATTCTGATTAAAAAAGGTATCGCCTTCGCGAATTAACGCATGGAGCTCCGCGGGCTCGACATTGTTACTAACCGAGAAAAAGAGGTTGGTTTTGGTATCGAACACGCCATAGGCTAAATCGCGATCGCTGGCGATCACTGAGCTGAACGAGAAGGGATTGACCACCACCACATAGGGCCCCTTCTGCATATAATTCATGGCAAAGCCGGGATAAAACGGCGTGTCCCGGTAATAGTAAATCGCGACATCCGGCTTTTTGGTGTAATTGGCCGCCGGCATCCGCCAGCCGGTTTGCTGATGAACGGACGTTGAACAGATAAAGCGCTGGCCGTTAGCGTAGATCAGATCTTCCACATACAGCAGGCCGCGAACGATATGCAATAAATAACGCTGATGGTCTGCTGAGCACAGCTCCCCGCGATACTGGCTGGCTTTCGCCCGGGCCTGATCCGCTTCGCGGATGACCATTTCCGTTTTTTGCAGCGCCAGCTGCGAAAATGAGTGTAATTGATCAATGGTTTCGGCTTTTGCCCGCAGTTGGGCAAACCACAATGCCAGTACCACTGGCAATAAAATAACCAACCCCGTTCCGATGAGCCTTAGCGCCTTATGCGGCGTACTGTCACCCATTTACGCTTACATCCATGCGATATGCCTTAATTAAGGTAGCCCAAACACGTTAGCAATCGCGACTGCGATAGACATCAGCCGATTTCCGCCAGCCCTCACGGGCGTCAGCTTTACCACTGACAGGGAAGAATAATACTTATTTATCAGGTATTCGGAAGATATTCCGCCAAGATTAAGAATAGACGCGCTTCTGACTCGGTTTCTCCGTGTATTAAACAAGAACAAGTAATAAAACCCGCAGAATAATAATCATTAGCAAGAGAATGAAAATAAGATCATCGGAGGTTACTTACTAATATCCACATTAATAACATTGTTATTAAGCGCAGCGAAAGCTCATTTTTTGACTGGTGAATAAAGCGCCAAGTGTGATATAGTTCACACAAGTTGATGAAACAGAAATGGCGTTTCATCACTCTCTAGTACGCCAGTTGAGACCAGAGCGCTATGCCATCGTCAGTCGCGCCAGGTCGTCCATGGCTCCCCGACTTTCTTTGAGGACAGGTTAATGGCTTCCATTACTACCAGTGTTGTGTTGTTGCGCTGGCCCCTGGTGAGCGCGGTACTGATGTTTCTTGCCAGTTCACTGAATATCCAACTTCGCAAAAGCGATTATGCCGGTCTGGCGGTGATCTGCAGCTGCCTCGGCCTTGCCGCCGCCTGCTGGTTCGCCACCGGTTTGCTCGGCATCACCCTGCTCGATATTGCCAAAATCTGGGGCAATATCAAAGATGTGATGATTGAAGTCATGAGTCAGACACCGCCAGAATGGCCAATGATGATGACCTGAGGTTAAAAAGCTTCCCACCGGGAAGCTTTTTCGTTTTCTGCAGCCCTTATTTCCCCAGTTTCGCCATCATCTCCGGACGCATAAATTTATGGATCACCACCATAAAGAGCAGCGATGGCGCCAGTAAAATCAGCGCGGTAATCGACGAGACCTGATAGTTACCCGACATGCTGGCGTTATAGAGCAGCAGCGGCAGCGTAGTGACATCCGGCGCCCCGACGAAGAAGGTGCCGGTAAACTCATCCAACGACTCCAGAAAAACAAAGATGCTGGCGGCAACGATCCCCGGCGCCGCCTGCGGCAGCACGATGTGCCAGAAGGTATACATCGGTCCGGCGCCCAGGTTACGCGATGCCCGCGCCAGCAGCGGGTCGATGGCTGAAAACGCGGCCACACAGATCCACACCGAGTACATCAGACCGTGGACGCTATGCACCAGCACCACCCCCGCGATAGTTCCGTTCAAGCCCCACTGGTAAAACAAACGGGCAATATTCATGTATACCGTCAGGTTGGGAAAGGCCTGCGGGAGGAGAAACAGCAGCATAAACAGCACCCGCAGCGGCATTTTCCGCCGGGAAAGCGCATAGCCGGCGGGAACGGAAATCAGCAAACAGACCACCACCGACAGCAGGGCGATCAGTACGCTGGTTAACAGCGAGCTGGAGACATCGCTGTACGGATTGAAGACCTGATACCAGTACTTCAGGCCCCACTGGCTGGGCAGCGAATGGGGAAAATACCAGCTTTCCGCTACGGTCCAGATCAACAGGTTCAGAAGCGGGCCAAACATCGCCAGCAGCATAAACAGCAGTAGCAGGGTCTGCAGCACCGGGCTGGCGTTCACTTTACGGCGTCCTCTTACCCACCATGACGGAGAGGAAGCAAGGTGCAGCGCTTTCATCCTTCACCGCCTTTTTGCTGCAGGCTGTGGCGCAGGTAAAACCACGACAGCGCGCCGCAGATCGCCAGCGACACCACGCCAAGCGCATTCGCCACCGCATAATCACCATAGGAATTGACGCGAAACGCCATATCCACGGTCAGCATCGTCGGCGTCCCCACGCCGATCATCAGCGGTACCGACAGCACCGACATCATGGTTACCGTCGACAGCACCAGCGCCACTCCGATGGTCGGCAGGACCTGCGGCAGCATAATATCGAACAGCAGCCGCGGCCGGGAGGCGCCAAGATTACGTGCGGCGAGGATCTGCGACGGCTCCAGCGCCGCCATCGCTCCGCAGATCAACAGCGTAGCAAAGGCCAGCTGCTTCCAGACAAAGGTAATGACAATTCCCTTCCATCCCAGCCAGGAGAGGGTCTCCAGCGGCCTGACCAGATCGGCCGCCACCAGCGCATTGTTCATCAGGCCATTTTTGGCGAGAAAAGTGCGCATCATCTGGGCGACGACAATAAAGGGGATAAACAGCGGCAAGCGATACAAAAAACCCAGCAGGCGAACAACGGGCCGGCAAGGCGACAGCGCAATCACTGCCGAGAGGGTAATGGCGATCAGCGCTAACAACGCCACTGAGATCAGCACGATAAGCAGCGAAAAGAGCACATCGTTGGCGTAAAGCGCATAGACCTTGCGAAAATGATCGAGGGTGAACGACTGTCCCGGCGCGGTAAACGCCGAGACCAGCGAAAACCCCAGCGGATACAAAAACAGGACCGCGATCATCAGCGCGGCCGGGGCAACCAGCAGCAAATATTTCAATGAACTGGACATAAAGGACCTGGCGTTGGCACAAGCAAGCGCCCGGGTCGGCGACCCGGGCTGGAAAAAGGGTTAATTGGCCACCTGGCTTTCGTAACCCTCTTTGATATCGTCAAAGTAGGGGGCGATCGGGAAGCTTTTGCCATACTTCGCCAGGGCTTCAGGCGAAATTTCGGCAAACAGCTTTTGCCAGGTCGCCGCATCCAGCTTCGGCTTCACCTGCCCGGCGTCGATGCCCGGGTACCAGTTGAACTGCTTAACGATCCCCTGCGCCTGCACTTCCGGGCTGGTGGCCAGCGCGATAAAGTCGCGCGCCAGCTGCGGATTCGCCGCTTTCGCTGGGATGACGTAATACATCGGCTGACCCGGCATACCCGGGGCCAGTAAAGCGAGCTTTATCGATGGCGGCAGCTTGCCCTGATCTTTCCAGCTATAGAACATGTCGACCCATACCGGGCCCATGGCGATCTCTCCCCGACTTAGCATATCGAGCGTTCCGGCGTTGCCCGGAGTGAAAGTGACATTTTTATTAAACGCTTTCAGTTTCGCATAGGCCTGCTGCCAGCCCTTTTCGACGCTTTTATCATAAGGCGCGGAGGAGAGGCGCTCGGCGCCGGTCCCGTAGGCGTAGATCCAGCCCACCACAAAGCTAACGCCGGACATGCCGTTCTTGATGCCGTTATAGCCAAAAGCCTGCGGATGTTTCTGCGTCCACGCGACCAGCTCGTCATACGACGCCGGTGGCGTACTGACGAGATCGCTGTTCCAGGCGATAGCGGTCTGGCTTAAGAACATCGGCATGACGTATCCGTCGACGTTAACGCCGAGCGCCTGGGTGGCGCTCGGCGAGCTCACCATGCCGCCGGTCTGAATATCCTGGCGATATTTTTGCAGCAATCCCTTTTCCACCTGCTCGCCCCCCGCCTTCTGATGCACCACGGCGACGTCGATATCCCACTGCTGCGCGCCGCTCTCCTGTTGGGCGCTCAACTTCTCGCTGATTTTATTCGACCCGGCGTCGCCAGGGCCGGTACCGATCACCCGCACCTTGACGCCGGGATGAGCGGCTTCAAATTTTGGCCCCAGCCAGGTTTTCACGTAATCCACCATATTCTGATCGCCCGCGGTAGCGACGTTAAGAAAGGTGTCGGCCTGGGCGCTAACGCTCAGGCAGAGGGTCGTTAAGATCGCTGCTTTCGTCTTAGTAAACATGGATTGTCCCCAGAATGAACACGCTGATATCACTGTGATAGTGGTAAAGGAAAAATATGGAGGGCCGGCATGGGCACATGGAGCCTGACGCGGCTTTTCGTCGGCCAGCACTGAGCGGAGTCGGCCTGCAGCAGGCGGTCATGGCAGCGCACGCTGTGGCGATACAGATTGCCCAGAAACGCGCTTTGCTCCACCATCCCCTCCAGGGCGAGCCCCTCCTGCGGCGCGGGCTGCGTTAATTCGCCGAGCGTGGCATCGGCGCTGCGGAAATAAATGACTTTTTCACCCTGCTGAGCTGCGGATAAACCGGATATTGCGGCAGCAGATATTTCATCAGAGGTTATTTTATTATCGGCGCCCATAAAATCAGCGACGAAGGGTGTCGCGGGTCGCTGATATATTTGTTGCGGCGTGCCGGTTTGCTCAATTCGCCCCTGGTTTAATACTGCAATACGGTCCGCCATCACTAATGCCTCCTGTTGATCGTGGGTGACAATTAACGACGTAAAGCCGAGTTTCTTTTGCAGAGATTTAATTTCATGGCGCACATTGAGCCGCACTTTGGCATCCAGATTAGATAACGGCTCATCCAGCACCAGCACCTGAGGCTCTATCGCTAGTGCCCTCGCCAGCGCCACCCGCTGCCGCTGGCCGCCCGACAGTTCAGTCACCTTCACGTCAGCCAGCCCGTCGAGATTGACGATCCGTAGCAGCTCCGCCACTCGCCGTGTGATGTCCGCCCCGCGCCATTTGCGCAGCTTCAGGCCATAGCCAATATTGCGCGCCACCGTCAGGTGCGGCCACAGGGCGTAGCTTTGAAACACCATGGTGATATTGCGCTGCTCCGGCGCCTGATGGGTGATCGCTCGGCTGGCGATGGAGATCTCCCCGCTTTCCACCGGAATAAAACCGCAGAGGGCATTCAGCAGGGTGGTTTTTCCACATCCCGAAGGACCGAGCAGCGCGATCATCTCCCCCTGCTCGACCGCCAGATCGATATTATGTAAAACCACTTTATCGCCATAACTAATTTTAAGGCCGGAGATCTTTAAATAACTCATATTCGCTACCTGACAGCGCTGTTGCGGGCATTTTTTATTGCTGTGAACACGTGTTCATTTAGCTGTAAAAAAAATGCAACGTTAACTCGACATGATGTGAGCCTACTTTGTCGGGTATTTATGACAATTTAATTAAGCGGCAAAAAATTTTGGCGAGGGTAAATGAAAATAGATGTGCTTGGCTGCGGGAGCGCCTTTTCCTGCACGCAAAATACCTCCGCGCTGCGGGTAATCGACGCGGACAACAAACAGTGGTTAATCGACTGCGGACCCACCGTTCCCCGCGCGCTCTGGCAGCGCGGCGGCGGGGTCAACGATATCGACGCGATCTACTTCACCCACGTTCATCCGGACCACTGCACCGGTCTGACGGCGCTGCTGAATTACTGGAAAAGCGGCTCCCGCCAGAAGCCGCTGATTATCTACTGCCAGCCGACGCAGCAGCCGGTGCTCATGCAGCTGGCCGCGCTGGCGAACTGGCCGCAGGCGGAGCTCGGTTTCACCATCGACTGGCAAGCATGTCGCGAAGCCTGGACGTGGCAGGACTGGCAGATCCGCACTGCCCCCACCCAGCATGAGCTGAGTAATCGCGCCATCCGTATCACCATTGCCGGGCAGACGCTGTTTTACAGCGGCGATGGCCGGCCGACCGCCGACTCGATGGCCCTGATGGCCGGCGCCGGGCTGGCGTTTCAGGAGTGTGCCTCGGTGGCGGCCCTGGACGATGACGCCTCTCATGGCGATTTCCCCTCTTGCCTGATGCTGTTCAGAACGCTGCAGCTCCCGGCGCTGGGGCTCTATCACTGCGAGGACGCTGCCCTGCCGGGGCTGAAGCAGGCCTGCCAGCCGTGGCCGGGGTTATTCGTTTCCCGGGATGGGCTCGCCTTAACGTTGCCGCGTCCCCCGTTTACCGACGAGGCGCACATCCTATGAGCGCCGCATCACGTAAAGCCAGCGTCACCGCCCAGGATGTCGCACGGCGTGCGGGCGTCTCCCGGGCGGTGGTGTCCCGGGCGTTGAGCAGCAACGGCAGCATCTCTCCCGATGCCCGGGCGCGGGTGTTGCGCGCCGCCGAAGAGCTGGGGTATCAGGTTAACTTCCTCGCCCAGGGGCTGAACCGCCAGCGCAGCCACTTAATCGGCGTGATCGTCTCGCGCATCAGCGATCCTTTTCGCAGCGCCCTGCTTGATGCCTTGCTCAACGAGATCCAGCGCCAGGGCTTTCAGGCGCTGGTGAGCGAGATCCATAGCGAGCAGGATCTGGCGCATACCCTGCGCCGTTTCACGCAGTTTCGCGTCTCCGGGGTTATCGTTACCTCCGGCCAGCCGCCGGAAGCGCTGGTGAACGAGTGCGTTCACCAGCATATTCCGGTAGTGGGCATTAACCGTCAACCGACGATCCCCGGGGTGGATTATGTCTGCTCTGATAACGCCGCCGGCGCCGAACTGGCCGCTAACCAGCTGTTGCGCAGCGGCTGTCGGCGCTTCGGCTGGCTCAATACTCTCCCTTCCACCTGGGCCGGGCGCATGCGCGGTGAAGCATTCAGCCGGGCGCTACAGGCGCGCGGAGTGGACATCGAACGCGACCTGGCGCACCTCGCCTGTCCGGAAGAGGGCTACGTCGGCGGTGAGCAGGCCGCGGCGCTCGCTGACGAGGTGCCTGAGGGGATCTTTTGCGCGAATGCCCAGCTTGCCTGTGGCTTTCTTGATGGGATGCGCCAGCGCGGCAAACAGGCGCCTGAGGATTTTCAGCTGATTGGTTTTGATAACACGCCGCCGACCGCGCAATATAGCTATCAGCTCACCACCCTACATCAGGATGTGGCGGCGATTTCCCGCCAGGCGCTTGCCCGGCTGCTGGAGCGCACCGCCGACCCTTTACAACCTTCACGCACCACCTGGGTGGAGGTGACATTAATTCACCGGCGCACGTCGCCCTTTGTTATCTGAGAGCAGGACTATGACGGAAGCACAACGAGAGTCATTATGCGCCTTAATTCGCCAGGCTGGCGCCCACGCCCAGGCGCTACGCGATGCGGGATTACAGGTCGATAAAAAATCGCGCCAGGATTTTGTGTCGCAGGCGGATCTCGCGGTAGAACAAGAGATTAAAGGCTGGCTGCAGGCCCATTTTCCCCAGGAGGGTTTCCTCGGCGAGGAGAGCGGTTTCGCCGGCGATGCACAGACCGTCTGGGTGCTCGACCCTGTCGATGGCACCACCAACTTTATCCTCGGTATGGATTACTGGTGTATCTCGCTGGCGCGAGTGTGCCAGGGTGAGCTGACGCTTGGCATTATCTACGCCCCCGATCGCGATGAGTTTTTCTTCGCCGGTCGCGGCGAAGGCGCGTATCTCAACGGCCAGCGCCTGACGCTACGCGAACCGGATCCGGATGCAGTGGTAGTGGGTATGGGCCGCTCCAGCCGCGCCCCGGCCAGCGACTACGCCTGGGCCATCACCGCCCTGCTCGACGCCGGCCTGGAATATCGCCGCTTCGGCGCGGGCGCCCTGATGCTGGCGCATGTCGCCGCCGGCCAGCTCCATGCCTATTATGAAGCGCATATGAACAGCTGGGACGCGCTGGCAGGCATGTTGTTGATTGAGGAGGCGGGCGGAACATGCAATGCGTTTCTCGCCAATGAGGGGCTGCGGCGAGGTAACCGCGTGCTGGCCGGCTGCGCAGGCGTCCAGCCACGACTGGCCGCCCTGCTGGAGAAATGACGCTACACCGCCCCCGGCGTGGCCTGACTAACGCCAGGTTTCGCTGCGGGGAATATTATTCGGGCAGCGCTTAATCGCGCAAAAGGACTGGTAAAAACAGGAGTCAGACCGCTCGCCGCCGGCATGGTACGGGCACGATGGCCGCTCGCGTAATATTTCCCACTGCGCCTCGTCGTACACCGCAATGTTGTAGATTTTTAATGAATGATACTGGTCATTAATTAAAACTCTTGAGGAATAGAGCTTCATTGTCTCGCCGGGCAGCAGGATCACATCGGCCTCGTACCACATAATAAATTTTAAGAAACGCAGACTGGATATCGCCGAAAAGGCGATGCCGGATTGCGGGCAGATCAGAGTATTAAGAATAGTCCATTTCATATTCCTTCCTTATATAAATGCTACAAATTGTTACCGTATATAGTGATAGCATTCATTAATATAAACTGCAAGCATCCCTGACAATTATGTGACTTAAGACAATTCCTAACAACATACTCCATTATTAGTAACGTTTACTTTTCGTCGAGAGATTAATGATTAGACCCTATAAAAACAGAAACAAATCAACCTAAGAAAAGAAAATATAATAAAAATTAAGATTAAATAAAAATAACTGACAATACGTATTAGTCCCTCTGGATGAGTCTTCATCCATTCGTATCAGACGATGTGGCGCTGAGCGTCGTCAAAGCTTCCGCCGGCAGAGAGGACGACGGCAGCCAGCTATTTATTGCGCGGTTGCCTCGGCGTACGACAACAGACCCGCGCAGCCATCAGGCCGCGCTCGGGTAAATGTCTTTGGTATACCGCCATAGCGAATATCTTAGCGATAATATCGCCATGGCGATTGATCTTATTTAGCTCAATCCGTATGTCGGGGTACCGTCTACAGAATATTGCCACACCGGTCTAATAGGCTCCGCTGGGGCCTTACCAGGTTTTGCCGATATTAAACTGAAACTGCTCTGCTTTATCGCCATCATACTTTTTAAATGGCTCTGCCCATGAGAAGACCAGTGGACCGAGAGGAGACATCCACTGCACGGCAATCCCAGCGGAGAGACGAATATGACTCGGATCGCCGTAGTCAGGGATCCCTGCCGCCTGCGTCTGCGCGGTGTTTTGCCAGGAGGTGCTCCAGACCGTCCCCGCATCAACAAACAGCGAGGTTCGCAGACTATCGGCATATTTGTCATTCACAAAGGGGGTTGGAATGATAAATTCGCTGTTCAGCACCGCCATGGCATTCCCGCCGACCGCATCAGATGAGGAGTCCAGCGGGCAGGCGCTATAGCTGCTTTCGCTGCCGTTACAACGGTAATAGGCCGCTTTAGGCCCGATGGTGTTAGATGAGAAGCCGCGCACTGTCGACGAACCGCCAGCGTAAAAGTTATCGTAGAACGGCACACTTTTGCCGTCTAACCCGCCGGCATAGCCTGCACGCAGGCGTTCCATCCAGATCCAGCGCTTATTCTCGTTCAGTGGCAGATACTGGGCAGTGTCAAAGGAGAGTTTGTAATAACTGTTATCCGAGCCGGGGAGGGTCAGTTTTCCGCTAAGGCTGCTTTTGTTTCCCGCTCGCGGGAAAAAGCCGCGGTCGAGGTCGTTGTAACCCCATCCAATACTCATAAAATAATCGTTGGCGCTATATTTCGCGCCGCTGTCGCCATCTTTCGTCACCACGCTGGGCTCGATTCCGCGAGAGCTGAGGTAGCGCCAGGTCGACAGCTCCGGATCCATATTAGTCAGCCGATTATGAACATAATCCAGTCCCAGGTTCAGGGAGTTATTTTCGCTAATTGGAAACCCCAGCGTACTGCCTAAGCCGTAGCTCTGCTGGTTATAGCTCCCGGCGTCCGCATCGGAAGCATCATAGCTGTTATAAAAAATCTTTCCGCCCAGGCTAATGCCATCGACGGTAAACCACGGATTCGTCGCCCCCAGTTCAAGATAAGACTGATAGCTGTTGCGCGTCCCGTTGAAGCTAACGCTGTTGCCTGTTCCCAGCCAGTTATCCTGAGTCACGCCAAGCTGATAGCTCATGCCGCTGTCCGTTCCAAATCCCAGGCCCACGTTAAATGAGCCGGTGTTGCGCTCCTTCACCTTGTAGACCACATCGACCTGATCCGCCGTCCCACTAACCGGAACGATCTGCTGTTCAACGTTCTCAAAAAAACCCGTTCGGTCAAGACGTACTTTCCCTTGCTCGACTTTTTCGTTGTTGAGCCACGCCCCTTCCATTTGACGCATTTCACGACGCAGCACCGCGTCCCGGGAGGTGTCGTTACCGGAAAAGCGGATCTGGCGTACCGAGTAGCGGCGACCCGCGTCGACCTGAATATGCAGCGTCATACGGTGATGCGCATCATCGATTTCCGGCGTGGTCGTCACTTGCGGCCAGGCATAACCATACTTGCCGAAACGCTTTTTGATCTCATTTTCAATCGTGGTGACTTGCGCCCCGCTATACCATGCCCCCGCCAGCGGCTGGGCAAGGGCCTCGATCTCCGGTCCATGCTGCGCCAGGTCGCCTGTCACCTGAGTTCGGTCGACCCGATAACGTTCGCCTTCATTGAGGGTGATGGTGATATACAGGGATTTTTTATCTGGCGTCATACTGACCTGCGTGGACTGGATAGCAAAGCGCGCATAGCCGCGATCGAGATAAAAACTGCGCAGCGTTTCCAGATCGGCTTCCAGCTTCTGTTTCTGGTATTTTTTATCCGCTACCACGTTCCACCACGGCACATTATCGCGTAGCTGAAGCTGGTCCAGGAGCGTCTCTTCTCGAAACGCCTGATTACCGATAATGTTTATTTGTGCGATTTTCGCCGATACGCCTTCCTGAAAGACGAACGTTAAGTCAACGCGATTACGCGGTAACGGGGTCACCACAGCGTGAACCTGCGCACTGTATTTCCCCGCGCTGTAATAGAAATCCTGCAACCCCTTTTCTATTTCGCTGAGCGAATTTCTATCCAGTGCGCTACCTGCAAAAATACCTGTCGCGGTGAGATTCTCCGTTAACGCATCATCCTTCACCGACTTATTCCCGGAAAAACTGATGCTGGCAATAGTGGGCCTCTCCTTAACCTGCACCACCAGCGTTTTCCCATCGCGCAGGATCTGCACATTCTCGAAATTGCCGCTCGCATACAGCGCGCGCACCGCCTCGCTGACTTCCTCTGGCGTCACCGTTTCTCCCGCGTGCAACGGCATACTTAATAGCGCCGCCCCGACGGTCACGCGCTGCAGCCCTTCAAAACGAATATCATCAACTTGATATGATGTTGCGGCGTACAACGTTAAAGGGGTAATCAATAATCCGCTGATGATATGAGTCTTTTTTAACATGAATGTGTCGTCTACGAGATAATGAGCAATAGCAGTTATCTGCTGGCGTTGAGCTTATTTGTTCAGGTTGCGTATCTAAGATATGCGACAGAATTAACCTGAGCGAGGCGCAGAATTACATGCAATTATGGCGACAAAATGGAGAAAAAAAGGATGTTAAATCATCTTTAAAAATATATTTAAGGATGGAACTTTCCCTGAACTCCGTGGTTCTAATGGCCAACACCAGAGCTATATTTAGATTTGCCTGAACGGTTTTTATTGAAAAAGCCCCCTTTCTTGCTAATGGAAAGGGGGAAGGATCTCGTTAGGAATGTTGTTCTCTGGAATCACCAGGAACAGGCACAATCATATTCTTAAAGCCAGCAGATATAATGAAGAGAAATTGAATAAATTATGCAATCGACATCACAACATTCTTTCATGTATTTACCGCCAGATGACAATGGCGAAAATCTCCATATTTTCCTCAAAATAGCAGAATACAGTAGGGACGCCTTATCAAGGCATCAAGGAAAGTCTATCGTTATCTACAATAGCCAAGCAGTGGCGCCTCGCCAGGGAAAGTGAGGAATAGGCTTCACCATCCTGCCGCCTCCCATCATCAATTACAGGGAATTGCGTATGTCACGCTTACTTAAAACGATCTTACCCATCATTATCTGCACCCTCTTTGGGTTATCGTTCGCTTCGCCAGCGCAGGCTGCCTCCAGTCTGCCGATTGTTCTCCCCGCGCTGACATGCGATGCGCTGAGCGCTACCGACTTCAGCGCCGCCGTTGGCGCAAAGGTCACTATCAACCACACTGAAATGCAAACCTCCGCGCAGGGAAGCTGGTGCAAGGTGAGCGCCACTATCGCCCCCCAGATTGGCGTGCAGATTGCCCTGCCGACCCAGCGCTGGAGTCAACGTTTCTTGCAGGTCGGCTGCGGCGGACTGTGCGGGAGCATTAACCTGAGTCTGTCGAATGCCAGCGGCTGCCTGCCGGCAATGAACGGCGAGTTCGTGGTGGCAGCAACCGATATGGGGCACCATGGCAGTATGATGGATGCTTCATGGGCCGAGGATCCGCAAAAGCGCATCGATTTTGCCTGGCGCGCCAACCACCTGTCCGCAGTGCTGAGCAAAGCAGTGATTCAGATGCTTTACCGCCAGCCGCCAAAATACGCGTACTTTATGGGCTGCTCAGACGGCGGTCGCGAAGCATTGATGGAAGCACAGCGCTTTCCGCAGGATTTTGACGGTATCAGCGCTGGCGCGCCTGCGGCCTTTTTCCAGTTTCAGAATTCCTTCTTCCACGGCTGGAATGTGGCCGCCAATCAGCGTCCCGACGGTACCGCTGTCTTGTTGAAAGATCGCTTACCTTTGATTCACCAGGCCATACTGGCTCACTGCCCGACGCTTTCCGGCGTGCAGGACGGCATCCTGCAAAACCCGTATGCCTGTCAGTTCTCTGAGACTTGGCTCCCCCGCTGTCCTGCCAACGCTCAGGACCGTTCCGCCTGCCTGACACAGGAAGAGATTGAGGTAGTGAAAAAGCTCTACCGAGGCGCTTACGACAGCCACGGCGCCCAGTTCGTCGCTGGCGGTCTTCCGCTGGGCTCCGAGCTACGCTGGCCGGTGCCGGAGACGCCGACCGGCCACTCAATGTCGGAAATGATGGTACTACCGGCTCTGCAATCCGTGCTCCTGCCGGGAGGAAAACAGAAGATCCATTCGATGCGGGATTTCCCACTTAATCAGCAGAATTTTGACGCCGTCGCTCAACTGGCACCGCTCTATAACGCGGCAAATACCAATCTTCATGCCTATCAACAGCGCGGCGGCAAGCTTATCCTGTGGCACGGTCTGGCCGATGACTCCGTCAGCCCAGCCTTTTCTATCGCCTATTACCGCGGCGTAGAAGCAGAGATGGGCCATGCCGCAACGGATACCTTCCTGCGGTTATTCCTGCTGCCTGGGGTAGCACATTGCGGTAATGGCGAAGGTTACGATCAAATTGATCTCCTTACCCCGCTGATGCGCTGGACCGAGGAAGGCATCGCGCCGCAAGAGCTTATGGCCGGAAAACGGGCGCCAGTCGCCGCCAGGCTGCCGCCGATGACAGAAAAATCAGATGCGCAAACGCAGTTTCACGGCGTGCAGAAAATCAGTCAGCCTTACGCTGACGCCGCTCCAGCCGTTATCTCAACGCGTCCGGTGTATCCCTTCCCGGCCATTGCCCGTTATAACGGGCGCGGCGACGTGAATGACGGCGAAAATTATCATGCAGAGCAATCAACCGCGTTTGGTCATCTGCAGGTGGCAAAACCCGCCAGCGACTATATTGGCCCTGATAACCAAAAAAATTATCAGGTTCGCCGCGGCGAGCTCACCGTTCAATAAACCCGGGGCTCCTCATTGAGGAGCCATTCGTTTTTGGGATTGGCCTCAATCATGCGTAGCAAAACGCTCCAGCAATCGGTACTAAACGACCTGATCCTTTGGATCGATAATAATCTGGATAAGAAACTAACCGTCGACGATCTGAGCGATATTTCTGGTTATTCTCCCTGGCATTTATTTCGGCTCTTCCGTTATTATTTTGATCTTTCGCCGATGGAGTATATCCGCCAACAGCGTATGTCGCTCTGTCGCCGTTTATTGCTGACGACGCCTGGTTACCGTATTGTCGATATTTGTATTATGGTTGGTTATGACGATCTCAGTGCGTTTAATCGTACCTTCAAAAAATATCATGCGCTCACACCCACCCAATATCGTCACCGGGTCACGCGACAAAAATAAGGAAGGTCCCCCTCCTCCGCATCGCTGCGGTTGGGAATGGAAGGGGGACAGGGGGGTATTGCAGAAGGGAAATAGCAGGATGCTATTATCGAGCCCGGTCGGGATCAACGACCTTGCGCGACGGAAATCAGTATAAAAGGATATTTTGAGCTAATAATGTAGAGGGCGTGAAGATTTTGTCACCATTTATAACCGCTTCCACCACTTTTATCTGAAATAAAAAAACCGGGCCGCGCTGCACCCGGTTTCATTCTCATCAGCACCATTAGAAATGGGTATTTACGCTCATAAAGAAGGTTCGACCCGACTCGTTATAGGTCTCAGCACCCGCACCATAAAGGTAAGCCCCCGTCGTCGCGTTTCCAGTCGTTTGCGCATTCCCTGCCCGATAGTGGCGGATATCAAACAGGTTATCTATCCCACTGGTGAAGCTCAGATTTTTGTTCACATCCCAGGTCGCGCTGAGGCCGACAATGCTGTATGGGCTGACTTCGTTTAGTTCGCTGCCGCTGACCGCCTCGCCCTTATAATTAAAGCGTTTTGGTTTCTGACGGCCATACCAGGTAAAGGTGCTCTGCAGAGAGAGATCTTCACGAACCTGCCAGCTCAAAGTCGAGTTCAGGGTAAACTGCGGGATCACTGACAGCCGGTCGCCTGTCGTCTTATTCTTGCTCTGCAGCATCCATGTCAGGTTATTGCTCCAGTTAACCGTCTCCCCCACTGGAAGATTCAGCGTTCCTTCCAGGCCTTCCACTAACGCTTTTGGTACGTTTTCCCACTGATAGATATTGGTGGTACCGTTGCTGGCAGTGCCCACCGCCGCATACCCTGACTCAATCTTGTTGTGATAGTCGTTACGGAACCAGGTAATTCCCGCCTGATAGCCATCATGCTTGTACTCAATACCGATCTCTTTATTGACGCTGGTCTCCGCTTTCAGGTCGCTATTTCCCATCAGATAGCAGGCGGAACTACTGGCGTAACAGCCTTGACCGTTGCTGTAGAGAATATAGTTCGGGTTCAACTGGTAGAGGTTAGGCGCCTTGTAAGCGCGGGCAATGCCCAGCTTAAGCGTCCAGTCATCCGTCAGTTCCTGGGAAAGATTCAGCGACGGGCTCCAGTTATTACCGACGATGCTGTGGTGATCGAAGCGCAGAGCAGGCGTCAGCATGGTGCTGTCGGTTAGCGCCATATTATCTTCGGTAAACAGCGAGAAAATCTCAGCGCTGGAGTACGGGCTACGATCGGTAGCCGATACACCGTCGATCGCCCCGTAAGAGAGCGCCTGGGCTGTCGACACACCGTCTTTCATCCGCTGCTGGTTCCATTCGGTGCCCAGCGTCAGATTCTGATCGACCCCCAGCGTAAACGGAATATTCACTTCGCTATGTAGCAGAACATCGGCCAGATCGATATCTGAAAACTCGTTACTGGAGAAGATCCCTTCCGTCCCGCCCGCCAGCCCTTCATTCATTCGCGAGTTACGGGTGTGTTCGTACTGGGCATAGCTGTTGCTGGTCACGCCATTATCCCAGCCGCCGGTCCATGTTACGCCGTAAGTTTGCCGGTAGAGACGGTTAGTCTCTTTCCCGTACATACTCTTCACCAGCGTACTGGTATTGGTGTTTTGTGTGTCGCCGGCATAGAGGTTGCCCTGTCGGCTGTAGCCGGCCTCAAACTCCAGGGCCTGCATCGGGGCGAATTCCCAGCGCAGCTTACTGTGAATATCTTTGTTCACTACCCCTTCACGTCCGGCGGGATAAGAGCCCGCGTAGGAACCGGTACGCTCAGCTTCATGCCCGGCGTTAATGTCCTGAGCATCGGCCTGGGTTTTACTCAGATTACCCCAGAGATTGAAGCTAACACTGTCTGACAGCGGACCATTGAGGCTAAAGTTGGTACGTTTCGTCGACCCTTCTTTACGGTGCTGTGGAGCATTCATATAGGTATTCCACGCCCCATGCCATTCAGACGTGGTCGGTTTGGTCACGATGTTGACGACCCCGCCCATCGCACCATTACCATAGCGCGCCGCCGCCGGGCCGCGGATCACATCGATATGATCGATCATCTCTGCCGGCACCCAGTTGGTATCGCCACGGGAATCACGATCGCCGCGCCAGCCATATCGTACCGAGTTACGGCTGGTGACCGGTTTTCCATCGACCAGCACCAGCGTATTCTCTGGCCCCATGCCACGGATATCAATTTGCCGGTTGTTGCCGCGCTGACCGCTGGTGGAGTTACCGGTCAGGTTGACCCCGGGTTGCGTGCGAATTAACTCCGACACATCGCGGGCGGGGGGATGTTTGCGAATCTCCTCTGCGGTAATGGTCGACACGCCCGGCGCCTGCAGGTTCTGCCTGGCAGCGGTCACCACCATCGTTTCCTCCTGGTTTTCGGCCGTTGGGGTGCTCTTGTCACGAGTCGATTGTTCAGTAATATTCTCTGCCGCCTGCAGCTGCACACTACAGGCGAGCAAAGGAAAGACGATCCCCAGCGGGAAGTGAGACGTGTATTTCATAGAATATGCCCTGTTTTCTGTTGCTGTCGGGCATAACGCCTTCCCCAATTGAAAAAACAAGGGGATAAAATACTCGCCTCAGCGCCTCGCCAGATTTTGGCGTAGGTCAGCCCCTTCCCGATAGTCATGGGAATAAGAAAACAGCATGAGGCATAATAAAATTAAGTGCCCTGTTTCATCATTAGAGAAAAAGCGCTTCGCGCTATTCTTTGATAGCGTAATCCAGACAGCGAATAATAAGAGTAATGTGCTGTGCTACGGTAATAAAAATGAGATTCATTATCAAGGTGATAATAATCAATATCGGATAAAAATAAAATAAATACTAATAATCAAAAGGTTAATACAAAACAGATGAGGAAGCATAAAATAAAAACATTATCATTACTTTCTATTTATCATTAAAAAAACACATTTCCGCCATATTATCTCCATAGTTAAAGTAAAGATAAAAACACATTAATAGTAAGCGATAAGATGGGAGAAAATGATTTGTCAGCATCGTTATGTTTTTTACGCCCTTGTCGTGCCCGGCTAACGGCGGCCGTTCTGCTAAAATAAACACATCCCCCTGCGGAGTGTTCCTCCATGAACGCCAACTTGCTATCACGCCTGTTTATCGCCTGGCTCACCTGCCTCGCGACGCTGTTATTCGCCCCTATCCTGCTTGCGGCGGAGGCGGAAAAAGCGCCGCCGGTGGCAACCGAAGACAACACGCTGTCGATCCATATCGACGACATGCTGCAGCCGTGGAAAGGCGATCTGCCTGGCATGCTTGATCGGCGCACCATCCGGGTATTAACCACCTACAGCAAGACCTTCTTTTTTATTGATAAGGGAACCCAACGCGGAGCGACGCACGACATTTTCATGGCGCTGGAAAACGATCTGAATAAACAGCTGGCCAGGGATAAAAAGCTGAAACAGCGCCACCTGAAGCTGCATATCGTTTTCGTGCCGGTCAGCCGGGATAATCTCTTCACCGCGCTCAATGAAGGTAAAGGGGATATCGTCGCCGCCAACCTGACTATCACTCCGTCGCGGGAAGCCCAGGCCGCTTTCGCTCAGCCGCTCTACAGCGGCGTCAAAGAGTTGCTGATCTCCGGCCCGGCGTCGCCAAAGGTCGACAGCCTGGAGCAGCTTTCCGGTCAAACGGTCTTTGTTCGCCGCTCCTCCAGCTATTACGACAGTCTGCAAGCGCTGAACGCCCGATTTGCCAGTGAGTCAAGACCGCCGGTTACCCTGGAAGCGGCGCCGGAAGCGCTGGAGGATGAAGATCTGCTGGAAATGCTCAACGCCGGGCTGGTGCCGTTGATCGTCGTCGATCAGCATAAAGCTGTTTTCTGGAAACAGGTTTTTCCGAAAATCCAGGTCCATGACAACGTGGTGCTGCGCGACGGCGGCAACATTGCGTGGGCGGTACGCCAGGACAGTCCGCAGCTGCTGGCGCTGCTGAACAACTTTGTGAAAAAGAATCGTCAGGGCACCACGCTGGGCAATACTCTCCTGCTGCGTTACCTGAAAAACGCTAAATATGTCAAAAATGCCGCAGCGAGTCAGGAACGGCGCAAGTTCCTCGCCATGGTGGACGTCTTCCGTAAATATGGCGATCGCTACGATGTCGACTGGCTGCTGATGGCGGCCCAGGGATACCAGGAGTCGCGGCTGAACCAGTCGGTTCGAAGCCACGTCGGCGCCGTCGGGGTGATGCAGGTGATGCCCAGCACCGGAAGAGAGCTGAAGGTGGGCGATATTAAACAGCTGGATCCCAACATTCATGCTGGCGTGAAATATATGCGCTGGATGATAGATCGATACTATGCTGATGAGCCCATGACCCGGCTGGATAAAGCGCTATTTACCTTTGCTTCCTACAACGCCGGTCCAGCGCGTATCGCCCGCCTGCGCACCATGACCAAACAGCGCGGGTTTGATCCAAACGTCTGGTTCGGTAATGTCGAAAATCTGGCGGCAGAAAAAATCGGCGCGGAAACGGTGACCTACGTCAGCAATATCTATAAGTATTACATCGCCTATCGGCTGATCGTCGATGACATGGCCCGCAAACAGAAAGCGACGGCCGCGCCGCGGCAAAGGCCAGCGACACAGCCCGCCGCACCGCAGCCAGGCGTGGCGACGCCCGCAACCGCTCAGGTGCCCGCGGCCTGAAGCGCTCGCGATCCGCGATCAGTGGTCAAAACGACTCCTGAGGCGGTGGTGGAATAATCATAAAAAAAGCCCCGGCGAAACCGGGGCTTTCTGTTTTAACTACGCGAATATTGCGTCTAAGGCAAGCCTTAGAACGGGATATCGTCGTCGAAGTCCATCGGCGGTTCGTTGGAAGGCGCTGCCGGAGCCTGCTGCTGAGGACGGGACTGCGCGCCGCCGCTGAACTGGTTGCCGCCCTGCGGCTGCTGAGGCTGACCCCAACCGCCCTGCTGCTGGCCGCCGCCTGCCGGTGCGCCGCCGCCCTGACGGCCGCCCAGCATCTGCATGGTGCCGCCAACGTTCACCACCACTTCAGTGGTGTATTTGTCCTGACCGGATTGATCGGTCCACTTGCGGGTACGCAGCTGGCCTTCAATGTACACCTGAGAGCCTTTACGCAGGTACTCACCAGCGACTTCCGCCAGTTTGCCGAACAGCACAACGCGGTGCCATTCAGTCTGCTCTTTCATTTCGCCGGTCTGCTTGTCACGCCAGGATTCGGAAGTTGCCAGCGTGAAGTTGGCGACTGCGCCGCCACTTGGCATGTAGCGTACTTCCGGGTCCTGCCCCAGATTACCGACGAGAATCACCTTGTTTACGCCTCTGCTGGCCATGATCGAATCTCCTGAATAATACGTTTTGTATAAGTGTAAACCGGGAATTCTAACACCACAAAGGGACAATTTGATAGCTGCTAAGCCAATTCCAGAAAACATGCCGCCGCTATGCAAATTTTCACACGCTTCCCGCAGCGCCATTCCAATACTGTATATCCAGACAGGTTAAATTGTGTCATAATTAGCCGTTTCTGCCGTTTGTCCTTCAAGCAAACCAGGCAATCCGTGTATCTACCTACCGGGAAAGGTGAATGGATAAGATCGAAGTTCGGGGCGCCCGCACCCATAATCTCAAAAACATCAACCTCGTTATCCCGCGCGACAAACTCATTGTCGTCACCGGGCTTTCCGGGTCTGGCAAATCTTCACTGGCTTTCGACACCCTGTATGCCGAAGGCCAGCGTCGCTACGTCGAATCGCTCTCCGCCTATGCGCGACAGTTCCTGTCGCTGATGGAGAAGCCGGACGTCGACCATATCGAAGGGCTGTCGCCGGCGATTTCCATCGAACAGAAATCAACCTCTCACAACCCCCGCTCGACGGTGGGTACTATTACCGAAATTCACGACTACCTGCGTCTGCTGTACGCCCGCGTCGGCGAGCCGCGCTGTCCGGACCACGACGTGCCGCTGGCGGCGCAGACCGTCAGCCAGATGGTCGATAACGTCCTCGCCCAGCCGGAAGGCCTGCGTCTGATGCTGCTGGCGCCCATTATTAAAGAGCGTAAGGGCGAGCACACCAAAACCCTGGAAAATCTCGCCAGCCAGGGCTATATCCGCGCACGGATCGACGGCGAAGTCTGCGATCTCTCGGATCCGCCGAAGCTGGAGCTGCAGAAGAAACACACCATTGAGGTGGTGATCGACCGCTTCAAGGTCCGCGACGATCTGGCGCAACGTCTGGCCGAGTCGTTCGAAACCGCGCTGGAGCTCTCCGGCGGTACCGCCATCGTGGCCAATATGGATGATGAGAAAGCGGAAGAACTGCTGTTTTCCGCCAACTTCGCCTGCCCGATCTGCGGCTACAGCATGCGCGAGCTGGAGCCGCGCCTGTTCTCCTTCAACAACCCGGCGGGCGCCTGCCCGACCTGCGACGGCCTCGGCGTGCAGCAATATTTCGACCCCGATCGCGTGGTGCAAAATCCGGAGCTGTCGCTGGCGGGCGGCGCCATCCGCGGCTGGGATCGGCGTAACTTCTACTACTTCCAGATGCTGAAGTCGCTGGCGGAGCACTACAAGTTCGACGTCGAAGCGCCGTGGGGCACTCTCAGCGCCAGCGTGCAGAAAGTGGTCCTGTACGGTTCCGGTAAAGAGAATATTGAATTCAAATACATGAACGACCGCGGCGACACCTCGGTACGCCGCCATCCGTTCGAAGGCGTGCTGCATAACATGGAGCGCCGCTACAAAGAGACGGAATCCAGCGCGGTGCGCGAAGAGCTGGCGAAGTTCATCAGCAATCGCCCGTGCGCCAGCTGCGACGGTACGCGTCTGCGCCGCGAGGCGCGCCACGTGTTTGTGGAAAACACCCCGCTGCCGACCATTTCCGATATGAGCATCGGCCACGCGATGGACTTCTTCAACAATCTGAAACTCTCCGGCCAGCGGGCGAAAATCGCCGAAAAAGTGCTGAAAGAGATTGGCGATCGCCTGAAGTTCCTCGTCAACGTCGGCCTCAACTACCTGACGCTCTCCCGTTCGGCAGAAACGCTCTCCGGCGGCGAGGCCCAGCGTATCCGTCTGGCGAGCCAGATTGGCGCCGGACTGGTTGGCGTGATGTACGTCCTGGATGAGCCCTCCATCGGCCTGCACCAGCGCGATAACGAGCGCCTGCTCGGGACCCTGATTCACCTGCGTAATTTAGGCAACACGGTGATCGTCGTTGAGCATGACGAAGACGCCATTCGCGCCGCCGACCATGTGATCGATATCGGCCCTGGGGCCGGGGTCCACGGCGGCCAGGTGGTGGCGGAAGGGCCGCTGGAGGCCATTATGGCCGTCCCGGAATCCCTGACCGGCCAGTTCATGAGCGGCAAGCGCAAAATTGAAGTGCCGAAGCAGCGCGTGCCCGCCGATCCGGAGAAAGTCCTCAAACTGACCGGCGCGCGCGGCAACAACCTGAAAGACGTGACGCTGACTCTGCCGGTGGGCCTGTTTACCTGCATCACCGGCGTCTCCGGCTCGGGTAAATCAACGCTGATCAACGATACCCTGTTCCCGATTGCCCAGCGTCAGCTTAACGGGGCGACCATCGCCGAACCGGCGCCGTATCGCGATATTCAGGGGCTGGAGCACTTCGATAAAGTCATCGATATCGACCAGAGCCCGATCGGCCGTACGCCGCGCTCCAACCCCGCGACCTATACCGGGGTGTTTACGCCGGTGCGCGAGCTCTTCGCCGGGGTGCCGGAATCACGTTCCCGCGGCTATACGCCGGGTCGTTTCAGTTTTAACGTCCGCGGCGGTCGCTGCGAAGCCTGCCAGGGCGACGGGGTGATTAAGGTCGAAATGCACTTCCTGCCGGATATCTACGTACCGTGCGACCAGTGCAAAGGTAAGCGCTATAACCGCGAAACGCTGGAGATTAAGTACAAAGGCAAAACCATCCACGAAGTGCTGGATATGACCATTGAAGAAGCGCGCGAGTTCTTTGATGCCGTACCGGCGCTGGCGCGTAAGCTGCAAACCCTGATGGATGTCGGCCTGACCTATATCCGTCTCGGCCAGTCGGCGACGACGCTGTCCGGCGGCGAGGCGCAGCGCGTGAAGCTGGCGCGCGAGCTGTCCAAGCGCGGTACCGGCCAGACGCTGTATATCCTCGATGAGCCGACCACCGGTCTGCACTTCGCCGATATCCAGCAGCTGCTGGAAGTGCTGCACCAGCTGCGCGATCAGGGCAATACCATCGTGGTGATTGAGCACAACCTCGACGTGATAAAAACTGCCGACTGGATTGTCGATCTCGGCCCGGAAGGCGGCAGCGGCGGCGGCGAAATTCTGGTTTCCGGTACGCCGGAAACCGTCGCTGAGTGCGAAGCCTCGCACACCGCGCGCTTCCTGAAGCCGATGCTGAAATAATTAGCGGGAAAGCCGCTGCCGGACCGGCTCCGGCAGCATTTTCACCGCCTGCTGGTAAGATGCATCGACCAGGTAGTAGATTTGCGAATCCGGCAGCGAGCCATCCAGAAAGACGGTGCTCCAGTGCGCTTTATTGAGATGCTTGCTGGGCCGGACGTCGCGATGCTGCTGGCGCAGCAGATCCGCTAGCTCCGGACTCGCCTTCAACGCAACCGCCGGCCGCTGGTCTTCGACCTCCTTCACCATGGCAAACAGCACGTCCGAGACCTTAATTTGCGTGGCTTTCCAGTCGCTGTGGACGCTCTGCTCTGCTCCCGGCTTCGCCATGCAGTACTGCAATAACTCCGAAATTGTCATCTTTTATTCCCCCATGAGCGTCGCAACGATGTGCCGCGAACCGCCGTGTATCCGATGCTCCCCCAGCCAGATGCCCTGCCAGGTCCCCAGCCTGACGCGTCCGTCCTCGACCGGCAGCATCAGCGACACGCCAAGCATCGATGATTTGATGTGCGACGGCATATCGTCAGGGCCTTCATAATCATGTTCGTACGGCGCATTGTCCGGCACGGCGTTAAGAAAATACTGCTCCATGTCATACCGGACGGTGGGATCGCAGTTTTCGTTGAGCGTCAGGGAAGCGGAAGTATGCTGGAGCAGGAGGTGTAGCAGGCCGACCTTCACCCCGGACAGCCCGCGGATCTGGCCGAGGATTTCGTCGGTGACCAGATGAAAACCACGGGATTTAGGCCCAAGCGTCAGGGTTTGCTGATACCACATCATCGACTCCTTTTTGCGAATGAATCCCTCTAAGTGTGCAGCAATACGTGAAAAGGTAAAACCTTCCACCCCGGATTTTGCATAAAAAAACGGCAGCGTCACCGCTGCCGTTTATCCCGTTCAGGCGCCCATCAGTATTCGGAATTGACGATCACTTCTTCGCCCAGCGCGCCGGCCATCGGCAGCGGCTTGTAGGAGGAGTTGGCGGCGCGCAGCACGCGGATCCCGCGGGCGCCCGCCTCGCGGGCAGCGGTAATGTCGTTATCCGAGTCGCCATAGAAAACCTTTATCTGCTTCGCCTGCAGCCACTGGGTCTTGGTGTTCTGACCCGGCTTATCGCCAGCGAAAATTACCGGGTTCATATTGGCGGCCGGGATGAGGAAATCATCCTGCAGGGTTTTAGAAACGGTTTCTGTTTTGGTCTGGCTGCGGCCGGTGACGAACCAGATGCTGTCGCCACGCTTCACATGCATGGCAATCAGCTGGCGCGCCACCTCTTTTGGCATACTGAATTCGTCCCAGCCGTTGTTCATTTTTTCCCAGAACTGCGGGTTTTTCAGGTAATCCTCACTGCCGGGGGAGAAGGTTTTTTGCCCGCGCCAGAAACCGGGACTGGAGAAGAGGACGGTATCATCGATATCAAAACCGACGGCCATCGGCGGGCGCCCCAGCAGGCTGTTCTCAATTTGCGCCACCGAAACCCAGTGGATCGGCGCCTGCTCGGCCAGCTGGGCCACGTTGGTACCGACCCACAGCGGCTGCGGCGTGGAGGCGCGCGCCACGACGGCGCTGTTCAGCGTGAACAGGAGAGAGGCCGCCGCAAGGGCGAGAGTAAGTTTGCGCATATTTATCCCTAAATCTATCAATCATTATTGTTTTCAATAATGTGCATGCTTAGTAATGTCCCGACCTTACCCGCAGGCGGCAGGGATGAAAAGCCTTTTTCGCGCAGATGTCATAGAAAAAGAGGATGATCACAATCAGAGGGGGTTGCCCCTGCCCGTTGACCGGCAGAGACAACCTGCTGGAGAGCGGCTTACATTACCGCGGCAAAGGCTTTCGCTACCTGCTGAACATTACGTGAGTTTAACCCCGCCACGCACATACGTCCGCTGGCAATCAGGTAGACGCCAAACTCGTCGCGCAGGCGATCCACCTGCGCCGCGCTGAAGCCGGTGTAGCTGAACATCCCGCGCTGCTTGAGCAGATAATCCACTTTGCTGCCCGGAGCAACCTGCTGCAGCGCGTCGACCAGCGCCTGACGCATGGTCAGGATATGCGCGCGCATGGCGTCCACTTCCGCCTGCCAGGTGGCTTTCAGCCCGGCATCGTTCAGCACCGTCGCCACCACCTGCGCGCCAAAGCTCGGCGGGCTGGAGTAGTTGCGGCGCACGGTGGCCTTCAGCTGGCCCAGCACGCGGCCTGCGGTTTCACTGTCTTCACAGACCACCGACAGGCCGCCGACGCGCTCCCCGTACAGGGAGAAAATTTTGGAGAAAGAGTTGCTGACCAGCATCGGCATCCCGGCGCTGGCGATGGCGCGAATGGCGTAGGCATCCTCTTCCAGCCCTGCGCCAAAGCCCTGGTAGGCAATGTCGAGGAACGGGATCAGCTGACGCGCTTTCAGGATCTCCACCACACGATCCCACTGTTCCGGCGTCAGGTCGGCGCCGGTCGGGTTGTGGCAGCAGGGGTGCAGCAGCACAATGTCGCGCGCCGGCAGCGTTTGCAGCGTCGCCAGCAGCGCTTCAAAGCGCACGCCGTTGGTGGCTTTATCAAACCAGGGGTAAGTACTTACTTCGAAGCCAGCCCCTTCAAATATGGCGATGTGGTTTTCCCAGGTCGGGTCACTGACCCAGACATGAGACTCAGGAAAGTAGCGTTTGAGGAAGTCGGCCCCGACCTTCAGCGCGCCCGAACCGCCGACCGTCTGAATGGAGGCGATGCGGTTTTGCTTAAGCGCGCTATGCTCTGCGCCAAACAGCAGCGGGGCAATCACCTGGCGGTAGCCGCTCAGCCCTTCCATCGGCAGATACAGCGAGGCGCCGTGCGGCTCGGCGTTCAGGCGCGCTTCCGCTTCCGCCACCGCCTGCAGCTGCGGGATAATGCCGTCATCGTTGTAATATAGCCCGATACTCAGGTTGACTTTGTCGCTTCGCGGGTCTTCTTTGAAGCGTTCCATCAGAGAAAGAATTGGGTCGCCGGCGTAGGCGTCAACTTTTTGAAACACGCGATGTATCTCCAGGTTTACATAGGGCAGGTTCTTACACAATAAACCGGATATGACGGCAGGTCGAGAGGATGTTGAGGGGAAAGTGACTGCGCAGCGGTATAAACCGCTTTTTTGTCCGCGGCTATACCGATTGCGTACCGGACCAGCGTCTGAGCTATCCGGTACGAACGAGGCTTAGTCGAGGTATTTCATGGCGACGCGGGAGGTCAGTCGCGTAATAAGTTCGTAAGCGCTCACTTTCGTTATCTCGGCGATGCGCTCTACCGGGAGTCCCTCTCCCCACAGCACCACCGCGTCGCCGGCTTTATCCTCGGCCTGCGGGCCGAGGTCAACACAGATCATATCCATCGCCACCCGGCCGACAATCGGCACTTCGCGGCCATTGACCAGCACTGGGGTGCCCGACGGCGCGGCGCGCGGATAACCGTCGCCATAGCCCATCGCGACCACGCCGAGCCGAGTGTCGCGTTCGCTGATCCAGGTGCCGCCGTAGCCGACGGGCTCCCCTGCTTTATGCTCGCGCACGGCAATCAGGCTGGACGTCAGGGTCATCACCGGCTGACAGTCAAAATCTTTCCCGGTGGAGCGATCGTCCAGCGGCGACACGCCATACAGGATAATGCCCGGACGCACCCAGTCATAATGCGACTGCGGCCACAGCAGGATGCCGCCCGAGGCGGCAATAGAGCGCCATCCCGGCTTGCCTTCGGTAAAGGTGGTGAAGATATCCAGCTGCCGTTCGGTGGCGCCGCAGGTCGGCTCATCGGCGCGGGCGAAGTGGCTCACCACGTTGACCGGCTGGCGGACGTTTTTGCACTGGCTCAAACGCTGATAAAACGCCTCAGCTTCCTCCGGGCGCACCCCTAAGCGATGCATACCGGTATCCAGTTTCATCCACACGGTCACCGGCTCGGGGAGGTCGGCTTGCTCCAGCGCCGCCAGCTGTTCGGGGCTATGCACCGCCGTATGCAGACGCTGAGCGGCGATCACCGCCAGGTCTTCCGCCGCAAAAAAGCCTTCCAGCAGGAGGATCGGCTGGGCGATCCCCCCCGCTCGCAGGCGCAGCGCCTCTTCCAGGCGGGCGACGCCAAAAGCGTCGGCGTCGGTCAGCGTTCGCGCGGTCTCAAGAAGACCGTGTCCGTAGGCGTTCGCTTTCACCACCGCAACCAGTTTGCTGGCAGGCGCCAGTTCACGCAGACGTTGCAGGTTGTGTCGCAGAGCGCGGCGGTTGATAACTACAGTTGCCGCTTGCATTTGAATTCCTTAATTAAAGAAGGAGGAAGGATTACTCATCATCATACTGAGGGCCAGCATAATTATCGAAACGCGACCACTGGCCGTTGAAGGTCAGTCGCACGGTGCCGATCGGGCCGTTACGTTGTTTACCAATGATAATTTCCGCGATGCCCTTCAGATCGCTGTTCTCGTGATAGACCTCATCACGGTAAATGAACATGATTAAGTCGGCATCCTGTTCGATAGAGCCGGACTCACGCAGGTCGGAGTTGACCGGGCGTTTATCGGCACGTTGTTCCAGCGAGCGGTTCAGCTGCGACAGCGCCACCACCGGCACCTGCAGCTCTTTGGCCAGCGCCTTCAGCGAGCGGGAGATTTCGGCGATCTCAAGGGTACGGTTGTCGGAGAGCGACGGCACGCGCATCAGCTGCAGGTAGTCGATCATAATCAGCCCGATGCCGCCGTGCTCGCGAGCGATACGCCGCGCGCGGGAACGCACTTCCGTCGGCGTCAGGCCGGAGGAGTCATCGATATAGATGTTACGTTTTTCCAGCAGAATGCCCATGGTGCCGGAGATCCGCGCCCAGTCCTCATCGTCCAGCTGACCGGTACGAATGCGGGTCTGATCGACGCGCGACAGCGAGGCCAGAGAACGCATCATGATCTGTTCCGAGGGCATCTCAAGACTGAAGATGAGTACCGGCTTGTCCTGCAGCATCGCTGCGTTTTCCACGAGGTTCATGGCGAAGGTCGTTTTACCCATCGACGGACGGGCGGCGACGATAATCAGATCCGACGGCTGCAGGCCGGCGGTCTTTTTGTTGAGGTCGTCGTAGCCGGTGTTGACCCCGGTAACGCCGTCGTGGGGCTGCTGGAACAGCTGTTCGATACGGGCGACGGTGGCGTCGAGGACATCGGCGATGTTTTTCGGCCCTTCGTCTTTATTGGCCCGGCTTTCAGCGATTTTAAAGACGCGGGACTCGGCGAGGTCGAGCAGATCTTCGCTGGTTCGCCCCTGCGGGTCGAAGCCGGCCTCGGCGATTTCATTGGCCACCGAGATCATCTCGCGCACGACCGCGCGTTCGCGCACGATGTCGGCATAGGCGCTGATGTTTGCCGCGCTGGGAGTATTTTTGGACAGTTCAGCCAGATAGGCGAAGCCGCCCACGCTGTCCAGCTGTCCCTGACGCTCCAGCGACTCCGCAAGGGTGATGAGGTCAATCGGGCTGCCCGACTCCTGCAGGCGCGCCATCTCGGTAAAGATATGACGATGCGGACGGGTATAAAAGTCGTCGGCAACGACGCGTTCGGCGACGTCGTCCCAGCGCTCGTTATCCAGCATTAAACCGCCCAACACCGACTGCTCCGCTTCAATCGAGTGCGGCGGGACTTTCAGCCCGGCGAGCTGCGGATCGCGTTCGCGGGTTTCTGTCTGTGGTTTGTTGAAGGGTTTATTTCCTGCCATAGCCTAACGTTTCACCGATACGGAAAAGAGCGTGACAGTATAGCGAGAAAGCCATTGCCGCTAAAGAACCCATTCAGCGTGACTGGCCTGAGGCGGGTAAGAAAATCCGTCGCCGCCGCCGCAGGCTGTTAAGCTTACTGGATAATCTCAGAACAACACAGGAGCGAACATGGCAACACGCATCGAATTTTCAAAACACGGGGGGCCGGAGGTGCTTCAGGCGGTTGAATTCACGCCCCGCGATCCCGCTGAGCATGAAATTCAGGTCGAAAACAAAGCCATCGGTATCAATTATATCGACACCTATGTTCGTGGCGGCCTCTATCCGCCGCCCTCGCTGCCGAGCGGCCTCGGCACCGAAGCGGCCGGCGTCGTCAGTAAAGTTGGCCATGGGGTCACGCACATTAAGGTAGGCGATCGGGTGGTGTACGCCCAGTCGGCGCTCGGCGCCTACAGCACGGTGCACAATGTGCTGGCCGACAAAGCGGCGGTCCTCCCGGACGCCATCTCTTTCGAACAGGCCGCCGCGTCGTTCCTCAAGGGATTAACGGTCTGGTATCTGCTGCGCAAAACCTATGAAATTAAGCCTGATGAGATGTTCCTGTTTCACGCAGCCGCCGGCGGCGTGGGGCTGATAGCCTGTCAGTGGGCGAAAGCGCTGGGGGCGAAACTTATCGGCACCGTCGGCAGCGCGCAGAAGGCGCAGCGCGCCAAAGCGGCGGGCGCCTGGCAGGTGATTAACTATCGCGAAGAACCTATCGCGGAGCGGCTCAAAGCGCTCACCGACGGTAAGAAAGTCGCCGTGGTCTATGACTCGGTAGGGAAAGATACCTGGGAAGCCTCTCTGGACTGTCTGCAACGCCGCGGCCTGATGGTCAGCTTTGGCAACTCCTCCGGCCCGGTAACCGGCGTTAATCTGGGGATCCTGAACCAGAAAGGTTCTCTGTACGTCACCCGCCCATCGCTGCAGGGCTATATCACCAACCGGGAAGAGCTGGCGGAAGCCTGCAGTGAGCTGTTTTCGCTGATCGCCAGCGGCGTGATTAAAGTGGACGTGCCCGAGAGTCAGACCTATCCGCTGACCGAAGCGCGACGAGCGCATGAAGTTCTGGAGAGCCGGGTGACACAGGGGTCGAGTCTGCTGCTGCCGTAAGCGGACAAAGGGACAAAAGTTTAGGGCTTCCACCTGGGAAGCCCTTACTTTTTTTTAGTTCGGCTGTATGTAGGGTACAGCGCGATGAATTCGTTAACGCGCTAATAGTGACAGATTTGCGCAGTAATGCCTACGCGGTTCTGTGCAAAATTGTTCAGGTTGTGACATACCCCTCAATACCTTAGTAACGCCAACGGTTATTGTCGCGAAAAGCGTTTCCGTCCGGGGTTTTCAGTGCCCGAATAACCCACACCACCACCACCGCCAACAGCAGCCACGGCAGTAATTTAATCATTAAAGCAAACAAACCGCCGACGAACATCAGCGCCGTAGCCACCACGATGGCGGCGATAATCCCCAACAGCGATACGCCGGTGACCAGCAGCATGACAAAAAATCCGATGACAAATAACAGTTCCAGCATGGCTCTCTCCCCACAGTCATTAATATGTCGCTCTGCAGGTATTACAAAAAACATGCCAACAATAAATAATTGAATTTAAAAGAAAACGCCCCGCAATGATGTGCGAGGCGTGGTCAATTTCACCAGGTTTTGGTGAGAAACTAACGCTTATCGGCCACCAGCTTCAGGGCCTGCTCCAGCACCGCAATGTCGGCGCCGGCTTTATGCGCATTCTCGCTCAGGTAGCGACGCCACTGGCGGGCGCCCGGGATACCTTGAAACAGTCCCAGCATATGACGGGTGATATGGCCCAGATAAGTACCCTTGCTGAGCTCGCGCTCAATATACGGGTACATGGCCCGCACGACGGCCACGGGATCGGCATCCGCACCGGCGACGCCGAAAATCTCCCGGTCGACCGAAGCCAGAATGCCCGGATTCTGATAGGCCTCACGCCCGACCATCACCCCATCCATATGCTCAAGCTGTGCTCTGACTTCATCCAGCGATTTGATGCCGCCGTTAATCGCCATCGTCAGATGGGGGAAGTCGCGCTTCAGCTGCCAGACGCGGGGGTAATCCAGCGGCGGGATCTCGCGGTTCTCTTTCGGGCTCAGACCGGAGAGCCAGGCTTTGCGCGCGTGAATAATAAACATCTCACATTCGCCCTTGCCGGAGACCGTCTCAATGAAATCGCAAAGGAATTCATAGCTATCCTGGTCGTCGATGCCGATACGGGTCTTCACCGTGACCGGGATCGACACCACATCGCGCATCGCTTTGATACAGTCGGCCACCAGCTGGGCGTTCCCCATCAGACAGGCGCCAAACATCCCGTTCTGCACCCGATCGGAGGGGCAGCCGACGTTGAGATTGATCTCATCATAGCCGCGCGCCTCGGCCAGCTTCGCGCACTGCGCCAGGGCCTGCGGATCGCTGCCGCCGAGCTGCAGAGCAACCGGGTGTTCTTCTTCGCTATAGGCCAGATAGTCCCCTTTGCCGTGAATAATCGCCCCGGTGGTCACCATTTCGGTATACAGCAGCGTATGCCGCGACAGCAGCCGCAGGAAGTAGCGGCAATGCCGGTCAGTCCAGTCGAGCATCGGCGCGATGGAGAAGCGGTGAGCAGGAAAAACAGGTGACGTTGATTCAGGCATCATGGCGAATAAATAAGCATCCGGGTAAAAAGGGGCGCTACTATAGCATAAAGATAAACCACAGGCGCGTAGTGCGCCGCGCTTCGCCCCTTCCCGGTGTCGATTACTTTATCCGCGGTTTGCCGTCATGTGGGCCAAAGAACTGCGGCGGATGATCAACCCAGCGATCCTGGCGCGTCGCGGCATAGCCGGGATTGAGCGGGTAGTAAATTCGGTTGTACTTTTTGTTGGCCTCACCCACCACCAACAGACGAACCTCCTGCTCGGTGTTATTGAGAAAGGTGTGGCAAACGCCGGTGCCGGCGGGGAAACCCACGCTATCGCCCGGCTCCAGCTTCCAGAGATAGCCGTTTATCCACACTTCCGGATAGCCCTCCAGCACATAGATGAACTCTTCCTCATCGCTCTCCGCGTGCGGGTAAGAGGTGCGCCGCCCGGGCGGCAGTCTCTCGTGGTGGATCCCCAGCCGGTTGAGGCGTAAACCGCGCCCCAGCGGCGCGCCAATGGAAAAACGCTCCGGGCTGTCGGGATAAGTGACATCGTCGGGCCCTTCCAGTTCGCGCCAGTGGCGAATGCAATCAGGTCGTTTCATCGTTTTCTCCCGAAAATGAGACACTTCAGATATAGCATACCCTGGGTCAGGCGTGTTGCGATTAAATCGGGCATGACGGTTTTAGCGACCGGCGAAGGCGCAGCCTCCACGAGCGTCAGCGGCCAGCGCCAGGGAGTGGACTGGCGCCGACAATCTGAAGTATGACCCGCATCACCCGTCGGGTCTCGGCGTTTTCCGCGGAACGTGATAAAGTAACAGATTCAATTTCACGCAACCTGAGGATGCTCATGGATAAGTCCCCTTCGCAAGAGATGTTAGCGCATGCTGAAAAGCTGTGTGCGCAACGCGGCGTACGCCTGACCCCACAGCGTCTGGAAGTGTTGCGCCTGATGAGCCTGCAGCAAGGGGCAATCAGCGCCTACGACCTGCTGGATCTGCTGCGTGAGAAAGAGCCGCAGGCAAAGCCGCCGACGGTCTACCGCGCGCTGGAGTTTTTACTCGAGCAGGGTTTTGTCCACAAGGTGGAATCGACCAACAGCTATGTGCTGTGTCATCTCTTTGACCAGCCAACCCACAGCTCGGCCATGTTTATCTGCGACCGCTGCGGCGTGGTGAAGGAAGAGGCGGCTGAAGGGGTGGAAGATATCATGCACACGCTGGCGGCCAGAATGGGCTTCGCCCTGCGCCACAACGTGATTGAAGCTCATGGCCTTTGCGCGAGCTGCGTGGAAGTGGAAGCCTGCAGCACGCCGGGACACTGCCAGCACGATCATACGATTCAACTCAAAAAGAAAGCCCGCTGAGCGGCAGCCGCAGCGGGAAAAAGGGTTAACGGCGCGTCCCTGCGCCATTTAGACAGGCACTAACACAAATGCTTCATTCTTCGGATCAAGGAACGCTACCAGCGATAGTCGTTCTTATGCTCCCAGTCTGAGACTTCTTTCTCAGCCTGATCTTTCTCATAGCCGTAACGCTCCTGAATTTTGCCGACCAGCTGGTCGCGCTTCCCTTCGATTACGGTCATATCGTCATCGGTAAGTTTGCCCCACTGTTCCTTGGCTTTACCTTTCAACTGTTTCCAGTTACCGCCGATTTCGTCTTTATTCATGATAACGTCCTCATCATTCGGTGGGTTTACAGCCCGTTTTGTGCCGGACATGGTATTAACTATAGATGAGAATGCTGGCGCCGATTCGTTATTCGGAATTTTTAACCATAGCCCTCACTGGAAACGCTGAAGGTGGTTTTCCCGGCACGCGCTACGCTCGCCGGGCTACTGAGTCGCTCCGGCAAACCTGGCGCGACCGGAGGACGTTCACCGATAATGGCGAACCAGAGAAAGGGCTAACTAAACCAGGTGCCGCGTCGCCAGTGGCGGCGCCAGATCAGCGCCAGCGACAGGCCTCGCAGCGCGAGAAACACCGCCAGCGCCAGCCACAGGCCGTGATTGCCGAGCGCCGGGACCGTAAGCAGCGTCACGGCGAAGCCGGCCGCGGCGACCGCCATACTGTTCCGCATCTCCGCGCCGCGCGTCGCGCCGATAAACATGCCGTCCAGCAGATAGCACCAGACCCCGACCACCGGCAGGATGGTCTGCCAGATCAGATAGCGATCGGCCAGCTGCTGCAGGGAAGGTAGCGAGGTTAACAGCGCGATGATGTACTCCCCCGCCAGGCTGTAAACCAGGGCAAACGCCAGCGCCACCATACCGGACTGCCGGCAGGCCGCCCGCCACACCTCCAGCAGCTGGCTGCCGTCGCGCGCGCCGTAGGCCTGGCCGGAGTGGGCCTCCACGGCATAGGCAAAGCCATCCAGCGCGTAGGCGGTAAAGGTCAGCATGGTCATTAGTACGGCGTTGACCGCCACGATATCGCTGCCCAGACGGGCGCCGTAGACGGTCAGCGCGCCAAAGCACAGCTGCAGCAGCAGGGAGCGCAGCATGATGTCGCGATTCAACGCCAGCAGACGGCGCATGTCGCCGCGCCAGGCGTTTTTCAGCATCGCCAGCGACACGCCGCGCAGCGTTAGCACCCGCTTCGCCATCATCAGGCCGATAATGAGAGTGGCGTACTCCGCGGTGACCGTGGCCAGCGCCGCCCCCTGGACGTTCATCCGCAGGCCCATCACCAGCCACAGGTCGAGCACAATATTCAACAGATTACCGACCACCAGCAAAATCACCGGCGCCCGGGCATACTGGACCCCCAGCAGCCAGCCGAGCAGCACAAGGTTGGCCAGCGACGCGGGAGCGCTGAGCCAGCGGATATCGAGAAACCGTCTCGCCTGCTCGAGAACCGCCTCGCTGCCGCCGACGATATGCAGGGCGAGGTTAATCAACGGCAGGCGAAACAGGATAATCAACACCCCGGCGCCCAGCGCCAGAGCCAGCGGCTGCACCAGCGCCCGTGCCAGTCGCAGCGGATCTTTGGCCCCCCAGGCCTGAGCGGTCAACCCGGTGGTACTCATGCGAAGAAACAGCAGCAGCATAAACAGGAAACTGGTGGCCGTCGCTCCGACCGCGACGCCGCCGAGGTATACCGGGCTGTCAAGGTGGCCGATCACCGCGGTATCCACCAGCCCCAGCAGCGGGACGGTGATATTGGAGAAAATCATGGGGAGTGCAAGGCGCCACAGCGCTTTATCGGCAGCGTTGAGCAGCATGTTCGGAGACCTGATTGAGGACAAACGTCGCAGCGTCATGCATCAGATGACGCTGCGCGGGGGCAGGCGTTACAGCCATTCTCCATTACGGATCACGCCAACGGCCAGACCCTCAATGGTAAAACTCTGCTGACGCAGATCGACAACGATAGGGGTAAATTCGCTGTTTTCCGGCAACAATTCGACGACGTTGCCCTGCTTTTTCAGGCGCTTCACCGTCACTTCATCGTCAATGCGCGCTACCACCACCTGGCCGTTACGCACATCCTGGGTTTTGTGGACCGCCAGCAGATCGCCATCCAGAATACCGATGTCTTTCATCGACATCCCGCTGACGCGCAGCAGAAAATCGGCGTTGGGCTTGAACATCGACGGGTCGACCTGATAGTGGCCTTCAATATGCTGCTGCGCCAGCAGCGGCTCACCGGCGGCGACGCGGCCGATCAGCGGCAGGCCGTGCTCTTCTTCCGTCAGCAGGCGGATACCGCGCGAGGCGCCGGAGACGATCTCGATTGCGCCTTTACGCGCCAGCGCTTTCAGGTGTTCTTCCGCCGCGTTTGGGGAACGGAACCCCAAGCGCTGAGCAATCTCCGCACGCGTCGGCGGCATGCCCGTCTGGCTGATATGATCCCGAATGAGATCAAACACCTCTTGCTGCCTGGTCGTTAACGCTTTCATTCCGCCCCCTGGGTGTATATACAGTTATGCTGTGAGTATATACAGCTAACGGTGATTTTGGAACCACATGGCACACAAAAATCGGCAGATTGTTTATATTTTGCGAGGGTTAGCGAAGAACGTTAGTGATAATGGCTCCACAGCAGCGTTCCCCAGGTGATCAGCGCGATGATAATCGCCAGCAGGACCGCCGCCGACCCCATGTCTTTGGCGCGCCCTGAAAGCTCGTGATAATCCGAGCCAATACGGTCCACGACCGCCTCAATCGCGCTGTTGAGAATTTCGACTATCATCACTAGCAGGACCGAGCCAATCAGCAATACGCGGGTGATGGCGTCGACGTCCAGCCAGCAGGCTATCGCGACGGCCACGATGGCGGCGACACCTTCCTGACGAAACGCGGCCTCGTTGATCCACGCCGCGCGAAATCCTTTCCAGGAGTAACCTGCCGCCTTAATGATTCGGGTTAACCCGGTGGTATTATTGGCCATCACAAAACCTTTTTATGTAAATGACGTCGATGAGTGTACGCGTTTGCCGCGCGGTAACGGAAATTTTGCCCGCTTTCTGTTATTCTTGCCGCGCATTTGCATGATTAACCAGAGGCTTCACATCGTTTATGTCCGGCTGGCAACGAATTTACTATAAATTACTGAATTTACCATTACGGGTGCTGGTAAAAAGCAAGTCTATTCCGGCAGAGCCTGCTCAGGAATTAGGACTCGATACCTCGCGTCCGGTCATGTACGTCCTGCCCTATAACTCCAAGGCGGACCTGCTGACGCTGCGCGCCCAATGTCTGGCGCATGATTTACCTGACCCGCTTGAACCGCTGGAAATCGACGGCGCCCTGCTGCCGCGCTACGTATTCATCCACGGCGGGCCGCGCGTATTCACCTACTACACGCCAAAAGAAGAGTCCATCAAGCTGTTCCACGACTACCTCGATCTGCACCGCAACCATCCGGATCTCGATGTGCAAATGGTGCCGGTGTCGGTGATGTTCGGCCGCTCGCCGGGTCGTGAGAAAGGGGAAGTTAATCCGCCGCTGCGGATGCTTAACGGCATTCAGAAATTTTTCGCCGTCTCCTGGCTCGGCCGCGACAGCTTCGTGCGCTTCTCGCCTTCCGTATCGCTGCGCCGCATGGCGGATGAGCACGGTACCGATAAGATCATCGCCCAGAAACTGGCTCGCGTCGCGCGGATGCATTTTGCCCGCCAGCGCCTGGCCGCCGTCGGCCCGCGTCTGCCGGCCCGCCAGGATCTGTTTAACAAGCTGCTGGCGTCGAAGGCCATTGCCCGGGCGGTGGAAGACGAAGCGCGCAGCAAGAAAATTTCCCACGAGAAGGCCCAGCAGAACGCGATTGCGCTGATGGAAGAGATTGCCGCGAACTTCTCTTACGAGATGATCCGCCTGACCGACCGCATTCTCGGCTTCACCTGGAACCGCCTGTACCAGGGCATCAACGTGCATAACGCCGAGCGCGTACGCCAGCTGGCGCACGATGGCCATGAGATTGTCTATGTCCCCTGCCACCGCAGCCACATGGACTATCTGCTGCTCTCTTACGTCCTGTACCACCAGGGGCTGGTGCCACCGCATATCGCGGCGGGTATCAACCTTAACTTCTGGCCAGCCGGGCCAATCTTCCGCCGCCTCGGCGCGTTCTTTATTCGCCGCACCTTTAAGGGCAATAAGCTCTACTCCACGGTGTTCCGCGAGTACCTTGGCGAACTGTTCAGCCGCGGCTATTCCGTAGAGTATTTCGTCGAAGGCGGCCGCTCCCGTACCGGCCGTCTGCTCGATCCGAAGACCGGTACGCTGTCGATGACCATCCAGGCGATGCTGCGCGGCGGCACCCGGCCGATCACCCTGGTGCCGATTTACATCGGCTACGAGCACGTGATGGAGGTAGGGACCTATGCCAAAGAGCTGCGCGGCGCCACCAAAGAGAAAGAGAGTCTGCCGCAGATGGTGCGCGGCTTAAGCAAGCTGCGCAATCTTGGCCAGGGCTACGTTAACTTCGGCGAACCGCTGCCGCTGATGACCTATCTGAACCACCATGTGCCGGAGTGGCGGGAAGCGATTGACCCGATCGAAGCGGTCCGCCCTTCCTGGCTGACGCCGACGGTGAATAACATCGCCGCTGACCTGATGGTACGCATCAACAACGCCGGCGCGGCCAACGCCATGAACCTCTGCTGTACGGCGCTGCTGGCCTCCCGCCAGCGTTCGCTGACCCGTGAGCAGCTCACCCAGCAGCTGGAGTGTTACCTCGCGCTGCTGCGCAATGTGCCCTATTCGCCGGATGCCACCGCGCCGTCCGCTTCGGCCAGCGAACTTATCGACCACGCGCTGCAGATGAACAAGTTTGAAGTCGAGAAAGACACCATTGGCGACATCATCATTCTGCCGCGCGAGCAGGCGGTGCTGATGACCTACTATCGCAACAACATCGCCCATATGCTGGTGATGCCGTCGCTGTTAGCCGCCCTGGTGACTCAGCATCGTCATCTCAGCCGCGCCGAAGTGCTGCGCCATGTGGAAACGCTCTATCCGTTCCTCAAAGCCGAGCTGTTCCTGCGCTGGGAGAAAGCGGAGCTGGCCGGAGTGATGGATGCGCTGATTGCCGAGATGCTGCGTCAGGAGCTGATCGTCATCGATGGCGATGTGATGAGCCTCAACCCGTCGCACTCTCGCTCTCTGCAGCTGTTGGCCGCAGGCGCCCGCGAGACGCTGCAGCGCTACGCCATTACCTTCTGGCTGCTGAGCGCTAACCCGTCTATCAACCGCAGCTCGCTGGAGAAAGAGAGCCGTACCGTGGCTCAGCGCCTGTCGGTGCTGCATGGCATCAACGCGCCGGAGTTCTTCGATAAAGCGGTATTCAGTACCCTGGTGCTGACCCTGCGCGATGAAGGTTATATCAGCGATACGGGCGATGCCGAGCCGGAAGAGACCCTGAAGGTCTATCGGATGCTGGCGGATTTGATTACGTCGGATGTACGTCTGACGATCGAAAGCGTCACGCAGGACGACGCGTAACGCGGCGTTTGCTGTCCTCCTCGCCCCCCGGCAAACCGGGGGGATGGGGACAGGGATTTTACAGGTAGCTCATCGCCAGGCCGAGGAACAGCACCAGCCCGACGTAGTTATTGTTCATAAACGCTTTAAAGCAGTTATCGCGGTCGCGATTGAAGATAAGCTTCTGCTGCCAGCCAAACAGACCCGCCGCCACGAACAGCGACCAGTAGTATTCCCAGCCCAGCCCGTTCAGCCAGCCTACCGCGCCCATCAGCGCCAGCACGGCCACCTGCAGGATACCGATAATCAGACGATCGTTTTCGCCGAACAGGATCGCCGTCGATTTAATGCCGATCTTGACGTCATCATCGCGATCCACCATCGCATACTGGGTATCGTAGGCCACCGCCCACAGAATGTTGGCGAGGAACATCAGCCAGCAGCTCAGCGGCAGCGATTCGCTGACGGCCGAGAAGGCCATCGGGATCGACCAGCCAAAGGCCGCCCCCAGCACCACCTGCGGCAGATGGGTGTAGCGCTTCATAAACGGATAGACCCACGCCAGCGCCAGCGCCGCCACCGACAGCAAAATCGTCATAGTGTTGAGGGTGAGCACCAGCAGGAAGGAGAGCAGCACCAGAACGATAAACAGCGTTCGCGCCTCTTTCTCGGTGACGTCGCCGCTCGGCAGCGGACGGCGGGCGGTACGCTTTACGTGACCATCAAATTTTCGATCGGCATAGTCATTCACCACGCAGCCGGCGGCGCGCATCAGCCAGACGCCGGCGACGAATACCGCCAGGATCCACAGCGGCGGGACGCCCGGCGAGGCCACCCACAGCGCCCACAGCGTCGGCCACAGCAGCAGCAAGGCGCCGATCGGTTTGTCAGTGCGCATCAGGCGATGAAACGCCAACAGCTTATTCTGCGACAGACTCCACTCCATTTTTTCTTCCTCTTAGTACAACGGCGACGCAGGCAAAAACAGCTCGGTCAGCAGCAGGGGTTTGCCGCTCAGCCGCAGGCGGGAACGACGCCCCCACAGCGCTGCATCGCGACCAATTTCAATAAAATCGCGGGTTAACGTCGACGACGTGAACAGGTATCGGCCCAGCGGGGTCTGCCCGAGCTGCTGTAGCGCCAGCTCCGGCCCACACAGCGTCGACTCCGGCACCACCGTGCGCCCGGCCAGCCAGGGCTCGCCATCGGCATTGAGTATAATCTCCCGCAGCCAGTAGCGCGGCTCGTCGGGCAACAGCGCCGCTTCGTCAGCCAGCGCCTCACGCCCGATATACCCTTCGTTAACCAGGGTGACGGTGACCTGCTTTCCTTGTTGCTCAAAACGCTGGGTCATTGAGTCCTCCAGCAGCAGCCAGTCACTCAGGGGCGTCGCCAGGGGCGGCATAACGGCAAAATAGCGCAGCGCACGCAGTCGCGTAAGCGCAGGATGGGACATGCCTGATTCTCCGGTACATAACGTGAGAGCATTGTATCGCAGAATAGGCGGTTGGTGGCGGGCAAACGTCAATATACGATCATTCACGCAACAGCCATGCAACAGACCGCCGCGCGTGCAAAAAAAGGTGCATCCCGGAGGATGCACCTAAAGGCTGTGCCTAAACATCAGCATTGTGGGGAGACGATTACCCCTTGCCTTTTACACTGCTGATAAAGGTGGAACGAGCGGATTTGGAGCCGAGGCGCTCAGCTTCGTTCATCAATTTCAGGGCTTTGTCGATGTCACCTTGTTTCACCGCCTGCTTAATACCGTTGTTGAAGTAGGTCTCGGTATCGCTGAGCATCGGTTCGCTTTTGGCGGCCGGCGCCGCAGCGGCTGCGGCGGCTGGCGCAGCTACCGGCGCCGCGGTGTTACCGACGGTGACCGGGCCCGGGCCGGAGGAGCCGAACAGCGGCCCCACCAGCACGCTGGAGGTGCTGTTGGTTTTCACTTTCAGCTTCAGCACGCCATCGGTGGTATGTTTGGCGATCGGATCCGGGATGTCCGGCGCCGCATTGCCTGCGCCTTTGGCATAGGCCTTCGCCGGATCCAGCAGGGTGGTGGTCTGCTGGAGATCTTTCTCAGTGGTAAACACCAGCACATAGAGCTTCTGCTGGCCCAGCGCCGGGGTCAGGCGCATCACACCGCCCAGGCGATCGGCAGTCATCACGCCCGGCTGCTGATAGGTAAAGTAGTTGCTGGGAAAGAACGCCGCTGGCGTCATGTTCTGGTCGAGAATCAGCACGTTCGGCGCAAAAATCTGTTTATGTTTGTTCAGTTCGCTGTCGAGGGTCAGGGTCAGCTCACCGATATTGGCCGGCACGCTCCAGGCGGCGACCGGTCCGACGATCCCTGGAACATCCAGGCGTTGACCGCCGGTGGTTAAATCTACGCTCTGCGTCTTCGATTGATCGGCAGGCGTCCAGATCAGCTGCTGCAGCGCGCTGGCTGGAATAGACGGCGCGGCGCTGGTGTTCTGCGGTACAAAGTTAACATCGGCAAGGCTCATCCCCGGCACGCATGCCAACATCCCTGCGGATAAACACAGAGCGACGAGAGTTTTCTTCATTTTCATTCTTCTCACCTTGGATAGCATCGGTTTAGCGGTAGCCAGGCAATAGCGCGCTAACCCTGAATAGTCAGGAGGGGCCGATGCCCCTCCCAGGTTACACCCGTCCTGCGGACGGTATTACCACCACACTTCCATCTGGGCACCGAAGGTAACTTCGCTGTCGTCACCGCGGCTGGAGGTGAAAGCGCCGCTTCCGCTGCTGTCTTTCGTCTGCAGACCAGAGGTGTTGCTGTAGCCCCAGTTTTCATCCCACTTCGCGTAGGTTGCGAAGATACGGATAGCCGGACGAGACCAGACGCTGTTGCCTGCCTGCCACTGTTGAGCCAGAGTAATTTTGTACTGGTTGTTGTTTTCGCTGGTACGCTGAGATTTCACGTTGTCGTAACCGATTTCCAGCTGGGTGCTCATGATCGGCGTCCATTTGTACATCGGACGAACACCCACGGTGTACCAGGTGGAGCCGTTTTTGCTGTCCAGATCCACGTCCTGGTACATCGCAACGTACATCAGGCCCCAGTCATCGTTGAAGTCCATCGCGCCGTGATCCAGAACGCGGATCATGCTGCCGTTGTTATCGATGCTGGTTCCCTGAGAGTGGCCGCTGTTCCAGGAGGTCATTGCGTCAGTGGCGTACTGAACCACAAACTTGTTGAAGCCGCCCCAGATGGACTGAGTATGTTCACCGGTCCACATCCAGCCGTCTTTCGACGCGCCGTCTTCCAGGCGATAGTCATCCTGCGGGTTCGCACGGCCGTAATCGACGCCTAACTCCAGCACGCCGCCCGGGTTGGTTTCCAGGCCCGCCAGACGGATGTCAAAGACGTCGTTGGCAGTTTTCGCAGCATATTTCTTGGTGTCATCGCTGGAGAAAGTATAAGAGCCGCCGCTTTCTGAGTTACGGGTAGCGGCCAGAGAGAGCTTACCGAAGCCAAGGTCAACGTTTTCCAGACCTGCACCCGGGCCGGAGATATCCCAGTAGTAGAAGTCGATCATGTGAACGTCATGACGCTGATAGAAGCGTTTACCCGCCCACAGCGTGGAGCCCGGCAGCCAGTCGATCAGGTTTTTACCCTGGATGTTGGCTTCACGGAACGCCGGAGAGGTGCTTTCCCAGTCATCTTCCTGATTCACGGAATAGGCAACGTTAGTATCGAAATAAAAACTCTTATCTCCTTCCTTCCACAGCTCCTGGCCCAGCTTCAGTTCCGCATAGGTTTCACATTCGTTACCAAGACGGTATTTACTTTGAGCGCCGGTCGCTTTGAAGCACTGTTGCTCGCCGCCGCTGCCGGTCCAGCCAATGCCGGAACGCGCGTAGCCATGGAAATCGACAGCCAGCGCCTGAGCAGACATAACGCCTGCCGCGACGGCGACCGCCAGTGGAAGTTTGCGCAGAGTAATCATCATTCTATCTCCTGAGATCATTGCTTTTCTTTGCACGCTTCGCCGGTGTACCGCCAGCCGGGTTCGCGCCTTTTTTTAATGGGAAGCCTTACACGCCCGGCTCTTTATGCAGCCGACGACAAGCGGTGCCATCCTCACGGAATAAATGGCAACGTTCTGGCGGCAAACCGATAGCGAATGTGGCTCCCTCTTCTACCAACACCACGTCGTTCTGGCGGTAGACCAGGTTTTGACGGATGGCGGGGATCTGGATATGAATTTGCGTTTCGTGACCTAACTGCTCGACAACCTGAACCTCGCCTTCGAGGGTCACATCGGCGATATCGCTGGGCAGTAAATGCTCCGGGCGGATACCTAAGGACATGTTGGCGCCCGCCTGAACGTTGGCGCTGTCCACCGGTAGCCAGATTTGCTGACGGTTTGGCAGTTCAACCTGCACCTGATCGATAGCCGTCGCGGTGACTTTGACCGGCAGGAAGTTCATCTTCGGTGAACCGATAAAGCCGGCGACGAAGCGGTCAGCCGGATAGTGATAGAGTTCCAGCGGTTTCCCGACCTGCGCCACACGGCCGGCGTCGAGGACCACGATCTTGTCCGCGAGGGTCATCGCTTCCACCTGATCGTGGGTCACATAGATCATGGTGCGGCCCAGTCGCTTATGCAGACGGGAGATTTCGATACGCATCTGAACGCGCAGGGCGGCATCGAGGTTGGAGAGCGGCTCATCCAGCAGGAAGACGCTCGGCTCAGCCACCAGCGTACGGCCAATCGCCACACGCTGGCGCTGACCGCCGGAGAGGGCTTTCGGTTTACGCTCCAGCAGATGGGCCAGCTGCAGCACTTCCGCCACCTGGGTCACCCGCTGGTTAATCAGATCTTTTTTCGCGCCGGCCAGCTTCAGGCCAAACGACATATTTTCCGCAACGGAAAGGTGGGGATAGAGCGCATAAGACTGGAATACCATCCCAACGCCGCGTTCTGCCGGTGGGATCTCGTTCATGCGGGTGTCACCGATAAACAGGTCCCCGCTGGTAATAGTTTCTAACCCGGCAATCATACGCAGCAGGGTAGATTTGCCGCAGCCCGATGGCCCGACAAACACGACGAATTCCCCTTCGTGGATATCGAGATTGATATCTTTCGATACCACCACGTCACCCCAGGCTTTCGTTACATTTCGCAGCTGTACGCTCGCCATGCCCTTCTCCCTTCGTTACAACCTGTCACTAACAGTCACATTCAAGATGGGTCGACTATGCGGCATTCATTAGCCGGGCAAATCCTCCACCCCCCGGCTTTTTTATGGGGGAGGAGATGGGAGGATGAGAGATTGGCTCTCGCCGCGGGGGATGGCGGGCAGCGGGTGATTTCGTGATGGAGGCGACAAAATTGGGCGCTTTTTTCTGTGCTCCAGGACGCAATACGGCCGTTTTTGCAATGGAGATCACACAACCAGCGGGTGGGGCGTAGACCTGGGGAGGATGGAAAGGGGTTGTTAAAAAAGGAAACTCATCATCGTTAAGCCACCGAAGTGTATCCACGAGTACAACACCAAAAAGGACGGGTATATGAAAATCAAAACTGGCGCTCGCATCCTCGCGCTGTCGGCACTGACCACGATGATGTTTTCCGCCTCTGCCCTCGCGAAAATTGAAGAAGGTAAGCTGGTTATCTGGATTAACGGCGACAAAGGCTACAACGGCCTCGCTGAAGTGGGTAAAAAGTTTGAAAAAGACACCGGCATTAAAGTTTCTGTAGAACACCCGGACAAGCTGGAAGAGAAATTCCCGCAGGTTGCGGCGACCGGCGACGGCCCGGACATCATCTTCTGGGCGCATGACCGTTTCGGCGGCTACGCGCAGTCCGGCCTGCTGGCGGAAATCACCCCGGACAAAGCGTTCCAGGACAAACTCTATCCGTTCACCTGGGATGCCGTTCGCTATAACGGCAAACTGATCGCCTACCCGATCGCGGTGGAAGCGCTGTCCCTGATTTACAACAAAGACCTGGTGCCGAACCCGCCGAAGACCTGGGAAGAGATCCCGGCGCTGGATAAAGAACTGAAAGCGAAAGGTAAGAGCGCGCTGATGTTCAACCTGCAGGAACCGTACTTCACCTGGCCGCTGATCGCTGCCGACGGCGGATACGCGTTCAAGTTTGAAAACGGCAAGTACGATGTGAAAGACGTCGGCGTGGACAGCGCAGGCGCGAAAGCGGGCCTGACCTTCCTGGTTGACCTGATCAAGAACAAGCACATGAATGCCGATACCGATTACTCCATCGCAGAAGCGGCCTTCAACAAAGGTGAAACCGCGATGACCATCAACGGTCCGTGGGCGTGGTCTAACATCGATAAGAGCAAGGTTAACTACGGCGTAACCCTGCTGCCGACCTTTAAAGGCAAACCATCGAAACCGTTCGTTGGCGTGCTGAGCGCGGGGATCAACGCCGCCAGCCCGAACAAAGAGCTGGCGAAAGAGTTCCTCGAAAACTACCTGATGACCGATCAGGGTCTGGAATCCGTTAACAACGACAAACCGCTGGGTGCGGTGGCGCTGAAATCCTTCCAGGAAAAACTGGAAAAAGATCCGCGCATCGCTGCCACCATGGCGAACGCCCAGAAAGGCGAAATTATGCCTAACATCCCGCAGATGTCTGCCTTCTGGTATGCCGTTCGTACCGCGGTTATCAACGCCGCCAGCGGTCGTCAGACTGTCGATGCTGCGCTGAAGGATGCCCAGAGCCGTATCACTAAGTAATGCTGTAGCGTACGTGCCGGATGGCGGCATGAATGCCTTATCCGGCCTACACAATCCGTAGGCCGGATAAGCGCAGCGCCATCAGGCACTGACGCCGACAGATGTTTAACGCTGTAGAGGATGATCCCCATGGATGCCGTTAAAAAGAGACACTGGTGGCAAAGTCCGCAACTCACATGGTCTGTGATTGGCTTACTGTGCCTGCTGGTGGGTTACCTTGTTGTTTTGATGTACGCCCAGGGGGAGTACCTGTTCGCCATCATGACGCTGATTTTAAGCTCAGTTGGCCTGTATATTTTCGCTAATCGCAAGGCCTATGCCTGGCGCTATGTCTATCCCGGCCTCGCCGGCATGGGCCTGTTTGTCCTGTTTCCGCTGATCTGTACTATCGCTATCGCGTTCACCAACTACAGCAGCACCAACCAGCTGACCTTTGAGCGCGCGCAGCAGGTGCTGATGGATCGCTCCTTCCAGGCCGGCAAAGCCTATAACTTCACGCTGATCCCGGCAGGCGACGAGTGGAAGCTGGCCCTGACCGATGGCGAGAGCGGTAAAAACTACCTTTCCGACGCCTTTAAATTCGGCGGCGAGCAGAAGCTGGCGTTAAAAGAAACTGATGCCCTGCCGGAAGGCGAGCGCGCCAACCTGCGCGTCATTACCCAGAACCGCACCGCGCTGAACCAGCTGACCGCCGTACTGCCTGATGACAGCAAAGTGATCATGAGCTCGCTGCGCCAGTTCTCCGGCACCCAACCGCTGTATACGCTTGGCGAAAACGGCGAGCTGACCAACAATCAAACCCACGTCAAATACCGCCCGAACAACGACGTTGGTTTCTACCAGGCAATCAACGCCGACGGTAGCTGGGGCACAGAAAAGCTGAGCCCGGGCTACACCGTGACTATCGGCTGGGATAACTTTACCCGCGTCTTCCACGATGAAGGCATCCAGAAACCGTTCTTCGCCATCTTCGTCTGGACGGTGGTGTTCTCGGTTCTGACCGTGGTGCTGACCGTCGCGGTGGGGATGATCCTCGCCTGCCTGGTGCAGTGGGAAGCGCTGAAAGGCAAAGCAATTTACCGTGTCCTGCTGATTCTGCCGTATGCCGTACCGTCATTTATTTCGATTCTGATTTTCAAAGGCCTGTTCAACCAGAGCTTTGGTGAAATCAACATGATGCTCAGCGCGCTGTTCGGCATTAAACCGGCGTGGTTTAGCGACCCGACCACCGCGCGCACCATGATCATCATCGTCAACACCTGGCTGGGCTACCCGTACATGATGATCCTGTGCATGGGGCTGCTGAAGGCGATTCCGGACGATCTGTACGAAGCGTCGGCAATGGATGGCGCCGGCCCGTTCCAGAACTTCTTTAAAATTACCTTCCCGCTGCTGATTAAGCCGCTGACGCCGCTGATGATCGCCAGCTTCGCCTTTAACTTTAACAACTTCGTCCTGATTCAACTGTTGACCAACGGCGGTCCGGACCGTCTCGGTACCACCACCCCGGCCGGTTATACCGACCTGCTGGTGAGCTACACCTACCGTATCGCCTTTGAAGGCGGCGGCGGTCAGGACTTCGGCCTGGCGGCGGCTATCGCAACGCTTATCTTCCTGCTGGTTGGCGCGTTAGCGATTGTGAACCTGAAAGCCACACGCATGAAGTTTGATTAAGGGAGATAACGATAATGGCTATGGTCCAACCCAAATCGCAGAAGCTACGTTTATTTACCACGCATCTCCTGCTACTGATTTTTATCGCCGCGATTATGTTTCCGCTGCTGATGGTTATCGCCATCTCGCTGCGCGAAGGCAACTTCGCCACCGGCAGCCTGATCCCGGATACCATCTCCTGGGAACACTGGCGTCTGGCGTTAGGCTTCAGCGTCGAACACGCGGATGGCCGCGTCACGCCGCCGCCGTTCCCGGTCCTGCTGTGGCTGTGGAACTCGATTAAGGTCGCCGGGATTACCGCGATCGGCATCGTCGCCCTCTCCACCACCTGTGCCTACGCTTTTGCCCGTATGCGCTTCCCGGGGAAAGCGACCCTGCTGAAAGGGATGCTGATTTTCCAGATGTTCCCGGCGGTGCTGTCGCTGGTTGCCCTGTACGCGTTGTTTGACCGCCTGGGCCAGTACATCCCGTTCGTCGGCCTCAACACCCACGGCGGCGTGATCTTTGCCTACATGGGCGGTATCGCCCTGCACGTCTGGACGATTAAAGGCTACTTCGAAACCATCGATGGCTCGCTGGAAGAAGCGGCGGCGCTGGATGGCGCGACCCCATGGCAGGCGTTCCGCCTCGTGCTGCTGCCGCTGTCGGTGCCGATTCTGGCGGTGGTCTTTATTCTGTCGTTCATCGCCGCCATCACCGAAGTGCCGGTCGCCTCGCTGCTGCTGCGCGATGTGAACAGCTATACCCTGGCGGTAGGTATGCAACAGTATCTCAACCCGCAGAACTATCTGTGGGGCGATTTTGCCGCCGCGGCGGTGCTCTCCGCCATCCCAATCACGGTAGTGTTCCTGCTGGCGCAGCGCTGGCTGGTGAACGGCCTGACGGCGGGTGGGGTGAAAGGTTAAGTTTTTTTTGTAACACCGGCCCCAAATTTCAGATGGGGGCCGACGGTCTAGCCGCAATACACGACCCCAACCGGGTATTGTCGCCGTCGCCCTCAGCTGAAAAAGTAAGGCCAATGCCACTGCTATCCTCAACTGGACCCTACATAAATTCTATTTGTGACTGTTGGTCAGCGGCCCTGGAGGCCGCTTTTTTTTTATTCGCGTTTCAGGCGATTGGAGTTACACAGCCAGAGCGTAATCACCAGGATCAGGATCGCGGCGGAGTATATGAGCACCGCCATCGGCGATTCATGATCGATGATGATCAAACGCACAATCGCGGTGATGCCGATATAGACGAAATAGCGCAGCGGGAAGTGGAACCCCGACTGAAAATACTTGACGATCAGCGCAATAAATTCGAAGTAGAGAAAGTAGACCACCAGTCCTTCCACCAGCCGGTACTTACTGGTCGGCTCCGGGGTAAAGAGGACATCGGCCAGATGCAGCGTCTCTTTACCGAGGAAGACGATCAGGATAATCCCCAGGCACAGCAGCCCCAGATTCAAAACCGTTTGCATCGCAGTGGCGATAAAATTCACCAGTGGGCGATAAACCGACGACATATTCACACCTCATAATCAGTCCTTGTTGCGTCCGGTATAGCGCAAAAGTGTGATCCAGATCTACAGTTACCCCTCACCGCGTGGGCTTTCCACGTTTGCGCCCTCAGGACAGGATTTCGGCAAAAGAGAAAAATGCTCTCCTTAACGGCGTGTGATCGACATAACTGAATCCCCTTTTTTGTATAAAACTATCCCTGCACAATCATTGTTAATCAATAAGTTAATTTACATACAGGCCTGCATGTTTAGATAAGGCTAAAAATAAAATTTTTCTCCAGACCTCAATAAATAAAGGGTTATTTGAGAAAGTTTTTTTCTGCCGATTCCCTTAGCATATTTCCTCATCATCTTACGTCCAGGAATCATAATAATGTCTGACCAAGCATCCTCACTTTTTATTCGCTGGCTACAGCGAGAAGTCGCACCAGCATTAGGTTGTACGGAACCTGTTGCTATTTCATTTACCACCGCTTACGCCGCGAAACATTTAGCGACACCCTGCGAAAAAATTAGCGGTTTTATTTCTGCCAACCTGTATAAAAACGCCACGGGCGTCACGATTCCCGGCACGACAGTTAATGGCGTCGCGCTGGCCGCCGCCATCGGCGCCTTTGGTGGCGATGCCGATAAGGGATTACAGACCCTGGCAGGCATTACTTCACAGCATGTGGAACAGGCACAAGCGCTGGTGGATGCCGGCCACGTTACTATTGACGTCCAGGATACGCCTGACTTTATTCATCTCGATCTCACCCTCAGCGCCGGTGACCAGACCTGTCGCGTCGTGGTAAAAGGCACGCATACCAATGTGGTCGAGTTATATATTAATGGCGAACAGCAGCCATTACACGCCGGGGAAAATAGCGCCACAGCGCAGACTGAACTGCCAACTTTCTCTCTCCAGGAAGCGTATGACTTTATTATCTCCACCCCGGTTGAGAATATTACGTTTATTCTGGAAGCCGCCCGCCTCAATAGCGCACTGGCTGCAGAAGGCAAATCGAAAAAGTATGGGTTGAATATTAACGGAACATTCTCTGAAGCCGTTAAAAATGGTTTGTTAAGTAATGACTTAATGAGCGAGGTCATTATCAACACCGTCGCAGCTTCCGATGCGCGTATGGGCGGAGCCCCGGTGGTCGCCATGTCGAACTTCGGCTCTGGCAACCAGGGGATCGCGGCGACCATGCCGGTAGTTACCGTCGCCGAGCATCTGAATGCCGATGAAGAGACGCTCGCTCGCGCGCTGGCGCTCTCGCATCTGACGGCCATTTCCATCCATTCGCGCTATACCCGCCTGTCCGCACTGTGCGCGGCCTCTACCGCCGCCATGGGCGCCGCCGCCGGTATGGCATGGCTGTTTACCCGCAATATCGAAACCATCAACACCGCCATCATCAATATGATTAGCGATGTTACCGGCATGATTTGCGATGGCGCTTCCAACAGCTGCGCGATGAAGGTCTCCTCGGTGGTTTCCAGCGCCTTTAAATCTGTGTTGATGGCGATGCAAAACCGCTGCGCCAGCGCCAACGACGGCATTGTCTGCGCCGACGTCGAACAGTCGATTAATAACCTGTGCCGCCTCGTGATTAAGCCTATGGCGCAAACCGATAAAGAGATCATTCGCATTATGGTCAGCAAATAAGACCAGCCCTTTTGTACCCTACGCAATAATGATTTATTGCCTGCACCAACAGGTATTTTACGATGAATAAAAAAGTCATATTACGCGGCGCCAGCGCCATTATGCCCCTGTGCATCGGGGACTTTCCTTTCTCGTTCATTGTTGGCGCATTAAGCGTCAGCGCCGGCATGAGCGTCTGGCAAAGTACCGCGTGGTCGGCGATTGTGATTGCCGGTTCGGCGCAAATGCTGGCACTGAATATGTTAAAAACCGGCGCCACGCTCGGCGTGATTATTTTCACCACATTAATTATTAATCTTCGCCATGTGCTGTATAGCGCCTCTATTTCCGGCACCGTGCGCGAAGCCTCATTCTTTAAAAAATGCTTTATGTCCTATGCGCTCACCGACGAGGTGTATGCCACCACCGTTAAAGAGATGGAAGGAAATAAAAAGGAAAAATATCTGTTTTATGGTTCCGCGATGGTCACCTTCTGGGCGATTTGGGTGCTGGCCGATTTTCTTGGCGCGCTGGTCGGCGCCTCGTTTCCCCACATTGAGAAATACGGTCTTGATTTCGCCATGGTCGCCGCCTTTATCGCCATCGTGGTGCCACAAATTAAAAGCCAGGCCTGCACCGTCGCCGCGGTAGTGGCCGCCGTTTCCGGCGTGCTGTTAGTGGTCCTGCCCTACTCGCTGGGTATCGTCGTCGCCTCCGTGCTCGGCGTCCTCGCCGGCCTGTGCGTCGACCTGGCGGAAGAGCGCAAGCAGAGGGCAACAACCGAATCCGATATGCCGTTAGTGGAGGCGCTGGAAAATGAGTAATAGCTATTTTATCGCCCTGACGCTGGGCATGGCCGCGGTCACTTTTCTTATTCGTTTCTCGTTTATCGGCCTGGCCGGCAAGATCCAGATGTCTGAGCGGGTGACCAAAACATTGCGCTTCGTGCCGGTCACCGTCCTGCCGGCCATCATCACCATTCAGATCCTGAGCGTGAATTCCAGCATGGAGTTCGACTTAAAAAATCCGAAGGTGATCGCCGCCATTATCTGTACGCTCGCCAGCTTCCGTTTAGGTCTGGTGTGGGTGGTGGTGAGCGGCGTCGGCTCGCTGGTGCTGTTGAATTATTTTCTGTAACTGTTTGAAGGGGTAACCACATGATTATTACTACCGCTGACGCGCCCGCCGCGATTGGTCCGTACGTTCAGGGCGTCAATCTCGGCGCGATGACCCTCACCTCCGGCCAGCTGCCCATTAATCCGCAGGACGGCACCATGCCCGACGACATTGCCGAACAGACGCGCCAGTCGCTGGAGAACGTGAAAGCCATCGTCGAAGCCGCCGGCCTCACCGTTGGTCAGATCGTCAAAACCACGGTGTTTGTGAAAGACCTGGCGGATTTTGCCGCCATTAATGCCGCCTACGAGGCCTTCTTTACCGAACATCAGGCGGCCTTTCCGGCGCGCTCCTGCGTGGAAGTAGCCAGGTTACCGAAAGACGCTGGCGTCGAAATCGAAGCGATCGCTTTCGCCCGTTAATCCCCCCGGCTGGAGGAAGAACCTCCAGCCCCTTCCCCACCGATTTTTGTCGTTCCACGTTGTTCATATTACAGGCACTATAGCCACTGAACGACCCGAGGAACGCAGCATGTTAACTATCCGAAAGGCATTGCCCGAGGACGCGCCACAACTGAGCGCGATGGGTTATGCCAGTTACCAGCACCACTTCGCCCATCTCTGGCGCAATGCCGATGAACTGGCGTTATTTCTTAAGCAAGAATATGCCGAAGATGCGCTACGTCGGAGTCTTACCGATGCCAACCATCATTGGCTCATCGCCGAAGCCGCTTCCCCCGTTGGTTTCGCTAAATATAGCTATCAGCAGCGAATGGCTGAAGATGGCACGATGGGTACGCTGCTGCATAAGCTCTACCTGATGCCGGGGGAGACTGGCCACCGCTACGGCGAGCAGATTTTTCACGCCGTCGAGACGCGAGCAAAAACGGCCGGCGAACGCTGGCTGTGGCTGGAAGTACTCGCCGCGAATCCCGCCGCGCGCCGTTTTTACGAACGCCAGGGGATGCAGCACATCAGAGACACGACTTTCCATTCCGCCAGCCAGCAAAGCACCTTACATATTCTGGCCAAACCGCTGTGAGAGGAACTATGCCTGAGCTTCGTGATACCGGCGTACGTAACGTCGTCTGTGGGAAAAATGTCGTTATTTACCAGCCCGCCAACCTGTACGACTGCACGCTGGGTGATAACGTCTTCGTTGGACCGTTCGTTGAGATCCAGGGGAATACCCGCATCGGCGCGGAGAGTAAAATCCAGTCGCATACCTTTATCTGCGAGTACGTCACCATTGGCCGGCGCTGTTTTATCGGTCACGGGGTGATGTTCGCCAACGACCTGTTTCGCGACGGCAAACCAAACGCCGACCGCGCCAGCTGGGGGCGGATTGAGATTGGCGATGACGTGTCGATCGGTAGCGGCGCCACGATTCTGGCCGTCAGCATCTGCGACGGCGTGGTGATTGGCGCGGGCAGCGTGGTGACGAAGTCCATCACCGAGAAAGGCGTGTGGGCGGGGAATCCAGCCCGCCTGCTGCGGCGGCTGTAAAAAAAATGCCGACCATAAGGTCGGCATTTCGTCTTAACGGCACAAGCGTTATGCGCGCCAGGCTTTATAACGGTTAATCAGACCGTTAGTGGAGCTGTCGTGGCTGCTGACTTCGCTGCCGTCTTTCAGCTCCGGCAGGATGCGGTTAGCCAGCTGTTTGCCCAGCTCAACGCCCCACTGGTCGAAAGTGAAGATGTTAAGGATCGCGCCCTGGGTGAAGATTTTGTGCTCGTACAGAGCAATCAGCGCCCCGAGGCTGAACGGGGTGATCTCACGCAGCAGGATAGAGTTAGTCGGGCGGTTGCCTTCGAACACTTTGAACGGCACCACGTGCTCCAGGGTCGCCGGATCTTTACCCTGATCGCGATATTCCTGCTCCACCACTTCACGGGATTTACCGAAGGCCAGGGCCTCGGTCTGGGCGAAGAAGTTGGACAGCAGCTTCGGATGATGATCGGAGAGCGGGTTGTGGGTGATAGCCGGGGCGATGAAATCGCACGGTACCATTTTGGTGCCCTGATGGATCAGCTGGTAGAACGCGTGCTGACCGTTGGTGCCCGGCTCGCCCCAGATAATCGGGCCAGTCTGGTAGTCCACGGCGTGGCCGTTACGGTCGACATACTTACCATTGGACTCCATGTTGCCCTGCTGGAAGTAGGCGGCAAAACGGTGCATGTACTGGTCGTACGGCAGAATCGCTTCGGTTTCCGCGCCGAAGAAGTTGTTGTACCAGATACCGATCAGCGCCAGCAGCACCGGCAGGTTTTTCTCCGCCGGGGTGGTGGAGAAGTGCTTATCCATCGCATGCGCGCCAGACAGCAGCTCAACGAAGTTGTCGAAGCCCACGGAGAGAATGATGGACAGGCCAATCGCCGACCACAGGGAGTAACGGCCGCCAACCCAGTCCCAGAATTCGAACATGTTGGCGGTGTCGATGCCGAACTCGCCAACCGCTTTCGCGTTGGTGGAGAGCGCCGCGAAGTGTTTAGCCACATGCTTGTCGTCGCCCGCGGTCGCCAGGAACCAGTCGCGCGCGCTGTGGGCGTTGGTCATGGTCTCCTGAGTGGTGAAGGTTTTGGACGCGACCAGGAACAGGGTGGTTTCCGGGTTGACGTTCTTCAGCACTTCGGCGATGTGGGTGCCATCGACGTTGGAGACAAAGTGCATGTTGAGGTGATTTTTATACGGACGCAGCGCTTCGGTGACCATGAACGGACCGAGGTCGGAGCCACCGATACCAATGTTGACCACGTCGGTGATCGGTTTGCCGGTGTAGCCTTTCCAGCTGCCGGAGATAATCGCTTCAGAGAAGGCTTTCATCTTCTCCAGCACAGCGTTCACTTCCGGCATCACATCTTTGCCATCAACCACAATCGGCGTATTGCTGCGGTTGCGCAGCGCGACGTGGAGTACCGCGCGATCTTCGGTGCGGTTGATCTTTTCACCGGAGAACATCGACTTGATGGCGCCTGCGAGATCGGTCTCTTTCGCCAGATCCTGCAGTTTAGCCAGCGTCTCTTGGGTGATGCGGTTTTTGGAGAAGTCCACCAGCATCAGATCGTCGAACGTCGCGGAAAACTTAGAAAAACGGTCGCTATCTTTGGCGAACAGCTCGCTGATAGTGACATCTTTCATTTCGTCGAAGTGTTTCTGTAATGCCTGCCAGGCAGAGGTCTGCGTTGGGTTGATGTTTTTCATTAGCAATACTCTTCTGATTTGAGATTGTGACTTCGGTCGATTGTAGCGCCGGTGACGGAAAATTGTGATGATTTTTGTGACTTGTCCCTGACGCCGGTCAGGAATCGGGTCAAAACGGAGTAAAAAGCCCCATTAGTATAGCTATCATAAGGCTTTTTTCTGTTAGCGGCAGGGGCATGAAAAATCCGCATAACCGCAGCGTTGACATAGCTGGCGTTAAGCCTTTATATATCCGCAGTGCTTACGTATTGTAAGTATCTATTGCTCGCGCATTTCACGCTACAGCGAAAGGGTATTCGCGGGGGATATAATGTCCTTATTCCCCCGGCCAGGTGAAAGACGTCGGTAATTGCCAGAAGAGGTGCGTTGCCCAGGTAACCGTATTGGAGGAACCAGTCCGGCGAAAATACGTGAGGGGGAGCAACGCCGAGGTGAAAGAGCGTCTGGTTACGCTCCTCACCGGCCACAGGGGCTGAATCCCCTGGGTTGTCACCAGAAACGTTCGCAGTCGGGCGTTTCATACCCGAACACTTCAGCGCCCAGAGCGGTGAGTCGGGTCTACAAGGTGGAGCACTTCTGGGTGACATCGTAGTTGTTTATCATTCTGCGCCACCCTGTTTATCGCTCTTCCCTTGTGCCATGGCTGAATAATTTGGCCTGGCTTATTAAGACATTTTGTTGCGATCCGGCGGCATCCAGCCCCTGTCAGGATCGGTGTTCAGGAATCGTTTTAATAAGTCAGGCCCCCTGACACGAGGTTGTTATGACAGATTTAGTCGTCGCCAAATTTGGCGGCACCAGCGTTGCTGATTTTGACGCGATGAACCGCAGCATTGATGTGGCGCTGCTCGATGCCAATACCCGTATTGTTGTGCTCTCCGCCTCTGCCGGCGTGACCAACATTCTGGTGGCCTTAGCGGAAGGGCTGGAACCCACCGAACGTTTTTCCCAGCTGGACGCTCTGCGCCAGATCCAGTTCAATATTCTGGAGCGTTTGCGCTATCCCAACGTGATCCGCGAAGAGATTGAGCGCCTGCTGGAAAATATCACCACGCTGGCGGAAGCCGCCGCGCTCGCCTCCTCTAGCGCGCTGACTGACGAACTGGTCAGCCATGGCGAACTGATGTCCACCTTGCTGTTTGTGGAGATTCTGCGTGAGCGCGGAATTCAGGCGCAGTGGTTTGACGCCCGTAAAGTGCTGCGCACTAACGATCGCTTTGGTCGCGCCGAACCGGATATCGCCGCCGTCGCCGAACTGACTCAGCAGCAGCTGACGCCGCGTCTGGCGGAAGGCCTGGTGGTGACGCAGGGCTTTATCGGCAGCGAAGCGAAAGGCCGCACCACCACCCTCGGCCGCGGCGGCAGCGACTATACCGCCGCTCTGCTCGGCGAAGCGCTGAATGCCACCCGCGTCGATATCTGGACCGATGTGCCCGGGATCTATACGACCGACCCACGCGTCGCGCCTGCGGCGAAACGCATCGACGTCATCGCCTTTGAAGAGGCGGCGGAAATGGCCACCTTTGGCGCCAAAGTGCTGCACCCGGCGACCCTGCTGCCTGCCGTGCGCAGCGATATCCCGGTATTTGTCGGCTCCAGTAAAGAACCTAAAGCGGGCGGTACGCTGGTGTGTAAAACCACCGAGAACCCGCCGCTGTTCCGCGCGCTGGCGCTGCGTCGCCGCCAGACGCTGCTGACGCTGCACAGCCTGAATATGCTGCACTCCCGCGGCTTCCTCGCCGAAGTGTTCGGTATTCTGGCGCGCCATAACATCTCCGTCGATTTGATCACCACCTCCGAAGTGAGCGTGGCCCTGACCATGGACACCACTGGCTCAACCTCTGCGGGCGATACCCTGCTGACCCAGGCGCTGCTGACCGAGCTCTCCTCGCTGTGCCGCGTGGAAGTGGAAGAAGACCTGGCGCTGGTTGCCCTGATCGGCAACGAACTGTCGAAAGCCTGCGGCGTCGGCAAAGAGGTGTTTGGCGTCCTTGATCCGTTTAACATCCGCATGATCTGCTATGGCGCGTCCAGCCACAACCTCTGCTTCCTGGTGCCTGGCGCCGATGCGGAGAAGGTGGTGCAGACGTTGCATCATAATTTGTTTGAATAAAATTCCTTAGCACGATAAACAATACCTATAGCCGGGCTCGAACCCGGCTTTTTTATAACAACATCAACACAACCAGCTGACCTGCTCGCCGCCCTACCGGGACGGCGCGGCCGGTTTGCGTATCGCAAGGAACACAACATGCTCGCAACTCTGACGCGGCTGTTCCCGTTATGGGCACTGCTGCTCTCCGTTCTGGCCTATTACACCCCCACCACCTTCACCCCGATCGGCCCGTGGGTTACCACCCTGCTGATGCTGATTATGTTCGGTATGGGGGTACATCTGAAGCTGGCGGATTTCAAACGCGTCCTGTCGCGTCCGGCGCCGGTCGCCGCAGGGATATTTCTGCACTATCTGGTGATGCCGCTCGCCGCCTGGCTGCTGGCGCTGCTGTTTCATATGCCGCCGGAGCTCTCCGCCGGGATGGTGCTGGTGGGCAGCGTCGCCAGCGGGACGGCCTCCAACGTGATGATCTTTCTGGCCAAAGGGGATGTGGCCCTGTCGGTGACCATCTCCTCGGTCTCCACCCTGGTCGGCGTCATCGCGACGCCGCTGCTGACCCGTCTGTACGTCGACGCGCACATTCAGGTCGACGTCATGGGGATGTTGCTGAGCATTCTGCAGATTGTGGTCATTCCCATCGCCCTGGGGCTGATTGTCCATCATCTGCTGCCGAAGGTGGTGAAAGCGGTGGAGCCGTTCCTGCCCGCTTTCTCGATGGTGTGCATTTTGGCGATCATCAGCGCGGTGGTGGCGGGTTCCGCGGCCCATATCGCGTCCGTCGGCCTGGTGGTGATTATCGCAGTGATCCTGCATAACACCATTGGCCTGCTCGGCGGCTACTGGGGCGGACGTCTGTTTGGTTTTGATGAATCCACCTGCCGTACGCTGGCGATCGAGGTGGGGATGCAGAACTCCGGCCTGGCGGCCGCGCTGGGTAAAATTTACTTCGGCCCGCTGGCGGCGCTGCCGGGAGCCCTGTTCTCCGTCTGGCATAACCTGTCCGGTTCGCTGCTGGCCGGATACTGGTCAGGGAAGCCCATCGCCAAAAAAACCAGCAAGCGCTGAGCGTGACACGTCCGGGCGCCGGCCCGGACGTGTGCCTGCTTTAGTTGCCATACAGGCTATCAGTAAAATATTCATTGCCGTACACTGGGTGCTCTGGTCTGACTGAGGGCACCACCATGGCACTCCCCCGTATTACACAAAAAGAGATGACCGAGCGCGAACAGCGCGAATTGAAAACGCTGCTTGACCGCGCGCGCATTGCGCACGGCCGCCCGCTGAGCAATGCGGAAACGAACAGCGTAAAAAAGGAATATATCGATAAGCTGATGGCCCAGCGTGAAGCGGAAGCGAAGAAAGCCCGCCAGGTGAAAAAACAGCAGGCTTATAAGACGGATAAGGAAGCGACCTTTTCCTGGTCGGCGAATACGCCGACCCGAGGCAGGCGTTAACGCCCTTTCTTTTTACGTCCCGGCTGGGTGAAACGTTTGCCGTTGCCAGTCGGGCGGCCCTTATCGTTGCTATTTTCCATCTTCACCACCGGGCGCTTGATGCCGGGGGTCGCCGCTTTGGCCTTCGGCTTAGCTTTCGGCTTCGCTTCGGAAGAAGAGTTTTCAATCAGCTTGAACAGATCGATCAGCTCGTCATCGGTCAGATCGCGCCACTCACCCAGCGGGATCCCCGTCAGGCTGACGTTCATAATCCGCGTACGCTCAAGCTTCGTCACTTCATAGCCAAAGTGCTCGCACATGCGACGGATCTGGCGATTCAGCCCCTGCACCAGAGTGATGCGGAAAACGAACGGCGCTTCTTTCTTTACCTTACATTTTTTGGTCACGGTCCCGAGAATCGGTACCCCCGCGCCCATGCCGCGAATGAACTCATCGGTCACCGGCTTATCGACCGTAACCAGATACTCTTTTTCATGGTCGTTGCCGGCGCGCAGGATCTTATTCACCAGGTCGCCGTGATTGGTGAGGAAGATCAGCCCCTGGGAGTCTTTATCCAGACGGCCGATAGGGAAGATACGCTTGCTGTGGTTGACGAAATCGACAATGTTGTCGCGCTCGCCGTCTTCCGTGGTGCTCACAATGCCGACCGGCTTATTCAGCGCAATCAGCACCAGATCATCCGCTTCGCGCGGCTCAATCAACCGTCCATTAACTTTGACCAGGTCGCCAGGCTTCACCTGATCGCCAATCGTGGCGCGCTTGCCATTGATAAAGACGTTGCCTTGTTCAATAAAGCGGTCCGCTTCGCGACGCGAGCAGATGCCGCTTTCACTGATGTATTTGTTTAATCGGGTTGATGAGTCGGGCAGCATAGATTCTCCTGTAAAAGCGAAATATACCCTACCTTGCGGGCGAGAAAAAAGATGTGCCTTTGCGCCCTCCGGCGCAAGGTGTGATCGACTACGCCTTTTTTCACAAAAGTGTCTCGCTCAACGCCTGGCAACTTTGCACGCTGAAATATCACAGAATCAGCGATTTAGCGTGCAATGCACAAAGGTGCCAACAACCAGCTATTGATAACGCAAATGTGCAAGATTATTCGCCAGATTAGGGTGATGAAATAAAAGAAAATCGCTTTAAACGGTGGCTCTAATAGGGTTATATCAGATCAACAGCACAAACCCGCGATTTGCACAAATGTGCAGGAGCCTGCAGATGACCATGGAAAACAGCGATGATATCCGGTTGATTGTCAAAATCGCCCAGCTCTATTACGAGCAGGATATGACTCAGGCGCAAATTGCTCGCGAGCTGGGGATCTATCGCACCACCATCAGTCGCCTGCTGAAGCGCGGCCGCGAGCAGGGCATTGTTACCATCGCCATCAACTATGACTACAATGAAAACCTGTGGCTCGAGCAACAGCTCAAGCAAAAATTTGGCCTGAAAGAGGCGGTGGTTGCCAGTAGCGATGGGCTGCTGGAAGAAGAACAGCTGAGTGCGATGGGCCAGCATGGCGCCCTGCTTGTCGACCGATTGCTGGAGCCAGGCGATATCATCGGTTTTTCATGGGGCCGCGCCGTGCGTTCGCTGGTGGAGAACCTGCCGCAGGCCAGCCAGTCACGCCAGGTGATCTGTGTCCCCATCATCGGTGGTCCTTCCGGTAAACTGGAGAGCCGCTACCATGTGAACACTTTAACCTACGGCGCGGCAGCCAGGCTGAAAGCGGAATCCCACCTTGCCGATTTTCCAGCCCTGCTGGATAACCCGCTGATCCGCAACGGCATCATGCAGTCCCAGCATTTTAAAACCATCTCATCCTACTGGGACAGCCTGGATGTGGCGCTGGTGGGTATTGGTTCACCGGCCATTCGCGACGGCGCAAACTGGCATGCCTTCTACGGCAGCGAAGAGAGCGACGATCTCAACGCCCGCCACGTCGCCGGGGATATCTGCTCGCGTTTCTACGATATTAACGGCGGGTTAGTCGATACCAATATGAGCGAAAAAACCCTGTCGATCGAAATGGCGAAGCTGCGCCAGGCTCGCTATTCCATCGGCATCGCCATGGGTGAAGAGAAATACTCTGGCATTCTTGGCGCATTGCACGGACGCTATATTAATTGTCTGGTGACAAACAGAGAAACGGCTGAGTTATTACTGAAATAACACACAGGATATGATTTCACGCAGCACCCGCTGCGGGGGATCCCTTTATCTAAAGAAATGGGAGTAAATAATGAATACATGGTTAAATTTAAAAGATAACGTCATTATCGTGACCGGCGGCGCCTCGGGAATTGGGCTGGCCATTGTCGATGAATTATTATCACAAGGTGCTCACGTACAGATGATTGATATTCATGGCGGCGATCGTCATCACAACGGCGATAATTATCACTTCTGGCCGACGGATATTTCCAGCGCGACAGAGGTGCAACAGACTATCGATGCCATTATTCAGCGATGGTCGCGTATTGATGGTTTGGTCAATAACGCCGGCGTGAATTTCCCGCGTTTATTAGTCGACGAAAAAGCACCGGCCGGCCGCTATGAATTAAACGAAGCCGCTTTTGAAAAAATGGTCAATATCAACCAGAAAGGGGTGTTTTTCATGTCGCAGGCGGTGGCGCGTCAAATGATCAAACAGCGCGCCGGTGTGATTGTCAATGTCTCTTCGGAGAGCGGCCTGGAAGGCTCTGAAGGTCAAAGCTGCTACGCCGCGACCAAGGCCGCGCTCAACAGCTTTACCCGCTCCTGGTCCAAAGAATTGGGTAAATATGGGATCCGCGTGGTCGGCGTTGCGCCGGGGATCCTCGAAAAAACCGGCCTGCGGACACCGGAATATGAAGAGGCGCTGGCCTGGACGCGCAATATCACCGTCGAGCAACTTCGCGAGGGATATACCAAAAACGCCATTCCCATCGGGCGGGCAGGAAAGCTCTCGGAAGTGGCTGATTTTGTTTGCTATCTCTTGTCAGCGCGCGCCAGCTACATCACCGGAGTCACCACTAACATTGCCGGCGGAAAAACGCGCGGTTAAGGAGGCAGTATGGTTCACGCTATCTTCTGCGCCCACGGCCAGCTGGCCGGGGCCATGCTTGATTCGGTACGCATGGTGTACGGCGAGGTTAACGTCAGCGCCGTCGCGTTTGTCCCCGGCGAAAACGCGGCGGATATCGCCATTAACCTGGAAAAGTTAGTAAGCGCCCACACCGATGGGGAGTGGGTAATCGCGGTAGATTTGCAGTGCGGAAGCCCATGGAATGCCGCAGCCGGGCTGGCAATGCGTCACCCGCAGATCCGGGTGATTAGCGGCCTGTCGCTACCGCTGGCGCTCGAGCTGGTGGATAACCAGCATACCCTGAGCGCCGATGACTTATGCCAGCATCTGCAGGCCATCGCCAGTCAGTGCTGTGTGGTCTGGCAGCAGCCAGAAACCGTTGAGGAGGAGTTCTGATGCAAATTACCCTCGCCCGTATTGATGACCGACTGATTCATGGCCAGGTTACCACCGTGTGGTCAAAAGTCGCCAACGCCCAGCGGATAATTATCTGCAATGACGATGTATTTAACGATGAGGTTCGCCGGACCCTGTTGCGCCAGGCGGCTCCGCCAGGCATGAAGGTAAACGTTGTCAGTCTGGAAAAAGCGGTTGCGGTCTATCATAACCCGCAATATCAGGACGAGACCGTCTTTTATTTATTTACCAATCCACACGATGTTTTAATGATGGTGCGCCAGGGCGTGCAGATCGCCACGTTAAATATTGGTGGCATGGCCTGGCGACCCGGGAAAAAACAGCTAACCAAAGCCGTTTCTTTGGATCAGCAGGATATTCAGGCATTCCGTGAACTCGATAAACTGGGCGTAAAACTCGATTTACGCGTGGTCGCATCAGATCCGTCAGTCAATATTCTCGACAAAATTAACGAAACAGCTTTCTGCGAATAAAAAATAGCGCCTGTTGTGATATGCCGTAGCAGGCAGGATGACTCACACCTTAAAGGTCATAAATTATGGAAATTAGTACCCTACAGATAATAGCCATATTTATTTTTTCCTGTATTGCCGGAATGGGCAGCGTGCTGGATGAATTTCAGACCCATCGGCCCCTTATCGCCTGTACCGTGATTGGCCTCATCCTGGGTGATTTAAAAACCGGGGTTATGCTCGGCGGTACGCTGGAGCTGATCGCCCTCGGCTGGATGAACGTGGGGGCAGCGCAGTCGCCAGATTCGGCGCTGGCCAGCATTATCTCCGCCATTCTGGTGATTGTGGGCCACCAGAGCATTGCCACCGGTATCGCCATTGCTCTGCCGGTGGCCGCCGCCGGGCAGGTGCTGACCGTTTTCGCCCGTACCATTACCGTGGTGTTCCAGCACGCCGCGGACAAAGCGGCCGAGGAGGCGCGCTTTCGCACAATCGACCTGCTGCATGTCTCCGCACTGGGGGTGCAGGCACTGCGCGTGGCAATCCCGGCGCTGGTGGTCTCGCTGTTCGTTAGCGCGGATATGGTCAGCAGTATGCTCAGCGCGATCCCGGAATTCGTCACCCGCGGCCTGCAGATTGCCGGTGGTTTCATTGTCGTCGTGGGCTACGCGATGGTGCTGCGAATGATGGGTGTGAAGTACCTGATGCCCTTCTTTTTCCTCGGTTTTCTCGCCGGGGGTTATCTCGACTTCAGTCTGCTGGCCTTCGGCGGCGTGGGCGTCATCATCGCGCTGATCTACATCCAGCTCAATCCACAGTGGCGTAAGGCTGAACCCGCCGCCTCCACTGCCCCCTCTGCCCCCGCCCTTGACCAGCTTGACGACTAATGGAGCCGAAAATGGAACAGAAAAAAATCACGCAAGGCGACCTGGTGAGCATGTTTCTCCGCTCCAACCTCCAGCAGGCCTCCTTTAACTTCGAACGTATTCATGGCCTGGGATTTTGCTACGACATGATCCCGGCGATCAAACGCCTGTATCCGCTCAAAGCCGATCAGGTCGCGGCGCTGAAGCGTCATCTGGTGTTCTTTAATACCACGCCGGCGGTGTGTGGCCCGGTGATCGGCGTCACCGCCGCCATGGAGGAGGCCCGGGCTAACGGCGCGGCCATTGACGATGGCGCTATCAACGGCATCAAAGTGGGTCTGATGGGCCCGCTGGCCGGCGTCGGCGACCCGCTGGTCTGGGGCACGCTGCGGCCGATTACCGCGGCCCTTGGCGCCTCGCTGGCCCTCTCCGGCAATATTCTGGGACCTTTGTTATTTTTCTTTATTTTCAATGCAGTGCGGCTGGCAATGAAGTGGTACGGCCTGCAACTGGGCTTCCGTAAAGGGGTCAATATCGTCAGCGATATGGGCGGTAACCTGCTGCAGAAGCTGACCGAAGGCGCCTCCATTCTCGGCCTGTTTGTCATGGGGGTGCTGGTGACCAAATGGACCACCATCAATGTGCCGCTGGTGGTGTCCCAAACGCCCGGTGCAGACGGCGCCACCGTCACGATGACCGTCCAGAACATCCTCGATCAGCTCTGCCCCGGCCTGCTGGCGCTGGGCCTGACGCTACTGATGGTGCGTCTGCTGAACAAGAAAGTGAATCCGGTCTGGCTGATTTTCGCCCTTTTCGGCTTAGGCATTATCGGCAACGCCCTCGGCTTTCTGTCCTGATTATTCCGCCCCGGCGATGCCGGGGTGACGTCAACAACATAGCCCCGAAAGATGAAGGGGATGAGGTGGTTTATGCAAACAACAACGGCTCTGCGCCTGTATGGCAAACGTGACCTGCGCCTGGAAACCTTTACCCTCCCGGCGATGCAGGACGATGAGATCCTCGCCCGGGTGGTCACTGACAGCCTGTGCCTTTCTTCATGGAAAGAGGCCAATCAGGGTGCCGATCATAAAAAGGTGCCTGATGATGTGGCCACCAGGCCTATTATTATCGGCCATGAATTCTGCGGCGAAATCCTTGCCGTCGGTAAAAAGTGGCAGCATAAGTTTCAGCCGGGGCAGCGCTACGTGATCCAGGCCAACCTGCAGTTGCCCGACCGACCCGACTGCCCCGGCTACTCATTCCCATGGATCGGTGGCGAAGCCACGCATGTGGTGATCCCCAATGAGGTGATGGCGCAGGATTGCCTGCTCACCTGGGAGGGGGATACCTGGTTTGAAGGATCGCTGGTGGAGCCGCTCTCCTGCGTCATTGGCGCCTTCAACGCCAACTATCATCTGCAGGAGGGGAGTTACAACCACGTGATGGGGATCCGTCCTCAGGGACGCACCCTGATCCTGGGCGGGACGGGGCCGATGGGGCTGCTGGCCATCGACTATGCGCTGCACGGCCCCATCAATCCTTCACTACTGGTAGTGACCGATACCAATAAGCCGAAGCTCAGCTACGCCCGCCGTCATTACCCCTCTGAGCCGCAGACGCTGATCCACTACCTCGACGGCCATGAGGCCAGTCGCGATACGCTGCTGGCGCTCAGCGGCGGCCATGGCTTCGACGATATCTTCGTGTTTGTGCCAAACGAACAGCTGATCACCCTGGCCTCCTCGTTGCTGGCCCCGGACGGCTGCCTGAATTTCTTTGCTGGCCCCCAGGATAAGCAATTCAGCGCCCCGATCAACTTCTACGACGTGCACTACGCCTTTACCCACTACGTCGGCACCTCCGGCGGTAATACTGACGATATGCGCGCCGCGGTGGCGCTGATGCAGGCGAAAAAGGTCCAGACGGCGAAAGTGGTCACCCATATTCTCGGCCTGAACGCTGCGGGCGAAACCACCCTCGATCTGCCTGCCATCGGCGGGGGAAAAAAGCTGGTGTATACCGGAAAAGCCTTCCCGCTCACGCCGCTGGGCGAGATCGCCGATCCCGAACTGGCAGCGATTGTGGCGCGTCACCATGGGATCTGGTCCCAGGAGGCTGAAGCGTATCTGCTGGCCCACGCGGAGGATATTATGCATGATTAACCGCGATACGCTGTTGTGCATCTCCCTGGCGGGTCGCCCCGGCAACTTCGGCACCCGCTTTCATAACTATCTGTATGACAAGCTGGGGTTGAACTACCTCTACAAAGCCTTTACGACTAAGGATATTGAGGCGGCGGTAAAAGGGGTTCGCGCATTGGGCATCCGCGGCTGTGCGGTCTCCATGCCGTTTAAAGAGAGCTGCATACCGTTTCTTGACGCTATCGATCCGTCGGCAAAAGTCATCGACTCCGTCAACACCATCGTCAATGACGACGGGAAGTTAACCGGGCTGAACACCGATTACATCGCGGTCAAAAGCCTGATCGCCAGCCATCGGCTCGATACCAACGCCAGAGTGATGATTCAGGGTAGCGGCGGCATGGGGAAAGCCGTCATTGCCGCCTTCCGTGATGCCGGTTTCCGTGACGTGATCATTGCGGCCCGCAATCGCCAGCGCGGCCTGGCGCTGGCAAAACAGTATGGCTTTCAGTGGCAGCCCCTGCCGGAAGGGATCGCAGCCGAGATTCTGGTCAATGTCACACCGCTGGGCATGGCGGGGGGAGCGGAAAGCAACACGCTGGCGTTCAGCGAGGCCATGGTGGCCCAGGCCAGCGTCGTGTTTGACGTGGTCGCGTTGCCGGCGGAAACCCCGCTGATACGCCTGGCGCAACAACGGGGTAAGCAAACCATCAGCGGTGCGGAAGTCATTGCCCTGCAAGCCGTTGAGCAGTTCGCCCTTTATACCGGCGTACGACCGGATAACGTGCTGGTGGCAGAGGCCTCGGCGTTTGCCAGAAGCTAGGATGTCCCTCCCGGGAAGGCGTCAGCCACGTCCCGGGAGGGCTACCTCGCCAGAAAAGAAGCGACATAGACGGAAAAATAATCCGTCTCAGTAGTCATCCCTTTCGTCGTCTTCATCCGGCTGCTCCATCACGCTGTAAGCCACCGAGCAGAACAGGCTGTTCAGACGCTTCATATCCCCCAGCAGCGCCAGGTGCAACGTACTGGTTTCGATACTCTGCACGTTCTGCTGATGCAGACGGTCAACGTGCGCATGCGAGTAGCGGCGGTTAAGAATGCGGAACCGGTGTTTACTGCGCCGCAGGCGACGGGCGCTGGGCACATCGCTGGAGAAGAAGACCGACATCGCCAGCTGCAGGTTGCTGAGCAACAGATCGTACAGGGCGTCCAGCTCCTTTAACCCTTCCACCGAGAAGGCGCGCCGCGCCGCCAGCGATTTATCAGCGATCTCGCTGCCCATCCGCTCGACGATATCGGAGGCCTGCTCGAGGTTTAACGACATCTCAATAATTTCCGCCCAGCGCCGGGACTCCTCTTCCGCCAGCTCATCCTTTGGCATTCGCGCCAGATAGAGCTTAATGGCGGTGTAGAGCACGTTGATATCGTCCGCCATGCGGCGTAGCTCTTTCTCCTGACGCGGTTCGCCATGCATCACCTTATGCAGGCTCTCCAGCATTTGCTCCATCGCGTCACCAATGCGCAGCGTCTCGCGCGCGGCATTGGCCAGCGCCAGCGCCGGGGTGTCCAGCGCCGACGGGTCGAGATGCTTGGGTTTGAGATGGTTATCCAGCTCGGGTTCATCGCGGATCATGCGCTGGCACAGCTTCGCCATCGGTCCGGCAAAAGGCACCATCGCGATGCAGCGCAGCAGGTTGTAAAAAACGTGGAAGTAGATAACCAGCTCGGACTCGGCCAACGGTAGCTTATGCATCGCCGCGGCCAGCGGATGGACGAACGGCAGAATGATCAGGCTCCCCACCAGCTTAAACAACAGGCTGCCCAGCGCCACCCGGCGCGCCGCCGCGTTCGCCGCGCTGTTGTTGAGCATCGCCAACAGCCCCGATCCCAGGTTGGCGCCAATCACCAGGCACAGCGCCACCGGGAAAGAGATCGCTCCTGCCGCGGTCAGCGTCGCCGTCAGCAGCACCGCCGCCAGGCTGGAGTAGCTGATGATCGCGAATACGGCGCCAATCAAGGCATCCAGCATAATATCCCCGGTCAGCGAGGCAAAAATCACCTGCACGCCGTTGGCCTGGGTAATGGGGTGGACGGCCTGCACAATCAGCTCCAGGGCCAACAGGATCAGCCCAAGGCCAATCCCCACTCGCCCCAGCTGCCCGGCGCGGGTCTGCTTGCGGCCGAGGAAGAAAATCACCCCGATAAATATCAACAACGGCGACAGCCACGACAGGTCGAAGGTCAGCACCCTCGCCATCAGCGCCGTACCGACGTCGGCCCCTAGCACCATCACCAGCGCCGGCGTGAGGCCCACTAAATCCTGGGCGACAAACGAGGTCACCAGCATGGTGGTGGCATTGCTGCTTTGCACCAGCGCAGTCACGCCAAGACCCGCACAGAAGGCGAGCGGCTTTTTCTCTACGCTGCTACTGAGAACGGTACGCAGGCGAGCGCCATAGACGCGCATCACCCCGGTACGCACGATATGCGTGCCCCACACCAGCAGAGCGACCGCGGACAACAGGTGTAGCAGAGTTAACACGGAATCAGCTTCTCCTTATCGTTATAGGTGTTCCGACGTTCTGGAACCTATCTCAGTATAAGGGGTTAACCTCAATAAAGAGACAAGGCGCTCACAGAGCGCCTTGTTTGTTGTAAGGAAAGATGACGACTAGTCCGCATCATATCCCAGATTAGGGGCTAACCAGCGCTCGACTTCCGCCGGGGTCATCCCTTTACGCAGCGCGTAGTCTTCGACCTGGTCGCGCTGGATCTGCGCCACGGCGAAGTATTTGCTGTCCGGATGGCTGAAGTACCAGCCGGAAACCGATGCCCCCGGCCACATGGCGAACGATTCGGTGAGCTTCATGCCGGTATGGGCTTCGACGTCCAGCAGCTGCCAGATGGTGCCTTTTTCGGTGTGCTCCGGACAGGCCGGATACCCCGGCGCCGGACGGATCCCCTGGTAATTCTCGCGAATAAGCTCCTCATTGCTGAGGTTCTCATTGGCCGCATACCCCCAGTAGACCTTGCGCACTTTCTCGTGCAGATACTCGGCGAAGGCTTCCGCCAGACGATCGGCGATGGCCTTGATCATGATCTTGTTATAGTCATCATGCTGCGCTTCATAGGCTTCCGCCAGCGCGTCCTCTTCCAGGCCGCCGGTGACGGCGAAAGCGCCGATGTAGTCCGCTTTGCCGCTCAGCTTCGGCGCCACAAAGTCGGCGAGGCAGTAGTTGGCGAAGCCGACCTTCTCCGTCTGCTGGCGCAGGTGATGGCTCACCGTCAGCACGTGGGTGCGGGTTTCATCGCGATAGATTTCAATATCGTCGCCCACGCGGTTGGCCGGGAACAGGCCCACCACGCCGCGCGGGTTGAGGGTTTTCTCTGCGCTCAGCTTATCCAGCAGCTCGTTAGCGTCTTTGAACAGGCGCTGCGCCTCTTCCCCAACCACGTCATCTTCCAGAATGCGCGGATATTTGCCCGCCAGCGACCAGGTCATAAAGAACGGCGTCCAGTCGATGTAGTTGCGTAGCGTCTCGATACTGGCTTCCACCTCCTGAATCCCCAGGCGATGGGCCACCGGCGGAGTGTAGCTCTCCCAGTCAAAGGCCAGATCGTTTTCCCGTGCGGCGGCCAGGGTCACCGGCGGGGTGCGCGGTTTTTTACGCCCATGCTGGATACGCACGGTTTCATACTCTTTGCGCGTACGGGCGACAAACTCATCGCGCTGCGTGTCCGAGAGCAGCGCAGCCACCACCCCGACGGTGCGCGAAGCGTTCTGTACGTAAACGGTCGGGCCGCTGTAGTTCTGCTCGATTTTCACCGCCGTATGCGCTTTAGAGGTGGTCGCGCCGCCGATCAGCAGCGGGATGGTAAAGCCCTGGCGCTCCATCTCTTTCGCCACGTTAACCATTTCGTCGAGCGACGGGGTAATCAACCCGGAAAGGCCGATGAGATCCGCGTTCACCTCTTTGGCGGTTTTGAGAATTTTATCCGCCGGGACCATCACGCCAAGATCGATTATTTCGTAGTTATTGCACTGCAGCACCACGCCGACGATGTTTTTGCCGATGTCATGAACGTCGCCTTTTACCGTGGCAATCACCATTTTGCCGTTACTGGAGCCCTGCTCTTTACTGGCTTCAATAAACGGCTCCAGGTAGGCCACCGCCTGTTTCATGACGCGGGCGGATTTCACCACCTGCGGCAGGAACATTTTGCCTTCGCCGAACAGATCGCCGACCACGTTCATGCCGTCCATCAGCGGCCCTTCGATCACCTCAATCGGGCGAGCGGCCTGCTGACGCGCTTCTTCGGTGTCCTGTTCAATAAATTCGGTAATGCCCTTCACCAGCGAATATTCGAGGCGTTTTTTCACCTCCCAGCTGCGCCATTCCGCCTGCTGGGCATTGGCGCCGTCGTCAACTTTACTGCCGCGATATTTTTCCGCCAGCTCGAGCAATCTTTCGGTGCTGTCATCGCGGCGGTTGAGGATCACATCTTCAACCGCGTCACGCAACTCGGCGGGAAGGTCGTCGTAAATCGCCAGCTGGCCGGCGTTGACGATGCCCATATCCATGCCGTTACGGATCGCGTAGTAGAGGAATACCGCGTGGATCGCCTCACGTACCGGGTCATTGCCGCGGAAAGAGAAGGAGACGTTGGAGACGCCGCCGGAGATCAGCGCGTGCGGCAGCTCGCGTTTGATGTCTTCGCAGGCGCCGATAAAGTCCTGGGCATAGTTATTGTGTTCTTCGATACCGGTCGCCACCGCGAAGATATTCGGGTCAAAGATAATATCTTCTGGCGGGAAGCCGACCTCTTCGGTGAGGATTTTGTAGGCGCGACGGCAAATCTCAATTTTACGTTCGCGGGTATCAGCCTGGCCCACTTCGTCAAAGGCCATCACCACCACCGCGGCGCCGTAGCGGCGAACCAGTTTCGCATGGTGGATAAAGGGTTCGACGCCCTCTTTCATCGAAATCGAGTTAACGATGCCTTTGCCCTGAATGCATTTCAGGCCCTTTTCGATGACCTCCCATTTGGAGGAGTCGATCATGATCGGCACGCGGGCAATGTCCGGCTCGCCGGCAATCAGGTTGAGGAAGCGCACCATCGCCGCTTCGGCGTCGAGCATCCCCTCGTCCATGTTGATATCGATGATCTGCGCGCCGCTTTCCACCTGCTGACGCGCGACGTCCAGCGCTTCGCTGTACTTCTCTTCTTTGATTAAGCGTTTAAATTTCGCCGAGCCGGTAACGTTGGTACGTTCGCCGACGTTAACGAACAGGCTGTCATCGCCGATATTCAGCGGCTCCAGGCCGGAAAGACGGCAGGCGACGGGGATCTCCGGCAGCTGGCGCGGCGGCAGGCCGGCCACCGCGCGGCTCATGGCGGCGATATGTTCCGGCGTGGTGCCGCAGCAGCCGCCGACGATATTGAGGAAACCGGCTTCCGCCCATTCGCGGATCTGCGCCGCCATGGTATCGGCATCCAGATCGTATTCGCCGAAGGCATTGGGCAGGCCAGCGTTCGGGTGGGCGGTAACGTAGCACTCAGCGATACGCGACAGCTCCTGGACGTACTGGCGCAGTTCGTCCGGCCCGAGGGCGCAGTTCAGACCAAACGATAAGGCTTCGGCGTGACGCAGCGAGTTATAGAAAGCTTCGGTGGTCTGCCCGGAAAGCGTGCGGCCGGAGGCATCGGTAATGGTCCCGGAGATCATCAGCGGCAGGTCAACGCCCAGCGCCTCCAGCTCCTCTTTCACCGCATAGATGGCCGCTTTGGCGTTCAGGGTGTCAAATACCGTTTCAATCAGGATCAGATCCACGCCGCCTTCCACCAGCGCTCGGGTGGATTCGCGATACGCAGCCACCAGCTGGTCAAAGGTAATATTGCGGAACGCCGGATCGTTCACATCAGGCGAAATAGAGGCGGTGCGGTTGGTTGGGCCAAGCACGCCCGCGACGTAGCGCGGTTTTTCCGGCGTGCGGGCCGTCCAGGCGTCGGCGCTGGCGCGGGCCAGCTTCGCCGCCGCAAAGTTGATCTCTGCCGACAGGGATTCCATCTGGTAATCCGCCATCGCAATGGTCGTCGAGTTAAAGGTGTTGGTCTCAATGATATCCGCGCCGGCCTCGAAGTAGGCGTCGTGGATCTCGCGGATCACCTCGGGCTTGCTGAGCACCAGCAGGTCGTTGTTGCCTTTCAGGTCGCACGGCCAGTCAGCAAAGCGCTCACCGCGAAAGTCCTGCTCACTCAGACGGTAGCCCTGGATTATGGTGCCCATGCCCCCATCCAGAACCAGAATACGTTCTTTTAACTGCTGATGCAGTTGCTCAACTTTGCTGCTCACACTTGCTCCCGACAACGCTCAACACAGGCCAAATAGCCAACAAACCATACTGGCATAAACCACCGGAGCGGAAAAGACAACAACGGGCAATATGAGACATGTTCAGCTTCACTCCTCCGATGAGTCCGGTTGTGATTGCATTATCGCCAAATAAAACGAAAATCATTTCCACGATACAGAAAAAGGAGTCCGCGATGGCCACTACCCCCGTTCCCGCGAAACGCGGCAGAAAACCCGCGGCTGCCACCGCCCAGCAGGCTGGCGGTCAGGTTCAGTCGCTGACCCGCGGCCTGAAATTGCTCGAATGGATTGCCGAGTCCCACAGCAGCGTCGCGCTGACCGAGCTGGCGCAGCAGGCGGGTCTGCCCAACTCAACCACTCACCGTCTGCTGACCACCATGCAGCAGCTGGGTTTCGTTCGCCAGGTCGGCGAGCTGGGCCACTGGGCCGTCGGCGCGCATGCCTTCGTGGTCGGCAGCAGCTTTCTGCAAAGCCGCAATCTGCTGGCGATTGTCCACCCGATCCTGCGCCAGCTGATGGAGGATTCCGGTGAAACGGTGAATCTGGCGGTGCTTGACCAGAGCGACCACCAGGCGATCATTATCGACCAGGTGCAGTGCACCCAGCTGATGCGTATGTCGGCGCCAATCGGCGGAAAACTGCCGATGCACGCCTCCGGCGCCGGGAAGGCGTTCCTCTCGCAGCTGAGCGAAGAGCAGGTGACCAGCCTGCTGCACCGTAAAGGGCTGCATGCCTATACGCATGCCACGCTGGTCTCGCCGCTGCATCTGAAGGAAGATTTAGCGCAGACCCGCAAGCGGGGCTACTCGTTCGATGACGAGGAGCACGCGCTCGGCCTGCGCTGCGTCGCCGCCTGCATTTATGATGAACACCGCGAACCGTTCGCGGCAATCTCCATCTCCGGTCCCATCTCACGCATGACCGATGATCGGGTGACCGAGCTGGGCGCGCTGGTCATTAAGGCCGCGAAAGAGGTCACGCTGGCATACGGCGGGGTTAAATAAAAAAATGCCCCGCAGGGGCATTTTAAGTAGGCCTGATAAGCGTAGCGCCATCAGGCAGATCGGCGCACCTTGCCGGATGGCGGCGTAAACGCCTTATCCGGCCTACTGTCGGCGCCATAGCGCACGCTAAAACGCTGCTTACGCCGGTAAGCATAGACATCTTCCACATGACCGTTTTTAATCCGCGTCTGCAGTTCGCGCCAGTAGTCGGCACGCAGCAGGTCGGCATGCATCTCCTCAAACAGCGGCCCAATGCGCGGGTCGGCGCACAGCCAGTGGCGGAACTCCTCCGGGAACACATCCCCCGGCGAGACGCTGTACCACGGCTCGCTGGCCAGCTCATCCTCGGGATAGCGCGGCGGCGGGATCTGGCGGAAATTCACCTCCGTCATATAGCAGATTTCATCATAGTCGTAGAACACCACCCGGCCGTGGCGGGTGACGCCGAAGTTTTTAAACAGCATATCGCCGGGAAAGATGTTGGCGGCGGCCAGCTGGCGGATAGCATTCCCATACTCTTCTACCGCATCGCGCAGCGCCTGGCCGTTAACCTGCTCCAGCCACAGGTTGAGCGGCACCATTCGCCGTTCAATATACAGATGACTGATGACAATCCGGTCGCCGAGGTCGGTCAGTTTGTTCCCCGCTTCCGCCTGCAGCAGCGCCAGCAGCGCTGGCGCGATTTGTCGTTTCTCCAGCACGAAATTTTCAAACTCTTGCGTGTCCGCCATCCGCCCGACGCGGTCATGCTCCTTTACCAGCTGATAGCAGGCGCGCACGTGGGCGGCGGTCATCTCCTTCTGCGGCGCGAAGCGGTCTTTGATCACCTTGAACACCCGGTCAAACCCCGGCAGGGTAAACACCAGCATCACCATCCCGCGAATGCCCGGCGCCTCGATAAACTGCTCATCGCAGCGAGCGATGTAGTGCAGATATTCGCGATAGCTTTCGGTTTTGGCGTGCTTCTGGCAGCCAATCGCCATATACAGCTCGGCCGTGGTTTTACCCGGCAGGATCTCGCGCAGCCATTCCACCAGAGCGCCGGGCAGGGGCGCATAAACCATAAAATAGGAACGCGCGAAGCCAAAAACGATACTCGCTTCGGCATGGGTGGTCAGGCAGGTATCGACAAACAGCTCGCCCTCGTCGCTGCGATGGATCGGCAGCAAGAAGGGCAGCGTGGTCATCGGCATCACCAGTTTGCCCACCAGCCAGGCGGCTTTGTTGCGATAGAACAGCTCATTGGCGACCTGTAGATGACAGGTGGCGAGCGGTTCCTCCCCCAGCGCCTCCTGCAGACTGGCAATGATATAGCCGATATCCCGCGCTTTATTTTGCCACGGCAGCCGCAGCGGCAGATCGGACAGCACTTTACCCAGCAGGTGCGACCAGCCGCGCTCTGGATAGAAATCTTTCGCCAGCGGGCGCGGAAGGGTGCGAAAAGGACGCTCGGGCTGCGAGCTGAAAATAAAGAGCCGCTCGGGGGTCAGCGAGCGGTGGTCAAACAGGCGGCAGTAGACCGAATTGAAAAAGCTCTCGGCAATTTCAAAACGAGGGTAATCCGGCAGCAAACGGGTGTAGTGGGCTTTCACCCGCAGCAAAAAGTCGGCATCCGTGCTTTTTCCCTCCGTGATGCAGCGCAGCTGCTCCACCACCAGACCCACATGGTGGTCATAGAGATGGATCCGCTGTTTCATCGCCTGCTGCACCGCATGCCAGTCGGCCTGTTCAAAGCGCTGCTGCGCGCCGGAAGTCACTTCGAGAAAACGCCCATACTGAGCGTCAAATCCCTGCAATATCGTTTGGGCAATCAGTAATTCCAGACCACGCGTCATCGAACTCCCCCATCCGGTACCACGTCAGGCCGGATGGCGCGCTCGCTTATCCGGTCTGGATCCCTTCACAGGCCCGGTGAGCGTCGTGCCACCGGGCATGGCTCAAAACTGATCTTCTTCGGTCGAGCCGGTCAGCGCCGTCACCGACGAGGCGCCGCCCTGGATAATGGTAGTGACCTTGTCGAAGTAGCCGGTGCCCACCTCCTGCTGATGCGAGACGAAGGTATAGCCTTCCGGCCCGGCGGCGAATTCCGGCTGCTGCACTTTTTCAACATAGTGGCGCATCCCCTCACCCTGAGCGTAGGCATGGGCGAGGTCGAACATGTTGAACCACATGCTGTGGATCCCGGCGAGGGTAATAAACTGGTATTTGTACCCCATGTCCGACAGCTGCTGCTGGAAGCTGGCGATGGTTTTATCATCGAGATTTTTCTTCCAGTTAAACGACGGCGAGCAGTTATAGGCCAGCAGTTTGCCCGGGAAACGCGCATGAATGGCTTCGGCAAAGCGACGCGCCTGCTCGAGATCCGGTTTCGACGTTTCACACCACACCAGGTCCGCATACGGCGCGTAAGCCAGCCCGCGGCTGATCGCCTGCTCGATCCCGGCATGGGTGCGGAAGAACCCTTCGCTGGTGCGATCTCCGGTAATAAACTCACGATCGTACGGATCGCAGTCAGAGGTAATTAAATCGGCAGCGTCAGCATCGGTACGGGCGATCACCAGCGTCGGGACCCCCATCACGTCGGCAGCCAGACGCGCCGCCACCAGTTTCTGTATCGCCTCCTGGGTTGGAACCAGCACTTTACCGCCCATATGACCGCACTTCTTCACCGACGCCAGCTGATCTTCGAAGTGAACAGCCGCTGCACCGGCTTCAATCATCGATTTCATCAGCTCAAAGGCGTTCAGGACGCCGCCGAAACCGGCCTCCGCATCCGCCACGATCGGCAGGAAGTAGTCGATAAAGCGCGGATCGTTCGGCTCAATCCCGGCTGACCACTGGATCTGATCGGCGCGGCGGAAGGTATTGTTGATCCGATCCACCACCGCCGGTACCGAGTTGGCCGGGTACAGCGACTGATCCGGGTACATGCTGGACGCCAGGTTAGCATCCGCCGCCACCTGCCAGCCGGAGAGATAAATGGCTTCGATGCCGGCCTTCGCCTGCTGCAAGGCCTGGCCGCCGGTCAGCGCGCCAAGGCTGTTGATGTACCCTTTCTTCGCCTCACCGTGCAGCAGACGCCACATTTTCGCTGCGCCAAGCTGCGCCAGCGTGCATTCCGGGTTCACCGAGCCGCGTAATTTCACCACCTCTTCCGCGCTGTACGGGCGGGTAATCCCTTCCCAGCGCGGGTTCGTCCACTCTTTGTTTAATTCTTCGATTTGTTGGGTACGGGTTTTCATGTGCAGATGCTCCATATTATTTCCTGGCTCCCCAGGCGTCATTGGTGAAGGACTAAATGGCGAACAACACCATCTGGCGATTAGGCCAGCAGGCGGTAGCCCGGTAATGTCAGAAAATCAATCAGTTCGTCGGAGGTGGTGATCTGCTCCATCAGCCGCGCCGCATCGTCAAAGCGGCCATGGCTGAAGCGGTGCTCTCCCAGCTCCTCCTGAATCACCATCAGCTCTTCCGCCAGCCACTGGCGGAACAGCGCTTTCGTGACCGGCGTGCCGTCGTTCAGGGTTTTCTGATGATGGATCCACTGCCAGATAGAGGTGCGCGAGATCTCGGCCGTCGCGGCGTCTTCCATCAGGCCATAAATCGGTACACAGCCGTTGCCGGAGATCCAGGCTTCGATGTACTGCACCGCCACGCGGATGTTGGCGCGCATCCCGGCTTCCGTGCGCTCGCCCTCGCAGGGGGCCAGCAGCTGTTCGGCGGTAATTGGCGCGTCCTCGCTACGGGTCACCGAGAGCTGATTCGGCTTGTCGCCGAGCACGCGGTTAAACACCGCCATGGCGGTATCCGCCAGTCCAGGATGGGCGATCCAGGTGCCATCGTGACCGTTGTTCGCCTCCAGCTCTTTGTCGGCGGTGACTTTATTCAGCACCTGACGGTTACGCTCGGCCTCTTTACTCGGGATAAAGGCCGCCATTCCACCCATCGCAAACGCCCCGCGTTTGTGGCAGGTCTTAATCAACAGCCGTGAGTAGGCGCTGAGGAAGGGTTTATCCATCGTCACCACCTGGCGGTCCGGCAGTACGCGGTCAGGATGGTTTTTCAGCGTCTTGATATAGCTAAAGATATAGTCCCAGCGGCCGCAGTTCAGGCCGACAATATGATCGCGCAGCGCATGCAGGATCTCATCCATCTGGAACACCGCCGGCAGTGTTTCAATCAGCAGCGTGGCCTTGATGGTGCCGCGCGGCAGGTCAAAGCGATCTTCAGTAAAGCTGAAGACATCGTTCCACCATGCCGCCTCCTGCCAGGCCTGGGTTTTTGGCAGATAGAAGTAGGGACCACTTCCTTTCGCCAGCAGCGCCTGGTAGTTATGAAAGAAATAGAGCGCAAAATCGAAAAGACTGCCGGGAATGGCCTCATTACGCCAGGTCACATGCTTTTCCGGCAGGTGCAGGCCGCGCACACGGCATACCAGCACAGCGGGATTGGGCTGCAGTTGGTAGATTTTGCCAGCCTCATTGGTGTAGCTGATGGTCCCGTTCACGGCATCGCGTAGGTTGATTTGGCCATCAATGACTTTACGCCAGTCCGGCGCCAGCGAATCCTCAAAGTCCGCCATAAAGACTTTTACGTTAGCATTCAGCGCGTTAATGACCATCTTGCGCTCGACGGGGCCGGTAATTTCAACGCGGCGATCCTGCAAATCCGCCGGGATACCGCGAATGGTCCAGTCGCCATTTCTAATGGAAGCAGTTTCCGAAATAAAATCCGGCAGCTGCCCATCGTCAATGGCCTGCTGCTGCTGCAGACGCGCGGCCAGCAGTTTATTGCGCGCCGGCGTAAAGCGGCTCACCAGTTCCGTCAGGAATTCTACCGCCTCAGGCGTTAAGATCTGCTTCTCCTGCTCGCCATAGTGCTGACTAAAGGCCAGTTCATCGGTGATTGTCGCCTGCTGCGTCATTGTGCTGCTCCTCTTGGTTGATCCGCTGGAAGCGAGCGAAAGATCGTTGTGCAGTTTTCGCTCAGCACAATTAAGACTACTCAATTAATTTTCAAAATCAAAAACAATTTCCATTTTAATTTTAAAATGAGATTAACATATTGATAACAATGAAATTAAAGTTATCATCAGCCATGAGGTGAATTTCGGAAATAAAAAAGGCACCCGAAGGTGCCAGAGGCAAAGTGCTGAAACGCTTTAGGATCGTTTCGTGCGGAGTATTACTCCAGCGTTGGATTCATATGACGCAGATCGTATGGTGTAATCTGGTAGACGTAATAGTTCAGCCAGTTAGCGAACAGCAGATTACCGTGGCTCCGCCAGGTGGCGCGCGGTTTGTTCTGCGGGTCGTTTTGCGGAAAATAGTTGTGGGGAACCTCAGGGTTCAAACCGGCTTCCACATCGCGGAAATATTCACTTGCCAGGGTATTGGCATCGTACTCGGGGTGGCCGGTGACAAAGGCTATACGCTTATCTTTACTGGCGAACAGATACGCATCGCCCTCTTCCGTCTCCGCGAGGATCTCGAGATCGGTATAATCCCGGATAAGCCCTGCAGGAAAGTCAGCATAGCGTGAGTGTGGGGCCAGGAAAGAGTCGTCGAAACCGCGGGTCAGTAAAGCGTGTGGATGAAGAATATGGTGTTCATAAACGCCAGAAATCTTTTCGGCGCGGGTCTGCTTGGGAATGCCGTACAGAATATTCAGCGCGGCCTGAACCGCCCAACAGACGAACAGCGTCGAAGTGACGTGATCCTTGGCCCACTCCAGCACCTGTTTGATCTGCGGCCAGTAAGCGACATCATTAAATTCAACCAGGCCTAAGGGAGCGCCGGTGACGATCAGGCCGTCGAAGTTCTGATCGCAGATCTCATCGAAATTGCAGTAAAAGTTATTCAGATGCTCCGCCGGCGTATTACGTGACTCACGCGCATCGATACGTAATAGCTGGATGTCCACCTGTAGCGGAGAGTTCGACAGCAGACGCAGGAACTGATTCTCCGTCTCGATTTTCTTCGGCATTAGGTTGAGGATTAACACCTTCAGGGGGCGGATTTCCTGAGTTGTTGCACGCGTTGTCGTCATCACAAAGACGTTTTCATTGCGCAAGAAATTGACGGCTGGTAGCTCGTCCTGCACCCGAATTGGCATAACTCTATTACCTCATAGCATACGTATAAACGTTTAGACATCCAGATAGCTGAAGATAACCAGGAATCGGGTGAATGTCGAGTCTGCATGTTCACGGTGAGAAAATTTCACGGCGCGCATTGAGTTAGAATATAAGAATGAAGAAAAGGAGAAAATATGGTTATTAGCATCCGCCGTTCCCGGCCTGATGAAGGGGATAAACTGATTGCGATCTGGTGTCGGTCAGTCGACGCCACGCACGATTTTCTGTCAAAAGCGTATCGGAGAGAGCTGGAGGAGCTGGTACGTGCCTTTATACCGGAGGCTCCGCTGTGGGTGGCGGTTAACACGGAGGACCAGCCGATCGCCTTTATGCTGCTGACCGGAGATCATATGGATGCGCTGTTCGTCGATCCTGATGTCCGCGGCTGCGGTGTGGGGAGATTGCTGATCGCGCATGCGCTGTCGTTAACGCCAACACTGACGACCAACGTAAATGAGCAGAATGAACAAGCGGTCGGGTTTTATCAGAGAATGGGTTTCAAAGTGACAGGTCGCTCTGAAACGGACGATCTGGGTCAACCGTATCCGTTATTGAATTTGATACATGAGCAGCAGGCTGAAGCAGACTACGATTGACGTCGGTAACTTTGCGGCATTGATGTCCCCTCGGCCAGCAGGTGGCCGAGGATCCGTAGCCCCGGTAAGCGCAGCGCCAGCGGGGAAATATACCCCACACAGCAAAAAACCCCGC
>NZ_JBMEZZ010000011.1:0-148646 GCF_048822415.1 Klebsiella sp. C360
CACAGATTGTCTGATAAATTGTTAAAGAGCAGTTGCGACGCGCTTTAGCGCTCTGTCGCGAGGTCCCGTATAATACGTTTTCCTCATTCAGAGTCAAGCGCTTATTTTGCTTTTCTCTGTTGGTTTTCAACGTTACTTTCGCTGTTGAATCCTGCTGTCCCGGCGGCTTGCTTGCCGTTGTTCCGTGTCAGTGGAGGCGCATTATAGGGGGTAATTCTGAAGTGACAAGGATAAATTCAAAAAAAGAATTCAACCGCTCACTTTTCAACCAAATCAGGTGTTGAGCTTTAATTCTTGCCTGGTTTTTAAACAAAAACGAGCCCGCTGGGCCCGTTTTTGTCGTTTTGTGACTTACTGCACTGCCACGATACGGTCGTCTTTCACTACCAGCTCGACGGTTTTACCCGGAATCAGCTCACCAGAAAGGATCTGCTGGGCTAACGGGTTCTCAATCTGCTGCTGAATAGCGCGTTTCAGTGGCCGCGCGCCGTATACCGGATCGTACCCGTTGGCGCTTAGCAGCTTCAGCGCCTCATCAGACATCCGCACTTCATATCCGCGCTCTTCCAGACGTTTATACAGACGCTGCAGCTGGATCTGGGCAATAGAAGCAATGTGTTTCTCACCCAGCGGATGGAAGACCACCACTTCATCGATACGGTTGATGAACTCCGGACGGAAGTTCTGGCTGACAACCCCCAGCACCAGGTCCTTCATATGTCCGTAATCCAGCTCGCCGAACCGTTCCTGAATCAAATCGGAACCGAGGTTCGAGGTCATGATGACCACCGTGTTACGGAAGTCGACCGTTCTCCCCTGGCCATCGGTGAGGCGCCCGTCGTCGAGTACCTGCAGCAGAATGTTGAACACATCCGGGTGCGCTTTTTCCACTTCATCCAGCAGGATGACGGAATAAGGACGACGGCGCACCGCCTCGGTCAGGTAACCGCCCTCTTCATAACCGACGTATCCCGGAGGCGCACCGACCAGACGCGAGACGGAGTGTTTCTCCATAAACTCGGACATATCGATACGCACCATTGCGTCGTCGCTGTCGAACATAAAGTTAGCCAGCGTTTTACACAGCTCGGTTTTACCGACCCCGGTCGGACCGAGGAACAGGAATGAACCAATCGGCCGGTTCGGATCGGACAGCCCGGCACGGCTACGGCGAATAGCGTTAGATACTGCTTCAACCGCCTCATCCTGACCAATCACCCGATGATGCAGTTCCTGCTCCATACGCAGCAGTTTGTCACGCTCGCTTTCCATCATGCGGGAAACCGGTATACCGGTCCAGCGGGCCAGCACTTCGGCGATTTCAGCATCCGTTACTTTATTACGCAGCAGACGCATGGTTTTCCCTTCGGACTGAGTGGCTGCCGCCAGCTGTTTCTCCAGTTCCGGAATTTTGCCATACTGCAGCTCGGACATCCGTGCCAGGTCACCGACGCGACGCGCCTGTTCGATGGCGATTTTCGCCTGCTCCAGCTCGGCTTTGATGGTCTGGGTGCCGGAGAGGGACGCTTTTTCCGCTTTCCACTCTTCTTCCAGCACCGAGTACTGCCGTTCTTTATCCGCCAGCTCCTCGTTGAGCATATCAAGACGCTTCAGACTCGCCTCATCAGACTCTTTCTTCAGCGCCTGCTGCTCCAGTTTCAACTGGATGATACGGCGATCGAGACGGTCCAGCTCTTCCGGCTTCGAGTCGATCTGCATACGGATGCTGGACGCCGCCTCATCGATAAGGTCGATGGCTTTATCCGGCAGCTGACGGTCGGCAATGTAACGATGCGACAAGGTCGCCGCCGCCACGATTGCCGGGTCAGTGATCTGCACGTGGTGGTGCAGTTCATAACGTTCTTTCAGGCCGCGCAGAATAGCGATGGTATCTTCTACCGATGGCTCGGCGACGAACACTTTCTGGAAGCGGCGCTCCAGCGCAGCGTCTTTTTCAATGTACTGACGGTATTCGTCAAGCGTCGTCGCCCCGACGCAGTGCAGTTCACCACGCGCCAGCGCCGGCTTCAGCATGTTGCCTGCATCCATCGCGCCATCGGCTTTACCGGCGCCAACCATGGTATGCAGTTCATCGATAAACAGAATGACGTTGCCTTCCTGTTTCGACAGGTCGGTCAGCACGCCTTTCAGACGCTCTTCAAACTCACCTCGGTACTTCGCCCCGGCCACCAGCGCGCCCATATCCAGCGCCAGCACCCGGCGGCCTTTCAGCCCTTCCGGCACTTCGCCGTTGACGATACGCTGCGCCAGGCCTTCGACGATAGCGGTTTTACCCACCCCGGGTTCACCAATCAGCACCGGATTGTTTTTGGTACGGCGCTGCAGTACCTGAATGGTACGGCGGATCTCTTCATCACGGCCGATAACCGGGTCCAGCTTGCCCTGCTCGGCACGCTCGGTGAGATCGACGGTAAATTTCTTCAATGCCTGACGTTGGTCTTCGGCACCCTGATCGTTCACGCTTTCACCTCCGCGCATTTGTTCAATCGCCTGGGTCACGTTGGCGGTTGTTGCTCCGGCGGATTTTAAAAGGTCGGTCAGCGTACCGCGTGATTCAAGCGCCGCCAGAACAAACAGTTCTGACGAAATAAAATTGTCCTTTTTCTTTTGCGCCAGCTTGTCGCAAAGGTTCAGGATCCGCACTAAATCCTGAGAAGGTTGCACATCGCCGCCGGTGCCTTCCACCTGCGGTAAACGGCTCAGAGCCTGTTCGATGTCAGTGCGCAGTTTCCCCGCATTCACGCCCGCCGAGGTTAATAAAGGACGTACCGATCCCCCTTCCTGATTCAGCAAGGCGCTCATTAAATGAAGAGGTTCGATGAATTGGTTGTCGTGCCCGAGTGCGAGCGACTGGGCATCGGCAAGAGCAAGCTGGAATTTATTGGTAAGACGATCCAGACGCATAACTCCTCCCATAACAGGTCAAATTTGCTACTGGAGATTAAATGAGGTCATCCCTCAATTATTCAAGGTTAAAGACCTGAACTATGCGAAAAATAAGTTTGCCTTCTGGATCGTCTTGATTCTCTAGGTTATATCAGCCAAATGAAACTTGCCATACGACCGGTGGTCTTGTCGCGCCGGTAAGAGAAAAAATCATCCTTTTCGCTTAGCGTGCAGCGATCGCCGCCGAAAATCTGCTCAACGCCGACGTTTGCCAGACGCTGCCGAGCCAGTTGGTAGATATCAGCAAAATATTTTTCGCCTGCCGGACGAAAAGCACGGTGCGCATTCTCATCCTTCGCCATAAAAGCGTCGCGAACTTCTGGCCCCACCTCAAACGCCTGCGGACCGATGGCGGGCCCCAGCCACGCCATAATGTTTTCGGCTTTATCGGCGAAACGGGCGACCGTCTCTTCCAGAACCCCTTCGCATAAGCCGCGCCATCCCGCATGCGCCGCGGCGACTTCGGTACCGGCGCGGTTACAGAAGAGGACCGGCAGGCAGTCAGCGGTCATCACCGCGCAGACAGTCCCTGGCGTACGGCTATAAGAGGCATCCGCGCGTTTCGACGGATAGGGTCCGCCGTCCAGCGTGAGCACATCGGTACCATGAACCTGCTCCAGCCAAACCGGGTAAGACGGCAAGCCGCCGGCGGCAAACATCCGCCGCCGGTTTTCTTCGACATGCTGCAGATTGTCGCCGCAATGGGCGCCCAGATTGAGCGAGTCATAGGGCGGCAGACTCACGCCGCCGATGCGGGTAGAACTACAGGCCGCCACGCTGCCGGGCATTGGCCACTGCGGTACAATCAGTTTAGTCATAACCAGTCAATATCGTCCTTATGGGCTTCAAAATCGGCGCGCATCGCCTCGATGAGCTCGACCATATCTTGTGGGATGGGCGCATGCCACTCCATTTCAATACCGGTAATCGGATGGTACAGACGCAGCATGGTGGCGTGCAGCGCCTGGCGGTCGAATTTACGCAGCGCGGTGATGAATTCCTCCGACGCGCCCTTCGGCGGACGCGGGCGGCCGCCATACACCTGGTCGCCTACCAGCGGATGGGTAATATGCGACATATGCACGCGGATCTGATGCGTACGCCCGGTTTCCAGACGCAGACGCAGACGGGTATGAATGCGGAAATGTTCCATAATGCGGTAGTGGGTCACCGCCGGCTTGCCCATAGGGTGCACCGCCATATGGGTACGCTTGGTCGGGTGACGGCTGATCGGCTCTTCCACCGTACCGCCGGCGGTCATATGACCGATCGCCACCGCTTCGTACTCACGGGTGATCTCGCGCAGCTGCAGCGACTCCACCAGCCGGGTTTGCGCTGGAATGGTTTTCGCCACCACCATCAGACCGGTGGTGTCTTTATCCAGACGGTGGACGATACCCGCACGCGGCACATCGGCAATAGGCGGATAGTAGTGCAGCAGCGCATTCAGCACAGTACCGTCAGGGTTGCCCGCGCCAGGATGTACAACCAGATCGCGCGGTTTGTTGATCACGATGATGTCATCATCTTCGTAAACGATATTGAGCGGAATATCCTGCGGCTGGAAGCGCGCCTCTTCTTCGATTTCCACATCGATAGCGATGCGTTCTCCCCCCAGCACTTTTTCTTTCGGTTTATCGCCAATGGCGCCATTGACTAATACGCGTTGGTCGAGGATCCATTCTTTTATCCGCGATCGCGAATAATCAGGGAACAATTCGGCCAAAGCCTGATCTAAGCGTTGACCGAGTTGATTTTCGGTCACCGTTGCGGTGAGTTGTACTCGTTGTGCCATATACAGCTTCTTCGTTTAACGTTGGGTTTTACGGCTTTGCCGTTTAATATAGTGTGCTATTGTAGCTGGTCTTAATCGGGAGCAGGAACAGAGATTCTCCCGCATAAACATTTTGAGGAAGTCAAAACGTCATGACGCGCATGAAATACCTGGTGGCAGCCGCCACACTGAGCCTGGCTTTGGTGGGTTGCTCCGGCTCTAAGGAAGAGGTGCCTGATAATCCGCCGAATGAAATCTACGCGACCGCCCAGCAAAAACTGCAGGACGGTAACTGGAAACAGGCGATAACGCAACTGGAAGCGTTGGATAACCGTTATCCATTCGGCCCTTATTCCCAACAGGTACAGCTGGATCTGATTTATGCGTATTACAAAAACGCCGATCTGCCGCTGGCTCAGGCCGCCATCGATCGCTTCATGCGCTTGAACCCCACCCATCCGAACATCGACTACGTCATCTATATGCGCGGCCTGACCAACATGGCTCTGGATGACAGCGCCCTGCAGGGCTTCTTCGGCGTCGATCGTTCCGACCGCGATCCGCAGCACGCGCGCGATGCCTTCAATGACTTCTCCAAACTGGTACGTGGTTACCCGAACAGCCAGTATGCCACTGACGCCTATAAGCGCATGGTGTTCCTGAAAGATCGCCTGGCGAAGTATGAGCTGTCGGTGGTGGATTACTACACCGACCGCGGCGCATGGGTTGCCGTCGTTAACCGCGTGGAAGGTATGATGCGTAACTATCCGGATACCCAGGCCACCCGCGATGCCCTGCCGAAGATGGAAAACGCCTATCGTCAAATGCAGATGAACGCTCAGGCGGACAAAGTCGCGAAGATTATCGCCGCGAACAGCAAGAATACCTGAGCCTGATTCATAGATCGCAAACGGCAGCCACTGGCTGCCGTTTTTTTATCCATTATCCTGGCTAGCTGAAGCGGTTTAGCGCCGGGTTAACTCATCAAATATGGCCTGCTTTGTCGGGTTCGACAAGTAAAATCTCATCTCTTCCTGCCCTGTCTCACAAAATGAATTCGTTGACAAAAAGTGACAATAAAATGTGATTTAGATCACACATTTTGACATTGGGAAAGGTATGCTGGATTCACCAAGACGGGAAAGACAAGAGGTAAAATTTATGACAATGAACATTACCAGTAAACAAATGGAAATTACTCCGGCAATCCGCCAGCATGTCGCAGACCGTCTCGCCAAACTGGATAAGTGGCAAACTCATTTAATTAACCCGCACATCATTCTGTCTAAGGAGCCGCAGGGTTTTATCGCTGACGCAACCATTAACACGCCAAACGGCCATCTGGTTGCCAGTGCGCGTCATGAAGATATGTACGCCGCCATTAACGAATTGATCAACAAGCTGGAACGGCAGCTCAATAAAGTGCAACACAAAGGGGAAGCCCGCCGCGCCGCGACGTCGGTGAAAGAGGCAGGCTTTGTGGAAGAAGAAGAGTAATCCTTAACTTAAGTTGTGTCATGCCACGCGCCTTCGGGCGCGTTTTTTATTGACAGAGTGAAAACAGTACAGGTACTGTAATCCCCACTACTTAAAGGAATTCATCATGAAACTCGTCCCGTTCTTCTTCGCATTCTTTTTTACCTTCCCCTGACCGGGAGGCAATTCGTCGTATAAGAAAGAATGCGAAGACGAACAATAAGGCCTCCCACCCGGGAGGCCTTTTTTATTTGATAACAACAAAGGCAACATCTATGACCGAGGAAAACCCATTACTGGCGCTGCGCGACAAGATAAGCGCGCTGGATGAGAAACTGCTTGCTCTGCTGGCGGAGCGTCGCGGGCTGGCTGTTGAGGTTGGTAAAGCCAAACTGGCCTCCCATCGTCCGGTGCGTGATATTGACCGCGAACGCGATCTGCTGGAGCGTCTGATGACCCTCGGCAAGCGTCATAATCTGGATGCACACTACATCACCCGCCTGTTCCAGCTGATTATCGAAGACTCTGTTCTGACCCAGCAAACCCTGTTGCAGCAGCACTTGAATAAAATTAACCCGCATTCAGCTCGCGTGGCGTTCCTCGGTCCCAAAGGCTCTTATTCGCATCTGGCGGCGCGTCAGTACGCCGCTCGCCACTTTGAGCAGTTTATTGAAAGCGGCTGCGCAAAGTTCGCCGATATTTTTAATCAGGTGGAGACCGGTCAGGCCGATTACGCCGTAGTGCCGATTGAAAACACTAGCTCCGGCGGGATCAACGACGTCTACGATCTGCTGCAGCACACCAGCCTGTCGATCGTTGGCGAACTGACGATCCCTATCGATCATTGCGTACTGGTCAGCACCTCGACGGATGCCGATAAAATTCAGACCGTCTACAGCCATCCGCAGCCGTTCCAGCAGTGTAGCCAGTATCTGAGTCGCTACCCGCACTGGAAGATTGAATATACCGAGAGCACCTCAGCGGCGATGGAAAAAGTCGCGCAGGCGAACTCCCCGGCCGTCGCGGCACTGGGCAGCGAAGCGGGCGGCGCCCTGTACGGTCTGCAGGTGCTGGAGCACTGCCAGGCCAACCAGACGCAGAATATTACGCGCTTCCTCGTTCTGGCGCGCAAAGCGGTGAACGTCTCCGATCAGGTTCCGGCGAAGACCACGCTGTTAATGGCGACCGGTCAGCAGGCGGGCGCCCTGGTGGAGGCCTTACTGGTGCTGCGCAATCACAATCTGATCATGACCAAACTGGAGTCTCGCCCAATCCATGGCAATCCATGGGAAGAGATGTTTTATCTCGATATTCAGGCAAACCTGGACTCGCTGCCCATGCGCAAGGCGCTGAAGGAGCTGGCGGAGATCACCCGCTCCATGAAGGTTCTCGGTTGCTACCCCAGCGAAAACGTCGTGCCGGTGGATCCGGTTTAGCGTTCGCGGAACAGCAATTTCTTCATCCCTGCCACCGCCACCGGCAGGGTGAAGATAGCGCCGGACAGCGGATACTGCGCCAGCTCATCGTCCGCCATGTTTTCCCGGGTGGTGGTGATGTAGAGCGTTTTCATATCCGCCCCGCCAAAGCAGACCATCGTCGGGCAACGTACCGGCATCGGGTAGGACTCCAGCTCCTCACCCTGCGGAGAGAAACGAGCGATCCGCCAGCCGTCAAACATTGCGCTCCAGTAACATCCCTCCACGTCAATCGCCGCCCCGTCCGGGATCCCTTCGCCCGGCAGAAAACGGCGAAAGACTTCGCGCCGGCCAGGCTCACCCTGCTCATCCAGCGGCGTACGGTAAATCACGGCGTTCGGCGTATCGGAGGTATACATCCAGCGCCGGTCGGCGCTAAACGCCAGACCGTTGGCGCCATGGATGTCGCACTGGATCACCGTCGGCTTCAGGTCGTTATCGACCCGCATCAGCAGCGCGCCGTTGTAATCCCCCGGGCCCCAGAAGGTGCCGGCATAAAAGCGCCCGTCGCGATCGGTCCCGCCGTCGTTAAAGCGCGCCAGTTCCGGGTTGCTCGGGTTATCGCAGACTTTCCGCCGCAGCAGACCGTGGGCGTCGGTCAGCCAGATACCGCTGCGCAATGCAACGATAAAACCGCCCTTCTCGCGCAGGGAAAAACAGCCGACCTCCTCCGGAAACTGCAGCACCTGGTGTTCGCCGCTGCGGGTATCGTAGCGGTGAATTTCACATTCCATGATATCGGCCCAGTAGAGGGCCTGCTCTGCCTCACTCCAGGTCGGGCATTCCGGCAGGTATCCGGTGTAGTCAAACAGCGGTTGTGGTTCAGCCATCGTTGTCATCCCTATAAAAAAAGCCAGCGGTCGCTGGCTTTATTGTATACATCTTTTTCGCTTTACTGCCGATTATCGTTCGCCTGACGCAGCAGCGTGCGGCTCTCGCTCTGGAAACGCTGGGCGTAATCGCCAAACCAGTGTTCGACTTTACGGAAGCTATCGATAAACGCCTGCTTATCGCCCTGCTCCAGCAGACCGATCGCCTCGCCAAACCGCTGGTAGTAGCGCTTAATCAGCGCCAGGTTGTTTTCCGAGGACATAATAATGTCGGCGTAGAGCTGCGGATCCTGGGCAAACAGACGGCCCACCATCGCCAGCTCCAGCCGGTAAATGGGTGACGAGAGCGCCAGCAACTGCTCAAGGCGCACATTCTCTTCCGCCAGATGCAGACCATAAGCGAAGGTGGCAAAGTGGCGCAACGCCTGAATAAAGGCCATGTTCTGATCGTGCTCCACCGCGCTGATGCGATGCAGGCGCGCGCCCCAGACCTGAATTTGCTCGAGGAACCACTGATAGGCCTCCGGCTGGCGTCCATCGCAATAGACCACCACCTGCTTGGCAAGGCTGCCGCTGTCCGGACCGAACATCGGGTGCAGGCCGAGTACCGGGCCCTGATGCGCCGCCAGCATCGCCTGCAGCGGCTCTGCTTTAACCGAGGCAAGGTCGACCAGAATGCAATCCGCCGGCAGCGGCGGCAGCCTGGCGATCGTCTCCACGGTGGTGTGAATCGGCACGCTGACAATGACCATACCGGCATCGGCGACGATATCCGTCGCCCGCGCCCAGTCCTCTTTTTCCAGAATGCGCACCTGGTAGCCGGACAGCGTTAACATCTTCTCAAACAGACGCCCCATCTGCCCGCCGCCGCCGACGATCACCACCGGCCGCAGATTCGGGTAAAGGGTTTTGAAGCCTTTGTCGTTTTCGCTGGAATAGGATTCCCGCATCACGCGACGCAGAACGTCCTCGATCAGATCCGGCGGAACGCCGAGCGCAGCCGCCTCTTCACGCCGGGAGGCGAGCATCGCCGCCTCGCGTTCCGGGACGTAAATCGGCAGGCCATACTGGCTCTTCACCTCGCCGACTTCGGCCACCAGTTCCAGGCGCTTAGCCAGCAGGCTAAGCAACGCTTTATCCACTTCATCAATTTGATCGCGTAACGCGGTCAGTTCAGCAACCATACTTTCCTCTTACACCAAACGGGCCGCCAGGTGGCCGCGGAGATCCTTATCCAGTTCACGCAACAGCGCATCGGTGGTTTCCCAGCTGATGCAGGCATCCGTTACCGAAACGCCGTATTTCATCGCCTCACGCGGCTGTTCAGAGGACTGATTGCCCTCGTGGATATTACTCTCGATCATCAGGCCGATAATGGAGCGATTGCCATCTTTGATCTGCGCGACAACGGATTCAGCCACGGCCGGCTGGCGGCGGAAATCTTTATTGGAGTTCCCATGACTGCAATCTACCATCAGCGACGGCTTCAGTCCCGCCTGCGCCATCTCTTTTTCACATTTCTCCACATCTTCCGGACCGTAGTTCGGCGCCTTACCGCCGCGGAGGATCACATGGCCGTTCGGGTTACCCTGCGTTTGCAGCAGGCAGACCTGCCCGGCCTGGTTGATACCGACGAAGCGGTGCGGCATCGCCGCGGCGCGCATAGCGTTGATAGCCGTGGCCAGGCTACCGTCGGTGCCATTTTTAAAGCCTACCGGCATGGAAAGACCAGAGGCCATTTCGCGGTGCGTCTGAGATTCCGTGGTTCGCGCGCCGATGGCGGACCAGCTGAACAGATCCCCAAGGTACTGCGGGCTGTTGGGATCCAGCGCTTCCGTCGCCAGCGGCAGTCCCATATTCACAAGCTCGACCAACAGACGACGCGCAATCTTCAGGCCGCCTTCAACATCAAACGAACCATCCATATGCGGATCGTTAATCAGCCCCTTCCAGCCGACGGTAGTACGGGGTTTTTCAAAATAGACGCGCATCACCAGGTAGAGGCTATCGCTGACCTCTGAGGCAAGGGCTTTAAACCGACGAGCATATTCGATCGCCGCTTCCGGATCGTGAATGGAGCAAGGACCGCAGACCACCAGCAGGCGCGGATCGCGACCGGCGATGATATTGGAGATGGTTTCACGGGCGTGCGCGATCTGCGCTTCCTGTTCAACGCTCAGGGGGAATTCCGCCTTCAGTTGCTCCGGGGTCATTAATACATGTTCGTCGGTAATATGTACGTTGTTCAGCGCGTCTTTTTGCATGATTGCGATCCTGTGTAGCTCGTTTGCGATAAGGGTTGCCTCAGCGGGCATGACGTAACGATACCATACGAAGTAAAGAATTCAATCCATATTCCGTAAATTTTACTTTACAGTGATAAATTAATTGGCCCTTACCACGACATTAACCGTACAATAATATTTACAGATAATGAAATCGCGCCAAAATTGCTCGCCAGCGCCATCGGCATTACGAAAAATCCTGGTGAGATTTGTCCCAAAGCAAAGGGCGCATCTAATGACGGGTTTTGCTATCAGTGGTATTCTTCGCCGGGCATCGGCAGCGGCTATTCCCGCGCTATGGCGAATTTGACGGAAGCGTTAATGACAGTATTACACCGTCTTTTATTGACTGTATTTTTTCTCATCGCGGTATCTCCTGTTTTTGCTGCCGGACCTTCAGAACATGTTCGCGCTATTGTTTCCGGGATCGTGACCTACACCCGTTGGCCGTCATTAACAGGGGCGCCGAAGCTATGCATTTTTGCCTCATCACGCTTCACCCATAGCCTGGCTCATGAAGCGCCGGATGCATTGCCTTATCAACCGGTGATAGTACGTAATAGTGAAGAAGCGTTAAAAACGACCTGCGATGGTTTTTATTTTGGCAGCGAAACGCCGACCCAACAGTCGGAATTAACTCGCCGCTATGGCTCGAGGCCGCTGTTACTCATCGCAGAACAAAATACGGATTGCTCAATTGGTAGCGCGTTTTGCCTGATCATCAACGACGACAGGGTCCGCTTCTCCGTTAATCTGGACGTTCTGACGCACAGCGGGGTTCGGGTTAACCCGGACGTCCTGATGCTTGCCCGGAAGAAACCACATGAATAAGGACTTTTCACAGACATCGCGCCCGACGTTCAAACGCGCGCTGCGTCGCATTAGCGTGATAAGCGTGGTGATCTCCATGACGCTGGTCTGGCTGCTGCTGAGCACGGCCTCTATTTTCACGCTCAAGCAGTACGCGCAGAAAAATCTTGAGCTCACTGCCGCGACCATGGGCCGCAGCCTCGAAGCCGCCCTGGTATTTGGCGACAGCGCGGCAGCAGAGGAGACCCTCGCTTCGCTGGGGAAGCAAGGGCAGATTTCCCAGGCGATCGTGCTCAACGGCCAGAAGCAGCACTTCGCCGCCTGGCGCCACGAACCGCTGGCCAACAAAGAACAAGTGAGCGGTCTTATCAGTAAATGGCTGTTTCCGGAGCCCACGGTGCAGCCCATCTGGCACCAGGGGAAACAAATCGGCGAGCTGCGACTGACCGCGCTGGATGAACTGATTAGCCACTTTCTCGGCATCTCGATTCTGGTACTGACCGGCAGCATTCTGCTCGCCTCGTTCATCGGCCTGCTGCTGACCCACTCCCTGCACCGGGGGATCGTCGCCGCCCTGCAGAGCATCACCGAGGTCGTGCATGATATTCGCGAAAACCGCCACTTCTCCCGGCGGGTGCCGGAGGAGCGTATCGAGGAGTTCCATCTGTTTGCCCAGGACTTTAACAGTCTGCTGGGGGAGATGGAGGACTGGCAGCGCCAGTTGCAGGCCAAAAATGCTCAGCTGTTGCGCAGCTCGTTACACGATCCGTTGACCGGTCTGGCTAACCGCGCCGCCTTTCGCAACGCGCTCGCCGAGCTGATGAAAAATGAAGTGGATCACCAGACCTCAGCGTTACTGTTTCTTGATGGCGATAACTTCAAATTGATCAATGACAACTGGGGACATGCGGCGGGCGATAAAGTGCTGATGGAAGTCGCCAGCCGCCTGATGACTTTCGCCGGTAAACGCCATCTGGCGTGGCGTCTTGGCGGCGATGAGTTTGCCGTTCTGCTGCGCGAGGTGCGCTCGGAAGCAGAAGTCCAGGCCCTGTGTCAGGCGCTGTCAGAACAATTTCTTCCGCCATTCAACCTGCACAATGGCCATAGCGCCACGCTCTCGCTGAGCGTCGGTTATGCCCTGGCGTGGGAACACGCCACGGCGGAATCACTGCAAGAACTTGCCGATCAGAATATGTATCGGATGAAAAACCAACGTATCCAGCAGATGCTGAAATAATAAAGGACGCATTATGATCAGGAAATATTTCGCCCCCGCCCTGATGGCGGCGGCGCTTTTGACAGGTTGCCAGGCTCCTCAGGGAAAATTTACCCCTGAGCAGGTGGCGGCGATGAAATCTTATGGCTTCACTGAAAGCAATGGCGATTGGTCCCTGGGCTTATCCGATAGCATCCTGTTTGACAAGAATGACTACCGACTACGTCCCGACAGCCGCCAGCAGATCACCCAAATGGCCTCGCGGCTGGCGACAACCGGGATTACACATAGCCGCCTTGAAGGCCACACCGATAATTATGGTGAGGATAGTTATAACGAAGCCCTGTCGCTTAAGCGGGCCAACAGCGTAGCCGATGCCTGGGCGGAAGGCGCCCATATCCCGCGCAGTAATTTAGTCACCCGGGGCCTTGGCAAAAAATACCCGATCGCCAGCAACGATACCGCGGCCGGGCGCGCTGAAAACCGCCGGGTCACGGTGGTCATCAGCACGCCGTAGACGTCCGCTTAATCGCTGGACTTCGCTATCCTCATTGCCGTTGCCGCGCGCCAGCGCAGGTAGTCAACGGCAATGAACAGCACCAGGCTGATCCCCATCAACGGCATGGCCAGCCCCAGGGCTAACGCTATCCCCAGCACCAGCCCACGGGCAGGCCAGGCGAGCGACAGCCATGCCTGCAGCAGGGAAAGCGCCGGATCCCAGACGGCCTGTGGCGGACGGCGTATCCACCACAGCCGGTACCCCACGCCGATGGTTACGCACAGCGCGCAGCCAAACCCCACCAGCAGCAGCTGATTCGCCAGACCAAAGAGGATCCCCATATGGAAATCGACGCCCCAGCGGGTAAGCTTCGCCATCAGCGGAAAGTCGGCAAAATGGGTGCGATCCACCACCTGCATCGAGGCGCCATCGATCGCCACCGCGTCCACCTGCGTCGGCCAACGGCGGTCGATCTCATTCACCGTCCAGGCGCGTTCGTCTGACACCGGCGGACGGATCTCCAGCCGGCTGGCGTTCAGCCCCGCCTGACGGGCCACCGCCAGCGCCTGGTCAAACTGCGCTGGCTGATGCTGGGTCATGGCCATCGCCTCCCTATGATGCCCGGCATGGGGATCGTGCGCCATCGGCGCCTCACCGTGCAGCAGGGTATTGACCTGTGGCGTCCACCAGCCGAAAGCCGCCCGCATTTTATCCACGTTGCCGCCGGCCCATTGCGACCAGGTCAGGCCGGTGGCGGAGAAAAGCAGCATGCCCAGCAGTAAGCACCAGCCCAGCGTCACGTGCAGCCGACGATGATTCTGCAGGGTGTTATTGAGCCGCCGTTTTGGACGCGTCATCGCCCACAGGGCAATGCCCCCCAGGGCGGCCACCCACATCCATGAGGCAGCCAGTTCGCTGTAGAGCCGCCCGCTGTCGCCCAGCAGCAGCGAACGATGCGCATAGTCAATCCACTGCCGCAGCGGCAGGATGCCGCTGGTGCCGTAGACCGTCATATCACCCTTCACCCGCAGCGCGATCGGATCGACAAAAATGGCCCGGGATTCCGACTCCCCGAGACTCGGATCGGCAAACATAATGCGGGTGGTCTCGCCCACCGCGGGGGCCGGACGTACCGCCAGCAGCCGCAGATTACCCTGGGTCGCTTCTTCTGCCACCGCAATCTGGGCGCTGAGCGGCTGCGGGGTGCCTTCGGGAAGGCCATACAGCGCATCGTGATAGAGCCAGTTTTCCAGCTGCGGCGTCGCCACGTACAGCGTGCCGGTCAGGGCAGCGACAAAGATAAACGGTCCGATAAACAGCCCGATATAGAAATGGAGGCGACGCAGCAGGTTCAGCCATGCCGCGCGCGAGGTGCAGGTTGTCATACTTTTCCTTTTTCAAAGCAAAAAGAGGTCGTTGCGCAGTGCGCAGATTCATTTTTATTAAAGGGAAAAAGCAGACAGCCGCGGCGGGGCGCGGGTTTCGGGGTAAAGCCAGGGAAAGTAACGCCAGTGTTTTAATACCGGCCGAGAAGCCGGCAGGCGAATGCGCCGCAGGAGCATGGCGACGAACAGCGCCAGCGCGAAAAGCAGACCCGGGACATGGGCTAACAGCACGCAATAGCCACACGCTTCGGCATGATCCAGCGGCAGTTCGTGTCCGGTATGCGTAGCGCCGTCTGCGCTATGCGTCGTCGCCATCTCGTGGCCAGGCATCTGCGCCATACTCGCTGGCGAGCTGTCCATCATCATGGCGTGGTGCATGCCGGGCATGGCGCTCATGGGGTCTTTTTGCAGGGAGACGGAGATCAGGGGAGCCACGACGATTAGCAGGATCGCCAACAGCGCCAGCCAGGCGGCTCGCCGTTTAGGTGTCGTTTGCTGAAAACTGTTGCTGACCACCGCCCCTCCGAATAGAGGGCGTATTGTAAATGATTTACATCACGATGGTTACAACAAAGATAAAAAAAGGGCCGGCCCTGAGGCCAGCCCTTTTTGTCAGGATGTCGCGAAAGCGAATCTTAGTTAAGACGCTCTTTGATACGAGCAGACTTACCAGTGCGCTCACGCAGGTAGTACAGTTTAGCTTTACGTACAGCACCACGACGTTTAACAGCAATGCTGTCAACTACCGGAGAGTGAGTCTGGAAGACACGCTCAACGCCTTCGCCGTTGGAAATTTTGCGAACAGTGAATGCAGAGTGCAGACCGCGGTTACGAATAGCGATAACCACGCCCTCGAATGCCTGCAGACGTTTTTTGGAACCTTCAACAACCCATACTTTCACTTCCACGGTATCACCCGGACGGAAGGAAGGTACGTCCTGCTTCATCTGTTCTTGTTCAAGTTGCTTAATAATGTTGCTCATAATTTAATCTCTTATCCTGGGTAAACTGATATTGGGGGCTCACGCCTGCCCATCATGTTTATGCTGCTGTTGCGCGTGTTCAGTTTTGAACTCCGCCAGCAGCTTTGCTTGCTCTTCAGTCAGAGCCAGGTTTTCCAGAAGTTCAGGTCTTCTAAGCCAGGTTCGGCCCAGCGACTGCTTCAGACGCCAGCGACGTATCTCAGCATGGTTTCCCGACAGCAATACTGGCGGTACTTCCATCTCTTCTAACACTTCAGGACGGGTATAGTGGGGACAATCCAGCAACCCATCAGCAAAGGAATCTTCCGTTGCTGATGCTTCATGGCCCAGTACCCCCGGAATGAACCGGGAAACGGAGTCAATCAGCGTCATTGCCGGTAACTCACCACCGCTGAGAACGTAATCGCCGATTGACCATTCTTCGTCAATTTCGGTTTGGATTACGCGCTCGTCTATCCCTTCGTAGCGACCGCACACCAGAATCAGTTTCTGATTCGTTGCCAGTTCGCTGACGCCCGCTTGATCAAGCTTGCGTCCCTGAGGTGACAGATAAATCACCTTCGCGCCTTCACCTGCCGCGGCTTTTGCTGCATGAATGGCATCCCGTAAGGGTTGCACCATCATTAGCATCCCCGGTCCGCCGCCGTAAGGACGATCGTCCACGGTACGGTGCCGGTCATGCGTGAAGTCGCGAGGACTCCAGCTTTCGATGCTCAGCAGGCCATTTTTTACTGCCCGGCCAGTTACCCCGTAATCGGTAATTGCGCGGAACATTTCAGGAAACAGGCTAATTATGCCAATCCACATAGCGCCGTCTTTTACCGTTTATCCGGAGAATTTAAAAACCAGGATCCCAATCTACTTCGATAGTACGCGTAGTGAGATCGACTTTCTTGATAACCTGCCCATCGAGGAACGGAACCAACCGCTCCTTGATACCAAATGCATCTTTCAGGTTTGCCTTGATGACGAGCACGTCATTAGACCCGGTTTCCATCATATCGATGACTTTACCGAGGCTATAGCCTTCCGTTGTCACTACCTGGCAGCCCATCAGGTCTTTCCAGTAGTAGTCACCCTCTTCCAGCTCCGGCAACTGCGATGAATCCACGATAATTTCGCAATTAGTCAGTAGATTCGCGGCATCACGATCGTCAACGCCTTTCAGCTTGATGATGATGTCCTGATTGTGGTGGCGCCAGCTTTCCAGCTCAACGACCTGCCACTGACCCGCCTTCTGGATTAACCAGGGCTGATAGTCAAAAATGCTTTCGGCGTCTTCGGTGGAGGAAAACACTCTGAGCCAACCACGGATACCGTAGGAAGAACCCATTTTCCCCAATACGATCGGATCAACAGGTGCTTGTGCGGTGTGTTGCTTGCTCATCATGACCACCGTGACAGATTAAGCTGCTTTGTTAGCGGCTTTGATCAGCGCGGCAACGCGATCGGAAACAGTAGCGCCCTGGCCAACCCAGTGAGCGATACGATCCAGATCCAGGCGAGTCTCTTCTTCCGCACCGTTAGCGATCGGGTTGAAGAAACCAACGCGCTCGATGAAGCGACCGTTGCGTGCATTACGGCTGTCGGTGACAACAACCTGGTAGAACGGACGCTTTTTAGCGCCGTGACGTGCTAAACGAATAGTTACCATAACATCCTCTTGTGTGAATAAAACAACCGGGCCCCATCGAGGAACGGAGCCCGGTGTCATATTAAAAGCCCGAAAATTTTACTGATTTCTGGGGAAAATGCAATCAGCAGTTGATAAGTCTGCTGTAAAAGGCCGTCGGCGGTGCAGTCAGTTCGCTGCCGGCGTGCGCGCAGCCACCGGAACGTACACGTAGTACGTGAGGATGGCGAGCACACCCCGGTGGCGAAATGGCAAACAAGCCAGGCCGATTAGCGGCCCGGGAAGCCTGGCGGCATCATCCCTTTCATGCCACGCATCATCTTCATCATGCCGCCTTTCGACTTCATCTTCTTCATCATGCGCTGCATGTCGTCGAACTGCTTGAGCAGACGGTTCACATCCTGCACCTGCATTCCGCAGCCGGCGGCGATACGGCGCTTACGTGAACCTTTGATGATTTCCGGCTTGGCGCGCTCTTTCAGGGTCATCGAGTTGATGATCGCTTCCATACGCACCAGCACTTTGTCATCCATCTGCGCTTTCACGTTGTCCGGGATCTGGCCCATACCCGGCAGCTTGCCCATCAGGCTGGCCATGCCGCCCATGTTTTTCATCTGGCGCAGCTGCTCAAGGAAGTCGGTGAGATCGAAACCGTCGCCTTTCTTCAGCTTGGAGGCCAGCTTCTCGGCCTGCGCGCGGTCGACTTTGCTCTCGATATCTTCGATCAGCGACAGCACGTCGCCCATGCCGAGGATGCGGGAGGCGACGCGGTCCGGATGGAACGGCTCCAGCGCTTCGGTTTTCTCGCCGACGCCGAGGAATTTAATCGGCTTGCCGGTAATATGGCGAATCGACAGCGCCGCGCCGCCGCGGGCGTCGCCGTCCACTTTGGTCAGCACCACGCCGGTCAGCGGCAGCGCTTCGTTAAAGGCTTTGGCGGTATTCGCCGCATCCTGGCCGGTCATCGCATCGACGACGAACAGGGTTTCAACCGGATTAATGGCGGCGTGGACGTGCTTAATTTCGTCCATCATCGCTTCGTCAACGTGCAGACGACCGGCGGTATCCACCAGCAGCACGTCGTAGAATTTGAGCTTCGCTTCTTTCAGCGCCGCGTTGACGATATCAACCGGCTTCTGGCCGACGTCGGACGGGAAGAAGTCGACGCCGACCTGCTCGGCCAGGGTCTCCAGCTGTTTGATCGCCGCCGGGCGGTAAACGTCCGCGGAAACCACCAGCACTTTCTTCTTGTGCTTCTCGCGCAGGAATTTCCCCAGCTTACCGACGCTGGTGGTTTTACCGGCACCCTGCAGGCCCGCCATCAGCACCACCGCCGGCGGCTGCGCCGCCAGGTCGAGGGTCTGGTTCTCTTCGCCCATCGCCGCCACCAGTTCGTTGCGGACGATTTTGACGAACTCCTGACCCGGGGTCAGGCTTTTATTGACTTCATGGCCGACCGCGCTCTCTTTGACGCGGCTGATGAAATCACGTACCACCGGAAGCGCAACGTCCGCTTCCAGCAGCGCCATGCGCACTTCGCGCAGGGTGTCTTTAATATTGTCTTCTGTAAGGCGTCCGCGGCCGCTAATGTTGCGCAGCGTACGCGACAAACGATCGGTTAAATTATCAAACATTGTCTCTCGCCTGAGGTGGAAACGGTCGGTCGCCGCAGCGACACACAAAACGAATGTGGCGGAGTATAACACGACATCAATCTGAATGTGCTGCAACGGTTGGAGCAGAGGCCTGCTGACGTTATACTGCTTCTCTTTCTTATTTATCCAACAGCCGACACCTATGCCTGTTTTTGCTCTACTCGCCCTTGTCGCCTACTCCGTCAGCCTCGCGCTGATTATCCCCGGCTTGCTGCAAAAAAACAGCAGCTGGCGGCGAATGGCGATTTTATCAGCGACTATCGCGTTGATCTGCCATGCTTTTGCGCTGGAAGCACGGATATTCCCCGGCGGCGAGAGTGGGCAAAACCTCAGCTTACTGAACGTCGGGTCGCTGGTGAGCCTGATGATCTGTACGGTCATGACTATCGTGGCCTCGCGCAATCGCGGCTGGCTGCTGCTGCCTATCGTCTATGCCTTCGCGCTGATCAATCTGGCCTTCGCCACCTTCGTGCCTAACGAATATATCACCCACCTGGAAACCACCCCGGGGATGCTGGTGCATATCGGCCTGTCGCTCTTCTCCTACGCCACGCTGATCATTGCCGCGCTGTATGCGCTACAGCTGGCGTGGATCGACTACCAGTTAAAGAACAAAAAGCTGGCCTTCAGTAGCGAAATGCCGCCGCTGATGAGCATTGAGCGCAAAATGTTCCACATCACCCAGGTCGGCGTGGTGCTGCTGACCCTGACGCTGTGTAGCGGTCTGTTCTATATGCACAATCTGTTCAGCAGCGAAAACATTGATAAAGCGGTGCTGTCGATTATTGCGTGGTTCGTCTATATCGTCCTGCTGTGGGGCCACTATCATGAAGGGTGGCGCGGACGTCGTGTGGTCTGGTTCAGCGTCGCTGGCGCCGGTCTGCTGACGCTGGCCTATTTTGGTAGCCGCGTGCTGCAACAGTTCGTGAGCTAAGTCTTTTAAGGAATCCTACGTGGAACATATCTCCACCACCACGCTGATCATAACGCTGATCGTCATGGTGATTATCTCTGCCTATTTCTCCGGTTCCGAAACCGGCATGATGACGCTGAACCGCTATCGGCTGCGTCATATGGCGAAACAAGGCAACCGCCCCGCCAAGCGCGTGGAGAAGCTACTGCGCAAGCCGGACCGCCTGATTAGCCTTGTGCTTATCGGCAATAACCTCGTCAACATTCTCGCCTCGGCGCTGGGCACCATCGTCGGCATGCGCCTCTACGGCGATGCCGGCGTCGCGATCGCCACCGGCGTGCTCACCTTTGTGGTGCTGGTGTTTGCCGAAGTCCTGCCGAAAACCATCGCCGCCCTCTATCCGGAAAAGGTCGCCTACCCCAGCAGCTTCCTGTTGGCGCCCCTGCAGGTGCTGATGATGCCCCTGGTGTGGCTGCTGAATACCATCACCCGCATGCTGATGCGCATGATGGGCATCCGCACTGATACCGTCATCAGCAGCGCCCTGAGTAAAGATGAACTGCGCACGATTGTGAATGAATCCCGTTCACAAATCTCACGACGCAATCAGGATATGCTGCTGTCGGTGCTGGACCTGGAGAAGGTCAGCGTTAACGACATCATGGTGCCGCGTAATGAGATTGTCGGCATCGACATCAATGACGACTGGAAATCTATCGTCCGCCAACTGACCCACTCCCCACACGGCCGCATTGTGCTCTACCGCGATTCGCTGGACGATGCCATCAGCATGCTGCGCGTCCGCGAAGCCTACCGCCTGATGACGGAGAAGAAAGAGTTCACAAAAGAAATCATGCTGCGGGCGGCAGATGAGATCTACTTTGTTCCGGAAGGGACGCCGCTCAGCACCCAGCTGGTGAAATTTCAGCGCAATAAAAAGAAAGTCGGCCTGGTGGTTAATGAATACGGCGATATTCAGGGGCTGGTTACCGTAGAAGATATTCTTGAAGAGATTGTCGGCGACTTCACCACCTCCATGTCACCCACCCTGGCGGAGGAAGTGACCCCGCTCAACGACGGTACGGTGATAATCGACGGCAGCGCCAACGTTCGCGAGATCAACAAAGCGTTCAACTGGAACCTGCCGGAAGATGAAGCGCGCACCATCAACGGTATCATCCTTGAAGCGCTGGAAGAGATCCCGGTCCCGGGCACCCGCGTGCGCATTGAGCAGTATGATATTGATATCCTCGACGTGCAGGACAACATGATCAAACAGGTGAAAGTGATGCCGGTGAAATCATTACGCGAGAGCGTCGCGGAGTAGCGCGAGCGAAGGAATTAACATCACGGTGGGCTGCGGCCCGCCGTTTTTTTTCTCGCGCCGGGAGCGATGGCATAAAAAACGGCCGCCCGCGGGCAGCCGTTGAGCAAGGCAGCAAACGTTATTTCGCTTTTGCTACCGTCACCATCGCGGCGCGAATGGTGCGGCCGTTCAGGGTGTAACCTTTCTGCATCACGGCCAGCACGTTGCCCGCCGCCACGTCTTCAGACTCGACCATCGCAATGGCCTGGTGGACGTTCGGATCCAGCGGAACGTTGGTGTCGGCGATCACTTCCACGCCAAACTTACGCACTACGTCCAGCATAGATTTGAGGGTCAGTTCGATCCCTTCCACCATCGGCGCCAGCTCCGGGTTAGCCTTGTCGGCCACTTCCAGCGCGCGGTCCAGGCTGTCGATCACCGGCAGCAGTTCATTGACGAATTTTTCCAGCGCGAATTTGTGCGCTTTCTCGATATCCTGCTCGGTACGACGACGCAGATTATCTTCGTCGGCTTTGGCACGCAGCATCACTTCACGTTCACGTTTCTGCGCTTCAGCCAGCTGGGCTTCCAGATTCGCAATTTTTTCATCGCGCGGATCCACCTGCTCAGCCGAAACTTCAGGCTCTACCGCCTCAACGTCGTCGTGCTGCTCCGTGATAATTTCTTCCGGGGCTTGCCCCTCAGGCGTTTTCTGTTCTTTACTACTCATGAATTTCTCCGCGTTTTTTTCGCATTCATCTCGCTAACTTCGCTTATTATGGGGATCAGTTTCCGGGTTTCAAGGGAAGCGGACAGATTGTCACTATTTCATTTAACGCAAGGACATCCAGATCATGAAGAACCATTTCAAGTGTATCGGCATTGTGGGACATCCTCGTCACCCCACCGCCCTGACCACACATGAAATGCTCTGGCGCTGGCTGTGCAGCAAAGGGTATGAAGTGCTGGTTGAACAGCAGATCGCCCATGAACTCCAGCTCAGCAACGTGAAAACCGGCACGCTGGCGGAGATTGGCCAACAGGCCGACCTCGCGGTGGTGGTAGGCGGCGACGGCAATATGCTCGGCGCGGCGCGGACTCTGGCCCGTTATGACATTAACGTCATCGGCATTAATCGCGGCAACCTCGGCTTTCTCACCGACCTGGACCCGGACAACGCCCTGCAGCAGCTCGCCGACGTGCTGGAAGGCCACTACATCGCGGAGAAGCGTTTTCTGCTGGAGGCCCAGGTGTGCCAGCAGGATTGCCAGAAACGCATCAGCACCGCCATCAACGAAGTGGTGCTGCACCCCGGCAAAGTGGCGCATATGATTGAGTTCGAAGTCTATATCGATGAAGTCTTTGCCTTCTCCCAGCGCTCGGACGGCCTGATTATCTCCACTCCGACCGGCTCCACGGCCTATTCGCTGTCGGCCGGCGGCCCGATCCTCACCCCGTCGCTGGACGCCATCACCCTGGTGCCGATGTTCCCGCACACCCTCTCGGCGCGACCGCTGGTGATCAACGGCGACAGCACCATCCGCCTGCGCTTCTCTCACCGCTGCAGCGATCTGGAGATCAGCTGCGACAGCCAGATTGCCCTGCCGATCCAAGATGGCGAAGACGTTCTCATTCGCCGCTGTGATTATCACCTCAATCTGATTCACCCTAAAGATTACAGCTATTTCAATACATTAAGCACCAAGCTCGGCTGGTCGAAAAAATTGTTCTGATTTACATCGCTGCCTCTTTACTGGATAAAAAACCAGTCTATACTGTACGAAAACACAGTATTGGTTTTTCATACAGGAAGGCAGCTATGTTGGCGCAACTCACCATCAGTAATTTTGCTATCGTTCGTGAACTGGAAATTGATTTCCACAGCGGCATGACCGCCATCACCGGGGAAACCGGCGCCGGGAAATCCATTGCCATCGACGCGCTGGGGCTGTGCCTCGGCGGCAGAGCGGAAGCCGACATGGTGCGTCGCGGCGCCACCCGTGCCGACCTGTGCGCGCGCTTCGCGCTGAAAGATACCCCGGCCGCCCAGCGCTGGCTGGAAGAGAACCAGCTGGAGAGCGGGCGTGAGTGTTTACTTCGCCGGGTGATCAGCGCCGACGGCCGCTCGCGCGGCTTCATCAACGGCACCGCCGTCCCGCTCTCGCAGCTGCGCGAGCTGGGCCAGCTGCTGATCCAGATCCACGGCCAGCATGCGCACCAGCTGTTGACCAAACCCGAACACCAGAAAACGCTGCTCGACGGCTATACCGGTGAGTATGCGCTCACTCAGCGCATGGCAGAGCACTATCGCCAGTGGCACCAGAGCTGCCGCGAGCTGGCCCAGCATCAGCAGCAGAGCCAGGAGCGCGCCGCCCGCGCCGATCTGCTGCAGTACCAGCTTAAAGAGCTGAACGAATTTAACCCGCTGGCGGGAGAGTTTGAGCAGATTGACGAAGAGTACAAACGCCTGGCCAACAGCGGTCAGTTGCTCAGCACCTGTCAGCACGCCCTGACGGTACTGGCGGACGGCGAAGAGGCCAACCTGCAGAGCCAGCTTTATACCGCGAAGCAGCTGGTCAGCGAGCTGGTGGGTATGGACAGCAAGCTTTCCGGCGTGCTGGATATGCTGGAAGAGGCGGCCATTCAGCTCAGCGAGGCCAGCGATGAGCTGCGCCACTATCACGACCGTCTGGACCTCGATCCTAATCGTCTGTTCGAACTTGAGCAGCGGATTTCCCGGCAAATCGCGCTGGCGCGTAAACACCAGGTGATGCCGGAAGAGCTGCCGGCGGTTTATCAGGCGATGCTCGAAGAGCAGCGCCTGCTGGACGACAGCGCCGGCTCGCTGGAATCCCTCAGCCAGCAGGTGGTCGAACATCATCAGCTGGCGCTGGAGACCGCGCGCGAGCTGCACGCCCTGCGCCAGGCCAGCGCCGACGAGCTGACCCAGCTTATCACCGAGAGTATGCACTCACTTTCGATGCCGCACGGGGTCTTCGCGATTGAGGTCGCTTTCGATGAACGCCATCTCACCGCCGACGGCGCCGATCATATTGAGTTCCGCGTCACCACTAACCCGGGTCAGCCGCTGCAGCCGATCGCGAAAGTAGCCTCTGGCGGCGAATTGTCGCGTATTGCGCTGGCGATTCAGGTGATCACCGCGCGTAAAATGGAAACCCCGGCGCTGATCTTCGACGAAGTGGACGTCGGCATCAGCGGCCCGACCGCGGCGGTGGTCGGCAAGCTGCTGCGCCAGCTGGGCGAGTCCACGCAGGTGATGTGCGTTACCCACCTGCCGCAGGTCGCAGGCTGCGGCCACCATCATTTCTTTGTCTGCAAAGAGACCGATGGCGAGATGACCGAAACCCATATGCAGCCGCTGGATAAGCGTGCTCGTCTGCAGGAGCTGGCTCGCCTGCTGGGCGGCAGCGAGGTCACGCGCAACACCCTGGCGAATGCGAAAGAGTTGCTTGCGGCGTAAACTTTTTGATTTTCACAGGGTCATAGTGAACAGCAAATTGCCTGCTGACCGCAGCCGGAGGTTTCCATCGGCGCGAAGGTCTATTATTATCGGCATATTACAGATGAGCCACGTACTGCTCGGGCCCAAAAAGGAATCAAATCACTATGCGCTGTAAAACGCTGACTGCTGCCGCAGCGGTTCTTCTTATGTTGACCGCAGGCTGTTCCACTCTGGAACGAGTGGTTTACCGTCCTGACATCAACCAGGGTAACTATCTGGCACCTAACGATGTAGCAAAAATTCGTGTCGGTATGACGCAACAGCAGGTTGCTTATGCTCTCGGAACGCCAATGATGTCGGATCCGTTCGGCACCAACACCTGGTTCTATGTATTCCGTCAGGAGCCGGGCCACGAGAAAGTGACTCAGCAGACCCTGACCCTGACCTTCAACAATGGCGGCGTGTTAACCAACATTGATAACAAGCCCGCGCTGACCAGTCAGTAAGGCCCGGAAAAGCAAAAAGCGCTCAATGAGCGCTTTTTTTATGGCCGATAGCGGGTCTGCTGCTGCGGTTTACTTCGCGGCGTTTTTCTCCGCCCGCTGGCGACGCAGCTCTTTCGGATCTGCGATCAGCGGGCGATAGATTTCCACCCGGTCGCCGTCATGGACTTCGTCGTGCAGCTTAACCGGACGACTGTAAATACCCAGCTTGTTTTTCGCCAGATCGATGTCATCACGCAGCGCCAGCAGGCCGCTGGCGACAATCGCCTGCTCGACCGTCGCCCCCTCGTCCAGGGTGACCCGCTGCAGGTACTGCTTTTCAGGCAGCGCGTAAGCGACCTCAACACGAATATTAGCTGGCACTGTAGACCTCTTTGGCGCGCGAGGTGAACGCCTGCACCATGTTGGCGGCCAGTTCCTTAAAGACCCGGCCAAAGGCCATCTCAATCAGCTTATTGGTAAACTCAAAATCGAGATGGAACTCGATTTTGCACGCCTCGGGGCTCAGCGGAATAAACTTCCAGCCGCCAATCAGCTTCTTGAACGGGCCATCCACCAGGCTCATCAAAATGCTCTGGTTGCTGGTCAGTGTATTCCGGGTCGTGAAGGTCTTACTGATGCCGGCTTTGGACACATCAACCGCCGCCGTCATTTGCGTCGGCCCGAATTCCAGCACGCGGCTACCGGTGCAGCCTGGCAGAAAATCAGGATAGGACTTCACATCGTTTACCAGTTGATACATCTGTTCCGCGCTGAAAGGCACCAGCGCAGTACGGCTAATCTGAGGCATAGCAGGTTCCACATTTAAACACAGTGCAAATAATATCATTTATCTGCTGCTAAAAAAAACGCTGTGCCGCAACTCGTGCTAAGATGCGCAGTACACCTCGCAGGATGCGATCGAGGTAACTGTGTATAAGACGATGACTTCAGGACATTATGACTAAGAAAAAAGCCCACAAACCTGGATCAGCCACCATTGCGCTGAATAAACGCGCCCGTCACGAATACTTTATCGAAGATGAATACGAGGCTGGTCTCGCCCTGCAGGGCTGGGAAGTCAAATCCCTGCGTGCAGGCAAAGCCAACATCGGCGATAGCTATGTCATCCTGAAGGATGGCGAAGCCTTCCTGTTCGGCGCCAACTTTACGCCCATGGCCGTGGCTTCCACCCACTATGTCTGCGACCCGACGCGCACCCGTAAGCTGCTGCTCAACCAGCGCGAACTCGACACGCTGTACGGCCGCATTAACCGCGAAGGTTACACCGTTGTCGCCCTGTCGCTGTACTGGAAGAATGCCTGGTGCAAAGTGAAAATCGGCGTCGCCAAAGGTAAGAAACAGCATGACAAGCGTACCGATCTGAAAGATCGTGAATGGGCGCTGGATAAGGCGCGTATTATGAAGCACGCCGGACGCTAACCCCCTCCCCTGAGGGCCAGCTCTCGCTGGCCCTTACGCTATATCCTTGTTGATGCTGCTTTTTCGTCCACCCCTGCTGAAAGAATCCTGCGTTATGGGGCTGGTAACGACATTCACAAATCTGTTATACTTGACCTACACATTGGGGCTGATTCTGGATTCGACGGGATTTGCGAAACCCAAGGTGCATGCCGAGGGGCGGTTGGCCTCGTAAAAAGCCGCAAAAAATAGTCGCAAACGACGAAAACTACGCTTTAGCAGCTTAATAACCTGCTCTGAGCCCTCTCTCCCTAGCTTCCGCTCTTAAGACGGGGATCAAAGAGAGGTCAAACCCAAAAGAGATCGCGTGGATGCCCTGCCTGGGGTTGAAGCGTTAAATCTAATCAGGCTAGTTTGTTAGTGGCGTGTCTGTCCGCAGCTGGCAAGCGAATGTAAAGACTGACTAAGCATGTAGTGCCGAGGATGTAGGAATTTCGGACGCGGGTTCAACTCCCGCCAGCTCCACCAAATCATGATCCGGATACGTCCGGTGAAGTACAAAAAGCCCGCATGGCACAAGCCCTGCGGGCTTTTTTGTGTCTGGCGTTGTCCGAGAACATCCGGCTAAATCCGGTGATTATTGGTATACGTTTAGGTATACGGTAGGATGTATACCTAAAAGCGTATACCAATTCATAAAGGAGCGGCCACAGTGGCACGGACAACACGCCCCCTGACTAATACCGAAGTTCTGCGCGCTAAAGCCTTAGAGAAGGATCTAACGCTGCATGATGGCGATGGGCTTTTCCTGATAGTGAAAACCAGCGGGAAAAAGCTCTGGCGTTTCCGTTATCAACGTCCGGCGACAAAACAGCGGACAATGATGGGGCTAGGTGCTTTCCCCGCCCTTTCACTTGCTGACGCCCGAGGGTTACGAGCTGATTATCTCGCCTTATTAGCCAACGGAATTGACCCGCAAATTCAAGCTGAAGTTGCAGAGGAACAGCAGCAAATCGCTCTGGACAGTATTTTTTCAACGGTCGCCGCTAACTGGTTCCAGCTCAAAAGCAAAAGCGTTACCCCTGATTACGCAAAAGACATTTGGCGCTCACTGGAGAAAGATGTATTCCCTGCCATCGGTGAGTTCCCCGTTCAGCAAATCAAAGCCCGGACACTGGTTGAAGCTCTTGAGCCAATCAAAGCTCGTGGGGCGCTTGAGACTGTACGTCGACTGGTGCAGCGCATTAACGAGATAATGATTTATGCCGTAAACACAGGCCTGATTGATGCGAATCCAGCATCAGGTGTTGGGATGGCCTTTGAGAAGCCCAAAAAACAAAACATGCCGACGCTTCGGCCAGAAGAATTGCCAAAGCTGATGCGTTCTCTAGTCATGTCGAATCTATCTGTTTCGACCCGCTGTCTAATTGAGTGGCAGCTCCTGACCCTTGTGCGCCCTCCTGAGGCTTCCGGTGCTCGGTGGGCAGAGATCGATCTCTCTGCAAAGCTCTGGACTATTCCAGCCGAACGGATGAAAGCTAAGCGTGAGCACATTGTACCGCTATCTCCTCAGGCATTAGATGTTCTGGATGTGATGAAACCTATCAGTGCTCATCGAGAGCATGTTTTCCCCAGCAGAAATGACCCTAAGCTGCCAATGAATAGCCAGACAGCTAATGCAGCTTTAAAACGTATTGGTTTTGGTGGAAAACTTGTAGCTCATGGCCTTCGTGCTATCGCAAGTACTGCAATGAATGAGGCCTTTTTCAATCCGGATGCTATAGAGGCGGCTTTATCCCATATTGATAAAAATGAAATAAGAAGAGCCTATAACCGTTCTAATTATTTGAAAAAAAGAATAGAACTAATGGAATGGTGGGGGAAGAAAATCTACCAAAGATGAACTAAAAGGCCTTTATACAAAGGCCTTTTCAAACAAATAAAAAATAATTAGACCATAAATGAAACACAAAACTAATTGTTTATTTTCTCATCTTCATCTTCATCTTCATCTTCATCTTCATCTTCATCTTCATCTTCATCTTCTAAAATGAAAATATCGAGCTCTTGACTTTCAATGATTTCGGGAGTTATATCTTTGGTTCTAACATCCTCAAGGAACATATCTATATAAGCCTGTTTAGACATCATTGAAAAAATATAATCCCCCCTTTCCTTTTCAGGCTTTGATTCCACTTCGGCGATTAATAAATCCAGAGAATATGCTACCAATCGCTTTAGTATCTCATTTTTATCGTCATCGCTATTCTTAAGAATAAAGGAGATTAAATTAGCTTTAGAATCATATTTTTCACGTATATATTTTTCAGTTACAATTCTGATTACACTAAGCACGTGGAATACATTTGTGAAGAATATACCATCCCTTCTTTTTCTAAACGGTCTAACATCTGTTAATATGTCGAACATAATAAAAGAAGCATGGACAATTTTAGGATCTATTTGAGAGTTAAAGATAGTTTCATATAATCCCTCAGCACTTTCTGTTCTCGATGTAAAAATCCTATCACTTTCATCATTATTATATGCGAGAGCTGATTTCACGACGTCAACAGGTTTCAGAAGCCAAAAGCCCATATAAGCACTTGCAAAAATCCTGTTGGGAATGACATACACATCCTCAGGCTCTTCTCTAAATTCACCGTCACGCTTTTCATACCATAACTGAGTATTGAAGAAATAGTCCTGTAATTTTTTCTGTACAGGGTCATTTGACCAAAAATCTCTCTCTGACACAGGATTTTGTGAATTTGTGTACTTTGTAACCTTGAGGTCGAAATCACTGCCACCTGACTTCAAAAGTCTAAATGTAATTTTAGCTTCATCATCAAGAATCATACGTTCCTCTAAACTACACTCTTTATATGCACGATAAATTGAATATGCAGTTTGCGCTCCGTTAATTATCTGCAACCCAAGGATATTAAATTCTTCAGCTTGGCTATTTATTCTCGGCATTCTTCTTGTAATGCCCGTCACACCGTTATTATAATACCAAAAATAAGATGGGTTTTTTAGTAAAGTATTTTTTATTTCCTCATTAATTGTTGAGGACATTAGTGGGTTTCGAACATTCCTCTCAAACAATGACACACCATATTTATTTACAAGCTCGTATATTAACCTAGGACGAACAAGGAATACGTAAGCGTTAAATGGTGAATGAACCTCAATACTATTACTTCCCTCGCCCCTCAATATGGATACAGATATATTATCTAGTTCGGGGTTGTATACATTCTCCAAAGGATTAGGTGGGAAACTCTTCTTATATTCGCGACTGATATAATCAATTTTCAAACGATGAATATCAAAGCCTTCAATCTCAATATTCCCACCGATAGCATTCTTAAGTGCTTTGATGTTATCATCCGCATCCTTACAGTTATTTTTCAAACACAAATAAATAATTTTAACTCGGCCATTCTTCCTAACGTGCTCTCTCAGAGCATCATATTGAGAATTAAATTTTTCATTAGCACCCTTTTGCTTCTCACCTTTAAGAACAGCATGAATGTCACTAAGGAATGACTTCAATTCTTTACTATCAAAATCAGAATTACAGTTGCCAACTGCATTCCATTTCGACTGAACTATATAAAATGATTTCTCTCCTTGCGAATCAACCTTATCTAATATAATGTCACAAGAAGAGTCATCATGACCATCAGTTATATATTGCTCCACATTCGAAATATTCGCATAACTATTCAGGAACCATATAAGAAAAGAAAATGATTTTTTTTGCTGCTCTTGATTTAAGTTATCAAAGAAACCCGAATAAACCTCACTGTTAATAATAGCCTGAAGTTCATTGTCTATATAATCATAAAATATGTTATTCTTCATTTTAATTACATTCCTTTTGTTGACTTATTCAGTAGTGTAACAACCAATCCTAACATACATAAAAACTGTAACCCATCGGGTTTATCATATGAATCCTTATGATTTTAAATCCTGCACACTTCAGTACACATTCTTATAATAATCTAGAAAAAAATACCACATCTACATCCTTAGCGCGCAATGCTCTCCCCGCCACGCCTGCCCGCTTAACGGGGCGCTTTTAATGCAGATGCAAAGGTGGCTTCTGCCCGCGCCGCAACTGGCGCAGACAAGGAATGCAGGAGCGGGAAAACGCATGCAAAACCATGCACCTTATGGATGCATGGCTTAATTCGGGAAAAATGACGGGATTTACGGGGATTTTTTACGGTCTACTGTGCGGCCAGCTCAGCGCGTCGGCGGGTGTAAATCATGTTCTGCGCAGGAGTAAATATTTCACGATTATCATCCCGCGAAGGCACGTCAGGCCTGTATCCGATGGCCGTTAAAATGTCATTATCCGGTGCTGAATAACTAATGTCATTTCCTGCGGCCAGCCAGACGGAAAAGGCTTCACGTAGATACGCCAACGAACGGTCAAGTGCACGGTTTTTTATCATCGCGGGCTGGTTCTTAACCCCCATCAGTTCTGGTGCCAGTGCGGCGGCAAGCTCTGCGCCGTTCTGTTGCATAAAATCATGAAGCCGGTTACGAATGCTGATGCACTGTACTTCCTCATGTGAGCGGATATAGCGACCGGCGGCCTGATTAATCTCCCATTTTTTTATATCGATGAGCTCACGCAGCGTCTGTAAGCGGCGGGAACCCGTTGCGTCGTCCAGCAATAAATCCCGATATTCCAGCTCTGTAGCGGCCAGTTCAGCTTTACGGTTCATCCACGCTGCTTTGTTCGTCTGACAGGCTTCGAACGCATTTTGTAAGGTCGGGCCAGTCATTATCGTCTCTCCTGATTATGGCTGAATGGCGAGCTGTAACACCCTTTCACTTTGCGGGTGGTTCTGGTTTTCGGCGGAGCGGGTTCGGCCTTCTTCTCTTCCGCAGGGGAGCGGATAATCTCAAAAATGGATTCATGCGTTTTGAACGTCGTTGAGCAATACACATTCTGGCACTGCAGATAGCTCTCTTTTACGTTCTCAGACATATATTTGCTGGTCCGGACGTGGGCGGCCTGACCACAATTAGGGCAGCGCATCATGACAGTAATCCCCTTGCTTTCAGGCTGGCTTCACGCGCCCTCATTTTTTCCTGCCAGACCTTACGCTGAACGGGCGTGGCCGCAACATCATGCTCCATATGCGGCAGCGTGGAGGCCGACAGCCCTGTTTTAAACAGCACCGGCTCATTGGTCACACGGATACTGTAGCCCTTCACGGCCTGTTCAAGCCACGCTTTCACCTGCTGCATCACAACCTTTTCCGGTTCAATATATCCCTCGTGCCCGGTCGTATTAGCAAGCGGATTATTAAGGGCCAGTATATTGAGTTTCATTGCCCTGACCAGCGCACTACAGGTGTCACGCAGGGCAGCATTTAACTCATGCTCTGCGTACTGGCTGAGGACGCAGTGATGTGCCTGACGATACGTTCTGGCCGTCCGGTCGCAGGCTCCCTTAAGGTTGTCCAGCTCAAAAGACAGCACCTCAGCCATATTGTCACATTCCTGCACCAGTTCCCGACATGCCACGCGCGCCAGATGGCGTTGTTTCAGCTCGTCGGTGATAACTGCACCTCCGGCACGAAACGCAGTACGCCATGCACCGGAATCATTGCCGTTTTCCTGCTCCAGTTCGTTTTTTTGTGCTTTTACCTGGCTGATGGCCGCCGTGGTTTCATCCATACGACTGGCACTGGCAAGATGCGCTGACCGGGCAACCTCAAGGCGTTCCATCGCGGGTTTCAGGTAGTCGGGAATGGCGGTGGTATCGGTCATATCGGGTCTCCTCTTTGTTTCAACCTGAGGAGATTCTGCCGCGCCAGACACAACAACACGATTCATTGCCGTTGTGGCAAAAATGGCACAAAAAGACCTTAAAACCCGGCTGGCCAGAGAAAGGTCGCAGAAAAACCTTACTTACTGTTTATTTTTTTACTTATAACTATTCACTACTGTTCACCTTGAGAAAAAAGATAAGTAATACAGTTAATTAAAGGGTGAACAGTTGAGGGGATGACTGTTCACCGACTGTTCACTACTGTTCACCTTGTGGATTTTGACCGGCCTGTTTACTTAGACTTTATTTCGATTAAAAAAATGAAAATATATATATAAAAGTAATCAGAAATGGGCCACCGGTTTGCCAACGTTTACCAAAAGATGAACAACGTTTGCCACTGTATAAAAATTGTTCTGTTGTGTGGTGAAGCACTACAAAATGACTTGTTGCCCTGCGTAAAAATATTCACAAAATAGAGAGCTACCCGAAGCCGGACGGACACGACCGGCACTGTATGGACTTTGTGAGGTAGCCCGATGCACACCGCTTATTCTTCCCCGTCTTCTGCCCCTGCCGCGCCGCTGATGCCGGTCTCTGATACCGTTCACGAGCGCTTTATCCGTCTGCCCGAAGTGATGCATCTGTGCGGTCTGTCCCGCTCGACCATTTACGACCTCATCAGCCGGGAAGCCTTCCCGAAACAAATCTCCCTCGGTGGAAAAAATGTGGCGTGGGCGCACTCAGAAATCACGGCATGGATGACTGACCGCATTGCCGAACGCAACCGGGGTTATGACGCATGATGATGACCATTCAGCAAACAGCCCTTTTTTCTGGCTTGCTTCTTTTTATCGTTTCCAGGTATAGTTTTCCCGCTGTCGCAAAATCGGCAGCCGGGCGTAGGAACCCGAGTTACTTCAAGGCGACACCAGACGCGCCATGCGTCTTTTTTTATGTCGTTGCTCAGGCACACCCATTTTTCGGGCTGTGGTGCTTATACCTTAGCCCCTGTCAGATAATGGTGGTCCGGGCGGGGCAGCCTTCGGGCTGGCCGGTTTCCTTGAAGGCCGGTATTCCTACCCCCGTTCGGGTCACCACCCATGAGCGTAGGAACTCCGGTGGTGGCATTTACCGCTACTTCAAGGAGGTTGCCACTATGGCTACGACCCTCACTCCGTCACACCCGCAGTTTGTCTTTGTGTTTGCCGCCGTTCGTCGCGCAGACCGTAAACCCCGTATCTGTATGCTCCGCACCGTTGCCGGTGATGAACACGCCGCACGCCTTTCACTCGTTCGTGATTACGTCCTCTCGTTTGCCGGTCGTCTGCCGGTTGCGGAGGTGCGCGCATGAGACACACCACCATTACCGCCCGTGACCTCCAATGTCTGGAGCATATGCGCAATGTCGGCCAGCCCGTCAATGAGCTGATGCAGGTGCAGGACTGCGCGTCCATTCGTCGTGACCCTGCGCAGCAGTTACAGCTCACCTCCGTAATTTACCTCATGACCGCCCAGCTCGACGGCGTGGTCGAACGCTGCAATCAGCACTGGCTGACCGGGGAGGGCAACGTATGAAAAAGCCATTACCGCCCGTATTACGCGCCGCGCTGTATCGTCGCGCCGTGGCCTGTGCATGGCTGACCCTGTGCGAACGTCAGCACCGCTACCCGCAACTCACCCTCGACACACTAGAAAACGCCATTGCCGCCGAGCTGGAGGGCTTCTACCTGCGCCAGCATGGCGAGGAAAAAGGCCGTCAGATTGCCTGTGCACTGCTGGAAGATTTAATGGAAGCCGGACCACTCAAGGCCGCGCCGTCGCTGTCCTTTCTCGGGTTCGCCGTGATGGATGAACTCTGCGCCCTCCATATCACCGCACCGGTACTGCACTGAGGGAGAAAATAACAATGAAAATGAACGTATCAGAATCGGTAAAACAGGCGTGCGGCCACTGGCCGCGCATTCTCCCGGCGCTGGGGGTAAAGGTCATTAAAAACCGCCATCAGGCCTGTCCGGTGTGCGGTGGCTCTGACCGCTTCCGGTTTGACGATAAAGAGGGGCGCGGGACGTGGTTCTGCAACCAGTGCGGCGCAGGTGACGGGCTTAAGCTGGTTGAGAAAGTATTTGGCGTGTCGGCCTCCGAGGCCGCCGGAAAGGTGAACGCCGTGACCGGCAACCTGCCGCCGGTTGCCCCTGAGGTGATTGCGGCCGCAGAGGCCGGAACCGATGCCGACCGCAAAGCGGCCGCCGCGCTGGCCGTCAGGCTCATGGAGAAAACCCGACCGGTCAGCGGCAACGCCTACCTCACCCGCAAGGGATTCCCCGGTCATGAGTGTGTCATGCTGACGGTCACACACAAAACCGGCGGCGTGACGTTCCGCGCCGGTGATGTGGTTGTCCCGCTGTATGACGATGCCGGGGCGCTGGTTAACGTTCAGCTTATCAATTCTGACGGTCTCAAACGCACCCTGAAAGGCGGGGCGGTAAAAGGAGCTTGCTACACCATCGAAGGGAAAAAACAGGCGGAAAAACGCCTGTGGATTGCGGAGGGCTATGCGACCGCGCTCACCGTGCATCACCTGACCGGGGAAACCGTTATGGTGGCGCTGTCCTCCGTGAACCTCCTTTCTCTGGCGAGCCTTGCCCGACAAAAACACCCGGCCTGTCAGATTGTGCTCGCTGCCGACCGTGACCTTAACGGCGACGGCCAGAGCAAATCCGCTGCGGCCGCAGACGCCTGTAAGGATGTTGTTGCCCTGCCGCCGGTGTTCGGTGACTGGAATGATGCGTTCGTTCAGAAAGGCGAAGAGGCGACGCGGAAAGCGATTTATGACGCCATCCGGCCACCGGCTGACAGTCCTTTCACTACCATGAGCGAGGCGGAATTTACCGCCATGAGCGCCAGTGAAAAGGCAATGCGGGTGCATGAACATTACGGCGAAGCGCTGGCCGTGGACGCGAACGGCCAGCTCCTGTCCCGCTATGAGGCCGGGATATGGAAAATCATTCCACCGTCAGACTTTGCCCGCGACGTGGCTGGGTTATTTCAGCGTCTGCGTGCCCCGTTCTCGTCAGGGAAAATTGCCTCAGTGGCGGAGACCCTGAAACTGATTATTCCGCAGCAGGACGCACCGGCGCGCCGTCTGATTGGTTTTCGTAACGGCGTACTCGATACCGCCACCGGTACTTTCAGCCCACATCATAAATCGCACTGGCTGCGCACACTCTGTGATGTCGATTTTACCCCACCGGTGGAGGGCGAAACGCTGGAAACCCATGCGCCGGATTTCTGGCGCTGGCTCGACCGTGCCGCCGGTGGCCGACCGAAAAAACGCGACGTGATACTTGCCGCCCTGTTTATGGTACTGGCGAACCGCTACGACAGGCAGCTCTTTCTTGAGGTGACCGGGCCGGGTGGCAGTGGCAAAAGTATTCTGGCCGAAATTGCGACCATGCTTGCCGGGGAAGATAACGCCACGTCGGCCACCATCGAAACGCTGGAATCACCCCGCGAGCGCGCTGCGCTGATTGGCTTCTCGCTGATTCGTCTGCCTGACCAGGAAAAGTGGAGCGGTGACGGTGCAGGACTCAAGGCTATCACCGGCGGGGATGTGGTCTCTGTTGACCCGAAATACAAGGATGCGTACTCCACCCATATTCCGGCGGTGATTCTGGCCGTGAACAATAACCCGATGCGATTTACCGACCGCAGCGGCGGTGTCTCGCGTCGCCGGGTGATCCTGCATTTCCCGGAACAGATTGCCCCGGAGGAGCACGACCCGCAGCTTAAGAACAAAATCGCCCGCGAGCTGGCCGTGATTGTTCGCCAACTTATGCAGAAGTTCAGCGACCCGATGACCGCGCGCGCCCTGCTCCAGTCACAGCAGAACTCCGACGAGGCGCTCAGTATTAAACGCGACGCCGACCCGACGTTTGATTTTTGCGGCTATCTGGAAGCCCTGCCTGAACCTGAGGGTATGTATATTGGCAATGCCAACATCATTCCGCGTCAGCCGCGCCTGTATTTGTATCATGCCTATCTGGCGTATATGGAAGCCCACGGCTACAGGAATACCCTGAGCCTTACCATGTTCGGTAAAGGACTGCCAGCCATGCTGAAAGAGTACGGATTAAGTTATGAGAAGCGCCGAAAAAATCAGGGCATACAAACCAATCTCGCGTTAAGAGAGGAAAGCAATGCCGACTGGCTGCCGAAATGTGATGACCCCCTAGCGAAATAACCTGACCTGACCGGCAATCGCCGGTCTTTTTTTGCACTCTCAGTCCAGACATTATGCACAATTTAAGATACAGTTCTGAGTGAGAATTGATTCAATGTAATGAAACAATCGTATGATTGCATAGCAATGAAGGAAGTCGCTATACTGCATTTATCACGTTTAATTTTCCCAGATTAATAGAACTTACTGGCGGTTATTAATGATAAATTTCAACCATCAAGGAAGCGCAATGGAACTATACACAGGCAGCTCCGATGAAAAAGATGCAAGTTATCTCCTTTCTTATTTGGATGATGTTTTAACCCCAGCATCTGAAGAGTTTTTCACAATACTAAACAACAATACACTGAAGCTTCATCATGTATTTTCATTTAACGCAATCGTGGCTCACGTTGTTGATTACATGATATTTATTGCAAAAAAGAAAACTGAAATAGCCAGAACTGATTTTATTAAAAGCTTTGATAAACGATATGAAGTGGATGGGAGTAAGCACATTAGCAATAAGTTTTCTCTTTTGGATGCGATTAACAACTCATTCAAGCATGTTGAACTGGATAAAAAAAGATATAAGGAACTTATAGAAAAATATGGAGATTTATCTTTTCACAGTCTTAAAGCTGATAATGGTAAGGTTTTCTTTGAAATGCCCTTATACAAATTTGATTATTCGAGGGTAGTCCTTAGACCTATATCAAATATTTTCAACTGCCAGTTAAGAAATATTAGTGACATTGACGACTTCATAAATGGAAGAATTTATGGCAGTAGTGGTTATGGACATTTCGACTACGATTATGAACCCTGGGAAGCCATTGATAGGATGATAGATTACTGTAATGCTGAATGCATGGACTGCGGCGAAAGTGACAGCAATTGTGATTGTCAAAATTTCATTTATGAAAGTAAAAATGGCCAATTTAATCCAGATACAGATCCAAGATTCAACTTCGACGATGTGATGTCTAACATTAGTGGAACAAGAGAATGGCGAAAATGACCGCAATTCCTTAAGGATTCGTATGGAAATCCTCTGTGAGCAAGTAAAATGAACAGTAAAGTGTTCACTGTTCACCAACCATTCACCACGTAATATCATGAATTTTATAAATAAAAATGCACAGTGAACAGTATGAACAGTTTTTCTAAAAAAAGTTTTTTTCTTGATGTGATCTATCCAAAAACAGGTTCTCTTAATCACAGGAAGCGCTGCAACAAATCGCCATTGGTATACACTTAGGTATACCGAAGAAAGTTGAATTGGCAAAAGCCACCTAATAACAGATATTTACGTGAATTATTCAGACTCCGCCAGCCCAAAATTCTCCATCGGTGATTACCAGCGTCATCCGATGAAGTCCTAAGAGCCCGCACGGCGCAAGCCCTGCGGGCTTTTTTGTGCCTGTTGTTGTTCGAGAACATCCGGCTAAATCCTGTGATTATTGGTATACGATTTCACAAAGGAGTGTCTGACGATCACGGCTGCTTTCGGTATTTCAGGTGTTCAGGTCACGCATATTCTGGACAGCATCGCACTATTTCGGGGCTACCCGGCGACAATAAGAACCGATCAGGGCCCGGAATTTACCTGTCGCGCGCTCGATCAATGGGCCTTTGAGCATGGTGTGGAACTACGGCTTATCCAGCCGGGCAAGCCAACTCAGAACGGATTTATTGAGAGTTTCAACGGTCGCTTTCGGGATGAATACCTGAATGAGAACTGGTTCAGTGAAGTTCTTCATGCCCGGAAAACTATTCATGACTGGCGGCATGACTATAACGAGTCCAGTCCTCTTTCTTCGCTGAATTACCAGATGACATTTGAATTTGCAGCAGTCTGGCGAAACAGGAAACATGAAGAAAAATCAACCTGAAGGTTATATCTAATACAGGAGGCAGATCAATAAAACGAAACACCAGCAGGCAGATGATTTCCCAGATAAAAGCAACAGCCATTCAGGTTACCGCCTGGAATTGCGATTATTTATCCCCAGAGATATCTATAGATTTAATTTTTTCAATAGCAACAACATTTCCAGACATCGCTTCATTGAGAACTTGTACAGCAGAACTAGCATCGCGGTTCTTAATGGACATGTAAACCTTAATATGAGCCTCCACGCTCTCAAGAGTAATACCCAGTGCACGGTTGAGCTCTTCAAGATAATAGTAATAGATATCTTTAATTGAACTCATAACATTGTAAAAGACACTATTATGAGAGGCCTTGACAATTGCCAGATGGAACTCGTAATCCGCTTCTGAATACTTTTTATAGTCACCCTTGTTGATCAGCATATTGTTCAATGCTTCTTCGAGCTGACGAATATCGTCTTCGGTAGCGTGCAAGACCGCGAGTTCCACACATTTAAATTCCACGGTTTGGCGGAAAATCATCATATCGTGAAATTCTTCGCGACTTAGGTGCATGATTGGGCGGGGCTCGTTACTCAACATGTGTGGAGTGAAGTTTTCGCTCACGTAGCTACCGCTACCCTGCCGTGTCACCACTATCCCAAGATCACGAAAACGCTGTACCGCACTACGTACACTGACACGGCTAACGTTAAATGAGGCAGTTAGCTCCGCTTCCGAAGGTAAACGACTACCTGGCGCCCAACTGCCGTCCAGCAGCTTGCTGCAGATCTGATCATAAATTTCATTTACAACATTTTGTTTTTGAATGGATTTTATGCTCAAGATGGGTATCCGTTAAGATGTCGCTGAAGTAATTTATTGTATAACACTTCACTTTTAAGAACAAAGCGCCCGGCTGGGCGCTTTTCACCGTTAATCGAAACGAATGAGCACCTTAGCAGAGACATTTTTGTCTGTGGCGGTAATCAATGCGTCTTCAATTTGCTGGGGCGGGAACTCGGCGCTGATAAGCGGGCGAGGATCGACGCGACCATCCTCCAGCCAGCGTACCGCAGTGATGAACTCACCGATAAAACGGAATGACCCGACCCAATTGAGTTCTTTAACCAGCATCGGAGACACTGGCCAGCTTACCGGGCTGGCGCCCATCCCCACCTGAACGATGGTGCCTGCAGGGCGGGTGAAATCGACGGTGGATGTCACGGCAATCGGCGCGCCAGAGGCCTCAAACACGACATCAAAATAGCCTTTATGCTGCTGATAATAGACAACCTGTTCTTCAACCCGCGGATCCATCACCGCAGTGGCCCCCATCTGGCGAGCCAGTTCCAGGCAGCGTGGGCTGAGATCGGAAGCCACCACTTCAGATGCTCCTGCACTGCGCGCCGCCGCGACGATCAGACAACCAATGGGGCCTGCGCCAATCACCAGTACGCGTTTGCCGGTCAACTGGCCCGCCTTTTTTACTGCATGAATAGCGACCGCCAGCGGTTCCGAAAAGGCCATCACGTTTGCAGGCACGCGCCTATCGTAAGGAATACATTGCTCCGGTTTTACCACCACGTATTCAGAAAAACCGCCATTCACATGTGGATTGAACTGCGCGCTGCCCATAAAGCACATGGAGCCGCACAGATTTTGATGGCCGGAAAGGCACATCTCGCACTGATTGCAGGGGCTGGACGGGTTCACAGCAACCGTCTGGCCAACTTTCAGCTCGCTGCCTGCTGGCACTTTGCTGATCACGCCAACAAACTCATGGCCAATCACCATCGGATGCTTGAGGACAGACATCCCCGCGCGGCCATGCTGATAGTAGTGGATATCAGAGCCACAGATGCCGCCGCAAGCGACCTTCACGACGACATCATGTTCATCATGCTCGATTTCACGTGATTCAAAGCGTACGTCTTTTTCCGCATGGGCCAGACAAGCGTTACAGGTTATTTTTCCCATTTTGATGATGACCTCATTATTTGTTGGCAGTTGCCGGATTAATGGTATTCTTATCCACGGTGTCGGCATTCTTTTTTTTCAGGCAGGATCACTTCAATCTTTCCCACCAAGAATATGTAGGCTAATAAGCCCAGTCCGGCGACGCCTGCGATATACCACATGGCGTACTGGAAGTTTTGCGTGCGCTGGAGAATAACCCCAATAACAATTGGACTAACGATCCCAGAAAGGTTCCCGCAAATATTTAAAAAGCCGCCCATCGTGCCGAGGAAATTACGAGGAATCACATCACTCCAGACCACCCAACCCAGGTTTGAAAAGGCGTTAGCAAAGAACGCAACAGACAGAATGATAATCGCAATAACCGGCTGGTTTTCAAAGAAATTGACCAGACCGATAATCATGGTGACGCATAGGCCAGCCATAACGGGTAATTTTCGTGCCAACGTTCGGGATTTTCCTTTTTTCAGCAGCATGTCGCTTAGCGTACCGCCACAAAGCACCCCCAGCATCGCCATAATATAGGGCAGCATAGCACCCACCCCGGCTTTTGAAATAGAGAGATGCAGCCCTTTTTCCAGGTAAACAATAAACCAGGTCAGGAAAAAATAGAGTGTAGACGAGCAGGCAAACTGGGTGATGAACAGGCCCCAAATCGTTTTTTTGCTGAGGAAGAACTTAATATCTTGCCAGCTAATTTTTGCACTCACGGAGGATTGGTTCGCCGAACCATAGCCGCCGCCTGCTTTAATATAATCCAGTTCTGCCTGGTTCACAGCGGTGCTGTGCTGTGGATCGCGGTAATACATAAGCCAGTAGATGCCAAATAGAATCCCGGCGCCCCCGGACAGATAAAACGACATTTCCCAACCGTAATTAGCCACAATAAAGGCGAGTGCAGGTGTCAGCAGCGCGAGACCAAGGTATTGTGCACTGGAATAAATCGCGGTCGCACGGGCTCGCTCATGGTCTGGGAACCAGGTTGCGATTATTTTCGTGTTAGACGGGAAGGACGGTGCTTCGGCAACACCAATTAATGCGCGGCAGGCCAGAAGCATGGCAAATGAAGCGGTTGCCGTCGCGAATAAATGGTGTGAGGCGAACCCCATCATAAAGGTAAAAATACTCCACAGAATAATTGCACCACCGTAAAGAATACGTGAGCCAATGCGATCAAGAACATAGCCGACAGGAATTTGACTGGCGGCGTAGGCCCAGGTAAACATGGAGAAAAGCAAACCCAGTTGTGTTGGCGTCAGACTGAAATCATTCTGGATATTCGAACCAGCAACGGCAAGATTGGCGCGATCCATATAATTAATTGCAGTCACAATAAACAGCAATGTGAGAATAAAGAGTCGTTGTCTTGAAGCCTTCATAATGATACCTGTGTTATATCGGCATGCATCGGGGTGAACACATGCCATCAATTTTAAAGGCGAGTAGGTAGAGTACGGGCGGCTTATAACACGGCGAGCCAGCCACCATCGACGTAAATAATCTGCCCGTTGATATAATCGGATGCTCTGGATGATAAGAAGACGGCCGTGCCGATAAGCTCATCCGGACGACCCCAGCGCTGAGAGGGGTTGCTGCTTTTCACCCAGGCGTCGAACTGTTTGTCTTCGATAAGTGCAGTGTTCATATCCGTCAGAATGTAGCCCGGCCCAATGGCGTTGGTCTGGATATTAAACTGCGCCCATTCTGCGGCCATCGAGCAGGTAAGCATTTTGATACCGCCTTTTGCCGCCGTGTACGGGGCAACGGTCGGTCGTGCAGCCTGGCTGGTAAGCGAGCCAATATTTATGATTTTGCCGCCACTGTTGCGGGCCATCATCCGTTTTGCCGCCGCGCGGGACACCAGAAATGCGCTGGTCAGGTTAGTGTCGATCACCTTCTGCCACTTTTCCAGCTCCAGTTCGACCATCGGTTTACGGTACTGAATACCGGCGTTATTGATCAGGATATCCACACTGATCCCTTCTGCATCGAGTTTGCTAAAAGCCGCCTCAATCGCCTGTTCATCGGTGACGTCAAAAGCCACGCCTTGTGCGTTGTAACCCTTGCTTGTCAGTGTATCCACGGATTCGGCCAGCAGTGTGTCGCGAATATCATTCAGGATGACCCGTGCGCCTGCAGCGGCAAGGCCCTCAGCGTAGGCAAAGCCCAGTCCGCGTGCAGAACCCGTCACCAGCGCCGTTTTCCCGGTTAAATCAAATAAAGCGTTCATGTTGTTTCCTCATTCGTTTAATTTGTATGACGACTGTCTTTTTTAAGGTTGAATTTTCGTCCTGATAAAATCAACAGTTCACCTATGAATTTGCAACAAGGATCACAAACAGCTCCATTTCGCGATCATATTATTACGATTAACAAATTGAATTATAAGTGTTTGTTTAATTTTCATTGAACGCAATTTGATCGCTATCACAGAATGGCACTCTAAGCGATCCTTTGTAAAAGAAGCGTGATATAACAGCACCAAGTTGTAGGACAACTTACAAATATGCACCATGTCATCCACAACGGTATGACATGCGGTAAATTCGCTGAGTTGAGGAGAGAAAGTGAGTAACCTGAAAATCACCAATGTGAAAACGATTCTGACGGCGCCGGGCGGCATTGATTTGGCGGTCGTTAAGATAGAAACCAATGAGCCGGGGCTGTATGGGCTGGGATGCGCGACCTTTACGCAGCGTATCTTCGCGGTAAAAAACGCGATCGATGAGTACATGGCGCTTTTTCTGATTGGCAAAGATCCGACCCGTATTGAGGACATCTGGCAGTCAGGCGCGGTGAGCGGTTACTGGCGCAATGGCCCGATCATGAACAATGCATTGTCCGGCGTGGACATGGCGCTGTGGGATATCAAAGGTAAGCTGGCGGGGATGCCGGTTTATGATCTGCTGGGCGGCAAATGCCGTGATGGGATCCCATTGTACTGTCACACTGACGGTGGCGATGAAGTTGAAGTGGAAGATAACATCCGCGCCAGAATGGAAGAAGGCTACCAGTACGTTCGCTGCCAGATGGGAATGTACGGTGGTGCGGGGACCGATGACCTCAAACTGATCGCCACGCAGCTGGCACGTGCGAAGAACATTCAGCCGAAACGTTCACCGCGCATCAAAACGCCTGGCATCTACTTTGACCCGGATGCCTACGCCAAAAGCGTTCCGCGTCTGTTCGACCACCTGCGTAACAAGCTCGGTTTTGGCATCGAATTTATTCATGATGTCCATGAGCGCGTCACCCCGGTGGCCGCCATTAACCTTGCAAAGACACTGGAACAATATCAATTGTTTTATCTCGAAGACCCAGTCGCGCCGGAAAATATCGACTGGTTGAAAATGCTGCGCCAGCAGTCTTCCACGCCAATATCCATGGGCGAACTGTTTGTCAATGTTAATGAGTGGAAACCGCTCATCGACAACAAACTGATCGACTACATTCGTTGTCATGTGAGCACCATCGGCGGTATCACGCCGGCGAAGAAACTCGCTGTCTATAGCGAACTGAACGGCGTGCGTACCGCGTGGCACGGTCCTGGTGATATTTCACCAGTCGGGGTCTGCGCCAATATGCATCTGGATCTGAGTTCACCGAACTTCGGCATTCAGGAATACACGCCCATGAACGACGCGCTGCGTGATGTCTTCCCGGGTTGCCCGGAGATTGACCTCGGCTATGCCTACCTGAACGATAAGCCTGGCTTGGGTATCGACATTGATGAAGCCGAGGCGGCGAAATACCCGTGCGAGGGGGGGATCCCTTCCTGGACAATGGCGCGCACACCTGACGGCACGGCTTCAAGACCGTAAATAATAAAGACCCGGCTTAAATTTGCCGGGTCTTTATTACAGCTAGCCACTCACAATAATGAGTCCGACGAATCACCATAAAAATCCAACGCATAAATACGCCTTTCCCTATCAATACCGTCACCACTCTTTTTGCGCCTTCCCTTCTAAGCAACCTATAAACATCCCCAACAGAATTGATCTACTCCTGCACTAATTACGCCGCTGCCAGCCCATCGGTGATTACCAGAGTCATCCGATGAAGTCCTAAGAGCCCGCACGGCGCAAGCCCTGCGGGTTTTTTTGTTACCTGTGCGGTCATATTTTCTGTATCAATCTCGAGCATCATCTATGCTTGTTTTGCACCACGATGCCATAACGTAAAAAACCATGGTGCAAAAACATACCTAACCAATTGAAATACCAAACTAATACTGAGTAGCAACTACGCGATGGCGACGGGCTGGCGTTGTTGATTAAGCCATTCGGCAGAAAGATCTGGTTCTTCAAATACACTCCCCCGGCGCTGAAAAAAAGGGCCACCATCAGCATTGGACCCCACCCCGCTTGGTGCCAAATGCCAACGCTGCAGCCATAATGTCACCATGGCGTGATGTAACAGATGACGACTGATGGTTATCTTCGTCAGGTACGTGATGTTTCTAAAGACAAAGAAAGGCGAATCATGGGCAGATTTCAAGGTAAACGCATCCTTATCACTGGCGGTACCAGCGGTATGGGGTTTGCAGGCGCACTGCGCATTGTTAGTGAGGGCGGCAATGTTGCCATTACGGGCCTCAATGATGAAAGGCTGAAGCGCGCCCGTAGTCTACTGCCTGAATCATCTCTCATTCTGAAAAACGATGCAGCCAGCGAAGCAGATATAAGCGTTCTTCAGGCAGCGATAAGCGACTGGGGTTCACTCGACGGACTATGGCTTAATGCTGGCTTCGCAGAAGTAGGTGCTCCGGAATCGGTGACAGCGGATGCTTTTAACCGCATGATGAATGCTAACGTCCGCGGCCCGATGCTGCAGCTTGCCGCTCTTTCTGGATCCCTCAATTCAGGCGCATCTGTTCTTGTCACCTCATCTTCATCTGTATATGAAGGTGCGGCAATGACCAGCCTCTATGCAGCAACGAAAGGCGCAGTTGTCGCAATGGTTAAAAGCTGGGCCTCTGCGCTGGCTGTGCGGGGTATTCGCGCCAATACGCTGGTACCGGGTCCGATCGAAACGAACTTTAGACATTTCATGCCGGAAGAGTCGCGTCAGCAGTTTGAAGATTTTGTTGTCAGCCAGGTCCCCCTCGGCCGGGCAGGAACCGCGGAAGAAGCCTCTGCTGTCGCACTTTTCCTGCTTTCTGATGATGCATCCTATGTCACCGGCAGTCAGTACGCGGTAGATGGTGGGCTGGTGCATTACTAGATATGGCAACACCGGCATCATTTCCTGATACAGATCCTCAACCCCCCACTGTAGAAGTGGGGAAAATAACGGCCCCTGCTTACATCAATAAACAATCCGTTACTCCAGAATCGTCCATTTTTCGCTTAAAACAGCCCGGCAACATCCGAACGCAACGAACAGATTCAATGTGCAATATCTCCCGTTACCCAGACAGCCCATCAAACCGGGAAACACCAAAATGATTCATTTGAAAGGATAAACGTGGTATTCAGGCATGTCGGGCGCGTGAAGAATCACTGACTGTTGATGCAGCGATGACATATCAGGCCAGCGACAGCAGTGTTATGTCCCTACCGCAATCTCAACTGGGCGGGGCGTTTATTCAGATGAGAAGGACTCACTCGGGGAGGGAGGCAATAATGGCAGATTCAGAACGCGATAAACCAGCTGCGTTGTCATTAAATATCGGCAGTAAAATAAGACGACTACGGCAGTCCCGGGGGATTTCGTTAAACGATCTGTCTAAATTGTCAGGGGTTTCAAAGGGAGCGTTATCCAAGCTGGAATCAGGATCTTCCAGTCCCCGAGTTGATACGCTGGACGCTATCGCCACCGCGTTACGTTTACCGGTCGGCGATTTGCTAAGCGGCAGCAGGATGTATCCCCGCTTTGAAAAATATCGCCCTGTGCCGGGCGAGTATTCGCAAATGATGAAATTCCGCATCGGCCCCGGCAATACCTCCGAGATATGGTTGCTGCAAATGGAACCGCGGGTCACCATCCACAGCCCCGGACATTCAGAGGGGGCGCATGAACATATTCTGGTACACAGCGGAACTCTGCGCCTGCGCTTGAGCCAGTATGAAGTCATCACCCTGGAGCCCGGGGATTTTTATGCCTTCTCTGCGGAGATTGCGCACACGTACAGCGCAACGGAAACGGCGGTTAGCGCGACGGTGGTGATGACTCACCTCGAGCCCGGTTAACTCCGCCGCGCCATTATCGGACCTGGAGACCTGAGATATGGCGCCAGAGTTTCGGGCATCTGTTCACTTAAAGAAACAAAAACGGTCCGCTGAATGCCTGAGGGAAAATTATTTTAACAATAAAATTAATTAAATTCAGTCGATTGATTGCGAACTGATAAATATCTTCCCCCGTCATCGGGAAACCCGTTGTTCAGTTTGCGGGTTAACTGTATTGTTATTTCGAACAGCAGAGCCGGCCTGCTTGCGCTGTATTTCCCCACAAAGCAAAGCAAAGCAAAGCAGGCGTAATAGCCGGGAATCTGGCCATAATACGGTCACTTTCCTGATGGTCCTGGCGTCTTTATATTAGCGCTCAATATCGCCTAACCCGGCTGTGCGCCGTGCGGCCCAATGCCTGCTCTTTTTTTATGACGAAATCAACCCACCCGCATTAAATATATGTGACGGAGAAGATGAATGCGTAAAGTTAATTTAAAAGACAGTTTTGCTCTGTTCAGCGATTACTGGAGCCCGAAAATTGTCGGCGAAATGAATAACGAATATGTCAAACTGGCTAAATTATCCGGAAAATTTGACTGGCATCATCATGAACAGGAGGACGAGCTTTTTCTTGTGGTCAGCGGCCGCTTGCGAATGGGCTTAAGAACAGGCGATATTATTCTTGATGCCGGTGAGTTTATTATTGTGCCGAAAGGAACTGAGCATTGTCCTGAAGCGTTAACCGAAGAGTGCTGCGTCGTTTTACTGGAGCCAAAATCGACCCTGAATACGGGTAATATCGTCAATGAACGTACGGTGCGTGAACTGGATAAACTCTAATCGTCTGGCGGTGCGGAATAAACCGGGCCAGGGGAAGTTTTAGCGTTACCGGTTACCCGGCCCCCCTCTAAGGATAAAACCACCCATAACATCTCGCGCAACCCTTTCATACTCCGGCCGCGTCAGCGGCCGGAGGGATAGATTTACTCCCTGTCAGAATAGGCGTCCAGCATGGCAAAGACCGCCCACCGCGCCGCATCGTCTGCAATATTGTCAGGCAGCGCATCAGCCCGCAGATTGACATAAGCGTCGGCAGCCCTTCGGATGGCAATCCCGACAGAGTGACGATCGTGCGTTGCCAGAGTGGAAGTCAGCAGGCCATCGGGATCAATGCCGAGGGCTTCTATTCGGCGAACCCCGCGTTGCGGTAGATTGGCGCGACGGAACAGCATCGGTCCCAGCATTTGTTCGCGGAAGAAGGACAGCATCCCCAGCGCTTCGAAGAGTTCGCCCCTGCCCAGTTTAACCCCGGCATAATGCAGCCAGATCCAGGCTCGGGACTCAAACCACTCCGGCGTCATGTTCGGCCAGTAAGCGCTAAATTTTGCCAGCTGGCGCTTGAGAGCATCGCTATCACGGGTAAATAGCACGGCAGGCTCCTCAACGCGCTGAGTGAGCATGTCCAGGGTGATAAATTTGAGATCGACATGCAGAAGTTGCGGGCCAAACAGACAGATCAGCAGGCGAGGCTCGCCGACGTGTTCCCCGGTGAAAGCATGTAGCAGATGGCCGAGGGTTCCGGCGAACGCCATACGCTGAGCCATGATTTCGTCATAATAGAGAGGGTCGACCACCACCACGAAATCGAGATCGGAGTATTGATCAAACCCGCCATGGATAAACGAGCCGCCGGCGAGAAGGGCGAGGATCCGCGGGTCAGACTGTAATTTAAGCTTCAGTTGCTCTGCAAAACTTCTGTGTAAATCGGGGAGCGTATTAAACATACTTTTTCCTGTTCACAAAAAAGACAAAGCATTACAGAATATCGAGTGATTGATCGGCAGACCAGATATTTCTGCAGGAGCCCTGCGCTCCCATGAGGGGCTCCCGAAACGATACTCCCCTCAAACCACCTCGCTCATCCACTCAGCAAACGCCCGCACGGCGGGAGAGAGAAAGCGCTGGTGCGGATAGAGCAACGTGACGGGTACCGGGGGCGGCTGCCAGTCCGCCAGCACTTCCACCAGCCTCCCCTCCCGCAGGTGGTCAGCAACGATATTCTCCGCCAGCTGCGCCAGCCCGAAGCCCGCCAGGCACATTTTTATATAAAGCCCCGTTTCATTCACCGCGGCGGTGCCGCTGACGGGTACAGAAAAAGTCTCGCCGTGTCGAAGGAAGCGGAACTCATCGGCCCGCCTCGCCTGGCCGGAGAAATAATGCACGGCCCGGTGCTGAGAGAGCGCCTCCGGTGATGGCGGCACGCCATATTCCCTGAGATAGTCCGGTGACCCGCAGGTGACCCAGCGAAAGCGGCCCAGAGGCCGGGCCACCAGGCTGGAGTTGTTCAGCTCTCCCGTGCGTATCACGCAGTCGACGCCTTCCTGAATGAGATCGACCTGCCGATCGCTGACGCCGATCATCAGGTAGATATCAGGGTAACGTCGGTAAAAGTCTTGCAGATGGGGCATGACGATGAAATGCGCGATGCCCGCGGGCATATCAACCCGCAGGCGCCCCTGAGGCCGCGCGACAGACTCGCTCAGGCTGGATTCGCTATGTTCAATGAGGGCGAGAATTTCCCGGCACTGCGCCAGATACTGCATCCCTTCCGGAGTCAGGCTCACCCGCCTTGTGGTCCGGTTCAGCAGCCGCACCTTCAGGTACTTCTCAAGGCTTTTAATGGTACTGGTGACAGTGGAGGCCGGCAGGGAAAGGGTTTCCGCGGCACGCACGAAGCTCCCTGCCTCTGCGACGCGCATAAACATCTGCATAGCCTGGATACGATCCACCTTCTTTCTCTCCTGTAGCGAGCAGCTTACCGACAGATGGCATGATTATTCGTTGATTATGAATAATGAAAACAATTTAGGCATCTTTTTGCGCTTAATCGCCTGGCGTATCGTTGCGCTGTGGATATCGCGTGAGGGGCCAAAAATGACCATGCCCTCAATAAATATCCAGAGAATCACCACGTTAAATAACACGCATAAAGGAAAAATAATGTCCGTTCAGCCTGTCGAATTACGTAAGGCGTATCGTTTATTGCAGGTCGGGTCCACCACCATGATTTCCGCAAAATATGATGGCGTCGAAAATGTCATGTCAGCCGCCTGGGTTGGGCTGGCAGGCGAGCGAAAAGTGGTGGCCTATATCGGCCCCCAGGCCTTCACTCGTCAGCTGGTGGAAAAGAGCGGCTATTTCGTCGTGCAGATCCCCGTAGTCAGCCAGATGGCAACCGTCCTCTACGCTGGCGGGCGCAGCTATGCCGATGCGCCGGATAAAAACGACACCATCCCCTTCTTTTATCAGCCGGGGTTCGATCTCCCCCTTGTCGCAGGCTGCGCGGGCTGGCTGGTGTGTAAAGTGATGCCTTACCCGGACATCCAGCAACAGCACAATCTGTTTATGGGCGACATCGTCGCCGCCTGGAGCGATGACCGGGTATTCCGCAACGGACACTGGATCTTTGATGATGCGCCGGACGAACTACGGACCGTTCACTATGTCGCAGGCGGGCAGTTCTATGCCATCGGCAAAGGCAGCAAATTCGATCATGGACCGGGTAAGGACTGACCCTCCCCGGTCATGAGCATCACTGACGAGATGTCTGCGCGGCAGAGCGGCTGATACTCCGGCGCCAGACGCCGGGCGCCTGGCCAAACTGGCGCTTGAAGCTGCGGTTGAAGGACTGCTGGGAGTCAAAGCCGAGGGCGATCGCCACGTTGAGGATCGGCTCGTTGCTGTGGGCTAAGCGTTCGACCGATTTTTGCAGCTTTTGCGCCCGGATATACTCCCCGAGGGGGTGCCCGGTGTGTTCTTTGAAGATCCGCTGCAGGTGCCACTTCGAATAGCCGGCTCGCCGGGCAACGGTATCAATATCCAGACGGCTATCAAGATGGTTGTCGATCCAGTCGATCAGATCCTGAATGATGGCGCCAGTGTTCATCATATTTCCCCCTCGCGGCCGGTTAAAAGCATCTTTAGCAGTTGCATTAAAAGGTGGCCTGGTTTTACACAAAATGCAAGTTTTATTGTTGCATTTAAAACCCTGCCAGGATCGCGCCTTTTTTCTCCGGTGAGGATCGCACATAAAGTGCAACAATTATTCTTGCACTTAGTTAAACGCCTTCCTACAATCGCCGCGATAGTGTATTCGAAATTGTTACAATTTTGTGGCGATGAGCGACACAAATGGCCTTAAGCCAGCCCGGACAAAGGAAGTGGCGCAGCCTCTCAGGCTGCGTCTTGCCCGGCGGCTACAATGACTGGAATAAAAATAATGAGCCTGCAAAAAACCTGGGGAAACATTCACCTGACCGCGCTCGGCGCGATGATGCTCTCCTTTCTGCTCGTCGGCTGCGACGACAGCGTCGCGCAAAACGCCGCGCCGCCCGCGCCTGCCGTCAGCGCCGCTAAGGTGTTGGTGAAGTCGATCAGTCAGTGGGATAGTTTTAACGGTCGCATTGAAGCGGTGGAGAGCGTTCAGCTCCGCCCCCGCGTCTCGGGATATATTGATAAAGTGAATTACACCGACGGCCAGGAGGTGAAAAAGGGCCAGGTGCTGTTCACGATAGACGACAGAACCTATCGCGCCGCGCTGGAGCAGGCGCAGGCGACGCTGGCGAGAGCCAAAACGCAGGCCAGCCTGGCGCAAAGCGAGGCGAACCGCACCGATAAATTAGTCCATACCAACCTCGTCTCCCGTGAAGAGTGGGAGCAGCGCCGGTCAGCCGCAGTTCAGGCGCAGGCCGATATTCGCGCTGCGCAGGCGGCGGTGGATGCCGCGCAGCTTAACCTCGACTTCACCAAAGTGACCGCCCCTATCGACGGCCGCGCCAGCCGCGCGCTGATCACCAGCGGCAACCTGGTCACGGCGGGCGACACCGCCAGCGTGCTCACCACCCTGGTCTCGCAGAAGACGGTGTACGTCTACTTTGACGTCGACGAGTCAACCTACCTTCACTATCAAAATCTCGCCCGCCGCGGGCAAGGCGCGTCCAGCGATAATCAGGCGCTCCCGGTGGAGATTGGCCTGGTTGGCGAGGAGGGCTACCCCCATCAGGGCAAAGTGGATTTTCTCGATAATCAGTTAACGCCGAGCACCGGCACCATCCGCATGCGCGCCCTGCTGGATAACTCGCAGCGGCTGTTCACGCCGGGTCTGTTTGCCCGCGTGCGTCTGCCGGGCAGCGCGGCGTTCCAGGCTACGCTTATCGACGACAAAGCGGTGCTCACCGATCAGGATCGTAAATATGTCTATATCGTTGATAAAGATGGCAAAGCGCAGCGACGTGATATCACGCCGGGGCGGCTGGCCGACGGTTTACGCGTCGTGAAGCAGGGTCTGAAGCCTGGGGATAGCGTCATCGTCGACGGCTTACAAAAAGTGTTTATGCCGGGTATGCCGGTTAACGCCAAAACCGTTGCCATGACCCCCAGCGCCGCCCTCAACTGATCCCTAATCAGAGAATCCAAGACATGGACTTTTCCCGCTTTTTTATCGACAGGCCAATTTTCGCCGCGGTGCTGTCGATTTTAATTTTTATCACCGGGTTAATCGCCATCCCGCTGCTGCCGGTGAGCGAATATCCTGACGTCGTGCCCCCCAGCGTGCAGGTGCGCGCGGAGTATCCCGGCGCCAACCCGAAAGTGATTGCCGAGACCGTGGCGACGCCGCTGGAGGAAGCGATCAACGGCGTTGAAAACATGATGTACATGAAATCGGTCGCCGGCTCCGACGGCGTGCTGGTGACCACCGTGACCTTCCGCCCGGGTACCGACCCGGATCAGGCGCAGGTTCAGGTGCAGAACCGGGTCGCGCAGGCGGAGGCGCGTCTGCCGGAGGATGTGCGCCGTCTGGGGATCACCACCCAGAAACAGTCCCCGACGCTGACCCTGGTGGTGCATCTGTTTTCGCCAAACGGTAAGTACGACTCGCTGTATATGCGCAACTACGCCACGCTGAAGGTGAAGGATGAGCTGGCGCGCCTACCCGGCGTCGGCCAGATCCAGATATTTGGTTCCGGCGAATATGCGATGCGCGTCTGGTTGGATCCCAATAAGGTGGCGGCGCGCGGGCTGACCGCCTCGGACGTGGTCACGGCGATGCAGGAGCAAAACGTCCAGGTCTCCGCCGGGCAGCTTGGCGCCGAGCCGCTGCCGCAGGAGAGCGACTTCCTGATCTCGATTAACGCCCAGGGCCGTCTGCATACCGAAGAAGAGTTTGGCAATATCATTCTGAAAACAGCGCAGGACGGCTCGCTGGTCCGCCTGCGCGACGTGGCGCGCATCGAGATGGGTTCCGGTAGCTATGCGCTGCGCTCCCAGCTCAACAACAAGGACGCGGTCGGGATCGGTATCTTCCAGTCCCCGGGGGCTAACGCCATCGATTTGTCGAACGCCGTGCGCGCCAAAATGGCCGAGCTGGCCACCCGCTTCCCGGAAGATATGAAATGGGCGGCGCCGTACGACCCAACGGTGTTCGTGCGCGACTCCATCCGCGCGGTGGTGCAGACGCTGCTGGAGGCGGTGGTGCTGGTGGTGCTGGTGGTGATCCTGTTCCTGCAGACCTGGCGCGCGTCGATTATCCCGCTGATCGCAGTGCCGGTATCGGTGGTCGGTACCTTCAGCATTCTCTATCTGCTGGGCTTCTCGCTGAATACCCTGAGCCTGTTCGGGCTGGTACTGGCGATTGGTATCGTGGTGGATGACGCCATCGTGGTGGTGGAAAACGTCGAGCGCAATATCGAAGAGGGGCTTGCGCCGCTCGCCGCGGCGCATCAGGCGATGCGAGAGGTCTCCGGGCCGATTATCGCTATTGCGCTGGTGCTGTGCGCGGTGTTCGTGCCGATGGCGTTTCTCTCGGGCGTGACCGGTCAGTTCTACAAGCAGTTTGCGGTGACCATCGCCATCTCCACGGTGATCTCGGCCATCAACTCGCTGACGCTCTCCCCGGCGCTGGCGGCCCTGCTGTTAAAGCCGCACGGCGCGAAAAAAGACCTCCCTACCCGGCTGATCGATCGTCTGTTCGGCTGGATTTTCCGTCCGTTTAACCGCTTTTTCCTGCGCAGCTCGAACGGCTATCAGGGGCTGGTGAGCAAAACCCTCGGCCGCCGTGGCGCGGTGTTTGTGGTGTACCTGCTGCTGCTCTGCGCCGCAGGGGTGATGTTTAAAGTCGTCCCCGGCGGGTTTATTCCCACCCAGGACAAGCTGTACCTGATTGGCGGCGTGAAGATGCCGGAAGGTTCGTCGCTGGCGCGCACCGATGCGGTGATCCGCAAAATGAGCGAGATCGGGATGAATACCGAAGGGGTCGATTATGCGGTCGCCTTCCCCGGTCTTAACGCGCTGCAGTTCACCAACACGCCGAATACCGGGACGGTCTTTTTTGGCCTGAAACCGTTCGACCAGCGCAAACACTCGGCGGCGGAAATCAACGCGGAGATCAACGCCAAAATTGCGCAAATCCAGCAGGGATTTGGCTTCTCCATCCTGCCGCCGCCGATTTTAGGATTGGGTCAGGGCTCCGGCTACTCCCTTTACATCCAGGATCGCGGCGGGCTGGGCTATGGCGCGCTGCAAAGCGCGGTGAATGCCATGTCCGGGACGATTATGCAGACGCCGGGGATGCACTTCCCGATCTCGACCTACCAGGCTAACGTGCCGCAGCTGGATGTCCAGGTCGATCGCGATAAGGCGAAAGCGCAGGGGGTATCGCTGACCGATCTGTTCGGCACGCTGCAGACCTATCTCGGCTCGTCTTATGTCAATGACTTTAACCAGTTCGGGCGTACCTGGCGCGTGATGGCCCAGGCTGACGGGCCGTACCGCGAGAGCGTGGAAGATATCGCCAATCTGCGCACCCGCAATAATCAGGGCGAAATGGTGCCGATCGGCAGTATGGTGAATATCAGTACCACCTACGGGCCGGATCCGGTGATCCGCTACAACGGTTATCCGGCGGCGGACCTGATTGGCGATGCCGATCCGCGCGTCCTCTCCTCCTCGCAGGCGATGACGCTGCTGGATGCCATGGCTAAACAGGTGCTGCCGAATGGAATGAATATTGAATGGACGGATCTGAGCTTCCAGCAGGCCACCCAGGGCAATACGGCGCTGATCGTCTTCCCGGTGGCGGTGCTGCTGGCGTTCCTCGTGCTGGCGGCGCTGTATGAAAGCTGGACCCTGCCGCTGGCGGTGATCCTTATCGTGCCGATGACGATGCTCTCCGCGCTGTTTGGCGTCTGGCTGACCGGGGGCGATAACAACGTCTTCGTGCAGGTGGGGCTGGTGGTCCTGATGGGCCTGGCCTGTAAAAACGCCATTCTGATCGTCGAGTTTGCCCGCGAGCTGGAGATTCAGGGCAAAGGCATCATGGAAGCCGCGCTGGAGGCGTGCCGCCTGCGACTGCGCCCGATTGTCATGACCTCCATCGCCTTTATCGCCGGGACCATTCCGCTGATCCTCGGCCACGGCGCAGGGGCGGAAGTCCGCGGCGTCACCGGGATCACGGTGTTCTCCGGGATGCTGGGGGTGACGCTGTTCGGTCTGTTCCTGACGCCGGTGTTTTACGTGACGCTACGGAAACTGGTGACCCGCAGTAAGCCGGTCCAGGAAGATCTGCCCGCCTAGCCTGCGGCAAATAACAAAAAACCGCCTTCAGCTGAAGGCGGTTTTTTTTCGTCAGGACCAGGATTAATGCGCTTTTTTAAAGCGGGCGATCATTTCCGGTACCGGGTCGCAGCCGCTGGTATCAGCGTTTTTAAGCGCCTCCAGCGCGCTGGCCACGGTATGGCGAGCGAGGACGTTTAGCGAAGCCTGCTCCGCTTCGTCAGCGACCGATTTGAAGTACCAGCAGGCGTTGGCGCTGACCACGCAGCGGGCCGGGACGTCAGGGCGCGACGCCCACAGTTTTTTATCTTCGATAACGGAAAGATAGATATCACGCAGAGTGATTTTGTCCGCCGGGCGGCCAAGATGAATAGAGCCGTTGCGGCCAAGCGTGGAGACAATGATGCCGTCACGGGTGAGCGGAACCATTAATTTGCGGATAAAGCTCGGGTTGGCTTCCAGGCCGTAGGCCAGAATCGCACTCGTCGAACGTTCACCCATCTGCTCCGCCATTGCTACGCTGAGAACCATCTGCAAAGCTGTCGGGAAGCGGTAATCTAACATGGTATTGTCCTGGGTTGCGGTGAATCTTGTTCTTTTTGGCACCGCAGAGGTGAGTAATCAATGAACAACAATATAACAAATACGGGAATTTTTTTGAAGCAATCTGCGGTTAGCCTGCGAAGTAAATTTTCCTATTTCGTCTGCACAGGCGGGCTGAGAAACCGCGCTCTTCCGAAGCGGTTTGACTGGACGGCAATCTCCTCAGCGCTCCCCGGTGGCTGCCCCGTGGTATAGAAATCCGCTGCCATAACGGCAGCGGATCCTGCGGGAGGTTACGCCGTTAACTCCAGCTCGGTTTCAAAGGTGGTCACCGGCACAAACGGCAGATAGGAGATCCGCAGCCTCTCGGCCACCTTCAGGCGATGCCAGCCGGCCGGCAGGCCGCCGGGTTTGAGCACCGTGATGGTCGCCTTTTCACCGAAGTTCCACCGGTCGTCGTAAACGCTCTCCAGCTCGTCGAGCGTCCACTCCCGGCCGCGCAGCGCCAGGCGGATCGCCTGCCGCGGGATGGCTTCGCCGTTGAGGGTCACGGCGATATCTTCCACCATCGACAAACCCAGACCGCGGTAGTAAGGCAGACGGGCCAAAAAGCGCACGCCGATAACTTCCCCGTCGCGGGTGACGTTGCCGAAACCTTCGCGGCAGATAATATGCTGATCAAACATGATAATGCTCCTTACTGACCCAGCAGCGCCGGGGGTGGGGTTTCATCTAACAGGCGACAGAACATCAGCTGCTGGCGGCGGACCTGCTCCAGGCTGTCCACCTCCTGCGCATCTTCCACCCAGCGGTTGCCTTCATACTCGGAGCACACATACCCCTCATAGCCGCCCTTCTGCAGCACGCGGAAGATCTCATCGTAGGGAATTGACCACTCGCTTATCTCGTCGGTCATCTCATAGAATTTGGCATGAATGTTGTGGATCCGCGGCATAAAATCGAGCATCCGCTTCGGCTCGAACGCCGCGTTGTGGCGCAGCGTTTCCGCCATCGCCAGCTGCGGGCCCGGCCCCCATTTTTGCATCACATCCAGGATCACGTATTCGCTGAGCGTCCGCTCCTCATAGGCTTTCTCGATAAAATCCGCCGCCGCCTGCGGGCAACCGTTACGAATAAAGCGCTCTTTCCACACCCGCGGGAAGCGGGCTAAAAACATCCCCATATCCGGCAGGAAGCCCAGCGCCCGGGTGTTGGCTTTTTCATAGGCTTCGGCATGGCGAATAATCCACGGATGGTCGAAATGCAGCGGGGCGTGCACCTCCAGCAGAATGGTGATCCCTTTGTCTTCCGCATAAGGCGCCGCCGCCACCAGCACCTCCGGCGCCACGGAAACCAGAGAGCGGATAAAGCGCATGCCCAGCCGGGCGGCAAAATCGATGTCGTTTTGCACGCTGCGCACCTGCTCGTCAAACGGCATCGGCCGGTCTTTATAGCGTTTATAGTCGAGCATAAAGTCATGGCACACCGGCACCGTGTCATGGCGCTGCATCAGACGGCGCCAGTCGGCGATCGCCGCCTCCGGCATGCCGCACTCCGGCCAGCCGGCGAAGGTCTGTTCGCCGACGACTTCAATGCCGCGGGCGCCGAACGCCGCGCAGTGACCGATCGCCTGATCGAGGGACATCTTGCCGAGATAAGTCTCATTCTGAAAGCTGTACAGACTGACGCCGCGTTTTATTTTCTGAGTCATAAAAGTACCAGGTAAGTTGGTTAACAGGATAAGCCGGTCGCTTCGCGGGCGCGGGCCACCGAGGCCGCTGCGGGCAGCGACGGTTTATACTCCAGGCCAATGGCCCCGTTGTAGCCCAGGCGTTGCAGCCGGGCGATCACTTCTGGCCACTCGCCGCTGCGCGGATCCGGTTCGTTACGTTCCGGCGCCTGCGCTATCTGCACGTGTCCCACCCGGTGCATTCTGCCGCCGAGCACCTCCTCCATCTCCTCTTCCATCACCAGCGAGTGATAGACGTCAAACAGCAGCTGCAGCCGCGGGCTGTCGACCGCCTCGATAATGTCCAGCGCCAGCCGGGTGTCGTTTAAGAACATCCCCGGATGATCGATGCGGGTGTTGAGCGGCTCCAGCAGCAGAGTGACCCCGGCGGCTTCCGCCAGCGTCGCCGCCTGGCGCAGGATGTGGATCGCCTGCGCCTGCTGTTCGGCGATCGCCACCCCTTCGCGGCTGAAGCCGGAGGCCACCACCAGCGGCGGCGACCCCAACTGGCGCGAGGCCGCCAGGCTGTCGCTCACCGCCGCCAGAAACTGCTCATGCTCCGCCGGATCCACCAGGCTGCGCCGGGGCTCCACCACGAAGCTCGACAGCCTCACGCCGGTCTCCTCCAGCGCCTGCGCCAGCGCCGCGAGCGGTTTATCACGCCAGAGATGAAACTCAACGTGGCTGAATCCCTGCGCTTTCGCCGCCCGGACCCGATCGCTGAAATCGGGATACTCTTCACGAAACAGCCATTCAATACATGCGGACAAATACATCCGACCCCCTTCTCTACTTGCCAGATCAAAACAAACAAAATTAGAATAAGAATTCTTATTCTGTTTCGGAGCGGCAGTGTGACGCCTTCCCTTCTGGCTTCGCGGTCAACAGCAGGATCTGACGCGGCATAACCAGAATGAGTGCTCTAATTCTAATCTCTGGTTGCTATAAATTGTCAACATTATTTAACAAGTTTTTAACCAAATCTGAAGGTACATCATGCTCAATAACGCTTCGGCGGCCGCGGTTCAGGCGCCTCCCTATACCAGCGAGCGGCAGCGCACGCTGGCCACGCTGGTGGTTTCGATAGCGCTGGTGCTGGAGATCATCGACGTCTCGATCATTAATGTCGCCATCCCGGTGGTACAGCGGGATCTGCTCGCCAGCCCGCGGCAAATTGAATGGGTGGTCACCGGCTACCTGTTCTTTTTCTCCATTCTGCTGCTCACCGGCGGTCGGCTCGGCGATCTGTATGGCTACCGGCGGCTGTTTATCAGCGGCCTGCTGGCGTTTGGCGCTGCGTCAGCCGGCTGCGGACTGGCCGCCAGCCCGGAGATGCTGGTGGCGATGCGTATTGCGCAGGGGGCCAGCGGGGCGATGATGGGCCCGCAAATCCTCTCCCTGATGCAGGTTCTGTATCGCCCGCACGAACGTTTCCGGGTGATGAGTATTTTCGGCCTGCTCGGCGGCGCCGCCGGGATCCTCGGCCCGGTGCTCGGCGGGATCATCATCGAAAGCAATCTGTTCGGCCTCAGCTGGCGGCCGATCTTTTTGATCAACGTGCCGGTGATCGTCGTCGCCGTGATACTGGCCTGGCGGGCGCTGCCGGCGGTGCGCAGCCCGGAGGCCAAAGGTATCGATCCGCTGGGTACCCTGCTGGCGGTGGTGGGCGGCGGCGCGCTGCTGCTCACCCTGATCGAAGGCCCCGCCCTGCGCTGGCCGCTATGGATGGCGCTGCCGCCGCTGCTGTCGCTCATCACGGTGGCCCTCCTCTGGCGTCATCTGCTGGGCCGTGAACGCCGGGGCGGCACGCTGTTGTTACCCCCTGCGGTGCTGCGCGACCGCTTCTTTCGCGCCGGGATCGTCATCACCCTGCTCTATCAGCTGACCACCGCCTCGCTGCTGCTGGCCACCGCGCTGGTGCTGCAGAGCGGGCTGGGCTTCAGCCCGTTCCATACCGCCCTGCTGCACATCCCCTTCGCCCTAGGGGCGATGTTTTCCATCGCCGTCGCCGGCCGCCGGCTATCGCCTCGTCTTGGGCGTAACGTGACGCTGGTCGGGGTGGCCGTACAAATGAGCGGCCTGCTGCTGATGGGCTACGGGATCGCCGCGGCGCCGGGGACGCTGCCGCTGACCGCGCTGGGTCTCGGGTTCGGCCTGTGCGGCTGTGGGATGGGGCTTATCTCCGCCCCGCTGCCGGCCTTTGCCATGGCGGCGATCCCGGTGGCCCATGCCGGCGCGGCGTCGGGATTATTTCGCACCGGCCAGCAGTTTGGCGCCGCCCTTGGCATGGCGACCCTTGGCGGCTTCTATCTGGCGCAAAGCGCCTCCGCGCCGGACGCCTGGCGCGGGGCGTTTATCACCCTGCTGACCCTTGGCGCCCTGATCCTGCTGGCGATTGCCGCCCTCAGCCGCCTGCTGCCCGTCTCGGTGCTTCCCCCGCCAGGGAAGCCATGACCTATCGCGTCCGGCAATGGCTGCTATCATGAGGAACCATTTATCAGGACGCACAAAGCTGTAGTACCTATTTTCTGTACACCTGCAACGGGCATGCGCCCGGAGAACAACAATGGCAAGGACTGATATGGATGAGAACATCGATGTACTGATTATTGGCAGCGGCCCGGTAGGCGCCGCTTTCGCGCGGCGGATTGCCGACCGCCGCGCCGCGCGGATCCTGGTGGTGGAAGCCGGCGAAGCGCTGACGCCCGCCACCGGGGTTAATATCCGCAACCTGGCGCCAGCGCAGCGGGAAACGGCCTACGACCGCGCCCGGGCGTTTCCGCTGGCCGCCCTGCCGGAAAACCTGCCGGCAGACGCCCTGCAGGCGCGGCCCGGCACCCATCTTCTCGACCCGACGGCGCCCCACAGCGGCATGCCAGCCGCCGCGCTCTCCACTAACCTCGGCGGCATGGGCGTCCACTGGACCTGCGCCTGTCCGCGCCCGGGCGGCAGCGAAGTCATTCCCTTTCTCGATCCCCGGGAGATGGCCGACGCCTGGGAGTCGGCAGAGCATTATCTGCAGGTGACCCGCGAAGGATTTCCGGCCACCGCCATCGGCCGGCAAATCGTCGATGCCCTTAATCAGCACTTCGCCAGCGACCGTCCGCCGGCGCGGCTGGCGCAGCCTATGCCGCTGGCCTGCGCCGCGACGCCGGAGGGCAAGCCGCGCTGGTCCGGCGTCGACGCGGTGCTCGGCGAGCTGGCGGAGGAAGAGACCCGCCGCCAGCGCGGGGTGGAGATCCGCACCGCCACCCTGTGCACGCGGATCCTCAGCGAGGACGGCGTCGCCCGCGGGGCGGAGCTGCGCGATCTGCGTACCGGCGAACAGTATGTTGTGACGGCCAAAGCGGTAGTGGTCGCCGCCGATGCGCTGCGTACGCCGCAGCTGCTGTACGCCTCGGGCATCCGTCCGCGGGCGCTGGGGCGCTGGCTCAACGATCAGCCGCAGGTGATCGCTCTGATTGAAGTGGACGCCCCGCCGGCCGCCGTCGCGCCGACCTCCCCGGTGCGCGACGGACGGGACAATGTCTCCGGCGTCACCTGGCTGCCGTTCCATGAGCCCGATTTTCCGTTCCACGGTCAGCTGATGCAGATGGATACTTCGCCGATCGCCTTTGCCCAGCCGTCGGGTACCCCGGCGAAGCCGGTGGTGGGCCTGGGGCTGTTCCTCGCCAAGGAGCTGCGCGAGGAGGATCGGATCGTCTTCAGTGATGACACCGACGCCGTAGGACTGCCGAAAATGCAGCTGAACTATCAGTTAACCGACGGCGATCGCCGTCGTTTACAGCAGGCGGTGGCAGTGACTGAACGCGTCGGCGCCGCGCTGGGCCGCGTGGCGCCCGGCGGGGAGGCCATGATCCTGCCGGCGGGCACCTCGCTGCATTACCAGGGAACCTGTCGCCTGGGAGAAGCGAACGACGGCAACAGCGTGGCCGACCGCCACTCGCGGGTCTGGGGTTTTCACAATCTGTACGTCGGCGGCAACGGGGCGATCCCCACCTCAACCGCCTGCAACCCGACGCTGACCAGCGTCGCGCTGGCGATCCTCGCCGCTGACGATATCGTGGCGCGGCTGCTGTAGCGCCTCTGGCTCACCGGGGCACAAGCGGCCCCGCTCCCCGCGAAAGGCGACACCGGTCGCCTTTTTATTGCCGCAAAAACCATACAAAACCAATGGTATTTTTGTTTGTGATGGATCACATACGTAATCACAATTTTTCCCCGCGCCGTTCCTGCTCCTACTCTTAAATCCGCGGCTATTCCCGCCGCCACCTGTATCCCTGACCTGCATACTAAAAAACCGCGCCGCCGCCAACGACAGGCGACCCGCGCGATAAAAGGAGAACGTCGTGAGCCATAGTCTGAATCCGCCCCACGCGCCGCAAGCCGGCGCGATCCAGGGCATCATCATCGCCCTGACCGCCTTTCTGCCCATCCTGGCGATCGTTTCCCTGGCGCCGGCGGTCCCGACGCTGATCCAGCACTTCGCCGGCGTGCCTTATGTCGAAACCCTGGTGCCGCTGATGCTCACCGCGCCCGGTCTGGTGATCGCCATCGCCGGGCCCTGCACCGGCTGGCTGGCGGATAAATTTGGCCGCCGCAAACTGCTGCTCAGCGCCACGCTGCTGTATGGCATCTGCGGCACAATGCCGCTGTACATCACCTCCCTGACCGGCATCTTTTGCAGCCGCCTCGGCGTCGGGCTGGCGGAGGCGGTGGTATTGACCATCGCTAACACCATGCTGATCGATTACTTTGACGACAAACAGCGCCGCTTCTGGCTGACGGTGCAGGGGGTGATTGGCCCGGCGCTGGCGGTGCTGGTGCTGGCCAGCTCCGGCTATCTGACCGCCCTGCGCTGGAACGGCGCCTTTATGATCTACTTTGTCGCCATCCTGCTGTTTCTGGCGATGTACTTCTGGATGTTCGAACCCGCTCAGGCGGCCCGTCCACAGCACGCCGCCCAGGCGGCGCAGCATAATCCGTTTCCGTGGCCGCGAGTGATCGCCCTCAGCGTGCTCACCTTTGTCTGCGCCATCATTTATTACGTGTACACCATCAACGGCGCCAACGCCTTTCATACCCTGCAAAACGCCAGCCCACAGCGTATCGGCCTGATTATGTCGCTGGTCAGCCTCGCCGTGCCGGTCGGTTCGCTGATGTTCGGTCTGGTCTCCCGCCGCTATACGCCGGAGCGCGTGCTCGCCATCATGCTCTGCCTGATGGGGATCGGAATGCTGGTGGTGGGCGAATCGCGGACGCTGATCGCCATGGGGATCGGCTCCGCCATCCAGCAGCTGGGTGCCGGCATGGCGATTAATGCGATGATTTACTGGGTAGGATCGTTGATTCCGCCCGCCTACTGCGGCCGGGCGATGGGCGCCTGGTCCGGGGCCTTCTTCGCGGGCATGTTCGTCAGCCCGATTATCGTCGGCGCGATCCGCCTGCGGGCCGGGAACGATGTGCTGAGCGCCTTCCTGACGCTCGGCATCGCGGCGCTGGTGCTGGCCGCCGCGATATTTCTTTATACCTTCTCCCGCCATAGCCAGCGCCTGCGTCAGCACAAGCAGGCCAGCGCCTGGCAGTTAGCGAAGTAAAATCCCGCGGCTTAGCCGGCCTCGACGGGGGTAACCAGATAGCTCAGACACATCATGCCCAGATGGCGTTTGAGCTGTTCCCAGTCGCCCTCGCCGGCGGCTTCTGCCGCCGATCCCAGGCCGAGGAAGCGCGCCAGCGCGGCATACGAAACCGTAAAGCAGAAGCGGGCGGCCTGCTCTGGCTCCGGGTGGCGGATCTCCGCCGCGGCGTCGAGCAGCTGGTCGATAAAGGTCTGCTCATTTTTCTGGTAAGCGGCTTTACCAATCCCCGCCACGCGCTCATCATCCGCCCGCGCCATAAACGGCCGCAGGATCCCGGCATGGCGACGCAGATACTCCGCCTGGACATCCATCAGCGCCGGAAGCCGCTGGCGCAGCGGCAGATTGCGCGCGTGCAGCTGCTGGATCAGCTGCTGCCATTCGGCGTCCAGCTCCTGCATCACCTCCATCATGACGGCGATAAACAGATCTTCTTTGCCGCCGAAGCGGGCATAGATCGAGCCGACAGAAACGCCCGAGCGTTTACTGATTTCAGCAATGGTCAGCAGCTCAAAGGTGCCTTCATGCAGGATTTCACGGCTGGCGGCCATCAGCCGCTCCAGCGCCACCCGGCTCCGGTCCTGTTTCGGCTGGCGCATCGCGGGAAGATCGGTCATCGCAGTTCTCACCTCTTTATCCATAGAAAACCCCCGCAGTGTATTGCAGTTAGCGACCACGCTGCAAATTGCCCACCCGACTCCCCCGTCGGCGATGTGGCAAAAGTGTGATGGCGGTCATTTTCATTCTTTGATAAACAACTAGAATCATAATTCTAGTTCTATTTAATAATAACAACCACCACACAACCCAGGAGTTGCTATGCGTTTCTCTGTTTTCCTCGTCGGCCGTTCCACCGCCCCCGAGCAGGATCGTTTTGTCATGCAGTCGCTGATCGATCATGCGCGCCAGGCCGAAGATCGCGGCTTCGATGCGGTCTTTATGCCAGACCATCACTTCACCGGCTATGCGCCGATGTCCAGCGATCCGTTTGTCTTCGCCGCTTACCTGGCCGGCCAGCTGAAAAAGATCCACTTCGGCATGTCGGTGACCACCGTCCCGCTGCACCACCCGGTGCGCTTCGCCGAGCGCGTTAACCTGCTGGATCAACTCACCGAAGGCCGCCTGCTGGTGGGCATCGGCAGCGGCACCACGCCGGAAGAGATGATCGGCTTTGGCGTGAACTACAAGGACGCCTCAAGCCTGCTGCAGGAGAACCTCGATCTGGTCCAGCGGCTGTGGGAGAAAAATATTGAAGACGATCCGATCATTTTCGAAACCGGCCACTATAAGGGCGCGGTAGTCCAGCGCATCGTTCCTGCCCCCTGGCAAAAACCGTTCAACCGCATTATGCCGGTGGCGCTGCGTGAAACCAGCATGCAGCGCGCCGCCGATAACGGCTGGCCGGCCTTTATTCCCGCGTTTACTCCGCCGATCCCGGCCAGCAACGATCCGTTTGGCCAGCTGACCCACTATTTCACCCGCTACCGCGATGCCCTGCTTAACGCCGGCCATAGCGACGAGGTGGTGAACCACTGCCTCTCGTGGACCACCCACACCTGGCAGTGCGTCCATATCGCCCCCACCGACGAGCAGGCCCGCGAAGAGATGCTGCAGATCATGGGCTGGTACCAGCAGGCCATCGACCGGGAATATGAGTACAACAAGCGGGCGGAAGAGTTCAGCAGCGTTACGCTGCACCGCCATCCGGACTGTTTCAGCGAAGAGTGGATCAAAACCTGGTGCCTGTACGGCAGCCCGGAGACCGTCGCCGAGGAGCTGGAACGCCATCAGCAGCTGGGCATCGGCAACGTGCTGCTCGGCTTCACCAACGGCCCGCTGACCGAGGAGCGCCTGCGCCTGAGCCAGCAGTCGATCTCGTTGTTTGCGGACCAGATCCTGCCGCGCTTTCGCTAATCCGACCGGGAGATCCTGCTATGAATAAACCTGCTTTCTCACGCCCGCCGCTGCTGATCGGCATCGGCGGCACCACCCGCCCGGGCTCCAGCACCGAGCGCGCCCTCGCCGCCGCGCTGGCCCACGCCCGCACGCTCGGCGCGCAGACCCAACTGTTCGGCGGCGCTGAACTGGCGGCCCTGCCGCCGTTTAACCCGGAAGTCACCACCCGCACGCCGCAGGAAACGGCGTTTGTCGACGCCGTGCGCCAGGCCGACGGCATTCTGCTGGCCTCGCCGGGCTACCACGGCGGGGTGTCTGGCCTGGTGAAGAACGCCATCGACCTGCTGGAAGATTTGCGCGGCGACAGCCGGGTCTATCTTGATGGCCGCGCGGTGGGCTGCATCGTCACCGCCGCCGGCTGGCAGGGTTGCAACACTACCCTCGGCGCCATGCGCGGGATCGTTCACGCCCTGCGCGGCTGGCCGACTCCGCTGGGGGTGACCCTCAACACCGCCGGCGTGTCGCTGTTCGACAGCGAGGGCCGCTGCACCGACGACGCGGTCCAGCGCGCGCTGGCCATCGTAGCCGAACAGGCGCTGGCCTTCGCCCCCGCCGCCCCCTTACGGAGACATGCCGATGCCTGCGCTCAGTCTGTCGCTTAGCGTTGCCGAAAAAGCGCGGCTCACCGCCGGGATGGGGATGTGGTCCACCCACCCTATCCCCCACTCCACGCTGGGTTCAGTCACCCTGTCCGACGGCCCGATGGGGATCACCGGCGGCCGGGTTGACGAGCGGGATATTGCCCTGCTCAGCCCCTGCGGACTGGCGCTTGGCGCCAGCTGGGACCGCCAGCTGGTCAGCCGGGTTGGCGGCGTCATCGGCGAGGAGGCGCTGCGCACCGGAACGCAGGCGCTGCTGGCGCCTAACCTGAACCTGTTGCGCAGCCCCCTTGCCGGCCGCGCGTTTGAGCTTTTCGGCGAAGACCCGCGGCATATCGCCGAGCTCGGCGCGGCGTGGATCGACGGCGTCCAGCGCCAGGGGGTAGGCTGCATCGTCAAGCATATGGTCTGCAACGATTCGGAAACCGATCGGCGGACCATGAACGTGGTCGTCGATGAAGCCACCCTGCGCGAAGTCTATTTCTGGCCGTTCGAAGTGGCGGCCAGCCGCGGCGTCTGGGGCATGCTGACCGCCTATAACCGGGTGAACGGGATCTATTGCGCCGAACAGCATCAGGCCATCAGCCAGTGGCTGAAGCGCGATCTCGGCTGGGACGGGCTGGTGATGTCCGACTGGTTCGGCACCCAGAACGGCCCGGCCAGCTTCCGCGCCGGGCTGGATCTGGAGATGCCGGGCCCGGCCCGCCATATGGGCGAGCGCCTGCTGCCCGCGCTGATGGACACCGACAGCGACGCCCGGCGGCTGGACGATGCCGCCGTCCGGCTGGCGCGGCTGGCCGAACGGGTCAGCCATCCCCTGCCCTGGGATGGCTCTGCCGCCGCCGAGGCGCAGCGGCGTCACACCCTCGAAGAGGCGGCGGCGGCGGGGTTTGTCCTGCTGCACAATCGCCAGCGGCTGCTGCCCCTCGCCGCGCAGGCGGGACAGCGGCTGGCGGTGATTGGCCCCAACGCCACGACGCCCTGCTTCCAGGGCGGGACCTTTGCCAGAGTGGCGCTGATGCCGGGGCTGATCTCACCTCTGGAGGCCATTCGCCAGCGCTTTTCCGCCGCCGGGGTCGAAATAAGCTATGCCCAGGGGGTGGAGAGCGATTACCGCATCCCGCCTCTGCATCATCTGCCGCTGCGCACCGCCTCCGGCGAGCGCGGCCTGGACGTTGCCTACGCCACCGCCGACGGGGGCGTGGTTCATCAGGAGGTACGCGACGCCTCCTCGCTGATCTGGTTCCGCGATATGCCGGGCGTCGGCGACATGCTGCGCCTGACCGAACGCGCCACCGTGACGGTAAGCTGCCAGTTCACCGCGCCGGTGAGCGGCCGCTACGGCTTCTGGATCGGCGGCACCGGGGAGATCGCCCTGCAGCTGAACGGCGAGCGTATGGCGACCTTTAACGGCGAGGCGCTGGAGGGGGATATCATGGGCAAGCTGATGCAAGCCCCGCATACCCGTCTCGACTTCCCGCTGCAGGCGGGGGAAACCCTGACCTTCCGGGCCGAGATGGCGCTGGGCAGCAGTATCGCCCACGGCATCTGGTTCGGCTGCCAGCCCCCGCAAACCATCGACCTGCTGCAGCAGGCGGTCGACCATGCCCGGGCGGCCGACAGCGTGGTGCTGGTGATCGGCGAAACGGCCGATGCCGGTCTGGAGAGCATCGACCGGGACGCTACCGCGCTGCCGGCGCATCAGGTCGCCCTGATCCGCGCCGTCTGCGCGGCGAATCCGCGGACGGTGGTGGTGCTCAACGTCGCCCATCCGGTGGATACCGGGTGTCTCGCCGACGCGGCGGCGGTCATGGTCGTCTGGTATCCGGGCCAGGAGTTTGGCCCGGCGCTGGCCTCGGTGCTGGCCGGGGATCGTGAGCCTGGCGGTCGCCTGCCGGTGACCTTCGCCCAGCGTCTGGACGACTATCCGGTGCGCAGCCTGACGCCGGACGCCGCAGGGGACCTCTGGTACCACGAGCGCCAGCAGGTGGGCTATCGCTGGTTTAACGCCCGCGAACGCCCCGCCGCCTGGTCCTTTGGTCACGGTCTGGGGTATGCCGATATCACCCTGAGCGCCGCCGCGCTGACAGGCGACGAGGTGGATGCTCTGCAGCTGCGCTGCCGGCTGGAAAACCGCGCCGCCCGCGCCGGAAAAGCAGTGGTCCAGCTCTACCTGCGGGGGCCGGAGACGGCCTGGTCGGCGCTGGCGGAGTTTGCGGCGGTCAGCGTCCCGGCGCACGAGGAAGTCGCCCTGACCCTTGCCCTGCCGCGTCACGCGCTGCAGCGCTGGCAGGTGCCAGCCCAGGAATGGCGCCTGGCCTGCGGCCCCTGGCAGCTGGCGGTGGGTTTCGCCAGCGACGATATCCGGGCAACCTTCGATTTCGTGCTGACTCCCGACGGGAAAATCAGCCACCGGGGCTAAGCCCGGATCGATGTCAAAGAGGGTCGGCAACGTGCCGGCCCTCTTTTTTTATTCCTGCGCCAGCCAATTCACGAAAAAAAAACCGCCCGGCGGCGGCGTACCGGCGGGCGGGGTTAAAAGCCTGAGGCGATCGGTGTCAGAAGTTCCAGTACATCGAGGACTGCCAGAGGACCGCCGACTCATGCTTCGGCACCAGCGTCGGGTTATCCTGCCAGGTGATACCGTTGATCCAGTAAATACCTTTCGTCACGCGCAGGGCGTGCGACAGGGAGATGGCATTGATGCTCTGCGGCGCCTCCATCCCCGCCTCGCCGACATAATCGCGGAACTTCTTACTGATAAAGGAGCGGGTGTAGCCCAGCGAGGTCATATCCTGCTCGCGGCCGGGAAACAGGCCGATGTCAAAGAAGGTCACCTGGAAGTCGCTGGTGTAAGCATTGCGATCGTCCGGCGCGTAGTCCGCTTTCACATCGAGATACAGCCCCAGCGGAAGCCCTTTTTTCGGCTGGGTCAGCTGCATGGTGTTGGCGACGTAGAACGCATAGTTACTACTGCTGTCGCCGGGCTGGTCAAAATACTGGTAGTGCGAGGTGTTATAGATAGCCCCGGCGCGGAACCACAGCGATCGCTGCGACTCGCCCGCCGCCTGCTTAAAGCCAAACTCATTCACCAGGATCGGGTTGGCGCCATCGACGTGCCATTTCAGCCCCGAGGGGTTCTGCTCCACGTCGTCGAGATGTCCGGCAGGCGACATACTGCGGCTGACGGCAAAGTTGTTATAGAACTTCTTATCGCTGTCGCGGACGATGGCGGTGAAGGTCGGCGTCGGCGCGTTGAGGCTGATCCCCACCTGCACCGGGATCACGCTGGTCGGCCCCAGCGCGGCTGAGGAGGAGTTCCCCCCCAGCACCATGCCGTAAAACTGACGAATTAACGGATAAAAACCATACTGCAGTTCCAGCTGGCCGTTTAATAAGGGCTGGTTCACCGCCAGCACCGCAATATTATGCAGTTCCGGATAGCTATCATGATAATTCGAGGTCGCCCACTGGGGAGAAAAGGTAAATTGCGCGTCTTTGCTAAAACCAATTCGGCTTAAATCGTAGGTGACGTTCAGCGACATATTTTGCGACCAGGTAAAATTCTGCCCGGCATATTGTTGCGGGTCAGCGGACTGGCCTTTCAGATCGTACATCACCATCGGGTTCCAGCTTAACTGGACGCCCCACCCGCGGTCGGCCAGCGCGCTGCGAAAGCCGCCAATATCGCCGATGAGCGATTCGCAGGTCGACGGAGGGCTGACGACCTGCGCGGAGCGGGTATTCAGTTTATCCAGTTGCTCACAGGTCCAGGTATCGGCCAGCGCGGTACTGGAGAATATCGCCAGCGTCAGCGCCGAAAGTGGAAACACTATTTTCTTACTTACGTCGGTACAGCAGAGACTCATAATAAACCCTCATTTTTATTTTTTGCAGGTAAGATGCGCCATATCGTGAAAAATAAATTAGTCACAATACGTTTATTTACAGGGATTAATTAGGCTGAAAGTTAACGCTAAATAAGGTGTACGCTTTTTCTAAATAATGGCCTCCCCTTCCCGCCGGGAGACCGGCGGGCGTGTGGTAATTATGTCGTCAGGTGAAATTAACGAGCCAGCGCGCGGCGGCCCCCCATCCGGGCGCTGGCGATACCCGTCGCGCCGGCGATAGCCAGCGTCAGCAGCGCAAACAGCAGCAGGCTGTCCTGCATGCTGCCGGTCATGCCGTTCAGCAAGGTCATCAGAACCGGGCTGATGAACATGCCGAGGAAAAAGAAGGTGTGCCAGATACCGATCCCCGTCGCCCGGTGCGGCGCCGGCAGGGCTTCCAACATCCAGGCCAGCATCAGAGGGATCAGCATTCCGTTACCAACCTGCGCGACGAACGCTGCCGCCACGCCGGCCAGCGGATTGTGGGCCACGGCGATAAACAGCAGACCGAGGCCAAAAATGGCGTAAAAAAGGAAAAACTGCCTGTCGACACGCTGCCTGGCGCTACGGCCATACAGCCAGGCGCCCAGCGGCACGCCAATGCCCGCAACGGCGGTGGCGATGCCGATCTGGCTGCTGGAGGTCAGGCCGAGCTGACTGAACACCTGGCTTATCTGCAGCGGCTCGAGAAAGTAGAGGATCGCGCTGGCGAGCGTAATCAGACCGATCGTCGCCATTTTGCGCCGTGGAAAAGCGACAGGCTCCTCGTCAGCGACGCTGTCCGCGCGACGGCGGGTCGCCGGCTCAGCGGTGAACAGGCACAGGCCGATAAAGACCGGGATCGCCAGCGCATACAGGTAGATCGGGCCATACCAGCCCAGGGTGCCCAGCAGGCCAGCGCCCAGCACGATCAGCGTCGACAGTATCGAACCGATGCCGCTCTGCACCGCCAGCCATTTGCTGCGCGCCTCGCCGGCAAAGTAGTCGCCAATCAGCGCATTGGCGGTGGTAAGAATAAAGGCGTCGGCGATGCCCATCACCAGCCGCGCCAGCAGAATGGCATACAGATCGTCGAGCATCACCGGCAGCAGGCCAAACCCCGCGTACAGAGCGGTGGCGGCAATCAGCAGGCGACGACGGCTCAGGCGATCGCCCACCCTCCCCGCCAGCGGAGCCAGCAGCGCCATGCTCACCGCCGGAATGGTGATGATCATCGGCACCAGCAGCTGGGCGTGCGGCTGCGCGGCAAAATGGCCGAACAGGAGCGGCATCACCGGCAGCATGGTCAAGGTCCCCATGATCGGCAACAGGGCCGCCAACATCAGTAAAATCGCCTGTACGGCCCCCGCCTCGCGCGGGGTTGCTGAAACCTTGTGCATCACCATCTTCCGCTCTCCGTCACTGCTCTTTATTTAGAATATGAATTACAGTTCTATTTTTTATCGATAAAGAAAGGCGCTCTGTCGCCCCGGTATCCTGGCTGAACACGCCGCAGCGAACTCAGCACACATACCGTTCTACCCTACCGGATGCAGGTGGCATGGACTGCGATTGCTATCACAATTAATACAATGCATTCACATTAAATTAACATAACCATCAACTCCCTCAGGCGTCGACAATCGCCACCGCGCGGATAAAACCGGCCGAGCCGCGGCGGATCTTGTAGGGAAAACAGCTCACCCAGAAGCCGTGGTCGGGAAGCTGCTCCAGATTGCTCAACTTCTCCATTTGCCCATAGGCGATCTCCCTGCCGGCTTTATGTCCTTCCCAGATCAGCCCGGCGTCGCCGCTGGCCTGAAAGCGTTCGCGGGTAAAGTGGAAGGGCGCATCCCAGCTCCAGGCGTCGGTGCCGACCACTCGTACCCCCTGCTCCAGCAGCCACAGCGTTGCCGCCCGGCCAATGCCGCAGCCGCGCTGCAGATAATCCGGCTGGCCGTAGCGGGCGCCGGCGGCGGTATTGATTAACACGATATCCAGCGGCGACAGGCGATAATCGATCCGCGCCAGCTCGCGCTGCAGATCCTCCGGCTGCAGAATCGCCCCGTCGGCGACATGGCGAAAATCCAGCCGGACGCCGGGGCGCAGGCACCACTCCAGCGGCAGCTCATCGATACCAAACGCCGGTTCGCCGCCGTTGGTGGTTGAGCTATAGTGCCAGGGAGCATCCATATGGGTGCCATTGTGCGGCGTCACGGTCAGACGCTCCGAGGCCCAGGCCTCCTCTCCCGGCATCTGCGTTTTTTCCAGTCCCGGAAACATCGCCGCCATTTCCGGCCATCCCTGCTGATGATCCTGATACTCAATGTTCGGCAGCAGCGGCGGCGGGTCGGTCCAGGGATTGTTATCCAGGGTGACGGAGAGGTCGATCAGCCGACGCCCCTGTAAAAGATTGATCATGGTTTACTCCGTTAACATCACAACATGTTGATCCAGCACGCCAAACAGTGGCCGGCCATCGGGGGCGTGGGCTTCCATCGTCACCCGCTCCCCCGGGGACAAAAACGGCGTGCGCGGCTCGCCGAAGGCCAGCATCTCTATGGCCCGCGCCTCGGCGATACAGCTGGCGCCGCGGCTGGCGTCCGGCCCGGAAACCGTACCGGAACCCACCACCGTCCCGGCGCGCAGGCGGCGGGTCTGCGCCGCATGGGCAATCAGTTCGCCAAAATGGAAATGCATCTCGCTGCCCGACTGGCAGCCAAACGGCTCGCCATTGCGGGTCACCTGCAGCGTCAGCGCCGCCCGCCCGTGCTGCCAGGCCTCTCCCAGTTCATCCGGGGTAAGGGCCACCGGCGCAAAGGCCGAGGCGGGTTTGGCGTGAATAAAACCAAACCCGGTCTGCATCTCGCGCGGCGCCAGCGCCCGCAGACTGATATCGTTGAGCAAGACGATCAGGCGGATACAGCTCAGCGCCTGCTGCGGCGAGCAACCCTGCGGCACCTCGTCCACCACCACCGCGAACTCGCCCTCAAAGTCGAGACCGTCCTCGACCCGGCGGCAGACTATCCCGGCGTGGGGGGCAAGAAAGTCGTCCCCGCTGCCCTGATACATCAGCGGCGTCTGGTCGGCGCCGGCAATCGGCGGCAGATGAAAGGCCCGCTGCATGCGCTCGCCATGGCTGAGGAAGGCCGAACCGTCCAGCCACTGCCAGGCGCGGGGCAGCGGCGCCAGCAGGCGCCGGGGATCATAGGGCTGCGCAGCCGGGTAGCGGCGCGCATTGAGCGCCTGATAGCGCGCCTGCAGCGCAGGCCAGACCCGCGCGGCCTGCTCCAGCGCCTGCTGAAGCGTCGGAGCGATATCCGCCGCATCGGCCATCAGCGTCAAATCGCCCGAGACCACCACCAGGCAGCCGTCGCGTTCACCGTTATCTCGTGTTGCCAGTTTCATGACCTGCCTCCTCCAGCAGACAGAGCCAGCCGTCGGCGTCCACCTCGCCAGCCAGCGGACTCAGACGTTGGCCTACGCAGGCGCCCTGCACGCAGAGGCCGCTGTCCGGCATAAAAATCGCCCCGTGGGCGAAGCAGACCAGCCGGTCGCCCCGGGCGTTGAAAAAAGCGTCCTGCCGCCAGTTCATCGGGGTATCCAGATGCGGACAGCGGTTACGCCACAGATAGAGCGTTCCCTGATAGCGGCAGGCAATCACCGTCGCCTGCCCGCTGCCCGTAGGGTCAAATCCCCGCGCCTGGCCCTCGGCCAGGCTGTCGGCACGGCACAGGCGAACCATCAGCGGGCGTTATCCGGACCGGGGGCCCACTTCTCGCGATACCCCAGCAGGAAATATTGCGAGTTATCGGCTCCCGGCAGCGCTTCGCGCGGCTGCCAGTGGTCATCGTGCTGATCCATATCGGCGTCGTATTCGATGTGACACCCGAGCGGGCTGTTGAAGTACCAGAACCAGTTCGATCCCAGCTGATGGCGCCCCGGCCCCCAGAAGGTCTGATATCCCTTCTGCTGAAAGCGGCTGCCGGCCATCATCAGCTCGGTGGGGCCGCCGAGATGAAAGGTAAAGTGTTCAATACCGGTCATAAACGGCGGGGCCTGGATCAGAAACAGGGTATGGTGATCCTGGGTGCCGGCGGGCCGCAGGAAGGGGCCGACGTGGGTGAAGCGATCGGTACAGACAAAGCCCAGCCGTTGATAGAAGGCTTCCGCGCGCGCGGCGTCCGGCACAAAATAGACCACATGGGAGAGCGAGCGCGGCTCTGCCGCCATGTCAGCGCTGGCCCCGGTCTGGTTGACCGGCCGCCCGGCGCGATCCCCCGGGGCGTTGATTTTCTCCCCTTCCCGCTGCAGCGGCTGACGCTGGCTGACGCGAAACCCGAGGGCAAAGCCGGCATCATCGACGCAGCGCAGCACGCCGTCGGCGCCGAGCTTCACCTCGCGATCGCGGCGCAGCGTCTCGGCGATCGCCTCAAGGGTGGCGCTATCCGCCACGCCATAGACGGTTTCCCGCAGCTGGCTGCCGCTGGGCAGCGCCGCGGGCAGCGACGGATCGTCACGCTCCCGCAGCAGCACCCCGGTGCCATCCAGCGCGCTAAAGAAACCGTTCTCCTGCTCGCGTAAACCGTAGTCGAGAAGAAACTGTCGGCAGCCCGCCAGGTCATCGACGCCAAATACCAGATAATCCGGACCAAGAATATTCATCGCGGTTGTTCCTTATGCGTGTTCAGGCCACCCTGCCGCCGAGGGCTTCCGCCACCCAGTCAGCGATGTAGTGCCCGGCGTTAATCGAGTTGTCGAAGCTGGAGTGCTGCACACCGCCCTCGCGGTCAGTAAAAATTTTCAGCTCGCGGCGCGGGCTGTTCACCAGCTGGTCGTAGGTGCGCTGCGCCCATTTCACCGGGATCTGCGAGTCCTTTTCACCATGGGTGACGAGGAAAGGCACCCGTATGCGGTCGAGAATGCCGTCGAGATGGACGTTCTCCGCGATGCGCATAAAAGCGTCGATATCCTCGCCCCCCCACACCCAGCGCACATGCTGCCAGTAGTGCGGTACCGGAAAATCGCCTTCGCGTTCGCGGCGGCGCTGCTGTACCTCCCGCCAGTCGTGATTGGCGCCCCACACCACGCCGCAGGCGAAGCGCGGCTCAAACGCCACCGCCCGCGGGCAGTAATAGCCGCCCAGCGAGACCCCTTCCATGCCGATGCGCCCGGCATCCACCTCCGGGTGCTGTTCCAGCCAGTCAACGATCCGGCTGGCCCAGTGCTCGCTGTCATAGCGGGCCTGCATGCCGTGAAGACGCAGCGCTTCGCCGGTTCCCGGCTGGTCGACCACCAGCGAGGAGACCCCGCGCCGCGCCAGCCACTGCGGCAGCCCCACCAGATATTTCATCTCTTTGGTGGAGTCGAGACCGTTGACCTGCACCAGCAGCGGCGCGCGGCCGGTCGCCCCTTCAGCGCGGACGTAAAGCGCCGACAGGGTTTTGCCCTCGTAGGGAATAGTCACCCGCTGACAGTTGGCATGGGTATGGTGCAGCCCGGCGGCAAAGACATCGAGAAAGCGGCGGTACAGCGCATCGCGGTCCGGCGCGCCATGCGCCTGCAGGCGCTCGCAGGTCAGGTAATAGTTGGCCGCCCGAAGATATTTCTCTCCTGCCGACAGCCGCCGCCCCCGCGCCTCATCTTCGCCGGCCAGCGCGCATAATTTATCGGCCATGCGGGACCAGGTTTCCCGGAACGCGCGGGTGCCTTCGGCGTCGGGATGCTCGGACGCGGCCAATAGCGGCGCGCACATCTCTTCGATCTCACCGATGCGGGCGCCCATCTCGATGGAGAGATCCACCGACAGGTTCCAGACATAGTTTTTAGGGAAATAGCGAAACATAGGGTCATCCTTCAACATTCAGTCGCAATCGCTGTAGCGCAGGCACTGTCACATAAAGCACCTGCGGGCGACCAATCATGTCTCAGGATGTCAGGTATCGACGGGAGCAATACCAGTGGGTTAGCGTGCGCTGGCGACGATTTTCGCTTTCAGCCAGCCGAAGATAGGATCATTATCCAGCGAGCGGTGCCAGCCGATAAATTCGCGCATGACCGGCAGCGTCACCGGGACCGGGAAAAGACGCAGCGGCAGCATCGCCGCGTACTGCTCCGCCAGCCGCCGGTGCAGCGTGGCGATCCGCGAGGTGCCGATCAGCAGCTGCGGAACGCAGTGGTAGCTGTGGGTCACCACCTCGATACGGCGGCTCAGCCCCGACTCGGCAAACAGATTGCCCTCCAGCCCCGGCTGCCGCTCGCGGCCAAAGACCACCGACACGTGCCCCAGCTGTTGCCAGGCTTCAAGGGTCAGCGCCTCGCCGGTGTGGGGATTGTCCGCCCAGGCCAGGCAGACAAACTCTTCGTCAAACAGCGCTTCGGCGGGATGGTCGGCGGCCATAAAACGCTCCGGCGCCACGATGATATCCAGCTCGCCGCGGTTGAGCATGCCGGTGGACTGGGCGTCCGGCGAGAAAAACTCAAAGGTCATATTCGGCGCCTGCAGGTGTACCGCCTGCAGCGCATCCTTCAGCATCACGTTGATAACGTAATCCGAGGCCATAATGCGGAAATGGCGCTTACTGGTTGCCGGCTCATCCACCGGCCGGCGGGCAATGGAGGTCTGAATTTTCATCAGCACGTCGCGGACCGGCTCCCGCAGCTCTTCCGCCAGCGGCGTGGGCCGCATCTTTCTGCCCACCTGGGTGAGCAGATCGTCCTCAAAGTAGGTGCGTAGCCGGTTGAGCACCCCGCTGGTGGCAGACTGGGTCATATGCAACCGGCCCGCGGCGCGGGTGATGTTCTGTTCATCGAGTAACACATCCAGTGCCACCAGTAAGTTCAGATCAAGATGTTGGTAACGCATGGGTCCCCCGGCGAGAAATGGCGTGCTTATCCTGTGGCTTAATTTAACTTTTCTGCAACTTTTTGTTTTCAATTTCCACGGCGATATCGTTTTTTGCGATAGCGATCATTCTTTATCGCGATTAGTCAGCGCGCCGTTGGCCTGGTTAACGTCCTCTACTCTGTACCCTGGAGAAAACAGCTACGATGAACATCAATAACGTATTAATTGTTGGCGGCGGCATCGGCGGTCTGTGCACCGCCATCGCCCTCCGCCAGGCCGGCGTCGCCGTCGACGTGGTGGAGATCCAGCCGCAGTGGCGGGTCTACGGCGTCGGTATCATTCAGCAGAACAATGTCGTGCGGGAAATGCAGCGGCTTGGGGTGCTGGAACGCTATCTGGACGCCGCCTGGCCGTTTGACAGCGTCTCAGTGCACACCCTGAGCGGCCACCAGCTGGCCAGCTTTCCCGGCCAGCGGCTGGCGGGTGAACAGTTCCCGGCCAACGTCGGCATCTCCCGCCTGGCCCTGCACAACGTCCTCTGTTCCACCGCCCGGGAGCTGGGGGTCCGACTGACCACTGGCGAGAGTATTGACGCCTTTCGTCAGGTTGACGATGCCGTGGAGGTGAGCTTCAGCCGCGGCGGCCAGGGGCGCTACGATCTGCTGGTAGGCGCCGACGGGATCTACTCCCGGGTGCGCGGCATGCTGTATGGCGAGCGCTATCGTCCCCGCTTTACCGGTCAGGGCGTTTGGCGCTACAACTTTCCGCGTCCGCCGGAGGTGGACCATCTGATGTGCTTTATGGGCGAGAGCTGCAACTGCGGGCTGGTGCCGCTGGGGGAAGATCTGATGTATCTGTTTATCACCTCCCACGAAGCGGATAACCCCCGCTACGCCCGCGACCAGCTGGCGGCAGAGATGCGCCGCCGTCTGCCGCCCGGCGCGGGGTTACCGGGGAGCCTGCGGGAGCATATCGTTAACAACGACGAGGTCGTCTATAAGCCGCTGGAGGAGCTATTCGTCGACGATCACTGGTATCAGGGACGAGTCGTACTGGTGGGCGACGCGGTTCACGCTACCACCCCGCATCTCGGTCAGGGGGCGGGCATGGCGATTGAGGATGCCATCGTGCTGCGCGAAGCGCTGCAGCAGACCGACAGCGTCGCAGCCGCGCTGGCGCATTTTGACGCCCGCCGCCGGCCGCGCTGTCAGCAGATCTGGGCCGCCTCGCTGCAGGTGGGCGAGAGCGAGATCCACCGAGATCGCCATTTTGACCGTCAGCGGGCGATCGGCGATATGATGACCCTGACGGCGAGACCGATATAAACGACGCCCCCTCCGCCGGCCAGGCCGGCGGAGTATTCTCTTGTTCATTCGTCGACACGACCGCCCTCTCCCCTCTTTCACCAGACGCTCACCTTTCGCCATGGAAAATATACCGGCGTGCCTCGTGATATTTGACACCCCTCCATCATGATGGCTAAGGTATATTTCAGCCCGCCTTTATCATGGATAAGGAAAATACGGAGATGAATATTATTCCGACTGAGATCTTAAAATATGCTATCGCTATTATCCCGCTGATTATTCAAATTTTTGCCGTGCGTTCTGGCTGGGTATTCCCTAAAGATAAAATATTCACCTCGCGCAAAAACATCAGTGAGTTCGCCACGGCGCTGCATAAAAACAGCGACGACCCCGATCTGCAACGGATCGCGTACGAATATGGTATCGCCGCGCTGACCAAAGATAAAAACCTGACCATGGAACAAAGAAAAATACTGTTGAAATGCAAAAATCCGGTCAGCGATATTGATAATTACAGCAAATGCCAGCATTTAATTTCCGTCAATAATGAAAAGCGGATATTCAAATGGAAAAAGCGGGGCTATCGCTTCTGGCTCTATCGCAAATGCGTCGAAGTCATCAGTCTGGCGCTCTATTTTATTGGCGGCTTCTTAACGGCTCTGCCTTTCATCTATGAAGGCCTCGCCAGCCCGGCGGTGATTGAGCGGATTAATCATTTATCCCGTCTGCAAAAATTCTGTATGGCAAGTTATCTGTTCGCCTGCGGGGTTTGTCTGGCGCTGATCTGCCTGCACAAAATCTCCACCATCGCGATCGCGGAAAAAACCATTAAAGCGAATCGCTAACGACCACGCCGCCAGGCGACCTGTCCACATCAGCGGCGCCTAACCCTGTGGATAACCTGGAGGCAGTTGCCTGGCAGCCGCAGCCCGGGCGGGCTACCGGCTGCCGTTCGTTTTTTGAACAGGGAAACCGCCCCCGCCGGGCAGCGCGCTTAGGGCGAAAACCGCCACCACGGCGGAGGGAAGCGCCCGCCCCGCTTAATAATTCCACTTCGGCCGCGCCACCGTGTTCTTCTTCAGCAGATCGCGGAACGCTTTCAGATAGGGTTCATTGCTGCGCCCGCGCTTACAGATGGCCGAGAACGGCGACTGAAAGCCAAACTCGTTGGGCAACAGCACCCGCAGGCGGTTCTCTTTGATCCACGGCCAGGCGTAATGCTCCGGCAGATAGCCAATATATTTCCCCGAAAGAATCAGCAGCAGCTGGGCGTCGACGGTCTCAACGGTGGCGCTGCCTTTGCTGAAGCCCCGGCGGCGGAGATCGCTGGTGTTCCAGTAGCTGCGGGTCACCAGCGGACACTGGCTGATCTGCTCTTTATCGAGCTGGCGGCTGAAGAACATCGGGTGCAGATCGCTGCAATAGAGCCAGTGCTGCTCGCGATACAGCGGCTCGCTGATGATGTTATGCACCTGCGAGTTGTAGCTGCCGATGGCCAGGTCGATATGGTTGTTCAGCACCCCGTTCAGTTGCTCCGCCGGGGTGCGAATAATCAGTTTGATATGCACATGGGGAAATTTGTCGCTGAAGCTGCGCAAGACCACCGGCAGCGAGAGCGCCGTTTCGGTCTCGATGGAGTCGAGCGTCGAAATGCACAGGGTGCCGCTGTGCTCCCCTTTGAGCAGGGCCGACTGCCGCTCCAGCTCATTGAGTTCGCTCAGCACGCGGATCGCCTGCTGTAAAAACTGCTGTCCTTTTTCCGTTAAGGAAAAGCCGCCGCGCCCGCGCTGACAGAGGGTGAAGCCGAGCTGCCCCTCCAGTTGCGACATCGCATTGCTGATGGCGGAGACCGAAATGCCCAGCTCCTGCTGGGCCCGGCTGTAGCTCTCCAGGCGGGCCACCGCCTCGAAAACCTGCAGCTGGCGAATATTGAGGCTGGCGTCGTGATGCATCGTATTTAGTTCACCAATAAATGAACTGAGTATTTACGCCAGACGATGTAAAGTCCAGCGCGGGTTGCGCACTATCTCTCCTGTTACGTTTCATCCGTCAGATTCAGGAGCAGACATGGATAACCTCTTTCACCAACCGCAGGGTGGCAATGAGATGCCACGCTTCGCCGGCCGCGCCACGATGATGCGCCTGCCGTTTATCGAAGATTTACAGGGACTTGATGCGGCATTTGTCGGCATTCCGCTGGATATCGGCACCTCGCAGCGCTCAGGCACGCGCTACGGACCGCGCTATATTCGCGCCGAATCGGTGATGATCCGTCCGTACAATATGGCGACCGGCGCCGCGCCGTTCGACTCGCTGTCGGTAGCCGACATCGGCGATGTGCCGATCAATACCTACAGTTTGCTCAAATCGGTGCAAATTATTGAAGATTACTACACCGGTTTGAATAGTTATCCGCTGATCCCCCTCACCCTCGGCGGGGACCACACCATTACCCTGCCCATCCTGCGGGCGCTGACCAAAAAACATGGGCCGGTGGGGCTCATCCACGTCGACGCCCATACCGACACCAATGATGAGATGTTCGGTGAGAAAATCGCCCACGGCACCACCTTCCGCCGCGCCGTTGAGGAGGGATTGCTCGACCTCAAGCGGGTAGTGCAGATTGGCCAGCGCGCCCAGGGCTATGCCGCCGGGGACTTCCAGTGGGGCGTCGACCAGGGCTTTCGCCTGGTGCAGGCGGAGCAGTGCTGGCATACCTCGCTGGCGCCGCTGATGGCCGAAGTCCGCCAGCAGATGGGCGACGGGCCGGTGTATCTCAGCTTTGATATCGACAGCCTCGATCCTATCTGGGCCCCGGGAACCGGGACGCCGGAAGTCGGCGGCCTGACCTCCATTCAGGCGCTGGAGATCGTCCGCGGCTGCCGCGGCCTGAACCTGATTGGCGCCGATCTGGTTGAAGTCTCGCCCCCCTATGACGTGAGCGGTAATACCTCCCAGCTGGCGGCCAACCTGCTGTACGAGATGCTCTGCGTCCTGCCCGGCGTGAAGTACGCCTGAGGAAGCCGCCATGGAGCTGAAATGCTTTCGCACCCTCTGGGGAGTGACGACCCCCTGGCCGCAAACGCTGGATGAACTGCAGCGCGTCGGCTGCTGCGGTATCGAAGCCCGCGTCCCGTTAACCGCGGAGGAGCGGCGGCAGCTCGCCGACCGCCTGCAGGCGTCGGGGCTGGAGTATATCGCCATTCTCTTCAGCGGCGGCGGGGTGCTCCCCGCTCAGCATGAAACGCCGGAGCAGCATCTGGCGCGCCTGCGGATCCGCTTCGCCGAGGCCAGCGGCCTCAACCCGCGCTTTGTCAATCTGCTGGCGGGCAACGATCGCTGGCCGCTGGCGCAGCAGGTCGATTTTCTCGGCAAGGCGCACGAGCTGGCCGCCGGGTTTGGGTTGACCTGCAGCTTTGAAACCCATCGCGCCACCTCGCTGTACAGCCCGTGGCTCACCCTGGAGATCATTCAGCAGCTCCCCCAGCTGCGCTTTACCGCCGACATCAGCCACTGGGTGGTGGTCAGCGAGCGCCTGCTGGATGACCCCTGCGATGACTTCAGCGCCTTTATCGACCGCGTGCATCACGTGCAGGCCCGGGTGGGCTACGACCAGGGGCCGCAGGTGCCGCACCCGGCGGCGCCGGAGTATCAGCCGGCGCTGGCCTTTGCCGAGCGCTTCTGGGAGCAAATCTGGCATTCGCAGCGCCGGCGCGGCTACCCGCAGACCACCCTGACGCCGGAGTTTGGCGCCGACGGCTATCTGCACCATCTGCCGTTCACCAACGTTCCGGTGGCCGACCTCTGGTCGCTCAACGCCTGGATGGCCGCGCGCCAGCAGGCCCACTTTCAGCAGTTTTTAACGCTCACTGAACAGGAACCGCAGCCATGACCGCCGTGAAGCACGCTTTTACTGAACTCCCGACCATCGATATCCGCGATCTGGCCGGCGACGATCTCGCCAGGCGCCAGGCGGTGGCCGACGCCATCGGCCGCGCGGCGCGGGAGGTGGGCTTTTTCTACATCACCGGCCACGGCATCGACCCGGCGCTGATCGCCGGCGTCCGCGAGGCGGCGAAGCAGATCTTCGCTCTGCCGATGGCGGAGAAGATGAACTATTACATCGGCCGCTCCAAAAGCCATAAGGGCTACGTCCCGGAAGGAGAAGAGATCTACGGCGCCGGCAAGCCGGACCATAAAGAGGCCTTCGATATTGGCTTCCAGGCGGCGGACGACCATCCGCTGGTGCTCGCCGGTACGCCGCTGATCGGCGCCAACGAGTGGCCCGACCTGCCGGATTTCCGCGCGCGGGTGCTGGCCTACTACGACGCGGTCTTCGCCCTCGGCCACCGCCTGTTCGACGCTTTCGCCCTCGCGCTCGGTCTGCCGGAAGGGTATTTCAAACCGATGGTGACCTGCCCGCCGGCCAAGCTGCGGCTCATCCATTACCCGTTCGACGCCAGCGTCGAAGATGTTCCCGGAATTGGTGCACACACCGACTATGAGTGCTTCACCCTGCTGCTCGCCGACCAGCCCGGGCTTGAAGTCCTCAATGAAGAAAGCGTGTGGATCGACGCGCCTCCCGTCACGAACGCCGCCGGAGAAGAGGCGTTCGTGATCAATATCGGCGACATGCTGGAAGTGCTCAGCGCTGGCACATTTGTTGCTACAGCCCACCGGGTGCGCAAAGTGCCGCAGGAGCGGTACTCCTTCCCGCTGTTTTTCGCCTGCGATTACCACACGCTGATCCGCCCGCTGCCGACCTTTCTCGCCGCCGGAGAAGCCAGCGAATATCAGGAGCTGAGCATCGGCGAGCATATGTGGAGCCAGGCGCTGCAAACCTATCGCTATCTGCGCGAGAAGGTCAATCGCGGCGAGCTCCAGCTGCCGGCGCGCGCGCGCGGCACCCATACCTTTGGCCATCTGAAAAAACAGGCACAGCAAAAAAAACCCTAACCACCCGTGAGGATCCATGATGACTAGCACCCTGAAAAAAATCTCGCGCCGCGTCGCGCTTACCCTCGCCGTCAGCGCCTGTTTCTCCTCTGTCACCCAGGCGGCGGAACTGCTGACCGAGGGCGTCTTTAAGGTGGGGATGGAGGTCACCTACCCGCCGTTTGAGTCCTATGACAGCAATAACAACATCGTCGGTCTCGACCCCGAGTTCGCGACGCTGATTGCCGAGCATCTGCAGGCCAAACCGCAGCTGATCGACACCAAGTTCACCAGCCTGATCCTCGGCATCGGCAAGAAATATGATGCAGTGATCTCCGGGATGTACGTGACGCCGGAGCGCCAGAAGCAGGCCGACGCCATCCCTTACGCCCTTTCCGGCGCGTCGATCATTGCCCTGAAGGGCGGCGCGGCGCAGCCGAAAACCGAAGATGAGCTGTGCGGCGTGAAGGTCGGTCTGCAGGCAGGCACCACCTGGGTGACCAGCCTGAAAAAACACTCCGATGAGTGGTGCCTGAAAAACGGCAAACCGGCCATCACTATTCAGGAGTTCCCGACGGCGCCGGAAGCCTCCCAGGCGCTGCTGTCGAAGAACATCGACGCCCAGCTTGAGATAGCCCCGGCGGCGCAGATTATCGTCGATAAGAGCCGCGGTCGCCTGGGGATAAGCTCGACGCGCCTCGTCTACCCGCTGCCGCTGGGGATCTATGTCGCCAAAGGCAACACCGAGCTGGCGGAGGCGATCAAGGCCACCCTCGCCACGCTCAAAGCCAACGGCAAATATGCCGCGCTGATCAAAAAATACAACTTAGAAAGCATCGATTAAGACAATAAGCACTGCGCAACAGGAGTCAGTATGGCGTTCGATTGGGGATACTTTTTTTCATTATTTAGCATTGGGGCATTCTGGCAGGCGTGCGTGACGGTTATCGTAATCAGCACCTTGTCCTGGGGGATCGGCCTGGTGGTCGGTTTTCTGCTAGCCTGCGCGAAGCTCTCGGCGCCGCGCTGGATCAAGATCCCCGTCGAACTCTATATCTGGTTTTTCCGCAGCGTGCCGCTGATGGTGCTGCTGGTGTTTGTCTACAACCTGCCGCAGCTGTTTCCGCTGACCCAGCCGCTGCTCGGGGTGCCCTTTATCGCCGGGCTGGTGTCGATGACCGTCACCGAAGCGGCCTATATGGCGGAGATCCACCGCGGCGGGCTGTTGTCGGTGGCCAAAGGGCAAAGCGAGGCGGGCCATGCGCTGAGCTTCAGCTTTATCGGCATCCAGCGGCTGATTGTAATTCCTCAGGCGTTTCGCATCTCGTTGCCGACGCTGATCAATGAATACATCACCATCATTAAGCTGAGCTCGATTTTATCGGTGGTCTCCTTACCCGAGCTGCTGCTCACCGGCCAGCGCTTGTATGCGCAAAATTTCCTCGTGATGGAGACGCTGCTGGCGGTGGCCGTGTACTACGTCATGGTGGTTACCGTCTTCACCTGGCTGTTCCGGGCGCTGGAGAATAGCCTCGATATTCAGCGCAAGCGTCCGCAAACGCTCAGCGAGGCGGAATGCCAGGCGCTGCGCCAGAGCCTGCCGGCGATGACGGAAGCGATCAACACCCCGGCCGTCAACGGCGCGCCGCCGGCGCTGGATCTGCGGGGCATCCGCAAATCCTGGGGCCAGCATGAGGTGCTGAAAGGCATCGACCTGCAGGTGGATAACGGGGAGGTGATCAGCATCATCGGCCCGTCCGGCTCCGGCAAAACAACCCTGATCCGCACCATCAACGCCCTCGAAAGCATTGATGGCGGGGAGATCATTCTCTACGGCGAGGACTATCTGAAAGGCGGAGCCATCGTCAATAAGCGCCAGATGCGCGCCGGGGTGCGGCGCATCGGCATGGTCTTCCAGAGCTTCAACCTGTTCCCCCACCGCACGGTGCTCGACAACGTGATGCTGGCCCCGCGCTACCACCAGCTGCTGGATCAGCCGGTCGCCCGCGAGCAGGCCCTGGCGCTGCTCGACCGCGTCGGTCTGCTGGCCCATGCCCACAAGTACCCCGGACAGCTCTCCGGCGGCCAGCAGCAGCGCGTGGCGATCGCCCGGGCGCTGGCGCTGAAGCCGGACATCATGCTGTTTGACGAACCGACCTCAGCGCTGGATCCCGAGCTGGTGGGCGAGGTGCTGAAGGTCATTCAGTCGCTGGCCCGCGAAGGCATGACCATGCTGATTGTCACCCACGAGATGGATTTTGCCCTGTCGATTTCCGACCGCGTGGTGCTGATGGAGAACGGCGTGGTGCAGGCCGACATCGCCCCGCAGGTGATCCGCAGCCCGCTGGAGGCCCCTTCTCTGCAACGAATCCGTGAATTTATGGGAGTGCACTAAATGGCAACTGAGCAACACCTGCGCCAGCAGCTGGCCGCCGCCTACCGTCTGGCGGCGCTGTTCGGCTGGGAGGATACCCTCTACACCCACTTCTCCGTGCGCCTGCCCGGCGATGGCGAGCCGCGTTTTTTAATTAACCCCTTCGGCATGATGTTTGACGAAGTCACCGCCAGCAACCTGATCGTGGTGGATATGCAAGGCAAGGTCGTAGAGGGCGAGGCGCCGGCTAACTCGGCGGGCTTCACCATCCACAGCGCGGTGCATATGGCCCGGGAAGACGCCCACTGCGTGATCCACACCCATACCCTGCCGGGGATGGCGGTGGCCGCCTGCGAGGACGGCCTGCTGCAGCTCAACCAAATCAGCACTGAGTTTTACCAGCGCGTCGGCTACCACCCCTATGAAGGGGTGGCCTTTGACCTCGACGAACGGGCGCGCATTCAGCGCTCGCTGGGGAATAACATCGCCATGATCCTGCAGAGCCACGGCCTGCTGTCGGTGGGCCGTACCGTGGCTGACGCCTTTTACATCATGTTCTACCTCAATCGTGCCTGCGAGATCCAGATGGCCGCCGCCCAGCTGGCGGCCCTCAGCCCGATCCACACCATCGCCCCGCACCTCAGCCAGCACGCCTGCGAGCAGCTGATGGGCGTGGAGCATGAACGTCAACAGGTCTGGCAGGCGTGGTTGCGCCGTCTTGACCGTCTCGATACTTCTTACAAAGACTAACGCCTATGTCCGATATCACTATCGTGGTGGATTGTAACGACGCAGATTTCGCCCGCGATATCTGCGCCGCCCTGCAGCAGTTTCCCGACGTCACCGCGCTCCTGCCCCATCACCAGGCGGCGCGCGACGCGCAGTACGCCAGCTGCTGGTTCCCTAGCCCGCAGCTGTTGACCCGCTCGCCAGGGCTGAAGCTGATCCAGGCCGCGTCCGCCGGGGTCGATCATCTGCCGCCCGCGCTGTTCGCCAGCGATATCCCGCTGTGCCGGGTGATCGATGAGGACTTTCGTCACGGCATGTTCGAATATGCCCTGTGGGGCGTGCTGTGGTTCCAGCGTTATTTTGACCGGGCGCTGGCCCACCAGCGGACCCAAACCTGGAAGCTCTATCCCCAGCGCGCCGCCGCCGACTTCCATATCGGCATTATGGGCCTCGGCGAAATTGGCGGCTATATCGCCGACCAGCTGGCCCGCCTTGGCTATCGGGTCTCCGGCTGGTCGCGCAGTGAGAAGCAGCTGGCTGGCGTCACCTGCTACCGCGGCGAGGAGGCGCTCGACAGCTTCCTCGGGTCGCTTGACGGGCTGATTAACCTCCTGCCGCTCACCGCGCAGACCCGGGGTATTCTCGCCGCGCCGCTCTTCAGCCGGCTTCCCGCCGGGGCGGTGTTAATCAACTGCGGGCGTGGAGAGCATATGGTCAATGAGGATGTGCTGGCGGCGCTGGAGAGCGGCCAGCTCGCCGGAGCGGTGCTCGACGTCTTCCCGCAGGAGCCATTGCCGGCGGACGATCCGCTGTGGCGCCATCCGCAGGTGGTGATCACCCCGCATATGGCCTCTGCGGCCCCCGCCGAGGTGATCGCCCGCCAGCTGCTGGAGAACATTCAGCGCCAGCGTCGCGGGCTGCCGCTCAAAAACCTGGTCAATAAGCACGCCGGTTACTGATCCCCACCGATACCGCCGCTGCTACGCTTAATGGGAGATCCACAACCAGAAGGCAGGAACATGAAGATTGATTTATCGGGGAAAGTCGCGCTGGTCACCGCCTCCACGGCGGGTATTGGCTTTGCTATCGCCAAAGGCCTGGCGGAGAGCGGCGCAGAGATCATCCTTAACGGGCGCAGCGAGCAGAGTGTGAACGCCGCGATCGCCCGCTTGCAAAATGAGGTGCCGGGGGCGAAAGCGCGCGCCGCCGTCGCCGACCTCAGCGGCGCCGACGGCGCGGCACAGCTGCTGCAGGCCGTGACCGGCGTCGATATTCTGGTCAATAACGCCGGGATCTACGGCCCGCAGGATTTTTACGCCACCGATGACGCGACCTGGGAAAACTACTGGCAGACCAACGTCATGTCCGGCGTGCGCCTGTCGCGGGGGCTGCTGCCGGCGATGGTCAGTAAAGGCTGGGGGCGGGTGGTGTTTATCTCCTCGGAATCGGCGCGCAATATCCCGGCGGATATGATCCACTATGGCGTCACCAAGACCGCCCAGCTGTCGCTGGCCCGCGGCCTGGCGAAATATGTCGCCGGCAGCGGAGTGACCGTTAACAGCGTTCTGCCGGGGCCGACGATTTCCGACGGCTTTGCCGAAATGCTGAAAGACGAAGTGGCGAAAACCGGCCAGTCGCTGGAGGAACTGGCGAAAGCGTTTGTCATGACCCATCGTCCGAGTTCGGTGATCCAGCGGGCGGCCTCGGTGGAAGAGGTCGCCAATATGGTGGTTTACGTCTGCTCGCCGCAGGCGTCGGCCACCTCCGGCGCCGCGCTGCGCGTTGACGGCGGCGTGGTGGATGATATTCTCTGACGTCCTCTCATTCAGGGGAGTCCCCCTCCCCTGTCGTCTTTCCCGGCGCTAAAAAGCGCAAAACGTTAAAAAACCGCCGCAAAGTCGCACAAAGTGAACAGGAACATGTATTCCCAAAACTTATGATATTTGTTTTAAATATAAGTTGTGGTGTTAATGTCTCTGTTACGAAGCTTGCTTTTCTTTCTCGGCGCGGCGGTCGCGGCCGCCATCGCGGTACTCTGCCTGTGGGTGGATATTCGGGTATTTGGCAACGACATCCCGGAGGTGTCGCTCACCGAAGTGGTTCAGGAGAGCGTGCTGGCCGTCATCGTGCTGGTTCATCTTCTGCTGGCGCGCAAATATGCCCACCTGCGCTATAGCAATATCCTCATCGGCGGCTTCTTCCTCGCCATGCTGATCCGCGAACTGGATGGCCTGTTTGATTTACTCTCCCATGGCAGCTGGGTGTGGTTTGCCCTGCTGGCTACCGCAGGGTCCCTGCTGATGCCGCTGCGCCATTTGCGCCAGACCCTGTCGCAGCTGGCGGATTATACCCGCACCCCGTATTACGGGATGATGATCAGCGGCCTGCTGGCGATTCTGGTCTTCTCGCGGCTGTTCGGTATGCACGGCCTGTGGTACGCCGTGCTGGATGAGAACTACGCTCGGGTGGTGAAAAATACGGTGGAGGAAGGCAGCGAGTCGTTTGGCTATATGCTGTGCCTGACCGCCACCCTCGGCTACGCCTGCTACTTCCGCGACCTGGCGCGACAGACGCTGTCGCCGCAGCGCTGACCGCGGCCGACAACCACCGCCGGACGCGCCCGTCGGCGGTGGGGCGCCTCAGCGCTTAACCGCGAATTTTCCACTTCCGTTTGAGAACCTCTTTATCCTGGCTATCCAGCCACTGGTTCACTTTCTCCAGCAGCGCCGGATTATCTTTACTCATCATATACACCTTGTCGCTGGCGGTGCCGGCGAACGGCGTCTCGTTGGCGACGCAGAACACGCCGGGCTCTTTGCTCTGGTAATAGTCACCTTCGATCAGATCGGTCACCATCATATCGGCCGTTTTCTGCCGCAGCGCCTCCAGGTTATCGACGTTGTTCTTCACGCGAATGATCTGCGCCTGCTTAATATGCTCATCGACAAAGCTCTGGTTGGTGCCGCCAGGGTTGACGACCACCTTCACCTCCGGACGGTCTATCTTCGCCAGCGATCCAAGCCGGGGGGCGGCCTGACAGTTGGCTAAGGCGATTTTACCGTTCGCCACCACCGGGTGGCTGAGGGCGAACTCCTTCGCCCGCGCCGGGGTCTGCGTCACGCCGCCCATCGCAATATCAAACTTGTCCGCCTGCAGATCGGCGGCGAGCGCCGGCCAGCTGGTGTAGACGAAGCTCACCTTCAGCCCCAGCGTGCGCCCGAGATCGCGGGCCATGTCCACGTCATAGCCCTGCAGCTCGCCGGCGGCATTGCGAAACGCCAGCGGGGCGTAGTCGCCCGGCACGCCGACCTTCAGTTCACCGCTGCGCTCAATGGTTTGCATATCGCGCGCCTGGGCGCCGCAGGTCATTATCGCCAGCGTCAGCGCCAGCCCCACCGTCAGTTTCATCTCGCCATCCTTATTGTTATCGGGTTTTTGCGCCGGGGTGGCCGGCCGCTTCTCAGTCAACATCATCCGCAGCGCGTAACAGGGAATTCATCCTATTTTTAAACATCGGGACATACAACCCGACGATCGGGTTGCCGATCGCAAATCTGACAACGAAACAGGGCTATCGCCCGGTGAATGATTTCTCATCCGCCGGGCGTAGCTTTACGCCGGCGATCGTATTTTCCAGACTGACGCCGTGCCGAATTAAGCACAAAAAACAGCAGCAAGAGAGAAGCAACCAATTGAATAAATTAATAATTTATTTAAATGCATGATATTTCGAGTTCAGACATCGACAACTACCGTCTTATTTACTCCAGCATTCCTCCACAGTACTATCCCGGAAAACGCAGGTAATAAATAACAAGCATATATTAATTCCAGGCGACAATATATTTGCCAAATAAATGAATTAATAAAAAACATGCCCGATTAAAGTCATTTTGTGCCGTATCTGACCCGAAAAATAATGACCCTGGCGCCAGGTTTACCGGCACGACAGGAGGAATGAACATGAAAATAACCACCCTGGGTCTGGCGATGCTCTTCGTCGGACTGGCCGCCGGCCCGGTTTACGCGGCCGACGGCACGCTAAATTTCATCGGCAGGGTCGTGAACGGCGCCTGCAAACTCGAAGGGGCGGGCAATAACGGGGTCATCGACATCAGCATGGGCGATATTCCGCTGGCGAGACTGAAAAACAGCCAGTCGGGTACCGGGCCAGCGGTCGGCGTCGATATTCGCGTCAAAGATTGCGAGAAAGGCACCTACTACATTGTGGTGGATGGCCCCTCTCCCACCGCCACGCCTGAAAATCATGTGCTGGCCCTCAACGATAGCGGTAAGCCGGCCGGCAGCGTGGGTATTCTGCTCACCGACCGTACGGGGACGCCGCTCGGCCTCGATGCACACCTCGATCCACAGCACGATCCCCGCATTGAGATCCCGGTGGACGGCGGCTCCGGCACCTTCAGTCTGAAAGCCTTCTATTACACCTGGGATAAAGCCCACGTACTCCCCGGCGACGGCAACGCAACGGCCCGGTTTACCATTATGCAGGAATAGCTTCCCGGTCAGGGATGAGACGTAAAGGGAGCGAAGATGAAAATACAGCTGGCTGTGCTGTTGAGCGCCATGACCTTTCAGGCCTGCGCCGGGATCACCATCGATGCCACGCGGGTGGTCTACTCAGGAAAAGACAAAGCCGCCACCCTGAACATTCATAACCGCAGCCGCACACCCTATAAAGTGCAGATCTGGCTGGACGCCGGGCTCAACAGGTCGCGCGTCGGCCTGCCGATGGTGGCGACCCCGCCGCTGGTCTATTTATCCCCCCAGCAAACCGCCCAGCTGCGCTTTATCTATCTCGGCGGCGGGCTCCCCGCCGATCGGGAAAGCCTGTACTGGGTCAATATTCAGGAGAATCCGCCGCCGTCAGACGGTAACCATACGCTGCAGTTTATCGTCCGCACCCGCCTGAAGCTCTTTTATCGTCCTCCCGCCATCGCCACCACCCTCGCCAGAGAGGTGCGAAAGCTGCAGTGGCAGCAGAGCGGCAATAACCTGCGCTTGACTAACTCAGGCCCACTGCATATCACCCTGGTCAACGGGGCGCTGATCGATAATAAAGGCCACATTTCGCCGATGAGAAACGTGATGCTCCGGCCGTACAGCAGCTATACCGTGTCAACGACCGACAGCGCTCGCCTGTACAAGCTGAACTATATCGACGATGACGGCGCGGTGGTGGCGATCCCCCTTCAGGCGGCCTATGCTCCGGCCCCACGCTAGTTATACTCGAGGGCGAAGGTCACCATGCTGTCGGCTGTGCCCGCCGTCACCGTGGCGTCAGTTTGCACATACTGGGCGTTAAAATTGATGGCCTCAGCCGTGCCGGCGTTACTGCCGGTTACCCTTTTCAGGATCGGCAAGTTGCTGGCCTCATTGATTTTAACGCTGGCGCCATCGGACACTGCCGCGCCGGGGTTATTGCCGTAGGTCAGCTTCACGCCGACGCCGCTGGCGCTGTTGCTGGCCTTGCTTAGCGCCAGGGTATCACTCTCCACGCTGACGCCGAAAAAGCCGATGCGCACATCGGTCGGCGTCGGACAGAACACCGGGATCGAAAAGCGCTTCGCCTGGCCGCCGGTGCTCCCTTTACCGTGAAACTCCGCCCGGTTTACCGTGCCCAGACTGACCTGGATCGTTGAGGTCGCCACCTGGCAGCTGCCGCTGCTGCCAATGTCCACGTTCAGGGCGGCGATATCAATGCTGACCGGCGCGCTGGCGACAAAGCCGGCGTTTCCGTTGGCCTGCTGTTCAATGGTCACCTCCCCCACCTGCGGCAGCGGCGACGAGTTGGTATGCGTCCCGTCCGCCAGCTGTACCGTACCGGTCTTATAGAAGGTTACCGCGATCCTGACCGTCGTCTGCTGCTGCGTCATGAGCGCCGGGAGCATCGTGCTGTCGCAGACCACCACCGACTCGCCGCCAGCGGAGTGGCTGCCGTCGATAGCGCGCATCGGGCCGCCGGCGCACTGGAAGCTAAGCGAGTAGCCGATGCCATTGATGGCGCTGGGGTAGACGTGCTGTCCGTTAATCACCACCGGCGAGCCGCCGGTTTTCAGCTGCTTATAGACAATGCGTTTGGCGCTCGCCGTCGGCAGCTGCAGGTCGCAGGAAAAGGGGATCCCGCTGCCGTTATCCGCCATCGCGCTGGTCATCTGGGTATTGACCGGCAGCGTGGGCAAATACTTGATATTGGGAATATTGACGGTGGTCTGGCCGATATTCGCGCGGCAGTTTTCAGCCCGCGCGCCGGGAAGATAGCCGCTCAGCGCCAGCAAAAAGAGAAAAGGAAGTAGACGAAAAACAGATTTCATAGCCGCCTCAGCGTGACTGGCACAGCCCGGAGACGGTTTTCACCGTATTCAGACTCTGCTGTGGGTTATCCGCAAGATGAAAATGCATCGTGCAACTCTGCGACTGGTTATTGACGACCCAGCTCACCGCCAGGGTTCCCTCCTGCGGCACGCCGCTGAGGTACACTTGACCGCCGTCGGCTACCATGCCGCCCGGCGCATTGCCGCTCTCCTCCGTCCCGACCAACCGTGCGCTGGCGCCAAAGGGTAACGGCCCCTGCGCATTGCGCAGGGTAAATAGCACCCGGTTGCCTATGCGGGTCCGGTAGTTGGCCATCACCACCGCGCCGCCGCCGGGGATCACCGTCTGACCCTGCTGGTCGACGTCGGTATCATCCGCCATCGACTCTGTGTCGAGGGTAATGACATTTTTCCGGTAGGTGGTCAGAGACGGCACCACGGCATAGCCGCGCCAGTCGGTGTGCACATTGTTGCCGTTTTGCACCGCCACGCCGGCAGCCCCCGGCGCGCGGACGATGGCGAAGCTCTCACCCACCGTCTGACCGAAGGTCACGCCGTGCGGATGCGCGACCACCGAGCCGGCGCCTCCCCAGGTCAGCTGATTACTGGCGGCGTCATGGCGATAGCCGAGCTGCGCGTTGCCGAAGCCGCCGTGGTAGTCCAGGGCGACGCTGCTGTTGGTGCCCCGCCCCTGGTTGCCGTAGCCCTGCTGAACCGAGTAGAACAGATTCGGCCGCGTCGGCACCGCGCCATACAGCGACACCTGCTGCGAGGTATAGCCATTGCTGTCCGAGGTGGTGTTGTAGCTCACCGCGCTGTCGGACAGCGGACCGCCCAGCGGAATATTGATATTGAAAGACCAGGAGCGGTCATTTTTTTGCTGGCCGCTGGCGCGGGTGTAGTAATAGCCCACGCCCCAGGAGATCCCTTTCCAGGCGCTGTAGAACCCGAGATGCACCGTCTCATCCCGACTCTGCCGGTGCCAGTATTCCTGCGACCAGGCGGAAACCGCCAGACTGCCCAGACCGCCGAGGCGTTGTGACACCGACACTTCCTCCCGGCGGCGCCGGTTGTCCACCTGCCCCTGCGCGCTTTCGAGGGCGCTGGCTTCGGCAAAATCGTAATAGCCGCTGGAGGAGTAGCGATAGCTGGCGAGGCTGAACGTGGTGCCCGAGCTGACGAAATCTTTCTGATACTGAGCGCGCAGCGAATGGCCCGCATAGCGCTTGCCCGACGGCGTACGGGTGACGGCCTGGGTGACGTCGCCTCCCAGCGAACCGAACTCGCCAAAGCCGCGGCCCAGGCCCAGCGCCCACGACTGATAGTCCTGGGCCAGCTGCGTGCCGCCGTAGAGGGTAAATCCCGCCGACAGACCATAGAACAGGGTGCCCTGCAGGAATTCCGGCGAGCGCACCGAATCCGCCCCGGAGTGGTAGCGACCGGCGCTGAGGCTGAATTTGCCGCGCCCTTCGCGCAGCATATACGGCACGGCGGAATAGGGCTGGGTAAAGGTGCGCACCGAACCATTGCTCTCGGTCACCTTCACCTCCAGATCGCCGCTCTGCGAGGTGGGATAAAGATCGCTGATGGCGAACGCCCCCGGCGACACGAAGGTTTCGTAGATCACATACCCGTGCTGGGAGACGGTCACTTTGGCATTGCTGTGCGCCACGCCGCGGATGGTAGGGGCAAAGCCGCGCTGGCTGTCCGGGAGCATCTCATCGTCAGACATCAGCTGGACGCCGCGAAACGGGATGCTGTCAAACACATCGCCGGTGGTGTAAGTATCGCCGATCCGCAGCAGACTCTTCAGCGAGCGGACGTCGCGCTGCAGCCAGGTGCTCTGTGAATCCCAGTGTCGGCGCTGCTGGTCGTACTGCATTGAGGAGATATTGCGCAGCCGCCAGGCGCCCAGGTTCACGCCGCTGCGTAAATTGAGATAGTTTGAGCGGCTGCTCTCCCCTTCATCGGCATTCTTTATCTGCGCGCCGGAAAAATAGTAATCGACAAACGCGGCCGGCACGCCATCGTCCCAGCGCGAGGGATCGACATAGCCGCGGCTTTGCACGTTCATCGCCGCCTGGGGAATGCTCAGCGTCAGGCGCTGGTTAGCGAAGGTGAAGCGGCTGCTGGCGTCGGGAATAAACTTCTCGATCCGGGTGAAGGTCTCACCTTCATGCAGCGTTTGAAAAGCCGGAAACGCGCTGACGTTGACCCCATAATCCGCCAGCTGCCCGGGCGTCAGCACCGGCTGCAGCTGCCCGCCATCGTCAACAAAGGTGATATTGGCCTGGCCCAGCTCCTGGTCGTTAACCACCACGGTGACAGGATAAGTCCCCGGCTGCTGCCCGCCGGGTTTGGCGAAGTAGTGCAGATCGGAGGTTTGCTGCTGCGGGTCGGCAAACTCCAGCGCCGCCGGATCAAAATAGTCGTCGGCCAGCGCCCGGCTCAGCGGGCTGAGACAGCACATCATCGTCGGCAGCGTCGCCAGCGCCAGCGCCCGTCCGGCGGTGACGGGCAACGCGGCATACTCCCGCACCCTGGCTGTTGTTATTCTTTTCATGCTGGCGCCGTCCGGTAAGCTCATCACAAAGGGGAATTACTGCTGGGCGTAATCGCTGACGCCGCCGTAGTCGTTAATCGCCCGCCATTTGACGGTGCCGTGCCCGCTCACCGGCCACGTTTTCTCGCCAAAGGGGGCCACCATGCCAGGCTCGTCGATTGCCTTCCCGCCCACTTCGACGGCGTAAAAAGAGACAAAATAGGGAGTGGGGTTTGCCACCGTCAGATGACCGCCGGACTGGCTAAACTTCAGCTGCTGCCAGGCTTTAGCCGGGTCGCCCGCCAGGCCGTTGGGGCGATAAAAGATTTTGAATTTCGACTTAATATTGACCTGCAGCTTGTTCACCTCGCCCTTGGGCGTCGGGGCGATACTTTTGACGTTCAGCCAGTAGACCGATTCACGGTCGCTGGGCAGCGAGGCGCCAATAAAGTTAATGCGCAGGACGTTATTTTGCTCCGGATCGAGACGGAATAAGGGCGGCGTAACAATAAAGGGCACCTTGGCCTTATCGTTTTCCGCGTAATTTTCCACCCACGACTGCACCAGATAGGGCGTATGGGTATCGGCATTAGTGACTGAAATAGCGGCTTCACGCTTCCCTTCCTGATAAATCACACGGGTTCCACCCATGACAATACCGGCCTGCGCTGCCGTGGAGCACAGCAGAAAGGCCGCAACAGCAATTATTTTCTTCATCATGACTTACCATCAGGTAAAGGTTGAACAAACAATAAAATAAAGCAGGGAATATCAGAGCCAGTACCCGTCGGGATAATTAGCAAAAACAACTATACCGTCACGAATATAGTCCGTGACTTTATGACAATTATCACTTTAGCTATCTGCAATTAATCAGGTCGCAGTGGACTGACTCTGAATAGCGCGCAATATGATTAGTTATAAATCATATTGAAATTAGCCGTACCGTTGGCATCGCCAGCCGTCACCGCACCGGTGGAGATATAGTCGGCGAAAAACTCGAGGTCGGCAGTGCCGGTGCCGGCAGTCGCGCCCGCAACGACATTTTTGGCTTTCGACACTTTGCCGAGGCTGACCGCCGTAGACTTGTCATCTTCATACAGCTTGATCGCCACGCCAGCGGCGCCGCCGGTGGTAGCCAACAGCGTGTTATCGGACTGATCGCGCGCGCCGTCAAACAGCACCGCGACATTTGTCACGCTGGCAGGGCAATCTTTTACTTTGATATGGAAAGGCGTTTTGGTGGTTTCAAAACCTGTGCTGGTAAAATAGGTGCTGGCCCATTTGCCCAGATCCACCGTCTGGCTGGTGGATGCGCTGTCGATATTGCAGGAGCTGTCGGTGATTGATCCATTGAAGATAACCTGTCCGCCGGTACCCTGGGTACCCGCCTTGGTGCCAGGGTTAACGTTAATGGTTGGCGTAGTAACAGAAATTGCAGCGCCAGAAACCAGCGCTCCCATGAGAATTGCCATAATACGAAGTTGCGTTTTCATTATTTATCTCATCGTTAACGAATATATTTTCCCGTCATCGACAATAGCCCCATGGCTATCGCGAAACGGCTCGTCCGTTCCTCCCTGTAAATGTTCATTACGTTCCTTCCGCAGGATAATCGGCACACGTCCTTTGACTCCGCTTTATTTCGCCGAAAGGTGGCCATGAATAACAAGCAGAAGAAAAAGAGTTATTTTGATGTGCAAAATAAATATATTACCCGATGTAAAAAAAGGCAACCTGATGAAATGTTACATACAGGTTAACGACTATACTTGCCATAAAGTTATTTTTTGAAATGGCATTTCGATGTTAATTTACATATCTATACAAAAGAAAATTAAATACCTCTCAACAACAACACGTCAATTTTATTAACAAATTTAAAGGTAATTGCTCAAAAAAGCGTCTTGTTTTATTGTGCTCAAACCCGGCGCCACGATAAAATTAGGAATTTTCCTGGTATTAATCTTCATCATTTCTACACAAATTAGGGCAAAGCGCTCCTGATCCACGCTGTAATTTCTTGTTCTGGAAGTATTTTTATTTTCAAATGAAAGCTATTACTTCATTAACCCAAATGTATTGCCGTTATCCGCCACCGTAACCGCTCCCTTTCACCGGGTTATTTTGACGCAAAAAAAATCCGCAACCCGAACGGATTGCGGACTGAGCATCAATCAGTAATGAGATGGGCTTCAGAACAGGCCCAGCGGCGCGGTGCCGTAGCTCACCAGCAGGTTTTTGGTTTGCTGATAGGCATCCAGCGCCATCTTGTGCGTTTCCCGCCCGACGCCGGACTGTTTGTAGCCGCCGAACGCCGCATGAGCCGGGTAGACATGATAACAGTTGGTCCATACGCGACCGGCCTGAATACCGCGCCCCATGCGATAGGCGAGGTTGGTATCGCGCGTCCACACCCCGGCGCCGAGGCCAAACTGGGTCTCATTGGCGATAGCCAGCGCTTCCGCTTCGTCCTTAAAGGTGGTCACCCCGATCACCGGCCCAAAGATCTCCTCCTGGAAGGAGCGCATATCGTTGCGACCTTTAATCAGCGTGGGCTGAATATAAAAACCATTATCCAGCGCCGGCGCGATCGCCGCCCGCTCGCCGCCGGTGAGGATTTGTCCGCCCTCTTCCCGGGCAATCTGAATATAGGAGAGGATCTTGTCGAACTGCTGGCGGGAAGCCTGGGCGCCGATCATGGTGTCGGTATCTAACGGATCGCCGCGACGGATCTGCGCCACCTTCTCCATGACCCGCGCCATAAAGGGCTCATAGATAGATTCATGGATCAGCGCCCGCGACGGGCAAGTACAGACCTCACCCTGGTTGAAGAAACCGAGCACCAGCCCCTCCACCGCCTTCTCAATAAACTCCTCTTCACCCTCCATCACGTCGGCGAAGTAAATATTGGGCGATTTACCCCCCAGCTCGACGGTGCAGGGGATAATATTCTCCGCCGCGCAGGCGAGAATATGTCGCCCGACCGGCGTGGAGCCGGTAAACGCCAGCTTGGCGATACGCTTGCTGGTGGCCAGCGCCTCGCCCGCCTCTTTGCCGAAGCCCTGCACCACGTTCAGCACCCCCGCCGGGAACAGATCGCCGATCAGCTCCAGCAGCAGGGTAATACTCAGCGGCGTCTGTTCCGCCGGCTTGAGCACCACGCAGTTCCCCGCCGCCAGGGCCGGGGCCAGCTTCCACGCGGCCATCAGCAGCGGGAAGTTCCATGGGATAATCTGACCGACCACCCCCAGCGGTTCATGGAAATGGTAGGCCACCGTGGTTTCATCAATTTCGGCAGTGCTTCCCTCCTGGGCGCGCAGGCAGCCGGCGAAGTAGCGAAAGTGATCCACCGCCAGCGGCAGGTCGGCATTCAGCGTTTCGCGGATCGGTTTGCCGTTGTCCCAGCTCTCCGCCACCGCCAGATATTCCAGATGCTGTTCAATACGGTCGGCGACCTGCAGCAGCAGCCTGGAGCGCTGTTGCACTGAGGTTTTGCCCCACGCCGGCGCCGCACGGTGGGCGGCGTCGAGGGCGAAGTCAATGTCTCTGGCATCCGACCGGGGAAACTGCGCAATGTTGCTGCCGTCTACCGGGGAGGTATTCATAAAGAATTCACCGCTCAGCGGCTCGACAAATTTACCGTCAATAAAGTTGCCGTAAGCGGATTTCAATGAAACCAGGGCGCCGGGCTGGCCAGGGTGTGCATAACGCATCGCAAATCTCCTTCTGTAGGGTTGAGACGCAGCGGCATATTGATTTTTTAAACTTGCCGCCGAACGCTTCTCACTTTGCAGGGGTTATGCCAGTTTTTCATTTTCTCTAAATAGGTTTATTTATTAACAGGTTGTATTCACTGGCTGGGCAGATGGTCAGCCACTGTCGCACGGGTTTCCACTTATGTGTTGCAAATCGCAACACCAAATAAACCAAATAGCTACAATATTGCAACACAGCAACATCGACCCAGAGGTGCCCTGTGCCAGGCAATCCCTTTCTTCTCGCCCCAGAGGTTAACGCCAATCCCCTGCTGAGCGATTCATGGTCTCGCTGCCAGCGCTACGGTCTGGATCCCGCCACCGAGGATTTTCCCCGCCTCGACGCCGGCGAGCTGGCGGACCGGCTCGCCAGCCACCGCAGCCTGCAGCAGCTGGCGCAGCCGGTGGTGGAAGCCCTGTCGCGCCAGGTGGCGGACCTGCAGTCGGTGGTGATCCTCTCCGACCCCGGCGGCCTGGTGCTCCATACCGTCGGCGATACCCAGGCGATGCAGAAGGCTCAGCGCGTCGCGCTGGCGCCGGGCAATCTGTGGAGCGAAAGCGGACGCGGGACCAACGCCATCGGCACCGCGCTGGCGATTGACGACGGCTGCGAAATCGATGGGCGTCAGCACTTTCTCACCCGCAACCAGAATTTGTACTGCGCGGCGATGCCGCTCCAGCGGCCGGACGGAAGCATCGCCGGCGTGCTGGATATCTCCGGCCCGGCGGATTTTCCCCACCAGCACACCTTTGGCTGGGTGAAAGCGGCGGCAAAGCAGATTGAGTATCTGTGGGTGAAGCAGAGCCTGCATCCTGAGCAGTGGCTGATGAGCCTCCACCGGCAGGTGGACAAACTCGACAGCGTGGAGGAACTGCTGCTGGTCTTTTCCGACAACGTCCTTACCGCCGGCAACCGGCTGGCGATGCGCGAGTTCGGCCTGAGCGCGGCGCAGTTTGGCCAGCTCACCTTTGCGTCGCTTTTTCCGACGCTGACGCAAACGGCGGTCAGCGTTCCCCTGCCCCTGACCACCCCGCAGGGCCGCTATCACTATCGCCTGCGCGAGCCCACCCGCCGCCGGGTGGCGGTGAGCGCCCCGCCGGCCATGCAGCTCCCCTTCACCAGCCCGCGGGAAGGCGAAAAGCTGCTCCGGCTGCTTAACGCCGGCATCGCGCTCTGTATTGAGGGGGAAACCGGCAGCGGCAAAGAGTATGTCAGCCGCACGCTGCACCAGCACAGCCGCTGGCGCAGCGGTAAATTCGTCGCCATTAACTGCGCCGCCATCCCGGAATCGCTGATCGAGTCCGAGCTTTTCGGCTACCAGCCAGGGGCGTTTACCGGCGCCAGCAAAAACGGCTATATCGGCAAAATCCGCGAGGCCGAGGGCGGGGTGCTGTTTCTTGATGAGATCGGCGATATGCCGCTGGCGCTGCAGACCCGCCTTCTGCGAGTACTGCAGGAGAAAGAGGTCGCCCCGCTCGGCGCCAGCCGCAGCGTGCCGGTGAACTTCGCCCTGATCTGCGCCACGCACCGCAACCTGACCCAGCGGGTCAGCGCCGGCGAATTTCGCGAAGATCTGCTGTGGCGCCTGCGGGAGTATGCCCTGGCGCTGCCTCCGCTACGCGAGTGGCCGGCGCTGGAAACCTTTATCGCCACCCTGTGGCGCGACCTGGGCGGCGCTTCGCGCCGGGTGACGCTGTCCACCGCGCTGCTGACCCACCTCAGCCAGCTGCCGTGGCCGGGAAACGTGCGCCAGTTGCAGAGCGTCCTGAAGGTGATGCTGGCTCTGGCCGATGAGGGCGACACGCTGACGCCCGATGCGCTGCCGGACGCATACCGCGCTGCGCCTGCGCCGCTGCCGCGCGGGGGGTTACAGGCCCATGACGAGCAGTTGATTGTCGATACCCTCGCCAGGGTCAACGGCAACGTCAGCCGGGCGGCGCAGATGCTGGGCATCGCCCGCAGCACGCTATACCGCCGCGCCGCCCGTGCCGGACGGCCACGCCGCTGAGGCGATGGCCTAAAGCGCGCCGGCCGCGGACGCTACGCCAGACCCAGCCCCGCCCGCAGGGCATCGATCGTCACCCGCGTTTTTTGCGGCAGCCACGGCCCTTCCGGCCACACCGCGTGGATGGCGAAACGCACACGGTCGCTGGGCGCCAGAACCTGCTGCAGCGTCCCGTCGGCGAGCGCCTGCGCCACCAGCCAGTCCGGCAGCCAGGCGATGCCCATTCCCTGCTGCGCCGCCGCGGCGATGGCGGCAAAATCATCCTGCACCAGCCACGCCTCCGGGGTGAAGCGCACTTCGCCCTGCTGCGGGTCGTAAAGTTGCCATTTTTGCAGCTGACCGTTATGCAGATAGCCGAGGGTGCGGTGCTCGCTCAGCCCGGCGATGGTCCCCGGCGCCGGCTGGCGACGCAGGTACTCCGCCGCCGCGCACAGCACCATGCCATGCTCCCCCAGCGCCAGCGCCCGTAGCGACCCGGTGTCGGCCAGGCTCCCGATACGCACCGCGAGATCAAACCCCTCTTCCAGCAGATTGACCTGCCGGTCGCTGTAGTGGAGTTCGAGCTTCAGCAATGGATAGCGCTGGCTCAGGCGGAACAGCAGCGGCGCCACGCAGCGCTGGCCAAACAGTACCGGCAGCGAAATCCGCAGCCGTCCCTGCACCTCGCCTTTGCCGCGCTGCAGCGCTTCTTCGGCCTCGCGAATGCGTCCCAGCGCCTCCCGACACTGGTGATAAAATTGTTCTCCCTCTTCCGTCAGCAGTTGCCTGCGGGTGGTGCGCTGGAATAACGCCACGCCGAGACGCGCTTCCAGCCGGGCAATGGTTTTTCCCACCGCCGAACGCGTCACGTGGAGGATCGTCGCCGCGCTGGCAAAGTTACCGCTCTCGACCACAGTGACAAACACTGGGATCGCGTTCAGATCGTCGCGCACAGATTGGTTCCTTACGGGATACAATAGAGGAAAATAATGTCACTCCAGAGAGAAAAAAGACAGTGTTAGTCTCTGCTTCTATCCTTCACTTGAGGCACTCATCATGGCTAACGTTCTGGTATTAAAGTCCAGTATTAATGGCGAAACTTCCCTGACCAATCAGCTGATTAACGAATTTCTCGCGGCGCGCCGGGCGGCGGGCCGCCACGATCGGATCCGCGAACACGATCTCAGCGCTATGGCGCTGCCGACGCTGGATGGCGCGCTGTTTGCCGCCCTGCGCGGGGCGGCGGATCCGCGGCCGGCCATCCGCGCGGCGGTAGCGCTCTCCGACCAGTTTATCGCCGAGTTAAAAGCCAGCGACCTGCTGGTGATCGGCGCCCCGATGTATAACCTCAACGTCCCGACCGATCTGAAGAAATGGTTCGACCTCGTGGCGCGGGCGCGGGAAACCTTTCGCTACACCGACAGCTGGCCGCAGGGGCTGGTCGAGGGCGTCCGGGCGGTGGTCGTCAGCAGCCGCGGCGGTGTTCACCAGGGAGAAACCACCGACGCCGTCACCCCCTATCTGCGCGCGGTGCTGGGGCTGATGGGGATCCATGAGGTGGAATTTATCTATGCCGAAGGGCTGGATAACCGCCCGCACGGTCGCGACGCCGGGATCGCCAGCGCCCGGGCGCAGATAGCCGATCTCGCCGTTCCGGCCTGAGTCGCGGGGAAAAAGGGGCTGGCGCTGGCGGCTTTTTTATTTTAGAGTTATCTAAATTTAGAAAAAGCTAAAATACATGACCACACCCGAAGACCTGCAGGCCCGCGCCGGCGAAGCCGCCGCGCTGATGAAAGCGATGAGCAATCCTCACCGCTTGCTGATCCTGTGCATGCTATGCGACGCGCCGCGGGCCAGCGCCGGTGAACTGGCCCGCGCTACCGGCCTGAGCCCTTCCGCCACCTCGCAGCACCTCGCGCGGATGCGTGACGAGGGGCTGATCGACAGCGAACGCGACGCTCAGCGCATCCACTATTTCATCACCCATCCTGCGGTACAGCAGGTGATCAACACGCTGAAAACGCTCTATTGCCCGTGAGGATCCTATGACCATCGCCACCTTAACCCCTGCCGAAGCCCGGGTGCAGATTGCCCAGGGCGCCAGACTGATAGATATCCGCGATGCGGATGAATACGCGCGCGAACATATTCCCGATGCCGAGCTGGTGCCGCTCGCCACCCTGAACGGCGGCGCGACCCTAAACGCCCGGGCCGGCGAGCGCGTGATCTTCCACTGCCAGGCCGGCTCCCGGACGCAGAACAACGCCATTCGTCTGGCCGCCGCCGCCGCGCCGGCGCAGGTCAGCCTGCTGGCGGGGGGGATTCAGGCATGGAAAGCCGCGGGGCTCCCGGTTGAGGAAGATAAATCGCAACCGCTGCCGCTGATGCGCCAGGTGCAAATCGCCGCTGGCGCTCTGATCTTACTGGGGGTACTGCTGGGCTATACCGTGAACGGCGGCTTTTTCCTGCTCAGCGGCGCGGTCGGCGCCGGGCTCACTTTCGCCGGGATAACCGGCTTTTGCGGCATGGCGCGCCTGCTGGCGATCATGCCGTGGAACCGGCGCCAGGGGAGTTAAAACGCACTCCAGATAAGCCAGGCAATGCCGCCGAAAAGCAGCCATTTGACGACGTAATAGACCGTCTTATTCCATTTTTTCAGCCGCTTGCCGACAATGCGGATCTGGTAGATATAGCGAAACGCCCGGTTAATTCCGCCAGTGCGATCGCTGGCGTCGTTGGGCGCCGAGGCGGCGCTCATCAGATTGCGCCCCAGCCAGTGGTTGACCTTCTGCGCCCAGCGGTAGCGCATCGGCCGTTCAATATCACAGAACAGAATCAGCCGATTCTCACCGCTGGTATTTTCCGCATAGTGGATATAGGTCTCGTCAAACAGCACACCTTCCCCGTCGCGCCAGCTGTAGCGCTGACCATCCACCTCGATAAAGCAGCGGTCATCGTTCGGCGTCGCCAGGCCAAGATGAAAGCGCAGGGAACCGGCGTAGGGGTCGCGATGGCGCGGCAGACGGCTGCCGTCCGGCAGGGTGGCGAACATGGCCGCTTTCACCGACGGAATATCCCGCAGCAGCGCGGTAGTTTGTGGGCAAAGCTGGCTGGCGGAGGGATGGGCATCCTCATACCATTTCAGATAAAAGCGTTTCCAGCCGGTTTTAAAAAATGAGTTAAATCCGGCATCGTTATATTTATCGGCCGCTTTAATCTGCTCCAGCTGCTGGAGGCGGATGCCTTCTTCGCGAATAACCAGCCAGTTTTGTTGCAATATCGCCAGCTCGGGAAACATCTCCGGGCGCAGATAAGGCGTATTCGGCACGCGGGAAAATAAATACATAAATCCATTCAACGGCGCGGTAAATGTGGAATGGTCGGAGAGCTGTCGCCAGAAACGATAGCGCACCCGTCCGCGGTAATGGACATACAGCACAGCAATAACAATGATCAACAGAATGATATACTTCATGGTGTCTTTCCTGACCTGATTGATGGTAACCCTACCCTCGCCGTCCCCCTTGTCAGCAGCGGTATGGCGCCAGCAAAACATTAACAACATTAATACATATACCTCCAAATTGTTTTAACAAAAAAGAGCACACCCGGTGTTCAGTGCGCGGGCGTTGAGCTATGGTTTAGGTTCATCCGTGGTATTAACAGTGAGGAGTGAATGATGTTTTCTGTCGGCGATCTGGTACAACCGCGTGCGGGCGGGCCAAAACTGAAAGTGGTCGAAGTGCAGGGCGAGGATCTGGTGGTGGTTCAGGCCGCGCAGGAGCAGGGAGAACACTATACGCTGAAGTCAGACGAGGTGACGTCCTATCAGGAAGAGGGGGACTTCGGCGTCTGCTGAAGCCCCTCGCTGCAGATCATAAGGCCAGGCCGGGCGGTGGGTCTTTCCGCCGTCGCGGCGCTGGCCGCATCGGTTTTAAATTAAAAAGCTGTCCAGCGATTTCCCCTCGGCGACCGCCTGGGCAATCGGCTTCGGCATTCTTCCCTGGCCGGTCCAGGTTTTCTCGGCGCCGGTATGATCGGTATAACGATATTTCGCCGGGCGCGGTTTGCGCTTTTTACCGCCCGCCATCGGCGGCTGAATATCGGCCACCAGCTCGTCAGGAGAAATACCGTCGGCGCGCATCAGCTCAAGCCAGGTATTCACTTTTTCCTGATATTCCGCCTGCTGCTGCGCCGCCAGCTGCTGTTGCGTACGTATTTCTTCAGTGACGATCCTGAGCTTTTCCAGCATCTCTTCAAGCACGTCAATGGAGAATTCACGGGACAGCGCGCGCAGTGAACGGATATTATTCAGTTTGTGTAACATTGAAGACATAAAATTAAAAAATTCCAAATAGCAAATTAAAAGACACAACGCGGCAAGTGTAATAGAAACGTTTATTTATTTCCAGCCTTCGGTTATCCAGATAAATATATTATGCAGAGAGTAAACCTTTTCCACCTACTTTATATCGGAAAATCCCCGCTTCTTTTTCGCCAGCGCAGGCCAATAAGACCCTGAATAAATAAAAACGGCGGATGGTGAGATAGGGAAATATATCAAGAAGGCGATATTACCTTTATGGTCAGCGGGTTATCCTCTTATCATCGGTGAATGCGCAGGTCCTCGCCGAGCGGCCAAATGAATAGTTACTCAGCCATTCAGAATAAAACGCCACATATCGTTTTAGAATTTTCCACCACAAAAACCGGCATAATGGCATAAAAACATCTAAACACGACCCTCATCACAGGCTAACGCGATTTTGCGCCACAGCGGGCGGTCAGATACCGACCCCCTGGTCAGATATCATGGCGCAAAACAACTCAACTATTTGAAAGTAAAAGAATTTAATAAAACAAGCAATAAAAGTAGCGTAACGGGAAAAAAACCGACCTTCGCAGAGTATTTTATCGACAAAAAGGCAATAAATAAAAATTTATAGCTAGTTGCCACTTTTAATGCAGAGATATACTCTACACACATCAAAACAGGCAGCCCAAAAACGCTATACCAACGCGCATTTTTCGGCGTTATTGACTTCATTTTCGAGGAGCACTCCGATGTTCTCTGCGCACTCCCGCTTGCGGCATGCGGTTGCAGACACCTTTGCGATGGTGGTTTACTGCACCGTCGTCAACATGATGATCGAAATTTTTCTCTCTGGTATGACGTTTGAGCAGTCGTTATCGTCGCGCCTGGTGGCGATCCCGGTCAACATTATTATCGCTGTCCCTTACGGGATTTATCGCGACTTCGCGATGCGTCAGGCCCGGCGTATTACTCCGGCCGGCTGGATGAAAAATATGGCCGACGTGCTGGCCTACGTGACCTTTCAGTCGCCGGTTTATGTCGCCATTCTGTGGAGCGTGGGTGCGGACTGGCACCAGATTGTCGCTGCGGTGAGCTCGAACCTGGCGGTTTCAATGATGATGGGCGCCGCTTACGGCTACTTCCTCGACTATTGCCGCCGCCTGTTCCGCGTAGCGCCCTACCAGCAGGCAAAAGCCTGACCGACACGTTAACAGCGACTGGCTCTGCCAGTCGCTTCCTCCCGCCAGCCAGCTTCGCCCGGGTCTTTATCCAGCGAATTAATTCGTCGACATGGCCGGCTGGGCTTCGCCAAACAGTCCATTAAGAAAACGCTCAAGCGCCATGCGTGAGCTAAAGCCGTGCGGAATACCATAATGCTGCTGCGCATCCCCGGCTAAATACAGCGGAAACTGTTCATAATGGTCGCAGGTTTTGATATCTGAAGCCGGTTCAGCCAGCATATTGCTGCGCTCTTTTAACGCTGGATGAATAACTAACGCTGTTCGCCCCATGCGCGCTTCGCGGTTCACATAAACATAATTATCGCCGCGGCGATAGCCGTACGCTTTTTGCGTCACAACATCCATGGTGAAGCCGGCTTTTTCAAGAACACGCGCCACCTCATCGGGTCTTAAATACATACTGATTCCTCGTTATCTTTTACCGCACATTGACCTTACCTTATTCATTAAGGGCAGTGCTTTCGGAATATTCCAGAAACCACAGCAGTAAGCATAATTCAAAATCTTGTCCTACACTTACTCACTCGATGGAATTAAGGGAGATAACGATGGCTAACCATGTGAACCGCAACAATTTTGACGAGAACGCCGAAGATATTCATAACGATGTCAGCCAATTAGCGGACACGCTGGAAGAGGTGCTGAAATCGTGGGGCAGTGACGCGAAAGAGGAAGCGGAAGCGGCGCGTGTCAAAGCGCAGTCGCTGTTAAAAGAGACCCGCGCCCGCCTTAATGGCCACAACCGGGTGCAGCAGGCGGCGCTGGATGCGCGCCAGGCAGCGTGCGATGCGCTGGGCTGCGCCGACACCTACGTGCGCAATAAACCGTGGCACAGCGTGGGCGCCGCCGCCGCCGTCGGGGTATTTATTGGCGTATTGCTCAATTTACGTCGATAATAGCTATAGCGTTTGCTGCCGCCGCGCGATAAGCGCGCGGAAGCCCGCCAGCTTCACGGAAAGCAATGAAGATAACAAATACGCGTCAGCCCCTGCGCGCCTCTGGCCGCAGGGGTTTTTTATGCGCCAGCGGGCGTGACGCCGCCGATCGCCTCCCTCAGCCGCCGGGCCAGCGCGCCAGCCATTGCCGGCGAGCGAATATTGGTAAAACTCATCAGTAATCCCCCCTCGCCGGTATGGCGCATCCGCCAGTCGCTCAACGCCTGTACCGCCAGCCCGGCCGCCACCGCCCGTTGGGCCAGCAGGCGATCGTCGCCGTTGACCGGCATGACCAGCTGAATCCCTCCCTGCTGCGGCGTGACCTGAAAGCCCTGCGCCTGCAGAGCCGACTCCAGCCACTCCCTGCGCTGGCTGTAGCTGGCGCGCATTTTTTTCAGATGACGCCAGAAATGGCCCTGCTGGATAAAATCCGCCAGCGTCTGCTGCCACAGGGTGGGAACGGTGCAGGGCTGGCGCTCCACGGTCTGGTGAAAGCGCGCCGCCAGCGCGGTCGGCACCACCAGCCAGGCGGTGCGCAGCGCCGGAAACATCGACTTACTGAAGGTGCCCGCGTAGATGACCCGCTGTGGCGCATCAAGGCTTTTCAGCGGCGGCAGCGGTTTGCCGCGATAGCGAAACTCGCTATCGTAATCATCCTCAATGATCCAGGCGTCACGCTCCGCGGCCCATGCCAACAGCTGGCGACGCCGGGGCAGCGAGAGCGCCACTCCCAGCGGACTCTGATGCGCCGGGGTGAGCAGGGCAAACCGCGCCTGCGGGTGATGGCGCTGGCCCCAGGCGATATCCATCCCTTCGTCGTCCACCGGGATCGCATCCACCACCAGCTGCCCGGCCTCGACCACCGGGCGGATAAAGGGATATCCCGGATCCTCCATCCACATATGCTGCCCCGGCTGCGCCAGGGTACGCAGGATCAGGTTCATGGCGGTGGCATAGTTGCCGGCGATCAGTACCTGCTCCGGCTGGCAGTCGATACTGCGCGACAGGCGCAGATAGTCGGCGATCGCCTGACGCAGAAGCGGGTCGCCGCCGGGATCGCCGGGCGCCAGATCGAACCGCGACTGCGTCCGCAGCCGGCGCCCCATCACCCGCGCCCACAGCCCGCGCGGAAAGAGATCCAGCGCCGGGAGCCCCATCTGAAACGGCAACGGCTCCGCCGGCGCGGCAGGTTGCGCTGGCGGCATTGGCGCCAGCTGGCGCGGACTGAGCCGCTCGCTGACAAAGGTTCCCGCCTGCCCGCGTCGCTCGAGCCAGCCCTGGGCGACCAGTTCGCCCCAGGCGTTTTCGATGGTCGCCCGGGAGACGCCCTGCTCCTGGGCAAACACCCGGCTGGCGGGCAGACGGCTGCCCGGAGCCAGTTCGCCACGTTCAATGGCGGATTTCAGCTGGCGGGCGATGCGTTGATAGAGAGGGGGGTGGCTGGCTTCCATTATGGTCTGCTTTTTTCATCACAATATGGCTATCTTTTGCAGTCCATTATAGTGCTATTTTGGCTGCCGTCTTAGAGAGGAGAACACCATGAGCCAATTACGTCAGCCATTCAGTGAACTGAGCCCGGAAGTCTATAAAGGGCTGGTGCAGGCCAGCCTCGCGCTGGAGAAAAGCGAGCTGGGCAGCGCCCTGGTGGAGCTGGTCTATTTACGCGTGTCGCAGATCAACGGCTGCGCCTTCTGCCTTGAGAAGCACAGCCAGGCGCTGCGCAAAGGCGGCATGGCGCAGAGCAAGCTGGATGCCCTGGCCGGCTGGCGGGTGAGCGACCATTTTACCCCTGGCGAACGCGCGGCGCTTGCCTGGGCCGAGTCGGTCACCGACATCGCCGCCAGCCATGCGGAAGATGAGGTTTACCTGCCGCTGCGCGAACATTTTACCCCACGTCAGATAAGCGATCTCACCTTCGCCATCAGCCTGATGAACGCCTTTAACCGCCTCGCCGTCGCCATGCGTCTGTAGTTTCGCGCAGCCTTCCCCCTCCTCCGCCTGGCCACCCCGGCGGGGGAATTCTTTGCTAAAAACGCTATATATTGAGTGGTTGAAGTTTTAAATAACTACATCTAGTATTTCCTTATCGAATGGCCCACAACGTTCGACGCTACGTTTAGCGCCGTGCTGTTATCTTAAATGGAAATACGAATCATGCGCATTACTATTTACACTCGAAATGACTGCGTGCAGTGCCATGCCACCCGACGAGCCATGGAGAGCCGGGGGCTTGCCTTTGAAATGGTCAACGTCGACCAGCAACCGGATGCCGCCGACACCCTGCGCGAGCAGGGGTTTCGCCAGCTGCCGGTGGTGATCGCCGGCGACCTGCGCTGGAGCGGCTTCCGCCCGGATATGATCAATCGCCTGCGCCCCTCCGTCGCGGCGGCCAGCGCATGAGCCTCATCGTCTACTTCTCCAGCCGTTCGGAGAACACCCATCGCTTTGTGCAGCGCCTGGGGCTGCCGGCGGTGCGCATCCCGCTGAACGAGCGTGAACCTCTGCAGGTAGACGAGCCCTATATTCTCATCGTTCCCAGCTATGGCGGCGGCGGTACCGCCGGCGCCGTGCCGCGTCAGGCGATCCGCTTTTTAAACGACGTACATAATCGTCGGCTGATCCGCGGGGTGATTGCCGCCGGCAATCGCAACTTTGGCGACGCCTGGGGGCGCGCCGGGGATGTCATCGCGCAGAAATGCGCCGTGCCCTATCTCTACCGCTTCGAGCTGATGGGAACCCCCGACGATATCGATAACGTACGTAAAGGAGTCAGCGAATTTTGGCAACGACAACCGCAGAACGTATAACCGCCGCCGTGGATTTTCACGCCCTCAATGCGATGCTGAATTTGTACGACAGCGAGGGCCGCATCCCGTTTGAGAAAGATCGCCAGGCGGTTGAGGCTTTTATGGCGACCCAGGTTCAGCCCAACACCCTCGCCTTTGCCAGCCAGGAGGATAAACTCAGCTGGCTCGTCCGCGAGGGGTATTACGATCCCCAGCTGCTGGCCGGCTATGACCGCGGGTTTGTGCTGGCGCTGTTCGCCCATGCCCGGCGCGCCGCGTTTCGCTTCCAGACCTTCCTCGGCGCCTGGAAGTTCTATACCAGCTACGCGCTGAAGAGCTTTGACGGCAAGCACTACCTCGAGGATTTCGCGGAACGCAGCGTAATGGTGGCCCTGACGCTGGCCCGGGGCGATGAACAGCAGGCGCGGCAGCTGACGGAGGAGATACTCAGCGGCCGCTTCCAGCCGGCCACGCCCACCTTCCTTAACGCCGGCAAACAGCAGCGCGGGGAGCTGATCTCCTGCTTCCTGCTGCGCATTGAAGATAATATGGAGTCCATCGGCCGGGCGGTGAACTCGGCGCTGCAGCTGTCGAAGCGCGGCGGCGGCGTGGCCTTTTTACTCTCCAACCTGCGCGAGGCCGGGGCGCCGATCAAGCGCATCGAAAATCAGTCCTCCGGCGTGGTGCCGGTGATGAAGATGCTGGAGGACGCCTTCTCCTATGCCAACCAGCTCGGCGCCCGCCAGGGGGCGGGGGCGGTCTGGCTGCACGCTCACCATCCCGATATTTTGCGCTTCCTTGATACCCGGCGTGAAAATGCCGATGAGAAAATCCGCATCAAAACCCTGTCGCTGGGGGTGGTGATCCCTGACATCACCTTCCAGCTGGCGAAAGAAGACGCGCAGATGGCGCTGTTCTCGCCGTATGATGTCGAACGGCTGTACGGCAAACCCTTCGCCGACTGCGCTATCGGCGACCTCTATCCACAGCTGGTAGCCGACGATCGGGTTCGCAAACGCTGGATCCGCGCCCGCGACCTGTTCCAGCGCCTGGCGGAGATCCAGTTTGAATCCGGCTACCCGTACATCATGTTTGAAGACACGGTGAACCGCGCCAGTCCGGTGGCCGGGCGGGTCACCATGAGCAATCTGTGTTCCGAGATCCTGCAGGTCAGTACGCCGTCCGCCTATAATGAAGACCTTAGCTATGCCCATATCGGGGAAGATATCTCCTGCAACCTCGGCTCGCTGAACATCGCCCACACCATGGACTCGCCGGATTTCGGCCTCACTATCGCCACCGCAGTGCGCGCCCTGACCGCCGTGTCCGACATGAGCCACATTCAGTCGGTCCCCTCCGTGGCGGCCGGCAACGCCGCCTCCCACGCCATCGGTCTGGGGCAGATGAATCTTCACGGCTACCTGGCGCGGGAAGGCATTGCCTACGGCAGCCCGGAGGGGCTGGACTTCACCAATATCTACTTCTACACCGTGACCTGGCACGCGCTGCACACCTCGATGCTGTTGGCCCGCGAGCGCGGCCAGCGCTTCGCCGGCTTCGGGCAGTCGCGCTACGCCAGCGGGGAATACTTCGACAAATATCTGCAGGAGTCGTGGCAGCCGAAAACCGAACGGGTCCGCGCGCTGTTCGCCCGCGCCGGCATCTCCCTGCCCGACCGGGAAAGCTGGCGCCAGCTGCGCGAAGACGTCATGCGCTATGGCATTTACAACCGCTATCTGCAGGCGGTGCCGCCCACCGGCTCGATCTCGTACATCAACCATGCTACCTCCAGCATTCACCCGATCGTCTCGAAGATTGAGATCCGCAAAGAGGGGAAAACCGGACGGGTGTACTACCCCGCGCCGTTTATGAATAACGATAATCTGGCCCTCTACCAGGATGCGTACGAGATAGGCCCCCGGAAGATCATCGACACCTACGCCGAGGCGACGCGCCACGTCGATCAGGGGCTGTCGCTGACCCTGTTCTTCCCGGATACCGCCACCACCCGCGATATCAACAAGGCGCAAATCTACGCCTGGAAGAAAGGCATTAAGACGCTGTACTACATCCGACTGCGCCAGCTGGCGCTGGAAGGCACTGAAATTGAAGGCTGCGTGTCCTGCGCGCTGTAAGGAGAACAGGATGACCCATTTAACGCGCGTCAGCGCGATCAACTGGAACCGCATCGATGACGATAAAGATCTGGAGGTGTGGAATCGTCTCACCAGCAACTTCTGGCTGCCGGAGAAAGTGCCGCTGTCGAACGACATTCCCGCCTGGCAAACCCTCAGCGCGGCGGAGCAACAGTTGACCATTCGCGTTTTTACCGGGCTGACCCTGCTCGACACCATTCAGAACACCATCGGCGCGCCGGCGCTGATGGCGGACGCTCTGACCCCGCATGAGGAGGCGGTGCTGTCGAACATCAGCTTTATGGAAGCGGTTCATGCCCGCTCTTACAGCTCCATCTTTTCCACGCTGTGCCACAGCAAAGAGGTGGATGCCGCCTTCGCCTGGAGCGAAAGCTGCGAACCTCTGCAGCGCAAAGCGCAGCTGATGCTGGGCTACTATCAGGCCGACGAGCCGCTGAAGAAAAAAATCGCCAGCGTGTTTCTCGAATCCTTTCTCTTCTATTCCGGCTTCTGGCTGCCGATGCACTTCTCCAGTCGGGGAAAACTGACCAATACCGCGGATCTGATCCGCCTGATCATTCGCGATGAAGCGGTGCATGGCTATTACATCGGCTACAAGTATCAGAAAGGACTGGAGATCGTCAGCCCCGGTAAGCGCGAAGAATTGAAAAACTTCGCCCTCGATCTGCTGATGGATCTGTACGACAACGAGCTGGCCTACAGCCGGGAGCTGTACGGCGAGAGCGGCTGGTTCGACGACGTCAGCGCCTTCCTGTGCTACAACGCCAACAAAGCGCTGATGAACCTCGGCTACGAGGCGCTGTTCCCGGCGGAGATGGCGGCGGTTAACCCGGCGATCCTCGCGGCGCTGTCACCCAACGCCGATGAAAACCACGACTTTTTCTCCGGCTCCGGCTCCTCCTACGTGATAGGAAAAATGGAAGAGACCGCCGACGACGACTGGGACTTTTAACCGTACTTTCACCAGGAATATCGCCCGCATATTCCTGGTGATCAATTTCACAGAATCGCGATGAATCCACCAAATATTCTCTCCATGGTCTAACCGTCATCACTTCGTCATATTTAGCAGAAAACCGGCCCATTTCAGTCGAATTATCCAAAGATAATCAAAAAATATTACCCACAACAAATTACCGCTCAGCCCTTATATCACGGGGGCTGTGCCGCCATGTCCCTCACTCCATTTTGCCGAGAGTTCGCCATTGAGGGTTGTCACAGAATCTGAGTATGTTAGGGTGTAAAAAGATCATTATCACCATTGGGTACCATATCGCAATAAACAAATAACAGGAACTTCTCTATTGCATGGCAATTAAATTAGAAATTAAAAATCTTTATAAGATATTTGGCGAGCACCCTCACCGTGCTTTCAAATATATTGAGAAAGGACTCAACAAAGCGCAAATACTGGAAAAAACGGGGCTGTCGCTTGGCGTCAAAGACGCCAGTCTGGCCATTGAAGAAGGCGAGATATTCGTCATCATGGGGCTCTCCGGCTCGGGGAAATCCACCATGGTTCGCCTTCTCAATCGCCTGATTGAACCCACCCGCGGCCAGGTGCTGATTGACGGGGTCGATATCGCCAAAATGTCGGACGCCGAGCTGCGCGAGGTGCGTCGTAAAAAAATTGCGATGGTTTTTCAGTCCTTTGCGCTGATGCCGCACATGAGCGTGCTCGACAATACGGCGTTTGGCATGGCGCTTGCCGGCGTCCCGGCCGCTGAGCGAGAGCAAAAAGCGCGGGAAGCGCTGCGTCAGGTGGGGCTGGAGAATTATGCCCACGCCTGGCCGGATGAACTCTCCGGCGGGATGCGTCAGCGCGTCGGTTTAGCCCGCGCCCTGGCGATTAATCCCGATATTCTGTTAATGGATGAAGCCTTCTCCGCGCTCGATCCGCTCATTCGCACAGAAATGCAGGATGAGCTAATCAAATTACAGGCTAAGCATCAGCGTACCATTGTCTTTATTTCCCATGACCTTGATGAAGCCATGCGAATTGGCGATCGTATCGCCATTATGCAAAATGGCGAAGTGGTTCAGGTCGGCACTCCGGATGAAATATTGAATAATCCGGCCAATGATTATGTCCGCACCTTCTTCCGCGGCGTCGATATTAGCCAGGTCTTCAGCGCGAAAGATATTGCCCGTCGTAGCCCGGTCGGCCTGATTCGTAAAACGCCAGGTTTTGGCCCCCGCTCTGCGCTGAAATTATTACAGGATGAAGACCGGGAATATGGTTATGTCATTGAGCGCGGTAATCGCTTTGTCGGGATTGTCTCGATCGATTCTCTGAAAACCGCGCTCAGCGCCGGCCAGGGGATCGAGGCGGCGCTGATTGACGCCCCGCTGGCGGTGGAGGCGCAAACGCCGCTCAGCGATCTGCTCTCCCACGTCGGCCACGCCCCGTGCGCCGTCCCGGTGGTGGATGAAGAACAACAATATATTGGCATCATTTCCAAACGAATGTTGCTCCAGGCTTTAGATCGCGAGGGGGTGAATCATGGCTGATCAAACCAATCCGTGGGACAGCGCCCCGGCAACCGACAGCGCCGCTCAGGCTGCAGACGCCTGGGGTGGCGCCTCAACTGCCGCGCCGACTAATGGCGGCGGCGCCGACTGGCTGCACAGCGCCCCGGCGCCGCAGCCGGAACAGTTCAGTATCATGGATCCGTTCCATAAGACCCTGATCCCGCTCGACAGCTGGGTGACCCACGCCATCGACTGGATCGTGCTGCACTTCCGCCCGCTGTTCCAGGGGATCCGCGTGCCGATCGACTACATCCTCAGCGCCTTCCAGCAGCTGCTGTTGGGGATGCCGGCGCCGGTGGCGATTATCGTCTTCGCGCTGATCGCCTGGCAGATCTCCAGCCTCGGCATGGGGGTCGCCACCCTGGTCTCGCTGATTGCCATAGGCGCCATCGGCGCGTGGTCGCAGGCGATGGTCACCCTGGCGCTGGTCCTCACCGCCCTGCTGTTCTGCATGATCATCGGCCTGCCGCTGGGGATCTGGCTGGCGCGCAGTCCGCGAGCGGCGAAAATTATCCGCCCGCTGCTGGATGCCATGCAGACCACGCCGGCCTTCGTCTACCTGGTGCCGATCGTGATGCTGTTCGGCATCGGCAACGTGCCCGGCGTGGTGGTGACGATTATCTTCGCCCTGCCGCCGATCGTCCGTCTGACCATCCTCGGGATAAACCAGGTGCCTGCGGATCTGATCGAAGCGTCGCGCTCGTTTGGCGCCAGCCCGCGCCAGCTGCTGTTTAAAGTTCAGCTGCCGCTGGCGATGCCCACCATTATGGCCGGGGTTAACCAGACGCTAATGCTGGCCCTGTCGATGGTGGTGATCGCCTCAATGATCGCCGTCGGCGGTCTTGGCCAGATGGTGCTGCGCGGCATTGGCCGCCTGGATATGGGCCTGGCCACCGTCGGCGGCGTGGGGATCGTGATCCTGGCGATTATTCTTGACCGCCTCACCCAGGCCGTCGGCCGCGACGCCCGCAGTCGCGGCAACCGCCGCTGGTACACCACCGGCCCGCTGGGGCTTCTCACTCGCCCTTTCTGTCGATAAGTCGATAACAGCGCCGCACCCCGGCACCAGCCGATGCCGGGGAGCCGCCTTCCCGTTAAACAATAAGAGGAACCACCATGCGACATAGCACGATGATGGCCACCGCCGCCTTTGCCACCCTGATCGCCACCAGCGCCTTCGCCGCCGACCTGCCGGGGAAAGGAATTACCGTCAAGCCGGCGCAGAGCACTATCTCCGAAGAGAGCTTCCAGACCCTGCTGGTCAGCCGCGCGCTGGAGAAGCTTGGCTACACCGTCGAAAAACCGAGCGAAGTGGACTATAACGTTGCCTATACCTCGATTGCCGCCGGGGATACTACCTTTATCGCCACCAACTGGCAGCCGCTGCACGATGACATGTACGCCGCGGCGGGCGGTGATAACAAATTTTACCGCAAGGGGGTGTACGTCTCAGGCGCCGCCCAGGGCTATCTGATCGATAAAAAAACCGCCGAGCAGTACCACATCACCTCTATCGATCAGCTCAAAGATCCGCAGATCGCCAAACTGTTTGATACTAACAACGACGGTAAAGCGGACCTCACCGGCTGTACCCCGGGCTGGGGCTGCGAAGCGGTGATTAACCACCAGATTGACGCCTATGGCCTGAGCAAAACCGTCACCCATAACCAGGGCAACTACGCGGCGATGATGGCCGACACCATCGCCCGCTATAAAGAGGGTAAACCGGTGCTCTACTACACCTGGACGCCGTACTGGGTTAGCGACGTGCTGAAGCCTGGCAAAGACGTCGTCTGGCTGCAGGTGCCGTTCTCCTCCCTGCCGGGCGAGCAGAAAAACATCGATACCAAACTGGCCAACGGCGCCAACTATGGCTTCCCGGTCAACACCATGCACATTGTCGCCAACAAAGCCTGGGCGGAGAAAAATCCGGCCGCCGCCACTCTGTTTAGCGTCATGAAGCTGCCGATCGCCGACATCAACGCCGAGAATGCGATGATGCACGAAGGCCATGCTTCCGAAGCCGACATTAACGGTCATGTTGATGGCTGGATCAAAGCCCACCAGCCGCTGTTCGACAGCTGGGTGAAAGCCGCGCTCGCCGCGCAGCAGTAACCCGCCCCCGGATAAGGCCTGGCGCCTTATCCGGGCCCCTTCCCCGCCTTTCATCCCGTCAGGGTCATGGAAAAGCGGATTGCGGGCATTTTCATAGTGTTAAGGCGCGTCGCGCTCTGTTAAGGTGGGGACATCGGTCAATTTGCCACCTTCACATGGATCCAGCGATAAGTTATTCATATGGAAAACCCCGCGCCCTTAACCTGTGCCTTATCTGAACGTGTCGCTACCGTCGGCGAAGGCATTAAAGACAGTCTCCCCATCGTTATCAGCTACCTTCCGGTGGCATTCGCCTTCGGACTGAACGCCACCCGGCTGGGGTTCACCCCACTGGAAAGCCTGTTTTTCTCCTGCATTATTTACGCCGGCGCCAGCCAGTTTGTGATCACCGCCATGCTAGCCGCCGGCAGTTCGCTGTGGGTCGCCGCCCTGACGGTGATGGCGATGGACGTCCGCCACGTGCTGTATGGCCCCTCGCTGCGCAGCCGCATTCATACCGCGCTGGACAAAAAGAAGACCGCCCTCTGGGCCTTCGGCCTGACCGATGAGGTTTTCGCCGCCGCCACCGCCAGGCTGGTACGCGACAACCGACGCTGGAGCGAAAACTGGATGCTCGGTCTCGCGTTTACCTCGTGGGCATCGTGGGTGTGCGGCACGCTGGCCGGCGCCTGGTCCGGCAACGGCCTGCTGGTGGATTATCCGGCGGTGGAAGCCGCGCTCGGCTTTATGCTGCCGGCGCTGTTTATGAGCTTCCTGCTGGCCTCTTTCCAGCGCCAGCAATCGCTGTGCGTCACGGCGGCGCTGGCGGGCGCGCTGGGCGGCATTCTGTTATTTTCCATTCCGGCGGCGATCCTCGCCGGAATTGTCTGCGGGTGTCTGACGGCGCTGGTCCAGGCCATGCTGAAGGGGATGCCGGATGAACAGTGAGGTCCTTCTGCTCGGAGTGATTGTCGGCGGCGTGAACTATCTGTTTCGTTATCTTCCCCTGCGTCTGCGCGCGGGTCATGCCCGGCCTGCCCGTCGTGGCCCGGTCAGCGTGCTGCTGGATACCATCGGCATCGCCTCGATTTGCGCGCTGCTGGTGGTCTCCAGCGTGCCGGAGATCCTCGCCGATGCCCATCGCCTGGCGCCGACGCTGATCGGCTTCCTGGTGCTGGGGGGCGCCTTCTGGAAAACCCGCAGCATTATTATCCCGACCCTGCTGTCGGCGTTGGCCTACGGTCTGGCCTGGAAAATCGCCAGCGGGCTCTAAGCTTTGCGTATCAATTTTGGTCAATAATTCATTTGATTTATTTGTCACAATAGTTATTATATCGGCTGTAATTAATGAGGTCATACCCAAATGGATAGTTCGTTTACTCCCATTGAGCAAATGCTCAAGTTCCGCGCCAGCCGCCATGAAGATTTCCCGTTCCAGGAGATTCTGTTAACTCGTCTTTGCATGCATATGCAAGGTAAGCTGCTGGAAAATCGCAATAAAATGCTCAAAGCGCAGGGAATTAACGAGACATTATTTATGGCGCTGATTACGCTGGAGTCGCAGGAAAACCACAGCATTCAGCCGTCCGAGCTGAGCTGTGCGCTGGGCTCGTCGCGTACCAACGCCACCCGTATCGCTGATGAACTGGAAAAACGCGGCTGGATTGAACGTCGCGAGAGCGATAACGATCGTCGCTGTCTGCATCTGCAGCTGACCGAAAAGGGCCATCAGTTTTTGCGTGAAGTCCTGCCGCCGCAGCATAACTGCCTGCACCAGCTGTGGTCTTCACTCAGCACCAGCGAAAAAGATCAGCTCGAACACATTACCCGCAAACTCCTGAGCCGCCTTGACCAGATGGAAGAAGAAGGCGTGCTGGCGGACTCTCTACGCTAAGGGCGGCGTCGCCCAGCCCATTTTTACGTTGCAAGGAAAACAGCCAGGCCAGCAGATCTCTGCTGGCCTTTCTGATAAACAGGTCGGCTCAGCCGATGTGAAATAATAAGATCGTGGAGAATAACATGAGCGCAAATGCGGAGAGCCAAACCCCGCAGCAACCAGGCAGCAAAAAAGGGAAGCGTAAAGGCGCCCTTCTGTTGCTGACATTGCTCTTCATTATTATTGCCGTGGCATATGGGATTTACTGGTTTCTGGTACTGCGTCACTACGAAGAGACCGACGATGCCTACGTGGCAGGGAACCAGGTACAAATTATGGCCCAGGTCTCGGGCAGCGTGACCAAAGTCTGGGCAGACAACACGGACTATGTGCAGAAAGGCGATCCGCTGGTCACTCTCGATCAGACCGATGCCCAACAGGCGTTTGAGAAAGCCAAAACGCAGCTGGCCGCCAGCGTGCGTCAAACCCGTCAGCAGATGATCAACAGCAAGCAGCTGCAGGCGAATATTGACGTCAAAAAGACCGCCCTCGCCCAGGCGCAGGCTGACCTGAACCGCCGCATCCCGCTGGGCGCCGCGAACCTCATCGGCCGCGAAGAGCTGCAGCACGCCCGCGACACCGTCGCCAGCGCGCAGGCCGAGCTTGACGTGGCGATCCAGCAGTACAACGCCAACCAGGCGATCGTGCTGGGTACCAAACTGGAACAGCAGCCGGCGGTGCTGCAGGCGGCGACCGAAGTGCGTAACGCCTGGCTGGCCCTGCAGCGTACGCAGATCGTCAGCCCGATTAGCGGCTACGTTTCCCGCCGCTCGGTACAGCCTGGGGCGCAGATCGGCACCACCACGCCGCTGATGGCGGTGGTTCCGGCGACCAACCTGTGGATCGACGCTAACTTTAAAGAGACCCAGCTGGCGCATATGCGCATCGGCCAGCCGGCCACCGTAATCAGCGACATCTATGGCGATGACGTGAAATACACCGGCAAGGTGGTTGGTCTGGATATGGGAACCGGAAGCGCCTTCTCCCTGCTGCCGGCGCAGAACGCCACCGGCAACTGGATCAAAGTGGTACAGCGCTTGCCGGTCCGCATCGAGCTGGATGAAAAACAGCTGGCGGAACACCCGCTGCGCATCGGCCTCTCGACGCTGGTGGAAGTAAACACCACCGATCGCGATGGCGAAATGCTGGCAAGCCAGGTGCGGAGCTCCCCGGTCTACGAGAGCAATGCCCGTGAAATCGCTCTCGATCCGGTCAATAAACTGATAGACGAGATCATTCAGGCCAACGCCGGATAATTCGGGGTGAGTGTAATGCAACAGCAAAAACCGCTGGAAGGCGCGCAGCTGGTCATCATGACCATTGCGCTGTCGCTCGCGACGTTCATGCAGGTGCTGGATTCCACTATCGCCAACGTGGCGATCCCGACCATCGCCGGTAACCTTGGCTCATCGCTGAGCCAGGGGACCTGGGTCATCACCTCGTTCGGGGTCGCTAACGCCATCTCCATTCCGATCACCGGGTGGCTGGCCAAGCGCGTGGGCGAGGTGAAGCTGTTCCTGTGGTCCACCACCGCTTTCGCCATCGCCTCCTGGGCCTGCGGCGTCTCCAACAGCCTGACGATGCTGATCTTCTTCCGCGTCATTCAGGGGATTGTTGCCGGGCCGCTGATCCCGTTGTCGCAAAGTCTGTTGCTCAGCAACTATCCGCCGGCGAAACGCTCTATCGCCCTGGCGCTGTGGTCGATGACGGTGATCGTCGCCCCCATCTGCGGCCCGATCCTCGGCGGCTATATCAGCGATAACTACCACTGGGGATGGATCTTCTTTATCAACGTGCCCATTGGCGTGGCGGTGGTGCTGATGACCCTGCAGACCCTGCGCAACCGGGAAACCAAAACCGAACAGCGGCGTATCGACGGCGTCGGCCTGGCGCTGCTGATCATCGGTATCGGTAGCCTGCAGGTGATGCTGGACCGGGGTAAAGAGCTGGACTGGTTCTCCTCCAATGAAATTATCATTCTGACCATCGTGGCGGTGGTGGCGATAAGCTTCCTGATCGTCTGGGAGCTGACCGACGATAACCCGATTGTCGATCTGTCGCTGTTTAAGTCGCGCAACTTCACCATCGGCTGCCTCTGTATCAGCCTGGCCTACATGCTCTACTTCGGGGCCATCGTGCTGCTGCCGCAGCTGTTGCAGGAGGTCTACGGCTACACCGCGACCTGGGCCGGCCTGGCGTCAGCGCCGGTGGGGGTGATCCCGGTCATTCTGTCGCCGATTATCGGCCGCTTTGCGCATAAGCTCGATATGCGACGGCTGGTCACCTTCAGCTTTATCATGTACGCCGTCTGCTTCTACTGGCGCGCCTGGACCTTCGAACCGGGGATGGACTTTGGCGCCTCGGCGTGGCCGCAGTTTATCCAGGGCTTCGCGGTAGCCTGCTTCTTCATGCCGTTGACCACCATCACCCTCTCCGGCCTGCCGCCGGAACGGCTGGCGGCGGCGTCGAGCTTGTCGAACTTCACCCGTACCCTTGCCGGCTCCATCGGGACCTCGATCACCACCACCCTGTGGACCAACCGCGAGGCGCTGCACCATGCGCAGCTCACCGAATCGGTGACGCCGTTCAACCCCAACGCGCAGCAGATCTACGATCAGCTGCAGGGGATGGGAATGACGCAGCAGCAGGCATCCGGCTGGATAGCGCAGCAGATAACCAACCAGGGACTGATTATCTCCGCCAACGAAATCTTCTGGATCTCAGCGGCCATTTTCATCCTGCTGTTGGGACTGGTGTGGTTCGCCAGACCCCCGTTCAGCGCCGGCGGCGGCGGCGGCGGCGCGCACTAAGCCTCACATTAAGGGACCTGCGGGTCCCTTTTTTACGGCGTCAGGTTGTCCAGTTCTCGCTAGTTTCTGTCTCGTTTGCGAAAGCCCGCCAGCCGGCGCTCGGGCAGGATAGAGGCTGACTATTAAGGAGAACACTATGCTGAGCCATCCTGCTGAAAAGTACCGTCCCTATCCGCCGATTACCCTGCCCGACCGCCGCTGGCCGGACCGGCAAATCAGCCACGCCCCGCGCTGGCTGTCGACCGACCTGCGCGACGGCAACCAGGCGCTGGCGGAGCCCATGGACAGCGCCCGCAAACTGCAGTTCTGGGATCTGCTGCTGGAGTGCGGCTTTAAAGAGATTGAGGTCGCCTTCCCTTCCGCCTCGCAAACCGATTTCAACTTTGTCCGCCAGCTGATTGACGAACAGCGCATCCCGGAGGAGGTCACCATCCAGGTGCTGACCCAGGCGCGGGACCCGCTGATCCTGCGCACCTTTGAAGCGCTGCGCGGCGCCCGCCGGGCTACCGTCCACCTCTACAACGCCACCGCGCCGCTGTTCCGCGAACTGGTTTTCGGTATGGACAAGGCCGAGGTGATCGCCCTCGCGACCCGCGCCACCCGGCTTATCCGCCAGCAGTGTGAACAACAGCCGGAGACCCGCTGGCAATATGAATATTCGCCTGAAACCTTCTGCTTCACCGAACCGGAGTTTGCGCTCGAGATTTGCGAAGCGGTGGCGGACGTCTGGCAGCCCTGCGCCGAGCGACCGATGATCGTCAATCTGCCGGCGACGGTGGAGGTCAACACCCCCAACGTCTATGCCGATCAGATCGAGTACTTTTGCCGCCACTTCTCCCGCCGCGGCGAGGTCTGCATCAGCGTGCATCCTCACAATGACCGCGGTACCGGCGTCGCCAGCGCCGAGCTGGCGGTGATGGCCGGCGCCGACCGGGTGGAAGGCTGCCTGTTCGGCAACGGCGAACGCACCGGCAACGTCTGCCTGGTGACGCTGGCGATGAACCTCTACAGCCAGGGCGTCGACCCTGAGCTTCGCTTCGAGCAGATGAACCGGGTGGTGGAAGTGGTGGAAAACTGCAATCAGATCCCCGTGCACCCGCGCCACCCGTGGGCGGGAAGTCTGGCCTATACTGCCTTCTCCGGTTCCCATCAGGATGCGATCAAAAAAGGGTTTGATGCCCGTCAGCCTGGCGACCCATGGCGGATGCCCTACCTGCCCATTGACCCGCAGGATATTGGCTGCAGCTATGAGGCGGTGATCCGCGTCAACAGCCAGTCGGGGAAAAGCGGCAGCGCCTGGCTTATCGAACAAAATCATGGTCTGAAGCTGCCCCGCGGGCTGCAGCAGGACTTCAGCCAGCACGTTCAGCAGGCCACCGATAGCGACGGCAAAGAGATGACCCACCATGCGCTGTGGCAGCTGTTCCGCACGCGCTACGGGCTGCAGGCGCAGCCTGCGCTGACGCTGGTCGATTATCAGAGCGCCAGCCAGCAGGATGGCCAGCTGTCCCTGCAGGCGACGCTGCGTCACCACGGCGAAACCCGACGCCTGCAGGGCCAGGGCAACGGCCTGCTCTCCGCCGCCGCCAGCGGCCTCAGCGCGCTGTTTCGGCAGCCGTTTATGATCAAGGACTATCATGAGCATACCCTCGGCGCGCGCAGCGACAGCCGGTCGGTGGCCTATATCCGCTGCGTTTTTCCGCAAGGAGAGAGCTACTGGGGCGTGGGTATCGATAATGACGTGGCGCGCGCCTCGCTGCAGGCGCTGTGCAATGCGCTCAGCGCCGCCGATCAGGCCGGCGGACGAAAATAGTCGCTGGGGGCGACGCCCATCACCCGACGAAACATGGCGCTGAAGGCGCTGTGGCTGCCGTAGCCCAGCTCCAGCGCCACCCGCAGGACGGAGTGGCCTTGCGCCAGGCGAATCAACGCTTCCATTAGCTTCGCCCGGCGCACCCACTCGCGCCACGTCAGGCTCGTCTGCTGCTGAAAATGGCGGTTCAGAGTTCGCTCGCTCATGCTGCAGGCCTTCGCCGCCTGGCTGCTGCTCCAGACGTCGCCCGGCGCCTCGCGCACCTGCTGGCACAGCCGGCGCAGCGTTTCGCTTTGCGGCTCCGGCAGGCCAAACGGCAGGATCGCCATCCCGCGGATCTCATCGAGGATCAGCTCATAAATCCGTTCGTCGCGGCTGGCGGGGGCATAGCGCTCTGCCAGCGCCAGGGAAGAGACGATCAGTTCCCGCAGCAGCGGCGTGATCTGTACGATCTGGCAGCCCGCCGGAAGATCGGCGCGCGCCAGCGGATCGATAAACAACGTGCGCGCCGCGACGTTGCCGGTCATGCGCAGCGCGTGGGGCGTTCCCGCCGGCAGCCAGACGCCGCGCCCGGGCGGCACCACCCAGTAGCCTGCCGGCGTCGCCACCCGCACCACGCCGCTTAAAATATGCAGCAGCTGGGCGCAGTCATGCTGATGCCAGTCTTCCTGGTCACCGTGAGCGTAATCATGGGCAAAGGGCACCAGCGGGCGGTGCTGAAAGGAGAAGGTGGTGGTGGTCGTCATGGCGGCGTCGGGAGAGCGGCCCGGCGACAGGCGTCGGGCCGCGGCGGAAGCACTAGATGTGCAGTTCCTGCAGTTTTTCTTTCGGCAACGCCAGTTCGTCGTTGCTGTTGATGCGCACATCGCGCTCAATGATATGACGAGCGATCTCCTGCGCCTCTTCCAGCGAGTGCATGGTATAGGTCCCGCACTGGTAGACGTTCAGCTCCGGGATCTGGTTCTGATCTTGCACCTTCAGCACGTCGGCCATCGCCGCTTTCCAGGCGTCGGCGACGCGCTGCTCGTCCGGCGTACCAATCAGGCTCATATAGAACCCGGTGCGGCAGCCCATCGGCGAAATGTCGATAATTTCCACGCCATTCCCGTTCAGGTGATCGCGCATAAAGCCGGCGAACAGGTGCTCCAGGGTGTGGATACCGCGCTCCGGCATCACTTCCTGGTTCGGCACGCAGAAGCGCAGATCGAATACGGTGATTTCATCGCCATGCGGCGTGTTCATTTTCTTCGCGACACGCACCGCTGGGGCTTCCATTCGGGTATGGTCGACTGTGAAACTATCTAACAACGGCATTCGTCACCTCCGGGAGTGAATTTTTTTAAAATAAAATGAACTCTTTGTTCAGCCGCGAGTCTCAGTATATGAAAGACGCGCATTTATTATCATCATCATCCCTGAATCAGAGATGAAAGTTTGGCCACAGTGATGTGGCCTTTTTCTTTTCCAGCGCTACGCGTGCCGCGCCAACAGCGCCTCAAACGGCTCGCTGTCTTCCGCTTCTACTTTCTTCTGTCGCGCCACCGACGCGTCGCGCTCGGCGATGAAATCTTCTTCGCTCAGGATCTCCAGCGGCTCTTCACGCAGCTGGGTCCGGTAACGATCGGCCAGCGCACGGCCGGTTCCGCCAATCCCTTCTTCAATCATAGAACGCAGAATGCGGGCTGAGAAGGTTAATTCCGGATCGTCAAAACAGGCCAGCAGCTCATCGCAGACCTGTTGATAGGCCTCGCCGCCGTGAATGCTATCCAGCGTCTGCGCCACGCGGCGTAAATCGCGGAACAGATCTTTACCTACCTGCGCCAGCGGGAACTGCGCGCTTTCGCAGCCGATGCCCAACGTTAAGCCCGGCTTACGGCCTTCCAGAATCACCCGATTCCAGTTGGTGCGGGTGCACAGCAGCTCATCGCTGCTCATCTCCGGCGCGTCGGCCAGCGCGCACCAAACCATAAACAGATCGAGGAAACGCACCTGCTGGGCGTCAACGCCGATCGGCGAGAACGGGTTGATATCCAGCGAACGCACTTCAATGTACTCAATGCCGCCGCGCAGCAGCGCATCGGACGGGGTTTCGCCCCGGCGGGTGACGCGTTTCGGGCGGATCGGCGCATAGAGTTCGTTTTCAATCTGCAGGATATTGCTGTTGATCTGCAGATACTTACCGTCTTTTTCCAGCCCGATTTTGGCGTACTCTTCCGACGGCGTTTTAATCGCGCGCTTCAATCCTGCCACATACTCGTGCAGATCGTTAAACGTAATTCCGAGATTGCTTTGCGACTTATTGGTATAACCGAGGTCGCTGAGGCGCAGCGAGGTGGCGTACGGCAGGTAGTACATGCCGTTGCCCGTCTCCTCAAAGGGCAGCGACGTCGGCTTTCCTTGCAGGAATGAAGAGCAAATCGCCGGCGAGGCGCCGAACAGATACGGGATCACCCAGCCAAAGCGATAGTAGTTACGAATCGTGCGGAAATAGCCTGCCGAAATGGCCTCTTTCCCGCTTTCTGCGTCTTCCACACCGCACTTCGCCTGCCAGAACGTCATCGGCAGCGAGAAGTTATAGTGCACGCCGGAGATAGTCTGCATCAGCGCGCCGTAGCGGTTCTTCAGCCCCTCGCGATACAGCGTTTTCAGGCGTCCCACGTTAGAGGTGCCGTACTGCGCCAGCTCAATATCCTGACCGGGGGCGATATAGCAAGGCATGCTCAGCGGCCACATCCGCTCGTCACCAAGCTGACGCGCGGTATAGCGATGGACATCGCGCATAAAGGTCAGCATATGCTCAATATCGCCGTCCACCGGCGTAATAAACTCGAGTAAAGCTTCGGCAAAATCGGTGGTAATCCATTTATGCGTCAGCGCTGAGCCTAACGCCAGAGGGTGACCGGTCGTCGCCAGCGTACCGTCTGCGTTCACGCGCAGCGTCTCCCGCTCCAGACCACGTTGAATACCCTGCAGGGCCTGCGGATGTTTTTCCAGCCAGGCCAGCGCCTGTGATACGTCCGGGATCAATTTGACCTCCCGCCTGTCGAAATCGTTTGAATAAGCATAATTGTAATGGATGAACTATCAGTCCAATTAGTGCCACCACGTCATGCCCTGAAGCGTCGCTGCCGCAATGACGATATAGCGCAGCGCCTTTCCAAGGCATAAGAAAAAGAGTACCGGTCCCCAGGAAATGCGCATCCATCCCGCCAGCAAACACAGTAAATCGCCGACAACCGGCGCCCAGCTTAGCAACAGCGTCACCGCGCCGTAGCGCTTAAGCCAGCCGGCCGCCCGCTCCTGCCAGCGCGAGGTTTTACGCAGCGGAAACAGGCGCCCCAGAATAACGTTAGTTACCCCTCCAAGGCTATTGCCGATTGTTGCTATTAATACTAACCACCACGGATGACTAACCCCCGTAAGAAGCATCGCAACCAGCACAACCTCCGAATTGCCGGGAAGCAGCGTGGCGCTTAAAAAGCTACTGGCAAACAGCGAGAGGAGTGACAGCGCGTCGCTCACAGCAAACGCACGTCTACAGCGTCCATTCCCGCGCGCTTCGCCGCCTGCAGACCAAAGTCGGCATCTTCGAAGACCACGCATTTTTCCGGCGCGACGCCCATGCGCTCGGCGCACAGCAGGAAGGTATCGGGCGCGGGTTTATGGTTGACCACATGATCGGCCGCCACCACCGCGGAGAAGTAATGACGCAGGCCCAAGTGCGCCAGCAGCGCTTCGGCGACGGCGCTTTCACTACCGGTGCCGACCGACATCGGGCGACGGCCGTGCCACGCTTTGACCACCTCGATCAGCGGCAATGGGCGTACGCTATCCAGCAGCATCGCCTTAACGGCCAGGGTTTTTTCCTGCGCCAGGCGATGTGGATCGAGATCCGCCTGGTTGAGTTCAATAATCGCCTGGGCAATCCGCCAGGTCGGTGAGCCATTGAGGGCGACCATCGCCTGTTCGTCGAAACGCATACCGTAGCGGCCCAGCACCTCGTTCCATGCCTGACGGTGGGTCGGCTCGGTATCGAGGATGGTGCCATCCATATCAAAGATCAGTCCTGCGTAACCTTCGTACATCGTCTTCTCACCAACCGGTTAATGAATGGTTACTGTAACGCAAAAGCCGGTCGTTGTCGCGGCCAGCGGCGCAGACGACAAAGGCGCCCACAGGCGCCTTCAGGCATCAGACCGGATAGCCGGCCTTATTTAATACGCAGATCGTTTTCGACCATTCGCACACCCTGCACCCGACGGGTGACTTCCACCGCCCGTTTAGCGCTTTCCGCGGAGGAGACAAATCCGCTCAGCTGGACGCGGCCTTTAAAGGTCTGGACGCTGATTTCAGAGGACTTGATATCTTTATCGTTAAAGAGCGCCGTTTTCACCTTAGTGGTCACCACGGTATCGTCAATGTAACCGCCGGTACTTTCTTTGGTGGACGAACCGGCACAGCCAGCGAGGACCGTCGCCACCAGCAGCGTCGCGCAAAAAGCAGGTATTGCTTTGAACCATTTCATGGATTTCTCTCCTTGCATTTATCTCAGCCTGATAACGCTGATATACAAGGATAAATTATAGTGGAAAGCGCGGCTTGCCAATAAAAAAAGTCAGGATGAAACAGGGATGGAAAACGCGGTTATCGGGATGGCGAGGGAAGCGTGAAGAGGGTGCCGTTGCTTACGCAACGTTATCCGCCCTGGTGCTGGCGATAATTTCGCAGACCATGAAACAACATTTTCGCTGTTACTAAGGAGAAGGCTGTTGCTAAGGAGAATATGGTGCATCCGGGAGGATGACTCGGCTGCGCCTCGCCCTTCGGGCCGTTGCTTACGCAACGTTATCCTCCCTGGTGCTGGCGATAATTTCGCAGACCATGAAACAACATTTTCGCTGTTGCTAAGGAGAATATGGTGCATCCGGGAGGATTCGAACCTCCGACCGCTCGGTTCGTAGCCGAGTACTCTATCCAGCTGAGCTACGGATGCATCGGGAAAGCGATTGTACTGCGGGGTTACTCTCCTGGCGCTGACGATAATTTCGCAGACCATGAAACAACATTTTCGCTGTTGTTAAGGAGAATATGGTGCATCCGGGAGGATGACTCGGCTGCGCCTCGCCCTTCGGGCCGTTGCTTACGCAACGTTATCCTCCCTGGTACTGACGATAAATTCGCAGACCATGAAACAACGTTTTCGCTGTTGCTAAGGAGAATATGGTGCATCCGGGAGGATTCGAACCTCCGACCGCTCGGTTCGTAGCCGAGTACTCTATCCAGCTGAGCTACGGATGCATCAGAATAACTAGTTTACTACAGAATTCATCTGAATAATCAGAATCAGGCAAGAATGGTGCATCCGGGAGGATGACTCGTCTACGCCTCGCCCTACGGGCCGTTGCTTACGCAACGTTATCCTCCCTGGTGCTGGCGAAAATTTCGCAGACCATGTAACAACGATATTGCTGTTACTAAGGATAATATGGTGCATCCGGGAGGATTCGAACCTCCGACCGCTCGGTTCGTAGCCGAGTACTCTATCCAGCTGAGCTACGGATGCATCGGGAAACTTGCTTTACTACGCGTCAGTGTCACAACTAACACATGCCACACTGAGTATGACGGCTTAATCGGTAGAGTGACTCGATTATGCCTCGCACTGCGGGCCGCTGCTTTCACAGCGCTCTTCTCTCTTCATTCAGAAAGAAGATGGTGCATCCGGGAGGATTCGAACCTCCGACCGCTCGGTTCGTAGCCGAGTACTCTATCCAGCTGAGCTACGGATGCAAAATGGCGGTGAGGCGGGGATTCGAACCCCGGATGCAGCTTTTGACCGCATACTCCCTTAGCAGGGGAGCGCCTTCAGCCTCTCGGCCACCTCACCACACACGCCTCTTTCGAGTGCTTCGAAGAACTTGTTTCTGCTCTTCGTCGCTGCGATGGCGCACATATTACTTTCTGGTACTTATAAGTCAAACACTTTTTCGAGACCTTTTTTCGTTTGCACACTTCGCACGCAATTCGCGTGCAAAAACGGCAAAAAGGGCAATTTATCAACAGGAAATCAGCCCTGACGCAGGCATAACGCCAAACGACCAAAGCAGCAAAGGGTGATGAAAAGCGGTATGGCGCAGGGGAAAAAACAGAAAAAGGGAAAAAGCGACGGTAAGTGATGCGCCTCACTGAACAGCGAGGCGCGGAAACCTTAGTAACTGGACTGCTGGGATTTTTCAGCCTGAATACGCTGGTAGATCTCTTCACGGTGAACAGATACTTCTTTAGGGGCGTTTACGCCAATACGAACCTGGTTACCCTTCACCCCTAAAACTGTCACAGTGACCTCATCTCCAATCATGAGGGTCTCACCAACTCGACGAGTCAGAATCAGCATTCTTTGCTCCTTGAAAGATTAAAAGAGTCGGGTCTCTCGTATCCCGGCATTATCCATCATATAACGCCAAAAAGTAAGCGATGACAAATACCTTGCGGTATAAGCAGTCATGGCATCACATTCTGTTAAACCTAAGTTTAGCCGATATACACAATTTCAACCCGACTTTATCGTTATCGGTGTTTCTCGCGCAAGGTGCCATTTCCCTGAGGTTACGGCACCTATACCCGTCATACTTCAGGTTGCATGTGTGTTGGCTTTCCTCGCTCCCCCCAGTCACTTACTTGAGTAAGCTCCCGGGGATTCGCTGCGTCGCCGCCTTCCTGCAACTCGAATTATTTAGGGTATATGCGCTTATAGTTATTACAGTTTTGCGCTGACCCAGCCTTTCACACTGGCTAACGCTGCAGGGAGAGCAGACGCATCGGTACCACCGGCCTGCGCCATATCCGGACGACCGCCCCCTTTACCGCCCACCTGCTGAGCGACCATACCAACCAGCTCCCCAGCCTTCACGCGATCTGTCACATCCTTAGACACACCGGCAATCAGGGAAACTTTACCGTCTGCGACCGTAGCCAACACCACAACCGTCGAACCCAGCTGGTTCTTCAGGTCGTCAACCATGGTACGCAGCATCTTCGGCTCCACGCCGGCCAGTTCGCTGACCAGCAGCTTAACGCCGTTAATCTCTTCCGCTTTGCTGGAGAGGTTTGCGCTCTCCTGCGCCGCAGCCTGCTCTTTCAGCTGCTGCAGCTCTTTTTCCAGCTGTCGGGTACGCTCCAGCGCGGCGCGAACTTTCTCGCCGAGATTGTGGCTGTCGCCCTTCAGCAGCTGTGCGATATCGCTGAGCTGATCGCTCTGCGCGTGCAGCATGGCTATCGCGCCCTCACCGGTCACCGCTTCGATACGGCGCACGCCAGCGGCGGTACCGGACTCAGACGTGATGCGGAACAGGCCGATATCACCGGTACGCGCCGCGTGAGTCCCGCCGCACAGTTCAGTGGAGAAGTCGCCCATCTGCAGCACGCGGACGCGGTCATCGTATTTCTCGCCGAACAGCGCCATGGCGCCGGATGCGCGCGCGGCATCGATATCCATAATGTTGGTTTCGATAGCCAGGTTACGACGGATCTGCGCGTTGACCAGATCTTCCACTGCACGAATCTCTTCCGGCTTCATCGCTTCGAAATGCGAGAAGTCAAAGCGCAGCGCTTTATCGTTGACCAGCGAGCCTTTCTGCGCCACATGGGTGCCGAGCACCTGGCGCAGCGCCGCGTGCATCAGGTGCGTCGCGGAGTGGTTCAGACGGATACGCTGACGGCGAGCCTCGTCCACATCGGCCTGCACCGCGTCGCCCACTTTCAGGGAGCCGCTGGCGACTTTACCGATATGACCAATGGCCTGGCCGTACTTCTGCGTGTCGCTGACCGCGAAGGAGAAGCCCGCGCCTTTCAGTTCGCCTTTATCGCCCACCTGGCCGCCGGACTCCGCATAGAACGGGGTCTGGTCGAGGATCACCACGGCTTCCTGACCCGCGCTGACGCTATCCACCGCTTTGCCGTCGATAAACAGCGCCGTCACTTTGCCGTTCAGCTCCAGACGATCGTAACCTTTAAATTCAGAGGCGCCGTCAACGCGGATCATCGCGTTGTAGTCCGCGCCGAAACCGCTGGACTCGCGCGCGCGGCGGCGCTGCTCTTCCATGGCGGCCTCAAAGCCGGCTTCGTCAACCTTGATGTTGCGCTCGCGGCAGACGTCCGCGGTCAGGTCGACCGGGAAGCCGTAGGTGTCGTACAGACGGAAGGCGGTTTCGCCATCCAGGGTGTCGCCTTTCAGCTTCGACAGCTCTTCATCCAGCAGCGCCAGTCCGCGCTCCAGAGTACGGGCGAACTGCTCTTCTTCGGTTTTCAGCACCTGCTCAACCTGAGCCTGCTGCTGCTTCAGCTCTTCGCCGGCGGAGCCCATCACGGCAATCAGCGGGGCAACCAGTTTCCAGAAGAAGGTGTCCTTCGCGCCCAGCATGTTGCCGTGACGGATCGCGCGGCGAATGATGCGACGCAGCACGTAGCCGCGGTTTTCATTCGACGGGATAACGCCGTCAGCGATCAGGAAGGCGCAGGAGCGAATGTGGTCGGCGATAACGCGCAGCGACTTGTTCGTCAGATCGGTGGCGCCGGTGACTTTCGCCACGCTGGCGATCAGATCGCGGAACAGGTCGATGTCATAGTTGGAGTTAACGTGCTGCAGCACCGCGGCAATACGCTCCAGGCCCATACCGGTGTCGACGGACGGCTTCGGCAGCGGCTCCATGGTGCCGTCAGCCTGACGGTTGAACTGCATGAAGACGATGTTCCAGATCTCAATGTAGCGGTCGCCGTCTTCTTCCGGGCTTCCCGGAGGGCCGCCCCAGATGTGATCGCCGTGGTCAAAGAAGATTTCGGTGCACGGGCCGCACGGACCTGTGTCGCCCATCTGCCAGAAGTTGTCTGAAGCAAACGGCGCGCCTTTGTTGTCGCCGATGCGGATGATTCGCTCGCGCGGGACGCCAACTTCATTGGCCCAGATGTCGAATGCTTCGTCATCGGTCTCGTAAACGGTGACCCACAGCTTCTCTTTCGGCAGCGCGAACCAGTTCTCACCGGTCAGCAGTTCCCACGCGTATTTGATGGCATCCTGCTTGAAGTAGTCGCCGAAGCTAAAGTTGCCCAGCATTTCAAAGAAGGTGTGGTGACGCGCGGTGTAACCGACGTTTTCCAGATCGTTGTGTTTACCACCCGCACGCACGCAACGCTGCGCGGTGGTCGCACGCGAATAATTACGTTTGTCGAGACCAAGGAAAACATCCTTGAACTGGTTCATCCCTGCGTTGGTAAACAGCAGGGTCGGATCGTTGTGCGGCACCAGGGAGCTGCTGGCAACTACCTGATGTCCCTTGCTATGGAAAAAGTCGAGAAACGCCTGACGGATCTCAGCGGTGCTCTTGCTCATAATTATCCTGAAATCAAGCTACACGTCATCCTTCAAGTCGCCTCTGTCCTGGCTGCGCTTGCTCTTCCGGCACCGAACTGACGTGCGCTGCGGAAGATAGTCTCTCTTGCCGCCCTGATGCAGCTTGAATGATTTTGTGTAAAGGAATAATCGCCCAGGACGCTGCCTGCACTGTCACAACCAGCGGCCCGACGGAATAAAGTGGGAATAAGATAAGTTTTCTTTACGGCGAAGTAAAATCCCGGATGGGTCAATCTGCAAAATTTCGCCAGATTTCCTGGATATCTTCCATCAGGTAGCCACGGTACAGCAGGAATCGCTGGATTTTCACTTTTTCAGTAAAGGCGGATGGTAACGGTTCACCGTATTTACGCTGCGCCTGCGCCCTGGCAAGGCTCACCCAGTCGATATCGCATTCGCGCATCGCCTGTTCAACGGCCTGGCGCGCAATGCCTTTCTGGCTGAGCTCCTGACGAATGCGCGCGGGGCCATAGCCTTTGCGGCTCCGGCTGGCGATGAACTGGCCGACAAAACGATTATCGTCGAGATAGCGGTTTTCGATACACCAGGCCACCACCTGCTCCAGCTCTTCAGGGGTGACGTCCAGCGCCTCGGGGCCGTTTTTGCTCATCACCGGAGCGGCCAGTTTGCGCCGCAGCTCCTGTTCGCTGTGGTCGCGCATCGCCAGGATACGGATAGCGCGGTCCAGCAGACGAGCATAGCCGGATCGGCGTGATGAAGGTTCAGTCACAGGCACCTCAATAATCTAAGAAAAGCAAAAGGGCCGCATAAGCAGCCCTTTATCACTCTGTTAGACGATATCAGAAATCTTGTTCCGTTTCTTCTGCGTCGTTGCCGTCAACGGCGAAGTCCGGCGTAGAGTCCTGGTTGTTGAGCAGCAGTTCGCGCACTTTCTTCTCAATCTCTTTCGCCGCCGCCGGGTTCTCTTTCAGCCAGGTGATAGCGTTCGCTTTACCCTGACCAATTTTGTCGCCGTTGTAGCTGTACCAGGCGCCCGCTTTCTCAATCAGCTTCTCTTTCACGCCGAGGTCAACCAGCTCGCCGAAGAAGTTGATGCCTTCGCCGTAGAGGATCTGGAATTCAGCCTGTTTGAACGGCGCCGCAATCTTGTTCTTCACTACTTTGACGCGGGTTTCGCTGCCGACGACGTTATCGCCCTCTTTCACCGCGCCGATGCGACGGATATCCAGACGCACGGAGGCATAGAACTTCAGCGCGTTACCGCCGGTGGTGGTTTCCGGGTTACCGAACATCACGCCGATTTTCATACGGATCTGGTTGATAAAGATCAGCAGCGTGTTGGACTGCTTCAGGTTACCCGCCAGTTTACGCATCGCCTGGCTCATCATACGCGCCGCGAGGCCCATGTGAGAGTCGCCGATTTCGCCTTCGATTTCCGCTTTCGGCGTCAGCGCCGCGACGGAGTCGACGACGATAACGTCAACCGCGCCAGAGCGCGCCAGCGCGTCACAGATTTCCAGCGCCTGCTCGCCGGTATCCGGCTGAGAACACAGCAGGTTGTCGATATCCACGCCCAGTTTGCGCGCATAGACCGGATCCAGCGCGTGTTCCGCATCGATGAACGCACAGGTTTTACCTTCGCGCTGCGCTGCGGCGATAACCTGCAGCGTCAGGGTGGTTTTACCGGAGGATTCCGGCCCGTAGATCTCGACGATACGGCCCATTGGCAGACCGCCGGCGCCCAGCGCGATATCCAGAGAAAGCGAGCCGGTGGAGATGGTTTCTACGTCCATAGAACGGTCTTCACCCAGGCGCATGATGGAGCCTTTACCGAATTGCTTTTCGATCTGGCCCAGTGCAGCCGCCAACGCTTTCTGTTTGTTTTCGTCGATCGCCATTGTTACTCCTAATCATGCAGGGTGAAGCCTGTTCGCTTCGCCGTTAATATTTGTTCAGTTGAGGCAATTATACTGTATAGTCATACAGTATCAAGTCTTTTGTAGAAATTGTTGCCAGAGCAGATTGAGCGCGTAGGCCGTCGCCTGACGACGCACCGCTTCGCGGTCTCCGGCAAAGCATTCCCGCCGCGTCACCCCTTGCCCGCTGACGCTGGCGACGCCAAACCACACCGTCCCGACCGGCTTTTCGTCGCTGCCGCCATCCGGCCCGGCGACGCCGCTTACCGAGATGGCATAGTGCGCGCGCGCGGCGCGCAACGCGCCGATCGCCATCTCCACCACCACCGGTTCGCTCACCGCGCCGTTGTCCCGCAGCGTCGCTTCGCTGACGCCGATCATTTGCGATTTGGCCTCGTTGCTGTAGGTCACAAAACCGCGTTCAAACCACGCTGAGCTGCCGGCAATATCGGTGATGGCTTTCGCTATCCAGCCGCCGGTGCAGGATTCCGCCGTGGTCACCGTCGCGCCCTGCGCCTTCAGCGCCCGGCCGACCTTCTCGCTTAGCTGCATTAATTCTGAATCGGTCATTATCGCCCCGCTTTGCTCCGGATAAAGAGGCCATCAAAGATAGCACTTTCCACAGAGATATGGGGACGAGGTGTGGAATTTACGAGGGGACATCCAAAATGAATCATCCCGGCGGCGCCGGGATGAGAAATTGCACGATTACTTCATGCTGGCGGCGATCAGCGCCACGTTATGACGCATCATTTTGACATAGCTATCCGCGACGCCACCCGGGGCGGAGAGCGCCTCAGGATAGAGTTCTCCGCCGGGCTGCGCGCCGGTGGCGCTGGCGATCTGCTTCACCAGTCGCGGGTCAAGCTGGTTCTCCATAAACCAGGTATGGACGCCGTCCGCGTTGATTTGCTTAATCAGCGCCGCCACCTGCGCCGCGCTGGCCTCGCTCTCTGAAGAGAGCCCCTGCGGCGCGAGGAAGGTCACGTGATAAGCGCGGCCAAAATAGCCGAAGGCGTCATGGCTGGTAAGAACTTTGCGCTTTGCCTGCGGAATGGCGCTGAACTGCCCTTTCGCCCAGCCGTCGAGGGCCGTCAGTTGCTCGATATAACGCTTGCCGCTGTTCGTCAGCGCCGCTTGATCTTCCGGGTCGGCTTTCACCAGTCCATCGAGGATATTCTGCGCATACAACGCGCCGTTCGCCGCGCTGTTCCAGGCGTGGGGATCGGTCACCGTTTTTCCATCTTCATCGAGGGTATGGGTCTTGACGCCCTTCGACGCCACCACCAGCTCGCCCTTAAAACCAGAGGCCTTAATCAGGCGATCCAGCCACCCTTCCAGTCCCAGACCGTTAACCACCACCACGTCGGCCTTGCTGAGCAGCGCGCTGTCCTTCGGCGACGGCTCGAAGGTGTGCGGATCGCCATCCGGGCCGACCAGGGTATCCACATGAACATGCTCCCCGCCGACCTGCTGCACCATATCACCCAGCACCGAAAAACTGCTTACCACATTCAGCGTTTTCGCCATCGCCCCCTGCGCCATCAGGCCGAAGGCCAGCGCGACCACTATTGCACTACGTTTCATCATTTCCTTACCCCATCAATTTGCGCCAGCCGACCAGCAGTCGGCTGCGCGTGCCAAAAAACAGCGAAATAAAAAACAGCGCGCTGGCGGTCAGCACGATGGCGGGCCCGGCGGGAAGACTGGCCGCCCAGGAGAGACTCAAACCCAGCCAGGCGCAGAGCGCGCCGGAGAGCGCCGCCAGCAGCAGGATGCCCGGCAGCGTTCGCGCCCAGCAGCGCGCGGCGACCGCCGGCAGCATCATCACCCCTACCGCCATCAGCGTGCCGAGCACCTGAAACCCCGCCACCAGGTTAAGCACCAGCAGCGCCAGAAAAAGCCCATGCAGCAGCGCGGGCAGCCGGCGGTGGTTCACCTGCAGCCAGGCGCTGTCGAACGCCTCGCTGACCAGACCGCGGTAGCACAGCGCGATGCACAGCAGCGTCAGGCTGGCGACGCCGCTGACAAACAGCGCCGCGTCACGGTCCACCGCCAGAATGGAGCCAAACAGCAGATGCAGCAGGTCGACGCTGGAGCCGCGCAGCGACACCAGGGTGACGCCCAGCGCCAGCGATCCCAGATAAAATCCGGCAAAGCTGGCGTCCTCTTTTAACGGCGTCCGCCGGCTCACCCATCCCGCCACCAGCGCGACCGCGATGCCGGCGACAAAGCCGCCCAGGGTCATGGCCAGCAGCGACATGCCGCTCAGCAGATAGCCCACCGCCACGCCGGGGAGAATGGCGTGCGACAGCGCGTCGCCCATCAGGCTCATGCGCCGCAGCAGCAGGAAGACGCCCAGCATGGTGGTGCTTAGCGACAGCGCCAGACAGACCACCAGCGCCCGGCGCATAAAGCCGAATTCAATAAAAGGCTGAAAGAAGGTGTGCCAGATCATGCCGACCTCGCCTGGCTGAAGGCCGGGAGAACCGCCCGGGTGGCGCCCCAGCAGGCGCGCCGGGGGGTCAGCAGCAGCGTCTCCGGGAAAAAGTCGGCTACCCGCTGGTTATCATGCAGCACCGCCAGGATGGTCTGCCCCTGCCGGTGCATGTCGAGGATCAAATCCATCAGTTCGCGACTGGTCGCTTCATCAATGCCAGTGAAGGGCTCGTCGAGCATCACCAGCGGCGCCTGCTGCACCAGCACCCGGGCAAACAGCATGCGCTGAAACTGGCCGCCGGAGAGCGCTTCGATCGGGGTTTTCGCCAGGCTCGCCAGCCCGACCCGCTCCAGCGCCGCGCCGATGCGTCGCCGGGTATCGCCGCCCAGACCGCGCAGCAGCGACACGCCGGGCCATGCGCCCTGGCTCACCACATCCTGCACGTTGAGAGGAAACTGCGACTCGAGGGCATGGCGCTGCGCCAGCCAGCCAATCACCGGCCGCTTTCCCTGCCAGCGCAGACAGCCACTGACCGGCGGAAGAAACCCGGCGAGGGTTTTCAGCAGGGTCGATTTTCCGCAGCCATTGAGGCCAACGATTGCCGTCAGGCTGCCGGGGCATATCATCCCGCTCAGCGGAGGGGTGATCGCCACCCCGCCATAGCCGGTTACCAGTTGTTCCAGTTCAATCATGGCAGCGTCACCGCCCACCAGGTCGCCAGCCATAGCGCCGCCAGCAGCGTTCCCGCGATGGCCAGGCGCGCCGCGCCGGATGCCATAAAAACCGATGTGAACATATCCCACCCCCATTTAATGTTATAACATAACAATACAGAGGCGAAATAAGATTGTAAATCAGCGTCGGTGAGCGGAAATGTAACAAAGGTCGACAAGCGGCAGGCAAACGGGAAAAAGCAGGAGGATAAACGAGAAGTCCCCCGGTCGCGCTGCGCTTACCGGGGCTGCCAACCGGATAACAGACCGTAGCCCGGATAAGACGCTACGCGCCGCTATCCGGGGAGGCTGGGATCGGTCAGCCGGATGACAGTATTAATAACCGCCGCGGGCCTGAGAAACCGCCAGGCCAAGCTGCCAGACGGCCATGGCGTAGTGGGTGCTGTGGTTGTAGCGGGTGATGGTGTAGAAGTTAGGCAACCCGTACCAGTACTCATAGCCGGTGCCGACGTCCAGGCGCAGCAGGCTGGCCTGCTGATGGTTGCCCAGCGGCTGGGTCGGGGTTAATCCCGCCGCCGACAGCTGCGAAACGCTGTATTTGGTTTTGAAACCATTCTCCAGCCCCGGCGCCTGGCCCAGCGCCTGCACCGCCACCAGATCGCCGCTCACCCAGCCGTGCTGTTTGAAGTAGTTGGCCACGCTGCCGATCGCATCCACCGGGTCCCACAGGTTGATATGGCCGTCGCCGTTAAAGTCCACCGCGTATTGCTTATAGGAGGACGGCATAAACTGGCCGTAACCCATCGCCCCGGCGAAAGAGCCTTTCAGATCCAGCGGGTCGTCGCTTTCGCTGCGCGCCATCAGCAGGAAGGTTTCCAGCTCGGAGGAGAAGTATTCAGCACGGCGCGGATAGTTAAACGACAGGGTCGCCAGCGCGTCGAGGATGCGGGTTTTGCCCATCACCCGGCCCCAACGGGTCTCCACGCCGATAATGCCGACAATGATTTCCGGCGGTACGCCGTAGACCTGATAAGCGCGGTTGAGCGCGTCCTGATACTGATTCCAGAACACCACGCCGTTCTGCACGTTATCCGGGGTAATAAACTGTTTCTTGTAGCGCAGCCAGGCGCCGGTCGGCCCGGTCGGCGGCAGGCCGGTCGGCGCCTGACGATCCATCAGCCGCAGAACGTAGTCCAGACGCTTCGCCTGCGACAGGATCTCCTGCAGCTGCTGCCTGTCGAAGCCGTGCTTCGCCACCATCTTATCGATGAACTGCGCCGCTGCCGGGTTGTTGGCGAAGTCGCCGCCCATCTGCATCACGTTATGCTGCGGTTCCAGCAAAAAGCCGCCGGTTCCACTCGCCATCTCCGTTTCCGCGGGAGTCTTGGGTTTGCTGCTGCAGGCAGCGAGGAGCACACAAAGGGGAAGTACAGCCAGAGAGCGACGCTTCAACATGGGAATTCCGTTTAACAAATTCAGCAAGGGATAATTATGGTAAAGCATGCGACGACCAACAAGAAAGCGACAATCTGTTTGTAGACAAAATAGTCCTTCACCGCCCCCCTTCCTGGATGCTGTCATGCGCCTCGCGATTTCATCCTCTCAGCGTCAATCTTTCGAAATAAAATATTTACCTTTCATTTTGAGATCTATTTAACACTTTAAAACCTTTCAAAGTGATTAAAATCAGCCTGCAGTTAGCAAGAAAAATAACATGCTGAAGGAGAGAACAATGATTGACGTCGTGACCCACGGCGCAGAGTGGTTTATCGGCCTGTTTCAGAAAGGCGGCGAGGTATTTACCGGAATGGTGACCGGGATCCTCCCCTTGCTGATCAGTCTGCTGGTGATCATGAACGCGCTGATCAACTTTATCGGCCAGCAGCGGATCGAAAAACTGGCGCAGCGCTGCGCCGGGAACCCGATCTCCCGCTACCTGCTGTTGCCCTGCATCGGCACCTTTGTGTTTTGTAACCCGATGACCCTGAGCCTGGGCCGCTTTATGCCAGAGAAGTACAAGCCCAGCTATTACGCGGCGGCGTCCTACAGCTGCCACTCGATGAACGGCCTGTTTCCGCATATCAACCCCGGCGAGCTGTTCGTCTATCTCGGCATCGCCAACGGCCTCACCACCCTCGGCCTGCCGCTTGGGCCGCTGGCGGTGAGCTATCTGCTGGTCGGGCTGGTGACCAACTTCTTCCGCGGCTGGGTCACCGACCTGACCACCTCGATTTTCGAACGAAAAATGGCGATTCAGCTGGCTCAGAAAGTGCATCTGTCAGGAGCGACATCATGACCCGGATTCGTATTGAGAAAGGCACCGGCGGCTGGGGCGGCCCCCTTGAGCTCGACGTCGTCGAGGGCAAAAAGATCGTCTATATCACCGCCGGCACCCGCCCGGCGATCGTTGACCGCATCGCCAGCCTGACCGGCTGGCAGGCGGTGGACGGTTTTAAAGAGGGCGAACCGGCGGAAAGCGACATCGGCGTGGCGATTATCGACTGCGGAGGCACCCTGCGCTGCGGGCTCTACCCCAAGCGTCGCATCCCGACGGTGAATATCCATGCCACCGGCAAATCGGGGCCGCTGGCCCAGTACATCACAGAAGATATCTACGTCTCCGGCGTCAAAGAGGAGAACATTCAGCGCATCGCGACCGACAGCGCGGTAGCTCCCGAGCCGCCGGCGGAGAACAACCGCGCGGGTCGCGATTACGACGCCAGCAAAAAGATCACTGAACAGAGCGATGGCCTGCTGGCGAAGGTCGGGATGGGAATGGGCTCGGTGGTGGCGGTGCTGTTCCAGGCCGGGCGCGACACCATCGATACGGTACTGAAGACCATCCTGCCGTTTATGGCCTTCGTCTCGGCGCTGATCGGCATCATCATGGCCTCCGGCATCGGCGACTGGATCGCCCATGGCCTGGCGCCGCTGGCCAGCCATCCGCTGGGTCTGGTGACCCTGGCGCTGATCTGCTCCTTCCCGCTGCTGTCGCCGTTTCTCGGCCCCGGCGCGGTTATCGCCCAGGTGATTGGCGTACTGATCGGCGTTCAGATCGGCCTCGGCAATATTCCCCCGCACCTCGCCCTGCCGGCGCTGTTCGCCATTAACGCCCAGGCCGCCTGCGATTTTATCCCGGTAGGCCTGTCGCTGGCTGAAGCCCGCCAGGATACCGTGCGCGTCGGCGTGCCGTCGGTGCTGGTCAGCCGCTTTTTGACCGGCGCGCCAACGGTGCTGATCGCGTGGTTCGTTTCCGGATTTATTTACCAGTAAGAGGGGCCAGAACATGACCGTGATTTACCAGACCACCATTACGCACATCGGCGCCTGCGCGACGATGGCGCTGGAAGAGCAGATGCTGATCACCTTCCGCGAGGGCGCCCCGGCGGATATCGAAGCGTACTGCTTTATTCACAACCACGGCGAGCTTGCCGGCGCGCTGCAGCCGGGCGCAGAGCTGCAGCTTGGCGAGCTGCGCTACCCGGTGACCGCCGTCGGCGAGGTCGCCGAACAAAACCTGCGCGAGCTGGGCCACATCACCCTGCGCTTTGATGGTCACCGCGAAGCGGAATTCCCCGGAACCGTGCACGTCGCGGGCCCGGTGCCGGAAGGCATCGCCACCGGCTGCGTACTGAAATTTGTTGCTTAACAGGAGAGAAAGATGAATCAGGTTGCTGTTGTCATTGGCGGTGGACAAACCTTAGGAGAGTTTCTGTGCCGCGGGCTGGCCGCCGAGGGCTACCGCGTGGCGGTGGTCGATATTCAGAGCGAAAAAGCCAGCCGCGTCGCCCAGGAGATTAACGCTGAATATGGCGAAGGCATGGCGTATGGCTTCGGCGCCGACGCCACCAGCGAGGCCAGCGTCACCGCGCTGGCCCACGGAGTGGATGAGATTTTCTCGCGTGTCGACCTGCTGGTGTACAGCGCCGGCATCGCTAAAGCGGCGTTTATTAGCGACTTTGCGCTGGGGGATTTCGACCGCTCGCTGCAGGTCAATCTGGTGGGCTACTTCCTCTGCGCCCGCGAGTTTTCCCGGCTGATGATCCGCGACGGCATTAAGGGACGCATCATTCAGATCAACTCGAAATCCGGCAAAGTGGGCAGCAAGCACAACTCCGGCTACAGCGCGGCGAAGTTCGGCGGCGTCGGCCTGACCCAGTCGCTGGCGCTGGATCTGGCGGAGTACGGCATTACCGTACACTCACTGATGCTCGGTAATCTGCTGAAGTCGCCGATGTTCCAGTCGCTGCTGCCGCAGTACGCCACCAAGCTCGGTATCGATGAGAGCGAGGTCGAGCAGTACTACATCGACAAGGTGCCCCTGAAGCGCGGTTGCGAATATCAGGATGTGTTGAACGTCCTGATGTTTTACGCCAGCCCGCAGGCGTCATACTGCACCGGTCAGTCGATCAACGTTACCGGCGGCCAGGTGATGTTTTAAAGGGATCCCGGATGGCGCCGCGCTTATCCGGGCTACAAAACGGTAGGTCGGATAAGGCGTTAGCCGCCACCCGACAAAAATACGGCACCGCGGGTCGCTCGGGTTAGGCGCTCGCGCCGCGACCCGGGTTGTTCCCGGCCCCCTTAAGGAGACACCTATGGTTACCGCACTCATCACCGTCGCCGCCATCGCCTGGCTTACCCAACTGGCCTTCGGCGGCTGGCAGATCCGCCGCTTCAATCGCGCCTTCGACAGCCTGTGCCAGCAGGGTCGGGTGGGGGTCGGCCGCTCCGCCGGGCGCTTTCAACCGCGCGCCATCGTCGCTATCGCCGTTGATGATGACAACCGCATTTGCGACACGCTGCTGATGAAAGGCTTCACCATTTTCGCCCGACCGCAAAAAATCCCCGCGCTGGACGGCAAACATATCGGGGAATTGCAGCCTGATGTGATCTTTCCCCATGATCCGCGCTGTCAGAATGCACTATCATTAGCGCTTAATCCGAAACATGGATAATTTCGTTGTAAAAGTAAATATCTTGCGAAATTATCACTTCGAAACTTAAACGCAGGATAGACGCCTATGAAACCACGTCAGCGCCAGGCAGCCATTCTCGAGTTCCTGCAGTCGCAGGGAAAATGCTCGGTCGAAGAGCTGGCGCAACACTTCGATACTACCGGCACCACCATCCGCAAGGATCTGGTCACGCTGGAAAACGCCGGCACCGTCATTCGCACCTACGGTGGCGTGGTACTCAACAAAGATGAAGCCGATCCGCCGATCGATCATAAAACGCTGATCAACACCCATAAGAAAGCGCGCATCGCCGAAGCGGCGGTGCGCTTTATTCATGATGGCGACTCCCTCATCCTCGATGCCGGCAGCACGGTGCTGCAGATGGTCCCACTGCTCAGCCGCTTCAATAACATCACGGTGATGACCAACAGCCTGCATATCGTCAACGCTCTGGCCGAACTGGATAATGAACAGACTATCCTGATGCCCGGCGGCACCTTCCGCAAAAAATCGGCCTCCTTTCACGGCCAGCTGGCGGAAAACGCTTTCGAACAGTTCAGTTTCGACAAGCTGTTTATGGGCACCGACGGCATCGATCTGAACGCCGGCGTCACCACCTTCAATGAGGTGTATACCGTCAGCAAGGCGATGTGCAACGCCGCCCGCGAAGTGATCCTGATGGCCGACTCGTCAAAGTTTGGCCGTAAAAGCCCCAATATCGTCTGCGGCCTGGAGCGCGTGGATAAATTGATTACCGATGCCGATATTGACCCTGCATTCCAGCGGGCGCTGGAAGCCAAAGGCATAGAAGTCATTATTACTGGAGAACATCATGAGTAACTTTTTGTTAGAGGCCGGACGCCAGACCCTGATGCTGGAGCTACAGGAGGCGAGCCGCCTGCCGGAACGCCTGGGCGACGACTTCATCCGCGCGGCGGAAACCATCATCCACTGCGAGGGCAAACTGATTGTCTCCGGTATCGGTAAATCCGGTCATATCGGCAAAAAGCTGGCGGCGACTTTCGCCAGCACCGGCACCCCGGCCTTTTTTGTCCATCCGGCGGAAGCGCTGCACGGCGATCTTGGCATGCTCGACGGCCGCGACGTGATGCTGTTTATCTCCTACTCCGGCAGCGCGAAAGAGCTGGATCTGATCGTGCCGCGGCTGGAGGAAAAAGGTATCCCGCTGCTGGCGATGACCGGCAAATCCACCTCGCCGCTGGCGCTGGCGGCGAAAGCGGTGCTGGATATCGCCGTCGAGCGAGAGGCCTGTCCGATGCACCTGGCGCCGACCTCCAGCACCGTCAACACCCTGATGCTTGGCGATGCGCTGGCGATGGCGGTCATGCAGGCCCGCGGCTTCAATGAAGAGGATTTTGCCCGCTCCCATCCGGCAGGGGCGCTCGGCGCGCGTCTGCTGAACAAAGTGCATCACCTGATGCGCCGCGACGACGAAGTGCCGCGCGTCGGCACGGACGCCAACGTCATGAACGCAATGCTCGAGCTAAGCCGCACAGGGCTCGGCCTGGTGGCGGTCTGCGATGAGGCCAACCGCGTGCAGGGGGTCTTCACCGACGGCGACCTGCGCCGCTGGCTGGTGGGCGGCGGCACCTTAAACGACGGCGTCGCGCAGGCGATGACCCGCAACGGCGTGACGCTACAGGCGGAGAGCCGCGCGGTGGAAGCCAAAGAGCGGCTGATGAAGCACAAAATCAGCGCCGCGCCGGTAGTCGATGAAAACGGCCAACTGGTCGGCGCCATCAACCTGCAGAACTTTTACCAGGCCGGGATCCTTTAAGCCCCAGACGTTTCGCCAGCCGGTGCAGGTTGGCGACGTCGAGTTCCAGCGCGCGGGCGGTCGCCGCCCAGTTGCCCTGATGTGCCGCCAGCGCGCGGGCAATCGCCTCGCGCTGGAAATTATCCGTGGCTTCGCGCAGATTCACGTTGCCCATTGCCGGCGCCGCTGCCGCCGCCTCGGTCGGCAACGTCGGCGCAGTCGCCGTAAACTCGAAATGCTGCGGCTCCAGTACTATGTCATCGCCAGCCTGAGTAGCCCGCGCCAGCACCACCGCGCGGTGAATGGCATGCTCCAGTTCGCGCACGTTGCCCGGCCACGACCACTGCTGCAGCCTGTTTCGCGTTGCCTCACTTAAAATTACCCGCGCCAGCCCCATCCGCAGGCGGCACTGCTCGCAAAAATAGCCAGCCAGCAGCACCACGTCATTTTCCCGCTCGCGCAGCGCCGGAACCGACAGCGGGAAGACGCTCAGCCGGTGATAGAGGTCGGCGCGAAAGCGCCCTTCCACCACCTCCTGGCGCAGGTCGCGGTTGGTGGCCGCCAGCACCCGCACATCGACCCGCAGGCTGCGGTCATCGCCGACACGCTGAATATCGCCATACTGCAGGACGCGCAGCAGCTTCGCCTGCAGCGCCAGCGACAGCTCGCCGATTTCGTCGAGGAACAGCGTGCCGTTATCGGCCATCTCAAATTTGCCGCTGCGATTGCTGATAGCCCCGGTAAACGCCCCTTTCACGTGACCGAACAGCTCGCTCTCCGCCACGCTCTCCGGCAGCGCCGCGCAGTTGAGGTACACCAGCGGGTTAGCCGCACGCGGCGATCCCTGATGCACCGCCTTCGCCACCAGCTCCTTACCGGTCCCCGTTTCGCCGCTGATCAGCACGTTCAAATCCGAGGCGGCGACAATCTCGATCTCTTTTTTCAGCTGCAGCATCGGCGCCGACAGGCCGATGATCTCCTGACGCTCCGGCTGCGGGTAATTCACCACCTGCGCGGGCAGGACGTTTTGCGCTTCAAGGCGGGCGATAAGCAGCGCGTTATTCAGCGCCCCGGCCACCAGCGCGGCAATCAGTCGCAGCTCTTCATCGCTGAAGCTGTCGAAGCGGTCGGCATCCATGCCGTCAAGAGTTAGCGCGCCGATCAGCGTTTGCCCGGCAAACAGCGGCAACCCCACGCAGGCGTGAACCTTGAGGCTCTCCTGGCCGGGGATCAGGCCGTCATAGGGGTCCGGCAGGTCGCTGTCCGCCGGGAAGCGCACCACATCGCCGGCGCGGGCGATCGCCTCCAGCCGCGGATGCCCATCCAGTGCAAAGCGCCGGCCAAGCACATCCTGCGCCAGACCATCGATCGCCAGCGGCACAAACTGATGGGCCTCATAGCGCAGCAGCGCCGAGGCGTCGCAGCCAAGGATCTGCCGCAGGGTGGCGATCAGGCGCGAAAAGCGGTCGACGTGGCCGATATCGCTTTGTAAATCAATGGCGATTCTCGCCAGCGCCTCGACGGAAAAACTCATTATCGCTCCATTGTCATTTTGACAGCCAATATAGTCATATCGACTATTCTAATCATTGTCATTTTGACAGCAACTAAAATCATGAAAATTTAAAAAATGCTTTTATTCAATAAGTTAAAAAACTGGCACGCAACTTGTAATACATCAATCAACTGACTTTGAACACACTGTATTAATTGAGGTTGCTATGTCTATTGTGGTGAAAAATAACATTCTTTGGGTTGGCCAACGTGACTGGGAAGTGCGTGATTTCCACGGCACCGAATATAAAACGCTGCGCGGCAGCAGCTATAACAGCTATCTCATCCGCGAAGAGAAAAACGTGCTGATCGATACCGTCGATCATAAATTCAGCCGCGAGTTCGTGCAGAATCTGCGCCGCGAAATCGACCTCGCCGACCTCGACTACATCGTTATTAACCACGCCGAAGAGGACCACGCCGGCGCGTTGACTGAGCTGATGATGCAGATCCCGGATACACCGATCTACTGCACCGCCAACGCCATCGACTCCATCAACGGCCATCACCACCATCCGGAGTGGAACTTCCACGTGGTGAAAACGGGCGACACCCTCGATATCGGCAATGGTAAGCAGTTGATCTTCGTGGAAACGCCAATGCTGCACTGGCCGGACAGCATGATGACTTACCTGACCGGCGACGCGGTGCTGTTCAGCAATGACGCCTTCGGCCAGCACTACTGCGACGAACATCTGTTTAACGATGAAGTGGACCAGACTGAACTGTACGAACAGTGCCAGCGCTACTACGCCAACATCCTGACGCCCTTCAGCCGCCTGGTGACGCCGAAAATTAACGAAATTCTCGGCTTCAACCTGCCGGTAGCGATGATTGCCACCTCCCACGGCGTGGTCTGGCGCGATAACCCGACGCAAATCGTCGAGAAATACCTCGAATGGGCGGCGGATTATCAGGAAGATCGCATCACGATTTTCTACGACACCATGTCCAACAACACCCGCATGATGGCGGACGCCATTGCCCAGGGGATCACCGAGGTCGACCCACGGGTGGCGGTGAAAATCTTTAACGTCGCCCGCAGCGACAAAAACGACATTCTGACCAACGTTTTCCGCTCAAAAGGCGTGCTGGTGGGCACCTCCACCATGAACAACGTCATGATGCCGAAAATTGCCGGGCTGGTGGAAGAGATGACCGGGCTGCGTTTTCGCAACAAACGCGCCAGCGCCTTTGGCTCCCACGGCTGGAGCGGCGGCGCGGTAGACCGCCTGTCCACTCGCCTGCAAGATGCCGGGTTTGAAATGTCCCTGAGTCTGAAGGCCAAATGGCGGCCGGATATCGACGCGCTCGAACTGTGCCGCCAACACGGGCGCGACATCGCCCGCCAGTGGGCGCTCGCTCCACTGCCGGTTGCTGAAGCGACAGTCACGCCGGAACAACAGGAGTGCGCCTGTGCCGCCGCCGCGGCCGCCGATCTCGGTCCCATGATGCAGTGCAGCGTCTGCCAGTGGGTGTATGACCCGGCGAAAGGCGAACCTAACCAGGATGTGCAGCCGGGTACGCCGTGGAGCGACGTGCCGGATAACTTCCTCTGCCCTGAATGTTCGCTGGGTAAAGATGTGTTTGATGTTCTGGCGACGGAGGCAAAATGAGTGATGGCATCGTCATCATCGGCTCGGGCTTCGCGGCCCGCCAGCTGGTGAAAAATATTCGTAAGCAGGATGCCGAGATCCCGCTGACCCTCATCGCCGCCGACAGCATGGATGAGTATAACAAGCCCGATCTCAGCCACGTCATCAGCCGCGGACAGCACGCCGACGATCTGACTCTGCAAAGCGCCGGCGAGTTCGCCGAACAGTACCACCTGCGCTTGTTTCCCCATACCTGGGTGAGCGATATCGACGCTGAAAACCATCGGGTGAAAAGCCTGGATAAGCAGTGGCGCTACGACAAACTGGTGCTGGCCACCGGCGCCACGCCGTTTATCCCCCCGGTGCCGGGCCGCGAGCTGATACTAACGCTGAACAGCCAGCGCGAATATGGCGCGGCGCAGAGCCAGCTCCGCGACGCCAGGCGGGTGCTGATCGTCGGCGGCGGCCTGATTGGCTGCGAGCTGGCGATGGATTTCTGTCGCGCCGGTAAAGCGGTAACGGTGGTCGATAATGCCGCCAGCGTGCTGGCGGCGCTGATGCCGCCGGAGGTCAGCAGCCGTCTGCAGCATCGCCTCACCGGGATGGGCGTCCATCTGATGTTAAAAACGCAGCTGGAAGGGCTTGAACACACCGCCGACGGCATCCGCGTCAGTCTCGACCGCCAGCGCGCGATAACCGTCGATGCGGTGGTGGCCGCCGCCGGCCTGCGCCCGGAAACCTCGCTGGCGCGCCACGCCGGACTGCAGATTAACCGCGGCGTGGTGGTCAATAGCCAGCTGCAAACCAGCGACCCGGCGATTTACGCCCTCGGCGACTGTGCGGAAATCAACGGTACGGTAATGCCGTTCCTGCAGCCGATTTTGCTCAGCGCCATGTGCCTGAGTAAAAACCTGCTGGCGCAGGCAGGCGAACTCAAGCTGCCGCCAATGCTGGTGAAGGTGAAGACCCCGGATCTGCCGCTGCATCTGGCCGGCGACACCCGTCGCGAGGATCTGACGTGGAACATCGTAGCCGCCAAAGAGGGGCTGGTGGCGAAAGGGCTGGATGCGGCGAATCAACTGCGCGCCTTTGTGGTCAGCGAAGACAAGATGAAAGACGCCTTCGCGCTGCTCAAACAGCTGGTGAGTGAATGACCCTCCAGGCAGCCCTGTTTTGCCGTTAGTTTGCCGGGTGGCGGCTGCGCCTTACCCGGCCTACAGGGTCCTCTCCCAGGCTCATACCTCGTAGGCCCGGTAAGCGCAGCGCCACCGGGCGATGACAGCAGGCACAGAGCCGATTTTGTGCCGGGTGGCGGCTGCGCCTTACCCGGCCTACGTTCGTACGACCTGTCGTTAATTTATTCACCATG
>NZ_JBMEZZ010000012.1:0-123981 GCF_048822415.1 Klebsiella sp. C360
CCAGCAGGTAGTTCATAACTTGTTGTCATAAGCGGTGGTATGAAGTTTTTTTCGGCCATTGATATTGTTTTTCCGTTTAGAGTTATTTGTGCGAAGTTCATAAAATATGGTGATGGGTTTTTAGCTGTGAGAGTATTACCATTAAGAGTCCATATAATATCTTTTGAGAATGATTCCGGTATGTCTTCCATCAATCTCTTTGGTCGGTAAATCAGTTTCATTTTTGTTCTGACCGCGATTTGTAATGAATTTCGCGTATCACTACTATCCATCGAAGGTATTGATGTAATGTTGAGGTAAAATAAGCTTTCTTTATCTGATGGCAACTCCGAATTCGATTTGAAAATCCTCACAACGTTTTTTTGATCTCCATCCATTCTAAATAATGGTGGCGTTACAGCAAAATATGAATTACTGGTCGTGGTACTTTCAATCCAAGATTTGATAAGATAAGGGCTGCTATCTTTATTATGAATTGACACAGAAACTTCTTTTTTTCCTTCAGCGTAAAGTACGCGAGTTGCACCTATCTGGATTCCTGCATACGCAGTGCCGATGGTTGAGATTATTGTTAAAAAGAACGTGTAAAAAATAGTTTTTATCATATTTTACCTGTTTTTATTATGATTATTCGCCCCTCAAATGAGGAGCGAATATTTAATTAGTATACTTGATTAGAATTAGTACGTTACCAGGAGCGTTGCAGTACCGTTGGCAGTACCTTCTTCAATATCACTTTCAACCTGAACATAGTTTGCTTTGAAATCAACAGTGGCAGCCCCGCTGGTCAGAGGGATTGCAGCAGACTTTTGACCTAATTTCAGATGCTGTCCAGTACCATCAAAAAGTTTAATTGCAACACCTTTAGCAACACCGGTATTGCCATAGTTGCTCAGACGAAGATAATCACTGTTGCTGTTGTAGTAATCACCGTCGAAAGTGACGTATGCGGCAGTCTTGGTGGACGGGCAACCTGAAATCGCGATGTCAATAGAAGCCAGACCTTGGCCATTACCTGCAGTTGAACCGACACCAGAGAACGCAGTTTTAGGAACATCACCCAAAGTTACATTACCAGTATTTGTACCTGAATTTTGGATATCAACAGTACAAGCACCATCAGTAATGTTGCCGGTGAAGTTAACGGTACCGTCATTTGCAAGAACATTTGCAGAGAACAGGCCACCTGCGATTAACACTGCAATGATGTTTTTATTCATTTATTTATTCCATTTATAATTACTAAAGTCCTGAATAGATGTCGGGCTTAGTTATCAATGTGTTATATACATAATAATAGCCTGAGCATCACGTTTGCTGTCTCCAGCCTCTTCATCATTTAACATATGCATGTTGAATGTATTCTAAGACTGGAGCGGTGAAGAATTTAATTCGAAAGCAGAGAAAATGCATGTGAATTTTTGCTGAATTTATTTTTTCTCTTTAAATTTAATAAGTTCATAAGATGTTTGCATAACACATAAAATGAGTGAATAAATTACATGGTGATTTGAGCTTGTGGGTATAGTAGGATTTTTCATCTTCCATTGTGTTGTGATGTCATGCTAACCTTGGCATAAGCTCTATGTAGGACGTCGGATTTTTTATTCTTTATACGAGACGATTAGTTTATAAGGACATATCCTGAAGGCTAGCGATAAAGTTGAGTTTATTTCATCTTTTTCACATGGCTAAATGAGGACAGGGAGAGATTATGATATTCAATGAATATATTATTAATAATGAAGTTATTTTTAAAGTGAATACCAACGAACTTTGTCCTCTTGGAGAAAATGGTGAGAATATTAGTTTGAATGCTCCCACAGCCCGTTGTCTTCAGCTTTTATTGGAAAGCGGAGGTAAAATTATATCCAGGGAGGAATTTCTGGATGCGGTATGGAAAACGCGTGGAGTTGTTGTGTCTCAAAATACTTTTTATCAAAATATTTCCTTATTAAGAAAGTCACTACTTAAAGCTGGACTATCAAAAAATATCATTATTACCGTTAGGCAGCGCGGTTTTGTTCTGGATACTGAGTTGCAAGTTACGTCATTCTTCAATGCTGAAGATGCTCAACCTGAAAGATTCTTTAACTCACAGGTCATCGCTAGCGTCTCATCTTTGCCGGTTGAGAGGAAAATAATTGATAAGATAGCTGTATCCAAAGTTTCGAAGGGAAATTCTATTGAGTATAAAAATATAGCCTTCAAAATTCCGCGCTGGGTTTTAATCCTTTTAGTCATTATGGTGGTGGTCAACATCCTTTCCTTAATTTGTTAAACTTCATTAATCAAAGTTAATGTTATATGCCAGAATGTTAGTGTATTGCTTGGCTCATTATTAAAAAAATTTCACTTTAGAGATATCTCTAGTTAGAAGCTGAATGCTCATTTCTAGGCTAGTAAACAGCCAGGTTGCTACTGGCTGTTTACTAATCAATATTGCTTCAGACCTAAATCCAGCGGCGTCTTGCTGGGTTCGCCGCCGATCTCTCGCGCCAGCTTCGGCACCATATAGCCGGAGATGAGGGTCAACAGTTCACGCATGATTTCACGGGCTTCATCATCGCTGACCATAAAGTGTGCCGCCCCTTGTACCCGGTCCAGCACGTGCAGGTAGTAGGGCATTACCCCGGCATTGAACAGCGCATTGCTGAGATCGGCCAGGGTTTGCGCGTTATCGTTCACCCCGCGCAGCAGCACGCTCTGGTTAAGCAGCGTGACGCCCGCCTGACGCAGCATGGCCATCGCCGCGCGAAACTCGCCGTCAATTTCATTAGCGTGGTTGACGTGGTTAACCAGGATCACCTGCAGCGACGAACGGTGGAAGCGGCTGGCCAGCGTCTCGGTGATGCGCGCCGGGATCACGATCGGCAAGCGGCTGTGAATACGCAGACGCTTAACGTGCGGAATGGCTTCCAGCTGGGTCATTAGCCAGTCAAGCTCATGGTCCTTCGCCATCAACGGGTCGCCGCCGGAGAAGATGATTTCATCAAGCTGCGGATGCTCAGCGATATAGTTCATTGCCGTCTGCCAGTTGCGCCTGGTGCCCTGATTTTCGGCATAAGGGAAGTGGCGGCGGAAGCAGTAACGGCAATTGACCGCGCAACCGCCTTTCACCAACAGCAGGGCCCGGTTGCGATATTTGTGCAACAGGCCGGGCACGACGCTGTGCTGTTCTTCCAGCGGATCGGTGGAGTAGCCGGGGGCGACGATAAACTCCTCTTCGGCGGTAAGTACCTGACGAAGCAGCGGATCGTCAGGGTTGCCTTTCTCCATTCGGGCAATAAACGCGCGCGGGACGCGCAGCGGGAACAGGCGTCTGGCCTCACGTCCGGCGAGCAGTTTTTCATCAGCGTCTACATTTAAAAGACGCAGCAGTTCATCAGGACTGGTCACAACATTGGCAAGTTGCGTTATCCAATCTTCTCTGGATGGGGTATTTAGGGTTACAATATGCGCCATTTTGTGGCTTAGCTACCAGTTAAACAATTTCAGAGGGCCTTATGGCGACTTACTATAGCAACGATTTTCGTGCTGGTCTTAAAATCATGTTAGATGGCGAACCTTATGCGGTAGAAGCCAGCGAATTCGTTAAACCAGGTAAAGGCCAGGCGTTTGCGCGCGTTAAGCTGCGCCGTCTGCTGACCGGCACCCGCGTTGAGAAAACCTTCAAATCTACTGATTCTGCAGAAGGCGCGGACGTTGTCGATATGAACCTGACTTACCTGTATAACGACGGTGAGTTCTGGCACTTCATGAACAACGAAACCTTCGAACAGCTGTCTGCTGATGCGAAAGCGATCGGTGACAATGCCAAATGGCTGCTGGATCAGGCTGAGTGCATCGTGACCCTGTGGAACGGCCAGCCGATCGCGGTCACCCCGCCGAACTTCGTTGAGCTGGAAATCGTTGAAACCGACCCAGGTCTGAAAGGCGACACCGCGGGTACCGGTGGTAAACCAGCGACCCTGTCTACTGGCGCTGTGGTTAAAGTGCCGCTGTTCGTCCAGATTGGCGAAGTGATTAAAGTGGATACTCGCTCTGGCGAATACGTATCCCGCGTGAAGTAATTTCACGTCATGATGACTGGGCGCAGCCTCTGTGCTGCGCCGCTCTTTCTGTACTGGCACGACGAGCACGACACATGAAGCGCAGCGTAAAACTCCTGGCGTTACTGTTTCTGAGCAGCGCACTGCTGTCTGGCTGCAATACCGCCCGCGGTTTCGGTGAAGATATTCAGGGCCTGGGTCACGCCATCTCTCGCGCTGTAAGCTGACTTCCTTCCGTTTCGCCTGCCGCGATCGCATTGCGGTGCGCCTGCTTCCTCCACGAATACTCCTTTTCTCTTAAAAAACGCAAAGATCCCTTCATCTGTGGACGGTTTGTCTATGCTTATAGGGCATGAAAACAAAACTGACACTAAGGATGACATTATGGTGAAAAAAACGATTGCAGCGTTCTTTACGGTTTTGGTCCTCTCTTCAGCACTGACCGCTTGTAACACCACGCGCGGTGTGGGTCAGGATATTTCAGAGGGCGGCAGCGCAATCTCTGGCGCAGCAACCAAAGCTCAGCAATAACAGCCTTCGACGGTACGGTTTTGCGCCGTACCGTTCTTCACTTCCCCCATCCTGTTGGATATACTCACTACGACTTTTCATCCACCTTACGGGACGACCCGTAAGCGTTTCTCATCCGGGGACGGCCCCAGCAAAGGAGCCTTATGTCCTGGATAGTCTTATTTATCGCTGGCCTGTTGGAAGTGGTGTGGGCCGTCGGCCTGAAATATACCCATGGCTTTAGCCGCCTGGTTCCCAGCGTCATCACCATCGTCGCGATGGTCGTCAGCATGGCGCTGCTTTCATGGGCGATGAAAACCCTGCCGGTGGGTACCGCTTACGCCGTCTGGACGGGGATCGGCGCCGTGGGCGCCGCTGTGACCGGTATCGTACTGTTAGGTGAATCCGCCAGCGCTATGCGTATCGCCAGTCTTGTCTGCATCGTGGTCGGCATCATTGGCCTGAAGATCAGCGCGCACTAGTTGTAGCGCTGATTGACCCAGACCAGTTTGCTGATATCAAAACCCTGCCGGGTGGCAATATCCAGCATCTGCTGCCTGACTTCCGGGGCGATGGTGGGGGCTCGCGCCAGTAGCCAGAGATAGTCGCGGTCGGGGCCGCAGACCAGCGCGTACCGATACTCTTTATCCAGCGCAATGACGTTATAGCTGCCATAGAAGGGGCCGAAGAAGGAGATCTTCAGCGCGGCTCGGCTGGGTTCGCCGGTAAAATACGCCACCCCTTCCGTTTTCTGCCACATGTCGCGGTCGGGGTTATAGCCTTTATTGACCACGTCCAGACCGCCGTCATCGCGCGGCTGCCAGGCGATCGTGACCTTTTCAAGCCCGCTTTCAAAAGGATGGTCGAAGCGGGCGATTTCGTACCAGGTACCCAGATAGCGCTGAACGTCGAAGGGGGTGACCACGATGACGCCCGGCGGCGGGGCAGGGGTGCTGCAGGCGACAGACAGGAACGAGACGGCGACCGCGGTGATTATCGGCAGGATACGCATGGTATGCTCCTTGCTGGCTTTTAAGCTAAGTGTAGAGTCCGGCAGGGCAAAGGCGGCAAGATTTTTCTATGAAGCGAGCCCGGTAGCAGAATTGCTGCCGGGCTCTTGCAGGATCAGATAAACAGTACGCCAACGAGAGTAATGACGCTGAGGATCGCCGCCAGACCGTAGAAGACCCATTTGCCGTTTGGCACATGGATTTTCAGGTCGTGCATGGCGTGGTGAATACGATGCAGCCCACACCACAGCGGCAGGACAATCATCAGAAAGATGAACGCGCGGCCGATAAAGCTCTGGGCAAAGGCCAGCACGCGCTCATAGCTGAAGGCGTCGGCCGGGGCGAGCCCCAGCGGCAGCAAAATGCCCACCAGCAGCACCATCACCGGCGCGACAATCGCGCCCCACATGCCGCCAGCGCCAAACAGCCCCCAGAAAACGGGTTCATCGGAACGTTTCGGATTGGGATTAATCATCTCAGCCTCCTTACCAGAACAGGGCGACAAACAGGATCACCACGGTGACCACCGCCGTCACCACCCAGAGACCTTTAATCACCGGCTCTGGCCCCATTTTTTCGCCTTTGATGATGACGTTGGCGGCTTTCGGCGCCAGCTCGAACCAGGTTTTGGTGTGCAGCAGCGCCGCCGCCAGGGTGATCAGATTGAGGATAACCACCACTGGATTTTGCAGGAATCCGATATATCCCGCCCAGCTTTCGGCGCCGTGCTTGAGGGCAAACAGCCCGTAAATCAGCACAATGCTAAACCAGACCGTCGGCACCGCCGTGCCTTCCCGCACCATGTAGAAGCGATAAAACGGCAGCTTTTTCCACCAGGTGGAGGTCATCGGCCGCACGTAGGGTTTGCGTTTCGTCGTCATAATGCACTCCTTAGCGTGGTTTCAGGGTGGCGATAAGAAAGTCTTTCGAACTTTCCACTTTGCCCTGCTGGATCGCGGCCGCCGGGTCGACGTGCTTCGGACACACTTCCGAGCAGTAGCCCACGAAAGTACATGTCCAGACGCCGTTCTGGCCGTTAAGCTGCGCCATGCGTTCCTTTTTGCCGTGGTCGCGGCTGTCTTCGTTATAGCGGTGGGCGAGGGTGATCGCCGCCGGGCCGATAAACTCCGGATTCAGGCCGAACTGCGGACAGGCGGCATAGCACAGTCCGCAGTTGATACAGCCGGAGAACTGATGGTATTTGGCCATCTGGGCCGGCGTCTGCTTGTTTGGTCCCTGGTCCGGGGTGCGGTTATTGCCGATGATATACGGCTTAATGGCCTCCAGACTTTCGATAAAGTGGGTCATATCCACCACCAGATCGCGCTCGATCGGGAAGTTGGCCAGCGCTTCAACCTTGATGCCTTTGGTGTAATCCCGCAGGAAGGTTTTACAGGCCAGCTTCGGTACCTTATTGACCATCATGCCGCAGGAGCCGCAGATCGCCATCCGGCAGGACCAGCGGTAGCTCAGGTCGGGCGCCAGGTTGTCTTTAATGTAGCCCAGCGCGTCCAGCAGCGAGGTCTGCTCATCGTAAGGCACGTCATAGAACGCGCTGTGCGGTGCCGTGTCGACCTCCGGGTTGTAACGCACCACTTCGACTTTCAGGTTTTTCATCTCAGCCATGGGTGGTCTCCTTCTTCTCAGCCGCTTCCGCTTCAGCGCCATAGACACGTTTCGCCGGCGGCAGCGTGGTGATCTTCACATCGCCATATTCCAGGCGGGTGGTGCCATCAGCCTCGCGGAAGGCGAGCGTATGTTTGAGGAAGTTGACGTCGTCGCGTTCGGTACAGCCTTCATCCAGACGCTGGTGCGCACCGCGCGATTCTTTACGGGCGATGGCCGAGTGCGCCATACATTCGGCAACGTTTAAACCGTGTCCCAGCTCAATGGTGTAAAGCAGATCGGTGTTGAATACGCTGGAGTTGTCGGTAATGCGCACGCGCTTAAAGCGCTCCTGCAGCTCAGCCAGCTTGTCGATAGTTTTCTGCATCAGCTCTGGCGTCCGGTAGATGCCGCAGCCTTCCTCCATCGAGAGCCCCATTTCGTCGCGGATTTTCGCCCAGTTTTCGTTACCCTCCTGGTTGACGAGATCTTTCAGACGACGCTCCACATCGGCAGCTTGCGCATCAAGGGCGGAGCCGTTCGTCTCGCCCGCTTGCGCGGCGCGCCGCATGGCCTGTTCCCCGGCCAGGCGGCCGAAGACCACCAGCTCTGCCAGCGAGTTGGAGCCCAGGCGGTTGGCGCCGTGCAGACCAACGGACGAGCATTCGCCCACGGCAAACAGCCCTTTGATGCGGGTTTCGCACTGTTGATCGGTTTCGATGCCGCCCATGGTGTAGTGCGCGGTCGGGCGTACCGGAATCGGTTCTTTCACCGGGTCGACGCCGACGTAGGCTTTCGCCAGCTCACAGATAAACGGCAGGCGCTCCAGCAGCTTTTTCTCGCCGAGGTGGCGCAGATCGAGGTAGACCACGTCGCCGCGCGGCGTGGGAATGGTGTTCCCTTTCCGCCATTCGTGCCAGAAGGCCTGGGACACTTTGTCGCGTGGGCCCAGCTCCATATATTTGTTCTTCGGTTCGCCGAGCGGGGTTTCCGGGCCCATGCCGTAATCCTGCAGATAGCGATAGCCGTTTTTGTTGACCAGAATCCCGCCTTCACCACGGCAGCCTTCGGTCATCAGGATCCCGGAGCCCGGCAGGCCGGTCGGGTGATACTGCACGAATTCCATATCGCGCAGCGGCACGCCGTGGCCCAGCGCCATACCCATGCCGTCACCGGTAACGATGCCGCCGTTGGTGTTGTAGCGATAGACGCGTCCGGCGCCGCCGGTGGCCAGCACCACCGCGTTGGCGCGGATCTGCACCAGCGTGCCTTCCATCATATTCATCGCCACCAGGCCGCGGGCCTGGCCGTCATCGACCAGCAGATCAAGGACGAAATGTTCATCAAAGCGTTGAATTTGGGGAAACTGAAGGGAGGTCTGGAAGAGGGTATGCAGCATGTGGAAGCCGGTTTTATCGGCGGCAAACCAGGTACGTTCGATCTTCATGCCACCGAAGCGCCGGACGTTAACGCTGCCGTCAGGGCGGCGGCTCCACGGGCATCCCCACTGTTCCAGTTGGGTCATTTCCGTCGGGCAGTGGTGAACGAAATAGTCGACGACATCCTGCTCGCACAGCCAGTCGCCTCCGGCGACGGTGTCGTGAAAATGGTACTCAAAGCTATCGTGATCCTGGGCAACGGCTGCGGACCCCCCTTCTGCAGCGACCGTATGGCTGCGCATCGGATAGACTTTAGAAATCAGGGCGATTTTGGCATTGGGGTTGGCCTGGGCGGCGGCGATAGCGGCGCGAAGGCCTGCCCCGCCGGCGCCAATTACGGCGAGATCGGCTTGAAAAGTGTGCACGACATTCCTCCAGTTTTAGTGTATTTCGCCGCCGGGCTGGCGAAAAAGTATCACTGCTCCTTTATAGGTACAGGAGTATAGCCGTAGGGTCAGTATGGAAAATTGACGTGTTCGATTTTTTTATCGATATGTGCGGTTATTTATCAGTGATATTTATGCATTTAGGTTAACGATAGATTAATGGCATGTAATCTGCCGGGGATTGCACAAAATTTGTTTCACTCGCCGGTTGCGAGTAGACTTCGTGCCCTTGTTTGCAATCGGAGAAAGTACCATGAGCGAGACGGCAACCTGGCAGCCGAGCGCACCCATTCCCAATCTGTTGAAACGCGCGGCGGTGATGGCGGAAATCCGCCGTTTCTTTACCGATCGCGGCGTGCTGGAGGTGGAGACGCCTTGCATGAGTCAGGCGACGGTAACGGATATCCATTTGTTCCCGTTTGAAACCCGTTTCGTCGGCCCGGGCCACTCACAGGGACTCAATCTGTACCTGATGACCAGTCCGGAATACCATATGAAGCGCCTGCTGGCGGCGGGCTGCGGCCCGGTTTTCCAGCTGTGCCGCAGCTTCCGTAATGAAGAGATGGGGCGGCATCACAATCCGGAATTCACCATGCTGGAGTGGTATCGTCCGTGCTATGACATGTATCGTCTGATCAACGAGGTGGACGATCTGCTGCAGCAGGTGCTGGAGTGCCAGCCGGCGGAAAGCCTCTCCTATCAGCAGGCGTTCCAGCGTCATCTGGATATTGACCCGCTCTCTGCCGATAAAGCGCAGCTGCGCGAAGTCGCGGCGAAGCTGGATCTGAGTAATATCGCCGATACTGAAGAAGATCGCGACACGCTGCTGCAACTGCTGTTCACCATGGGCGTGGAGCCGCACATCGGCAAAGATCGGCCGACGTTCATTTATCATTTCCCGGCGACTCAGGCCTCTTTAGCGCAGATCAGCCCGGAAGATCATCGGGTCGCTGAGCGCTTCGAGGTCTATTACAAAGGAATTGAGCTGGCGAATGGTTTCCACGAGCTGACCGACGCCCATGAGCAGCGCCTGCGCTTTGAGCAGGACAACCGCAAGCGGGCCGCGCGCGGCCTCCCGCAGCAGCCCATCGATAACAACCTGCTGGCGGCGCTGGAGGCAGGTCTGCCGGACTGCTCCGGCGTGGCATTGGGCGTTGATCGCGTGGTGATGCTGGCGCTGGGCGCTGAAAGCATCGGCGAAGTGATCGCCTTTACGGTCGACCGCGCCTGATGGCGCTGTCACCTCCCGCCGCCTGCGGGCGAGGGAGGTGACAGGCCTCTCCTGACCTATACTTCGTACGGTATCCCGGTATTCGCCCGAATACCCACAATCTCTCTCCGTGCTTTTGCTACTATCCGCGCTCTTTTTATGAGACCAGGCGTTGCCCGTCGGGCGATGCTCACGTTTGGATAGGTTTATGCATCAACAACTCAAGAAGATGAGCCTGATTGGGCTGATTCTGATGATCTTCACCTCGGTGTTTGGCTTTGCCAACAGCCCGTCGGCGTTTTATCTGATGGGCTACAGCGCTATGCCGTTTTATCTTTTTTCCGCACTCTTTTTCTTCATTCCGTTTGCGCTGATGATGGCGGAGATGGGCTCAGCCTTTCGTCGGGAAGAGGGCGGCATTTACTCCTGGATGAACCACAGCGTCGGGCCGCGCTTTGCGTTTATCGGCACCTTTATGTGGTTTGCGTCGTACATCGTCTGGATGGTGAGTACCGCGGCTAAGATCTGGGTGCCGCTATCTACCTTTTTGTTTGGCGCCGACAAAACCCAAAGCTGGGCGCTGGGTAGCCTGACCCCGACGCAGACGGTGGGCATTCTGGCGGCCTGCTGGATGGTCGTCGTGACCTTTATTGCCGTCAAAGGGATCAATAAAATCGCCAGGATCACCGCCGTCGGCGGTATCGCGGTGATGGGGCTTAATCTGGTGCTGCTGCTGGTGAGCGGGGCGATCCTGCTGCTCAACGGCGGCCATTTCGCCCAACCGTTAAACTTCGCCCTTTCGCCTAATCCGGGCTATCAGTCGGGCATGGCAATGCTGTCATTTGTGGTATTTGCCATCTTCGCCTATGGCGGAATTGAGGCAGTCGGCGGCTTAGTGGATAAAACCGATAAACCGGAAAAGAACTTTGCCAAAGGGATTATTATCGCGGCGATCGTGATCTCGGTTGGTTATTCGCTGGCGATTGTGCTGTGGGGCGTGAGCGCCAACTGGCAGCAGGTGCTCGGTGCGCGTTCAACTAACCTCGGCAACATCACCTATGTGCTGATGACCAGCCTCGGGAACACGCTCGGCCAGGCTCTGCACATGACGCCAGAGGCGGCAGCCCTCACCGGGATCTGGTTCGCCCGTATTACCGGGCTGTCGATGTTTCTCGCCTATACCGGCGCGTTTTTCACTCTCAGCTATTCGCCGCTGAAAGCGATCATCCAGGGCACGCCAAAAGCGCTCTGGCCATCGGTGATGACCCGTCTCAACGTTAATGGTATGCCCGCCGCGGCGATGTGGCTGCAGTGTTTGCTGGTCGGGGTATTTATTGTCATGGTGTCGTTCGGTGGGGACAGCGCTTCCGCGTTTTATAACAAGCTGACGCTGATGGCCAATGTCTCCATGACTTTGCCTTACCTGTTCCTGACCATCGCCTTCCCGTTCTTCAAGTCAAAAGCGCATCTCGATCGGCCGTTCGTGATTTTCAAAAACCGCCAGTCGACGCTGCTGGCGACCGGCGTGGTGCTACTGGTGGTGACCTTCGCCAATATCTTCACCATTATTCAGCCGGTCATCGACAGCGGGGACTGGAACAGCACGCTGTGGATGGTCGGTGGGCCGATCTTCTTCTCGCTGCTGGCGTTGGCCATTTACGAAAGCTACCGTCGGCGCCTGGCGTCCGGTGTGCTGGTAATGGAGAGCTAGAAAGTCTGCCCGGCGCCGCCGCCGGGCAGGGTATGGCCTACAGGCTGCCAGCCGTACGTCGGCTGGTTTTCCCGGCCGAGGTCATGGTTTTACTGCTTTGCCTGCCGTCGATACTTTCCAGCCGCATCTGGAACGGAGGGAACGGCATATCAATGCCATGCTCGCGGAAGCCCGCCAGGATCAGCTGATGCATCTCATGGCGTAGCGGCATGCGGTGCCCCATCTCGGCGGCAAAAATACGCAGCTCGAAAATCTGGATCCCCTGCTGCAGGTCGACGAGAAACGCCTCCGGCGCCGGGGTATCGATGACCAGCGAACAGCGATGCGCCGCGGCGATGAGGATCTTGGTCACCTCTTCGGTATCGGCGTCCACCGGAGCCGGCACCGTCAACACCACGCGGGTGACCGAGTCCGACAGCGACCAGTTGATAAACTGTTCGGTGATGAACGCCTTGTTCGGCACGATAATCTCCTTCCGGTCCCAGTCGCTGATGGTGGTGGCGCGGGTATTGATGCGGGTGACGCTGCCCGTCAGGTCGCGGATGGTGACCGTATCGCCGATGCGGATCGGCTTTTCAAACAGGATAATCAGGCCGGAGATAAAGTTAGCGAAGATCTCCTGCAGGCCAAACCCGAGACCCACACCCAGCGCGGCGACCAGCCACTGCAGCTTCGACCACTCAATGCCAATCATCGAGAAGCCCACCAGCCCACCGATCAGCATCAGCAAATATTTGGTGATGGTGGTGATGGCGTAGCCGGTGCCGGGCGTTAAATCGAGGTGCTGGAGGATCGCCAGCTCCAGCAGCGCCGGCAGGTTGCGCACCAGCTGAGTGGTGATGATCAGCACCAGAATGGCAATCAGCACTGCGCCAAGGGTGATGGGCTCGAGGCTTTCCACCCCCTGCACCGTCGAGGTGACGTCCCACAGCGAGATATTCTCAAGGAAGCCAAACGCCGAGTGAATTTCCGACCACAGCACGATGACTGACAGCAGCGCGATCAGCATCAGCAGAGAGCGCACGAGACGCAGCGACTGGGTACTGATGGCATCGAGATCGACCTCGCTGACCTCCGTCTCCACCGACCCTTCCGGGCTGCTGACGTGAACAGGCTCATCTTCGCCGCGGGCGCGCTGGGCGAGAATTTCCGCGCGACGATGGCGGGCCCGGTCGAAGGCCAGTCGGCGCCGCTGGATCAGCATCCAGCGGCGGATGATGTGATAGACCACCAGCAGCAGGAACCAGATGGCGACGGAGGTTTCCAGACGTGCCAGCAGCGCCTGAGCGGTGGCGAGGTAGCCGACGGCGGCCGCCAGCATGGCCACCAGCGGGGCGCCAAGCATCAGGTTCCACAGCAGGCGGTTCACCATGTTGTCGCCATTCCCCTCTTTATCCAGGTAGAGCGGGATGCCGGCATGCTTAAGGCTGAGGGTGACCACCGCCAGCGCGCCGCAGATCAGCAGGAAGCACAGGCGGCCCAGCGAGGCGGAGAACTCGCGGTCGTTAAGATTATCGAACATGATCAGCGCCATTATCAGCGGCACAATCAGTCCGATGCTCATCAGGTAGTAGCGCATCGCTTTCGCCACGCGGTTACGCAGCCAGCCGAAGTGGGCGATAAACAGCCCGTTTGGCCGGGCGAAGGTGGCGCAGATCATCACCACCCACAGCAGAGGCACCGTCGCGGTGACCCCATCGCCAATCGCCACCGCCAGCGGGAAGGGCCAGGCGGACTGCAGACCATAGCCGAGCGTCATCCACAGCACCGGCAGCGGCGAAGCCACCAGTATCGACCAGAAGACCGTGCGCAGCGTCAGCCAGAAGTGATCCTGGGTGACTTTCCCCACCCGAGCGCTGGAGCGCTCAAGGAAGCGGGTGAAATGGCGCCGGGAGCTGATGCTGAAGCCAACCAGCAGCAGGGCGGCAAACAGCGGTAGCAGGGTCTCTTTGCTGGTGAGCATCATCGCGCTGGCTTTACCCAGCTCGCTGATGGTATCCAGGGAGATCAGGCGCCGCAGATCCTGGACGATCTCCAGCGGCCAGGAGAAGCCGATGGGGCTGACGTCCGAAGTCCAGAACAGATAGCGGTGGGTAGCTTCGTTGATCTCCTTCAGCGCGTCTTCCAGCTGGCCGTTGGCGACCTTCAGCTTGGTGAGCTCCAGCATCAGGGTATCGCCGCCGCGCAGCAGCGAGTTCAGCAGCTCGTTCTGCGTGCGTAGCTGCGCCTGCAGGATCTTGTTCTGCTCGCTGGTCAGCGGTTCGCCGTCGGCCTGGCGGATCTGCCGCAGCTGCGGCTGCTTACTGAGTAAATCCTCAAAGCGCAGACGCTGCACGCGCAGCTGCGCCATTTCCGTATCCAGCTGCTGCGGGCGAGGGCGTTCCGGTAGCCGCGCCACCTGGGCGCGCAGGGCTTCGCCCAGCAGATTGGAGGAGCCCAGCCACTGCGACTGCTCGCGCAGGGTGTTTAACGCCTGACGCACCTGCAGCGTTTGATTCGTCGCCTGCCGCTGCTGGGACGCCACCAGATCCATACGCTGCGCCTGCTGGTTCAGCGCCTGGGAGAGTTCGCGGTTGACTTTAAACTGGGCGGTGATGTCCGGCGGCAGGTTTTCACTGTTCTCCGCCAGCAGTTCGGTACTCTCCAGCGCTTTTTCCGCCTCCCGCTGGCGCTGGCTGTTCTGCAGATTACGCAGCGCCTGCAGATAGGCATCCAGCTGCTCGCTCTGCTTTTGCGCCAGTTCAGAACGGGCGCGCGACAGCTCCTGGCGGTTATTGGCGGAAAGCTGGGCGAGGTCGAGCTCATCCACCAGCGCCTTCAGGCGCGCCGATTCCGCCTGCAGGGCAAGATTTTGCGCCTGGGCGAGAGCATTGTTGCCGGTTTGCGTGCCGATGCGGCGCTCAACCTCATTGAGCTGACGCCGGGCGTCGGTTTGCTGCTGCGGCAGCTGGTTCAGGGAGTCGGCGATTTCACGCGCGCGATCCTGCTCCTGCTGCGCCTGACGGCTTGACTCCAGCAGCTGGCTGCTGACCTGGAGGATCTCCTGGTTCAGCGCATCGGCGGTCAGGCCGACTGGCACCTGGCGCGGCTCTTCGCTCAGATTGTTGAGCTGGGCACGCAGGCTTTGAAACAGTTTGGGGAAATTGTCGATAACGTCCTGATACTGACGGGCGCGCTCGAGAGACGATTTTCGCTCCTCAAGCGCGTTCAGGGCGGACTGCAGAACTTCAACGGTTTCAGGCTGGGCGGGCTTTGCCGCCTTCGCCTGTTCCAGTTCCTGGGTTATCTGTTTAGCATCCGGGGCTGTCGCAGCGTACGCCCCGAAACTGAGGCTCAAGGCCAACAGGAAAGTGTATATCAGGCGCACGGCATAACCCTTTTGCTGAAGAATTAACCTTGGTCTTGTTTATCGTCAACCAGCGGGCTGGCGCGATGTTCGGCGCGGATCTCTTCTTTCGGTAACGGCGCCGGTTCAGCGGCGGTGGTTGCTTCCACCGTTGTCGCGAGCGGTTGGCCGATTTTAGTCACGGACAGGCTTTGCAGCGTGTCGACCAGCTTCACCTGGCCCGGGGCAAACAGGTTGATCACGGTGGAGCCCAGTTTGAAGCGGCCCATCTCCTGGCCTTTCAGCAGGGCGACGGAGCCTTCGCTGTCGCCAGCGGGCCAGGTCCAGCGTTTAATAATGCCTTCGCGCGGCGGGGTTACGGTGCCGGACCACACGGTCTCGATGCTGCCGACGATAGTCGCGCCCACCAGAATTTGCGCCATCGGGCCAAACTCAGTATCAAACAGGCAGATGACGCGCTCGTTACGGGCGAACAGGTTCGGCACGTTCTGCGCCGTCAGATGGTTAACGGAGAACAGGTCGCCTGGAACGTAGATCATTTCGCGCAGGATACCGTTGCACGGCATGTGCACGCGGTGATAGTCGCGCGGCGACAGATAGGTGGTGGCGAAGCTGCCGTTACGGAACAGGTCGGCCATCTGGTAGTTGCCGGCCAGTAAGGCTTCCAGGCTGTAGTCGTGGCCCTTGGCCTGCAGAATTTTATCGTTCTCAATGGCACCAAGCTGGCTGATCACGCCGTCGGCCGGCATCACCAGTACGTTAGGATCGGTATTCAGCGGGCGAACGTCGTCGCGCAGCGGGCGCACAAAGAAATCGTTGAAGGTGCGATAGGCCGCGGTATCCGGCTTCTGCGCCTCTTTCATATCGACCTTGTAGTATTTCACGAACAGATCGATGACCAGCTTCGTCAGCCAACCTGCGCGTTTGCTCGCACCCCAGCCTGCGAGGCGGGTGAGCCACAGTTTAGGCAGAATGTATTGCAGTGAAAGTTTAAGATCGTTTAACAAAGTAGCCTCCAGGCCATGATATGTCGTTCCTGACCCCGCCTGCGGGCGGGGACCTGAAAAAAGGGGACGATTCTATACGTAAAACTCGCCAAATGGCATCCGCGTAAGCCGCGCCTGACGTGACGCTCAGCTTAATGGTCAGTCATCGGTCGAGGAAAAGTTTTTACGCGTTTTTACCTGTACCTGCGCCATGCTTTCCAGGATGCGGTGGTAGTTCTCGAAACGGCTTTCGGCGATCTTGCCGCTCTCTACCGCTTCGCGAAGCGCACAGCCAGGATCGGTATCGTGTTTACAGTCGCGATATTTGCAACGGCCTAAATAATCATGGAATTCGACAAAGCCGTTGGTGATTTGTTCCGCTTCCAGATGCCACAGGCCGAACTCACGTACCCCCGGTGAATCAATCACATCGCCACCGTGCGGGAAGTGGTAGAGGCGCGCCGCGGTGGTGGTGTGCTGGCCTAAGCCGGAAACGTCCGAGACATCATTGGTGAGGATCTGATCCTCATTCAGCCCCAGCAGGGCGTTCAGCAGGCTTGATTTACCCACCCCGGACTGCCCGGCGAAGATGCTGATGCGGTCGGTCAGGGCCGCTTCCAGCGGCTTGAGGCCGTCCTGAGTACGGCTGGAGACCAGCAGTACGCGGTAACCGATGTTGCGGTAGATGTCCATTTGCTCATTGACGAAGCGCAGGCCATCGTCATCCAGCAGATCGATTTTGTTCAGGACGATTAACGGTTCGATATCCTGCGCCTCGCAGGCCACCAGATAGCGATCGATAATATTCAGCGACAGCTCAGGCAGGATCGCGGAAACCACCACGATCTGGTCGATATTGGCGGCGATAGGCTTCACGCCGTCGTAAAAATCCGGGCGCGTCAGGACGGAGGCGCGATCGTGAACCGCTTCGACGATCCCTTTGACGCTTACGCCGTCGGCGGCGTCTTTACCCGGCCGCCAGACCACGCGGTCGCCGGTGACCAGCGAACGGATCGTCCGGCGGATATTGCAGCGATGCACGCTGCCGTCAGCGGATTCGACGTCGGCATGCATGCCAAAGCGACTGATGACAATGCCTTCCGACGTGTCGCCAAACAGGTTGTCATCGTAGTCGGCCTTCTCCGCAGTGGTTTTCAGACGGCGCTGGTGGTTGGCTTTGACGCGGCGCTGCTGGCCTTTGGAGAGTTTATTTTTACTCAATCGAACTGGCTCCTGGTCGCCCTGATGGGGCAAAACCTCTATGATACACGCTATTTTAGATGAATATAGTCACGCAAGAAGGGTGGAAAATAGCATGAGTGCAAATGAAAACAACCTCATTTGGATCGATCTTGAGATGACAGGGCTGGATCCGGAGCGCGATCGCATTATTGAAATCGCCACCCTGGTGACCGATGCCAACCTGAACATTCTGGCCGAGGGGCCGACCATCGCGGTGCATCAATCGGATGCCCAGCTGGCGCTGATGGACGAGTGGAATGTGCGGACGCATACCGGCAGCGGGCTGGTGGATCGCGTGAAGGCCAGCACCGTCAGCGAGCACGACGCCGAACTGGCGACCATTGAGTTTCTTAAGCAGTGGGTGCCGGCGGGCAAGTCGCCGATCTGCGGCAACAGCATCGGCCAGGATCGTCGCTTCCTGTTTAAGTACATGCCGCAACTGGAAGCCTATTTCCACTATCGCTATCTGGACGTTAGCACGCTGAAAGAGCTGGCGCGTCGCTGGAAGCCGGAAATTCTCGACGGCTTTAAAAAGCAGGGTACCCATCAGGCGATGGACGATATCCGCGAGTCAGTCGCCGAGCTGGCTTACTACCGCGAGCATTTCATTAAGCTGTAAACCGCGACCGGGCCCTGTGCGCGGCCCGGTACACCTTTCTGCGTTATTTAAACCACTTCTGCTGCATCTGCTGGAAGTCAGGCGTCGCCATGACCGCAGTCAGGGCATCGTTGATCGCATTCAGCAGCTCCGGATCGTCTTTGCGCACCGCAATCGCATACTGCTTACCGTAATAAGCCGGGTCGGTGGCCCGTTCATCCATGATGGCATAGTCAGGGTTCTCCTGCTGCCAGGCGTCGAGGGTGGCAAAGTCGCCCATGACGCCGGTTATTTGCCCGGCCTTCAGCGCGGCCAGGGCGCTGGCGACGTCGTCGTAAGGAACAGCCTGTACGGCTTTCTGTTTATCACGCAGATAGTGTTGATGCAGTGAGCCTTTCACCACGCCGACTTTTTTGGTTTTCAGGTCGGCAAAGGTATGGGCGACATCTTTGTTGACGATCACCACCCCGGAGAGCGCCTGGCGATAGGGACGGCTGAAGGCGACCTGCTTCTCACGCATCGGGATCACTTCCATGCCGGCAATCACCGCGTCAAATTTCTTGAAGCGTAAAGCCGGGATCAGCGTATCGAAACGCTGCGCCGTGAACTGGCACTGCGCCTGCATCTGCTGGCACAGGGCCTGGGCAAGATCGATATCGAAGCCGACAGGCTGATTTTTGCCGTTGGCGGTGACAAACGGCGGATTGGCCGTGCTGGTGCCAAAATGGAGCGTCTCGGCTGACGCGGTTCCGATGGCCAGCGTGCTCAGCAGCAGGACGGTGAGGACTTTTCTCATGCTAATTCCCTGTTTGGCGGCGTGGTGGCCTCGTTTTACGTCGCGCCACCGCTGTATGATGCGAGCGATTTTGCGTCATTCAGGCGGGCGGAAAAAGCGATTTTGCCCGAAATGACGCTTATTTATACAATTCAGCGGCGTAGGTGGCGAGAAAATATCCATTTAAACAAAAAACGCAAAAAAGTGATGAACAGGGGGTTGCAGGGGCATCGAATTCTCGTATAATGCGCCTCCCGTAACGACGCAGAAATGCAAATTACGACGCCATCGAAATATGGCAAAAAATGCAGTAACGCGGGAATAGCTCAGTTGGTAGAGCACGACCTTGCCAAGGTCGGGGTCGCGAGTTCGAGTCTCGTTTCCCGCTCCAAAATTTGAAAGCACCATCCTGATCAAAGGATTTCATCTCGCAGATGCGGGGCGAAAGCCAAAGATTAAGCGGGAATAGCTCAGTTGGTAGAGCACGACCTTGCCAAGGTCGGGGTCGCGAGTTCGAGTCTCGTTTCCCGCTCCAAAATTTGAATGACACACCACACCAGTCGCAGTTTTCAGGTTGCTACACAGTAGCTTGAATGACGATGATTAAGCGGGAATAGCTCAGTTGGTAGAGCACGACCTTGCCAAGGTCGGGGTCGCGAGTTCGAGTCTCGTTTCCCGCTCCAAATTTTCTTCCATCTCTTATTTATCCACAGTGCAATCCAGCGCCGGGGATGATTTTCGTTTGGTCTGCAGAAATACTGTGAACAGAGTTATCCACAAGTTGTCGTTTCGTCTCTGACGGCGTAAATGCTTCGCTTTGTAAATAATATCTTTATATCTAATTGAAATTTAACAATTAAATTTCATTTCGAAATGTTAATCCGATCACTTGACCTCGGTCTGCGCCTTGAAACGCAATGTGTTTTAGATTTTATTCACAGCCTGTGAATGAATCAGGCGTCGCGCGGCAGCCCTTTCTCTACCACCCTGACCAGACGTAATTTTTTCGGCAGCTGTACTTCAACGGCGTCGGCGCTCCGCTTTTTCAGCTGCTGGGCCATAGCCCACTCAATGTGTTCGTCGAGAAGCGGGTGCTCGCCCAGGCGACTCTCCAGCGCGCGAAGATGGGCTTCATCCCAGGGCGCATTACCCAGCGCGACGGCGATATTACGCAGCCAGCGCAGGTGACCAATGCGACGAATCGCCGACCCTTCGGTCACCTTCAGAAACCACGCTTCGCTCCAGGCGAACAGCTCCACCAGCGGCGGGGCATGCAGCGCCTGGCGAGGACTGAAATCCTCTTCATCGGTGAGCTGTGAGAAACGGTTCCACGGGCAGATGAGCTGGCAGTCGTCGCAGCCATAGATCCGGTTGCCGATGAGCGGACGGAATTCCTCCGGGATCGCGCCTTCCAGTTCGATGGTGAGATAGGAGATGCAGCGGCGGGCGTCGACGGTATAGGGCTCGACGATGGCCCCGGTGGGGCAGATGGTCATGCAGGCGACGCAGCGTCCACACTCCTCCGCGACCGGGCTGTCGACCGGCAGGGGCAGGTCAATCAGCAGTTCGCCGAGGAAAAAGAAGGATCCGGCGTCGCGGCTTAAGATAAGTGAGTGCTTACCTGTCCATCCAAGGCCCGCTTTTTCTGCGATGGGCCGCTCCAGGATAGGCGCGGAATCGACAAAAGGTCTAAAATTGAGCGAAGCACACTGTTCCTGAATCTTCTCACCCAGTTTTTTCAGGCGATTACGTAGCAGCTTATGATAATCACGCCCAAGGGCATAACGGCTGACGTAACCCAGCGCGGGATCTTTCAGGGTGCGGGCAAAGGCGGCGTTGGCGGGCAGATAGTTCATCCGCACGCTGATGACGCGTAACGTACCGGGCAGCAGTTCGTGGGGGCGGGCGCGCATCATACCGTGACGGGCCATCCACTCCATTTCGCCGTGGTATTGTTTATCCAGCCATGCCTGCAGTTTGGGTTCACTGGCGCTAAGGTCGGTATCGGCGATACCGACCTGCTGGAACCCGAGCTCTGTGCCCCATTGTTTGATTTGTTGCGCTAACTGAACGAGATCGAGGGGCTGTGACATGATGGACCATACAATGACGAAAAACCCTGACAGTATACCATACAACATTTGGCCTGCGGAGGCGCTGCGCCTGGCCGAACGAGAGGCGGCGGACAGCCTGGGACTGACGCTGTTTGAACTGATGCAGCGCGCGGGCGAGGCGGCGTTCCAGCTGGCCAGCCGCGCTTTTCCTGACAGCGCGCACTGGCTGATCCTCTGCGGGCATGGCAACAACGGCGGCGACGGATATGTCGTCGCGCGTCTGGCCCAGGCCGCCGGGCGGCGGGTGACGCTGCTGGCGGTGGAGAGTGACAGCCCGCTACCGGAAGAGGCGCAGGCGGCGCGGGAGGCATGGCTTAACGCCGGCGGCGTGATCCATGCGGCCACAGTCCCCTGGCCAGACGATATCTCACTGATTATTGATGGCCTGCTTGGCACCGGGTTGCGCAGTGCGCCGCGCGAATCCATCGCGGCGCTCATCCACCAGGCGAACCACCATCCTGCGCCGGTGGTGGCTCTGGATATCCCTTCCGGTCTGAATGCGCAGACCGGCGCGACGCCGGGGGCGGTCATTCAGGCCGACCATACGCTGACGTTTATTGCGCTCAAGCCGGGGCTGCTGACCGGCAAGGCGCGGGATGTCGTCGGGCAGCTCCACCATCATGCGCTGGGGCTTGAGCGCTGGCTCGCCGGACAAAGTACCCCCCTGACGCGATTTTGCGCCGCCCACCTTGCCGACTGGCTGCCGCCGCGCCGGGCTACCTCCCATAAGGGCGATCACGGCAAGCTGGCGATCGTCGGCGGCGAGCGCGGCACGGCAGGCGCGATTCGCATGTGCGGTGAAGCGGCTTTACGCGCCGGCGCAGGGCTGGTGCGAGTACTCACTCACCCTGAGAATGTGGCGCCCATTGTCACCGCCCGGCCGGAATTAATGGTGGATGAACTGACGCCGCAGACCCTGAAAGCCGCGCTGGAATGGGCGGATGTGGTGGCGATTGGCCCGGGCCTGGGGCAGAACGAGTGGGGACGCAGCGCCCTGCGCATGGTGGAAAGTGTTAACAAACCGATGGTCTGGGACGCAGACGCGCTGAACCTGCTGGCATTCAATCCCGATAAACGTCACAATCGCGTGCTGACGCCGCACCCCGGCGAAGCGGCCCGTCTGCTGAACGTCAGCGTGGCAGAAATTGAAAGCGATCGCTTACTTTCTGCGCAGCGTCTGGTAAAACGGTATGGCGGCGTGGTCGTGCTGAAAGGCGCGGGCACGGTGGTGGCCAGTGAAAGCGGGGCGATGGGCATTATCGACGCCGGCAATGCCGGGATGGCCAGCGGCGGAATGGGCGATGTGCTCACTGGCATTATCGCCGCATTGTTAGGACAGCACCTGACGCCGTATGATGCTGCCTGTGCCGGGTGCGTCGCGCATGGCGATGCCGCCGACCGACTGGCCGCCCGCGAGGGCACCCGCGGCATGCTGGCGACCGATCTCTTTTCCACGCTCAGGCGTGTTGTTAACCCGGATGTGATTGACGTAGACCATGATTAACCGAGTGATTCCTTTACCCGATGAGCAGGCCACGCTGGCCCTGGGCGACCGTATTGCGCAGGCCTGTACCGGCGCCACCGTGATTTACCTGTATGGTGACTTAGGCGCGGGGAAAACCACCTTTAGCCGCGGCTTTTTACAGGCGCTCGGTCACCGCGGCAATGTCAAAAGCCCAACCTATACCCTGGTGGAGCCGTACACCCTCGACAAACTGATGGTGTATCACTTCGATCTCTACCGCCTGGCGGATCCTGAGGAACTGGAATTTATGGGGATCCGCGATTATTTTGCCGACGATGCCATCTGCCTGGTGGAATGGCCGCAGCAAGGCGCAGGTGTCCTGCCTGACCCGGACGTTGAAATTCACCTTGATTACCAGGCACAAGGGCGTGAGGCGCGCATTACCGCGATCTCCTCACGGGGTGAGTCTTTACTGGCGCGTTTAGCCATTTAGCCTGAAGGATGACGGGATGAAGTATCGCATAACCACCTGGCTTGCCGCTGCGCTGATGCTGTCGAGTCTTCACGCCACTGCGGCGAGTTTATCCGATATCCAGGTCTCCAACGGAGACCAGCAGGCCCGTATAACTCTTAGCTTTGTCGGTGAACCGGAGTATTCCTTTACCCCGCAAGGCAAACGACTGGTGGCGCTGGATATCAAGCAGACCGGCGTATTGCAGGGACTGCCGCTGAAATTTAGCGGCAGCAACCTGGTGAAGAGTATTCGCGCCGGTACGCCGCAGGATACGCAGACGCTGCGTCTGCTGGTGGATCTGACGGAAGATGGCAAAACCCGGGCGGTGAAGCAGCAGAACGGGGCGAATTACACGGTGGTCTTTACCATCAACGCCGACGCGCCGCCGCCGCCGCCGCCGCCGCCGCCTCCTGTGGTGGTGAAACGGGCCGACCCGCCGCCGGTAATGCCTTCCCGGACGGCGATGGCGGGACGCAATCCGTTTAGCTCGTCGGGCCACGATCGGCAGACGCTGATGACCCCCTCTCAGCCGGCGATGACCAACAATCAGACCGTGACCCGTCCGGCGGCCCGCACGGTGTCGGCGCAGGATAAGGTGATTATCGCCATCGACGCCGGGCACGGCGGTCAGGATCCTGGCGCGATTGGCCCGAATGGCACCAAAGAGAAGAACGTGACTATCGCTATCGCGCGCAAGCTGCGGGCGCTGCTGAACGCCGATCCGCAGTTTAAACCGGTGCTGACCCGTGATGGGGATTACTTTATTTCGGTAATGGGGCGCTCGGATGTGGCGCGTAAGCAAAACGCCAACTTCCTCGTCTCAATCCATGCCGACGCCGCGCCAAACCGCGATGCCACCGGCGCCTCGGTATGGGTGCTCTCGAACCGTCGCGCCAACAGTGAAATGGCCGGCTGGCTGGAGCAGCATGAGAAGCAGTCTGAACTGCTCGGCGGCGCGGGCGATGTGCTGGCGAACAGCCAGGCCGATCCCTACCTGAGCCAGGCGGTGCTGGATCTGCAGTTCGGTCACTCCCAGCGCGTCGGCTACGATGTGGCGACCAACGTGCTCAGCCAGCTGCAGCGGATTGGCAATCTGCATAAGCGCCGTCCTGAGCATGCCAGCCTCGGCGTACTGCGCTCGCCGGACATTCCGTCGATCCTCGTGGAAACAGGCTTTATCAGTAACAACGGGGAAGAACGGCTGCTGGGGAGCGATGATTACCAGGAGCAGATTGCGGAGGCGATTTACAACGGTCTGCGCAACTACTTTATGCAGCATCCGCTGCAGTCTGCGCCTCGCGGCGAGGCGGCGCAGACCGCCAGCGCCGCAGCGCCAGGCGGGATGTTGATTAACTAAGGAGCAGGGGATGCCGATTCAGGTTCTGCCGCCGCAGCTCGCCAACCAGATTGCCGCCGGCGAAGTGGTGGAACGGCCCGCGTCGGTGGTGAAAGAGCTGGTTGAAAACAGCCTTGATGCGGGCGCCACGCGAATTGATATTGATATCGAACGCGGCGGCGCGAAGCTCATTCGCATTCGCGATAACGGTTGCGGCATCAAAAAAGACGAGCTGGCGCTGGCCCTGGCTCGCCACGCGACCAGCAAAATCGCCTCGCTCGACGATCTCGAAGCCATTATCAGCCTCGGTTTTCGCGGCGAAGCGCTGGCCAGTATCAGCTCGGTGGCGCGTCTGACGCTCACCTCACGCACGGCGGAACAGCAGGAAGCCTGGCAGGCGTATGCCGAAGGCCGCGATCAGGCGGTGACGGTGAAGCCGGCGGCGCATCCGGTCGGCACCACCCTGGAAGTCCTCGATCTGTTCTACAACACCCCGGCGCGGCGCAAATTTATGCGCACCGAAAAGACCGAGTTCGGCCACATTGACGAGGTGGTCCGCCGCATTGCGCTGGCGCGCTTCGACGTCACCATCAACCTCAGCCATAACGGCAAGGTGATGCGCCAGTACCGGGCAGTCGCTCAGGATGGCCAGCGGGAGCGGCGGCTGGGAACCATCTGTGGCGCCGCCTTTCTTGAACATGCCCTGGCGATTGAGTGGCAGCATGGCGATCTGACCCTGCGCGGCTGGGTCGCCGATCCGCTGCATACCACCCCTGCGCTGGCGGAAATTCAGTATTGCTATGTTAACGGGCGGATGATGCGCGACCGGCTGATCAACCACGCTATCCGCCAGGCCTGTGAAGACAAGCTGGGGGCCGATCAGCAGCCGGCGTTTGTGCTGTATCTGGAGATCGATCCCCATCAGGTGGATGTGAACGTCCACCCGGCCAAGCATGAGGTGCGTTTCCATCAGTCGCGCCTGGTGCATGACTTTATCTACCAGGGCGTACTGAGCGTGCTGCAGCAGCAACTTGACGCGCCGCTGGCGGAAAAAGACGACCCGCCGGCGCCCCGTGCGATGCCGGAGAACCGGATCGCGGCGGGCGGCAACCAGTTTGCGCGGCCGTCGGAAGCGCGTGAACCGGCAACCCGTTTCAGCATCACGCCATCGCGTGAGTCTGCGACCTCCAGCGGCAGGCCGGGCGGCGCGAGCTGGCCGCACGCGCAGCCGGGTTACCAGAAGCAGCAAGGGGCGCTTTATCGTCAGTTGCTCGACACGCCAACGGCGCCAAAGCCCGCGTTACAGACTCCGGGCACGGCGGAACTGGCCGGTCACAGCCAGAGCTTTGGCAGAGTGCTGACGATTGTGAGCCGCGACTGCGCGCTGCTCGAGCGCGAGGGCGGCCTGGCGCTGCTGTCGTTGACCGTTGCCGAGCGCTGGCTGCGCCAGGCGCAGTTGACCCCGGGAGCAGAGGCCGTCTGTGCCCAGCCGCTGTTGATCCCCCTGCGGTTAAAAGTGACGGAAGGGGAAAAACAGGCGCTGGCCGCCGCGCAGTCGGCGCTGACGCAGCTGGGGATCGATATGCATACCGATGCCCTGCACGTGACGGTGCGCGCGGTCCCTTTACCCTTAAGACAACAAAATTTACAAATCTTGATTCCTGAACTGATAGGCTACCTGGCGCAGCAAAACGCATTCGACGTCGGCAATATCGCCCAATGGATGGCGCGTAATCTGACGAGCGAACAGACGTCATGGAATATGGCGCAGGCGATTGCGCTGCTGGCGGACGTTGAGCGTCTTTGCCCGCAGCTGGTGAGAACGCCGCCGGGTGGCCTGTTACAACCTGTAGATCTCCATTCGGCGATGAATGCCCTGAAAGATGAATGATGTAACCGAGGCGAGCCTGCCCAAGGCAATTTTTTTAATGGGCCCGACGGCCTCCGGCAAAACCGCGCTGGCGATAGCCTTACGTAAAGTTTTGCCAGTAGAGTTGATTAGTGTTGATTCCGCCCTCATTTATCGGGGAATGGATATTGGCACCGCCAAACCGGATGCCGCAGAGCTGAGCGCCGCGCCGCACCGGCTGCTGGATATTTTGGATCCTGCAGAGGCCTATTCCGCGGCGGATTTTCGCCGCGATGCGCTGGCGGCGATGGCGGAAATTGTCGCCGCCGGGCGAATTCCGCTGTTAGTCGGCGGGACGATGTTGTATTTCAAAGCGTTGCTGGAAGGATTGTCGCCCTTACCGTCCGCTGACCCAGAGGTCAGAGCGCGGATTGAGCAACAGGCCGCAGAGCAGGGGTGGAACGCGTTACATCAGCAGTTACAGGAGATCGATCCCGTGGCGGCTGCGCGTATTCATCCAAATGATCCGCAAAGGCTTTCCCGGGCACTGGAAGTTTTTTTCATTTCGGGTAAAACTTTAACGGAACTGACGCAAACGTCAGGAGACGCTCTGCCATATCAGGTGCATCAGTTCGCCATCGCCCCGGCGAGCCGTGAACTGCTCCATCAACGCATAGAACAGCGTTTTCATCAGATGTTAGCTTCAGGTTTTGAAGCAGAAGTACGGGCGCTTTTTGCCCGCGGAGATTTGCATACGGATATGCCTTCCATCCGTTGTGTCGGATACCGCCAGATGTGGTCATATCTCAATGGCGAGATCCCATATGATGAGATGGTTTATCGAGGTGTTTGCGCCACGAGACAGTTAGCCAAACGTCAGGTCACCTGGCTGCGCGGTTGGGAAGGTGTGCACTGGTTAGACAGTGAACAACCTGAACAAGCGCTCAACAAAGTATTACAGGTTGTTGGTGCGAGCCAGAACTGAACGTGTACAATTAAACGGTATCGTGCGTAATTTTTTTTGAGAATCGTAAGGTTCTGAGTACAAAACAAGCATACATATAAGGAAAAGAGAGAATGGCTAAGGGGCAATCTTTACAAGATCCGTTCCTGAACGCTTTGCGTCGGGAACGCGTTCCGGTTTCTATTTATTTGGTGAATGGTATCAAGCTGCAAGGGCAAATTGAGTCTTTCGATCAGTTCGTGATCCTGTTGAAGAACACGGTCAGCCAGATGGTCTATAAGCACGCAATTTCTACTGTTGTCCCGTCTCGCCCGGTGTCTCACCACAGCAACAATGCTGGCGGCGGTTCCAGTAACTATCACCACGGTGGTAGCGCGCAGGGCTCTTCTGCGCCACAACAAGACAGCGACGACGCCGAATAAGGCTCGTGCTGTTTTTCCACGCCGGGGAGCCAGGTTTTCTGCGTTCCCCGCTGGTATTTTATAAGGGGTTTACGCTTGTTTGACCGTTATGACGCCGGTGAGCAGGCGGTACTGGTACACATCTATTTTTCGCAAGACAAAGATATGGAAGACCTCCAGGAGTTTGAAACTCTGGCCTCTTCCGCCGGTGTCGAAGCAATGCAGGTGATTACCGGTAGCCGTAAAGCACCGCACCCGAAGTATTTTGTTGGTGAAGGTAAGGCAGTCGAAATTGCGGAAGCCGTTAAAGCGACCGGCGCTTCGGTCGTGCTCTTCGATCATGCCCTGAGTCCGGCGCAAGAACGCAACCTGGAACGCCTGTGCGAATGCCGGGTTATCGATCGTACCGGTCTTATTTTAGATATTTTCGCTCAGCGCGCGCGCACCCATGAAGGGAAACTGCAGGTCGAGCTGGCGCAGCTGCGCCATATGGCGACCCGCCTTGTCCGCGGCTGGACCCACCTTGAAAGACAAAAGGGCGGGATCGGTTTGCGTGGCCCGGGTGAAACCCAGCTCGAAACTGACCGTCGTTTATTGCGTAACCGCATCATGCAGATCCTGTCGCGGCTGGAAAAAGTCGAAAAGCAGCGTGAGCAGGGGCGGCGGTCGCGCGCGAAAGCCGATATTCCAACCGTGTCGCTGGTGGGCTACACCAACGCCGGAAAATCAACGCTCTTTAACCAGATCACCGCCGCCGAGGTCTATGCCGCGAACCAGCTGTTCGCGACCCTGGACCCGACGCTGCGCCGCATTGACGTCCCTGACGTCGGCGAAACGGTGCTGGCCGATACCGTCGGCTTTATTCGCCACCTGCCGCACGATCTGGTGGCCGCGTTTAAAGCGACGTTGCAGGAGACGCGTCAGGCGACGCTGCTGCTGCATGTGATTGACGCGGCGGATGTCCGCGTGCAGGAAAACATTGATGCGGTAAATACGGTTCTCGCTGAAATTGAGGCCGATGAGATCCCGGCGCTGCTGGTGATGAACAAAATCGACATGCTGGACGATTTTGAACCGCGCATCGATCGCGACGATGAAAATAAACCGATTCGGGTCTGGCTTTCCGCTCAGACCGGGGTTGGCGTACCACTGCTTTTTCAGGCGTTAACGGAGCGCCTTTCCGGTGAAGTGGCCCAGCATACGCTGCGCTTACCGCCGAAAGAAGGGCGACTGAGAAGCCGTTTCTATCAGCTTCAGGCGATAGAAAAAGAGTGGATGGAGGATGACGGCAGCGTGAGTCTGCAGGTGCGCATGCCGATCGTTGACTGGCGGCGCCTCTGTAAGCAAGAGCCAACGCTTGTTGACTATGTGGTTTGACCTTGCAGCTTGCCTGAAGATATTGACCCCTGTGGGGATATCAAAAACAAATATGGAGCATATACATGGCGTGGAATCAGCCCGGTAATAACGGACAGGACCGCGACCCGTGGGGGAGCAGCAAACCTGGCGGCAACTCTGAGGGAAATGGCAACAAAGGCGGTCGCGAGCAGGGGCCGCCGGATCTGGATGATATCTTCCGCAAGTTAAGTAAAAAACTTGGCGGGCTCGGCGGCGGCAAGGGCGGACTGGGCGGCGGCAATAGCGCGCAGGGACCTCGCGGACCGATGGGCGGGCGTATTGTCGGCATCGTTGCCGCGGCGGCAGTGATTATCTGGGCGGCCAGCGGTTTCTATACTATTAAAGAAGCCGAACGCGGCGTGGTCACCCGTTTTGGTAAGTTCAGCCATCTGGTTGAGCCGGGCCTGAACTGGAAGCCGACCTTTATCGATAACGTGCAGGCAGTAAACGTGGAGTCGGTACGTGAACTGGCGGCGTCCGGCGTCATGTTGACCTCTGACGAAAACGTGGTGCGCGTTGAGATGAACGTGCAGTACCGCGTCACCGATCCGGAGCGCTATCTGTTTAGCGTCACCAGCGCGGACGACAGCCTGCGTCAGGCCACCGACAGCGCGCTGCGCGGGGTGATCGGTAAATACACCATGGATCGCATTCTGACCGAAGGTCGTACCGTGATCCGTAGCGATACTCAGCGTGAGCTGGAAGAGACGATTCGCCCGTACAACATGGGCATCACTCTGCTGGACGTCAACTTCCAGACGGCACGTCCGCCGGAAGAGGTGAAAGCCGCGTTTGACGATGCCATTGCCGCGCGTGAGAACGAACAGCAGTACATTCGTGAAGCGGAGGCTTACACCAACGAAGTCCAGCCGCGCGCGAATGGTCAGGCGCAGCGTATCCTCGAAGAGGCACGCGCCTATAAGACCCAGACCGTCCTGGAAGCCCAGGGTGAAGTGGCTCGCTTTGCTAAGATCCTGCCGGAATACAAAGCCGCGCCGGAGATTACCCGCGAGCGTCTGTACATCGAAACGATGGAAAAAGTGCTGAGCCACACCCGTAAAGTGCTGGTTAATGACAGCAAAAACGGCAATCTGATGGTTCTGCCGCTGGACCAGATGCTGAAAGGCGCCGCTGCGCCGGCAGCAAAGAGCGATAGCAGTGACGCCAGCGATCTGCTGCGTCTGCCGCCTGCATCCAGCACTGGCAGCGCCAGCACCTCATCAACCTCGAGCTCAACCGGGGGTAGCATTATGGACCAACGCCGCGCTAACGCGCAGCGTAACGACTACCAGCGTCAGGGGGAATAACGATGCGTAAATCTGTTATCGCGATCATTGTCATCGTGCTGGTAGTGCTCTACATGTCAGTCTTTGTCGTGAAGGAGGGCGAGCGCGGTATCACGCTGCGTTTCGGTAAAGTTCTGCGCGACGACGAAAACAAGCCGCTGGTATACGCGCCAGGCCTGCACTTCAAGATCCCGTTTATCGAATCGGTGAAAATGCTGGATGCGCGTATTCAGACCATGGATAACCAGGCTGACCGTTTTGTCACCAAAGAGAAGAAAGACCTGATCGTCGACTCCTATATTAAATGGCGCATCAGCGACTTCAGCCGTTACTACCTGGCCACCGGCGGCGGCGACGTCTCCCAGGCAGAGGTGCTGCTGAAGCGTAAATTCTCGGACCGTCTGCGTTCTGAAATCGGCCGTCTGGATGTGAAAGACATCGTCACCGACTCCCGTGGCCGTCTGACGCTGGAAGTGCGTGATGCGCTGAACTCAGGGTCGGCCGGTACGGAAGACGAGGTTAGCACGCCGGCAGCTGACGACGCGATTGCCAAAGCGGCAGAGCGCGTGGAAGCTGAAACCAACGGCAAAGTGCAGGTGATCAACCCGAACAGTATGGCGGCGCTGGGTATTGAAGTCGTCGACGTGCGTATCAAGCAGATCAACCTGCCGGCGGAAGTGTCGGAAGCGATCTACAACCGTATGCGCGCGGAGCGTGAAGCGGTTGCTCGTCGCCACCGTTCACAGGGTCAGGAAGAGGCGGAAAAACTGCGCGCGACCGCGGACTATGAAGTCACCAAGACGCTGGCGGAAGCCGAGCGCCAGGGCCGTATCCTGCGTGGTGAAGGCGATGCGGAATCGGCAAAACTGTTTGCCGACGCGTTCAGCCAGGATCCGGGCTTCTATTCCTTTATTCGTAGCCTGCGCGCCTATGAGAAGAGCTTCCAGAGCAATCAGGATGTCATGGTCCTGAGCCCGGATAGCGATTTCTTCCGCTATATGCGTTCACCGGATTCGGTGCGTAAATAAGTCGAAGATGACAGTAACCTACAGTGGTTAATGCAAAAAGGCGCCTGAGACAGGCGCCTTTTTTTATGCTACGACGGCGTGAATTAGTTGCCGAGCAGCTTGTTCAGCAGGCCGCCGATCACCGGCAGGCTCGCCAGCGTACTCTCGATGGTGCCGCCGATAGATGAGCCAACGCTTTCGCCCAGGGTTTTGCCCAGGTCCGGCGCCAGATCGGCCAGATTAATGGTGCCAAGCAGCGGCAGGTTGATGCTCAGGGCATCGGTGCCCATCGTCCATACGGCGGCGCCGACCTTGCTACCTAAGGAGGCCAGGCCATCCTGTAACCAACCTGCGCCGCTCACATTTTCGATTTCAAATGCGGTTAATTCTCTCATGATAATCTTCCTGATTATGTAGACGTACCGGGTTGTAGTACGCGACGGCATAGTTACAGTTTAAAAAATATCCATCAATACAATTAGTTGTGAATTATGTTTCACTTTGCTGGTTCATAATGAAGCTGAAATACGGGACAATGTGAAATGAGTGAATGAATTCACTGTGCTGGCCGATGACGCCTACGAAGGCGGCGATGATACTTTTCAATTAGGGTTGACGATGAACTCCACCATTTGGCTGGCGCTGGCGCTGGTTTTAGTACTCGAAGGGCTTGGCCCGCTACTTTATCCGCGCGCCTGGCGCAAGATGGTCGCCAGCCTGAGCCAGCTCCCGGATAATTTATTGCGGCGCTTTGGCGGCGGACTTGTGGTTGCCGGGATTGTGATCTACTACATGTTGAGGAAATCGATTGGCTGATCAAAAAGTGGTCGGATTTGCCTTATTTTGGATGCAAAAAGTGCTGTAACTCTGAAAAAGCGATGGTAGAATCCATTTTTAAGCAAACGGTGATTTTGAAAAATGGGTAACAACGTCGTCGTACTGGGCACCCAATGGGGTGACGAAGGTAAAGGGAAGATCGTCGATCTCCTGACAGAACGGGCTAAATATGTTGTGCGCTACCAGGGTGGTCACAACGCCGGCCATACTCTCGTAATCAACGGTGAAAAAACCGTTCTCCATCTTATTCCATCAGGCATTCTGCGTGAAAACGTCACCAGCATCATCGGTAACGGCGTCGTGCTGTCTCCGGCTGCGCTGATGAAAGAGATGAAGGGCCTGGAAGACCGTGGTATCCCGGTTCGCGAGCGTCTGCTGCTCTCTGAAGCCTGCCCGCTTATCCTTGACTATCACGTGGCGCTGGACGTGGCACGTGAAAAAGCGCGCGGCGCGAAGGCTATCGGCACCACCGGTCGCGGCATCGGCCCGGCTTACGAAGATAAAGTCGCTCGTCGCGGTCTGCGCGTTGGCGATCTGTTCGATAAAGCAACCTTCGCCGATAAACTGAAAGAAGTGATGGAATATCACAACTTCCAGCTGGTGAACTTCTACAAAGCAGAAGCCGTTGACTACCAGAAAGTGCTGGACGATGTGATGGCGATTGCCGACATCCTGACCGGCATGGTGGTGGACGTTTCCGACCTGCTGGATCAGGCGCGTAAACGTGGCGACTTCGTGATGTTCGAAGGCGCGCAGGGCACGCTGCTGGATATCGACCATGGTACTTATCCGTACGTAACCTCTTCCAACACCACCGCCGGTGGCGTGGCGACCGGCTCCGGCCTGGGCCCGCGTTATGTGGATTACGTTCTGGGGATCATCAAAGCTTACTCGACTCGCGTAGGCGCGGGTCCGTTCCCGACCGAGCTGTTTGATGAAACCGGCGAGTTCCTCTGCAAGCAGGGTAACGAATTCGGCGCCACCACCGGTCGTCGTCGTCGTACCGGCTGGCTGGACGCCGTCGCGGTTCGTCGCGCGGTGCAGATTAACTCCCTGTCCGGCTTCTGCCTGACTAAACTGGACGTCCTCGACGGCCTGAAAGAAGTGAAAATCTGCGTTGGCTACCGTATGCCGGATGGCCGCGAAGTGACCACCACTCCGCTGGCAGCCGACAACTGGGAAGGTATCGAGCCTATCTACGAAACCATGCCGGGCTGGTCTGAAACCACCTTCGGCGTGAAAGAGCGCAGCGGCCTGCCGCAGGCAGCGCTGAACTACATCCAGCGTATTGAAGAGCTGACCGGCGTTCCGGTTGATATCATCTCTACCGGTCCAGACCGTACCGAGACCATGATTCTGCGCGACCCGTTCGACGCATAATCACTCGCAAGGGGCGCCGTTCGGGCGCCCTTGTTTTTGCTGTTCGCCCGCCCCATTTTAAATAAATTAGCGGCCTGAGCGCTGGCTGGTTTATCATCAATAATAATGATGTCGCTCGACATACCCTGTTTTCTTTTCCCTGAGGTTTATGTGCAGTTAACGAGTTTCACCGATTACGGACTACGGGCGCTGATTTATATGGCGTCGCTGCCGGAAGGACGGATGACCAGTATCTCGGAAGTGACCGAGGTCTATGGCGTCTCCCGTAATCATATGGTTAAAATAATCAATCAGTTAAGTCGCATGGGCTACGTAACTGCCGTGCGGGGGAAGAACGGGGGCATTCGCCTCGGCAAACCAGCAGGACAGATCCGCGTCGGTGACGTGGTGCGCGACCTTGAACCCTTATCGCTGGTCAACTGCAGCAGCGAGTTTTGCCACATTACACCAGCCTGTCGTTTGAAACAGGCGCTAGCTGAAGCCGCGCAGAGTTTTCTCAAGGAACTGGATAACTATACGCTGGCTGATTTGGTTGAGAAGAATCAACCGCTTTATAAATTATTGCTGGTGGAGTGACGCCACTCTGCCGGAGATGACAACGGAGGAACCGATATGTCACAAGATCCATTCCAGGAACGCGAAGCTGAGAAGTACGCGAACCCAATCCCGAGCCGGGAATTTATCCTCGAACATTTAACCAAACGGGAAAAGCCTGCCAGCCGCGATGAGCTGGCCATCGAGTTAAATATCGAGGGCGAAGAGCAAACCGAAGCGCTGCGCCGCCGCCTGCGCGCGATGGAGCGCGACGGTCAGCTGGTCTTCACCCGCCGTCAGTGCTATGCGCTGCCGGAGCGCCTTGATCTCCTCAAAGGTACCGTTATCGGCCACCGCGATGGCTATGGTTTCCTGCGCGTTGAAGGGCGCAAAGACGATCTCTACCTGTCGTCAGAGCAGATGAAAACCTGTATTCATGGCGACCAGGTGCTGGCCCAACCGCTGGGCGCGGACCGCAAGGGCCGCCGCGAAGCGCGCATTGTCCGCGTCCTGGTGCCGAAAACCAGCCAGATTGTTGGCCGCTACTTTACCGACGCTGGCGTCGGTTTCGTCGTCCCGGACGACAGTCGCCTGAGCTTCGATATCCTGATCCCGCCGGAAGAGATTATGGGCGCGCGTATGGGCTACGTGGTGGTGGTCGAGCTGACCCAGCGCCCGACCCGCCGCACCAAAGCCGTGGGGAAAATCGTCGAAGTGCTGGGCGACAACATGGGTACCGGCATGGCCGTCGATATGGCGCTGCGCACCCATGAAATTCCATACGTCTGGCCGCCGGCGGTAGAAAACCAGGTTTCCGGCCTGAAAGAGCAGGTGCCGGAAGAGGCGAAAGCCGGGCGCGTCGATCTGCGCTCCCTGCCGCTGGTCACCATTGACGGCGAAGATGCCCGCGACTTCGATGACGCGGTGTACTGCGAGAAGAAACGCGGCGGCGGCTGGCGCCTGTGGGTAGCCATTGCCGACGTCAGCTACTACGTGCGTCCGGGGACGCCGCTGGACGCTGAAGCGCGCAGCCGCGGAACCTCGGTCTACTTCCCGTCGCAGGTGGTGCCGATGCTGCCGGAAGTGCTGTCTAACGGTCTGTGCTCGCTGAACCCGCAGGTCGATCGCCTGTGCATGGTATGCGAGATGACGATTTCGTCAAAAGGCCGTCTGACCGGTTATAAATTCTATGAAGCGGTGATGAGTTCACATGCTCGCCTGACCTATACCAAGGTGTGGCATATGCTGCAGGGCGACCAGGAGTTGCGTGAGCACTACGCGCCGCTGGTGAAGCATATTGAAGAACTGCATAACCTCTACAAGGTGCTGGATGGCGCCCGCGAAGAGCGCGGCGGTATCTCATTTGAAAGTGAAGAAGCTAAATTCATCTTCAACGCCGAGCGCCGTATCGAGCGTATCGAACAGACCCAGCGTAACGATGCGCACAAGCTGATTGAAGAGTGCATGATCCTGGCGAACATCTCCGCTGCGCGCTTCGTTGAGAAGGCGCAGGAGCCGGCGCTGTTCCGTATTCACGATAAGCCGAGCACCGAGGCGATTACCGCGTTCCGCAGCGTGCTGGCGGAGCTGGGTCTGGAACTGCCGGGCGGCAACAAGCCGGAGCCGCGCGATTACGCCGAACTGCTGACCTCCATCGCCGATCGCCCGGATGCGGAAATGCTGCAGACGATGCTCCTGCGGTCGATGAAGCAGGCGGTCTACGATCCGGAAAACCGCGGCCACTTTGGCCTCGCGCTGCAGTCCTATGCCCACTTCACCTCGCCGATCCGTCGTTACCCGGATCTGTCGCTGCACCGCGCCATCAAATATCTGCTGGCCAAAGAGCAGGGGCATAAAGGCAATAGCACGGAGACCGGCGGCTGGCACTACAGCATGGAAGAGATGCTGCAGCTGGGCGAGCACTGCTCGATGACCGAACGTCGCGCCGATGAAGCGACGCGCGAAGTCTCCGACTGGCTGAAGTGTGACTTCATGCAGGATCAGGTAGGCAATATCTTCTCCGGGGTTATCGCCAGCGTAACCGGCTTTGGCTTCTTCGTTCGTCTCAACGATCTGTTTATCGACGGCCTGGTGCATGTTTCCTCCCTCGATAACGACTACTATCGTTTCGACCAGGTGGGGCAGCGTCTGATCGGCGAGTCCGGCGGGCAGACCTATCGCCTGGGCGACCGCGTGGAAGTCCGTGTGGAAGCGGTCAACATGGACGAGCGTAAAATCGACTTTACCCTGATCTCCAGCGAGCGCGCGCCGCGTAATGTCGGCAAAACCGCCCGTGAGAAAGCGAAAAAGAGCACCTCCGGCAAACCGGGCGGCCGTCGTCGTCAGGTTGGTAAGCAGGTGAACTTCGAGCCGGACAGCGCGTTCCGCAAAGAAAAAGACCAGGCGAAAGCGAAGCCGAAAGGCGAGAAGAAAGCGAAAAAACCGTCGGCGAAAACGCAGAAAATCGCCGCCGCGACCAAAGCCAAGCGCGCGGCAAAGAAGAAGAGCGCCGAGTGATTGACCACCCTTCACTCTGAAGTCTGCTGACGCAGAACGGGGTGAAGGGCGGATAACAGAACCTAAAACGAGTACATCAATGAGTGAAATGATTTACGGCATCCATGCGGTGCAGGCACTGCTGAAGCGCGCACCTGAGCGTTTTCAGGAAGTTTATATTCTGAAAGGCCGTGAGGATAAGCGCCTGCTGCCGCTGATCCACGCGCTGGAAGCGCAGGGCGTGGTGATTCAGCTGGCCAACCGCCAGTTCCTCGATGAGAAGAGCGAAGGCGCGGTACACCAGGGGATCATTGCCCGTGTGAAGCCGGGGCGTCAGTATCAGGAGAACGATCTGCCGGATCTGCTGGCGCAGCTCGATCAGCCGTTCCTGTTGATCCTTGACGGCGTGACCGATCCGCATAACCTCGGCGCCTGCCTGCGCAGCGCCGATGCTGCCGGCGTGCACGCGGTGATTGTGCCGAAAGATCGTTCCGCGCAGCTGAATGCGACGGCGAAGAAAGTGGCCTGCGGCGCGGCGGAGAACGTCCCGCTGATCCGCGTCACCAACCTGGCGCGCACCATGCGCCTGCTGCAGGAGGAGAACGTCTGGATCGTCGGAACCGCAGGTGAAGCCGACCATACGCTGTTCCAGAGCAAAATGACCGGGCCGATGGCGCTGGTGATGGGCGCGGAAGGCGAAGGTATGCGCCGCCTGACCCGCGAGCACTGTGATGAGCTGATCAGCATCCCGATGGCGGGCAGCGTCTCCTCGCTGAACGTCTCGGTGGCCACTGGCATCTGCCTGTTTGAGGCGGTACGCCAGCGCAGCTAAGCTGATCCGCTGACGGAACTGAAAAGCCATCCTCCGGGATGGCTTTTTTGTGACCGTTCTCGCGGGCGAGTATCTCCCTGGATAACCATACTTATGGTTATCGCCATTGATGGAGGGAGACACGATGCACTGGCAAACGCACACCGTTTTTAATCAACCGACCCCGCTGAATAACAGCAATCTGTTCCTGTCCGATACCGCCCTGCGTGAAGCGGTGGTCCGTGAAGGCGCCGGCTGGGATGGCGATCTGCTCGCCAGCATTGGCCAGCAGCTGGGGACCGCAGAATCGCTGGAGCTGGGACGCCTGGCCAACAGCAACCCGCCGGAGCTGCTGCGCTATGACGCCACCGGCGCCCGACTGGACGACGTTCGCTTCCACCCCGCCTGGCACCTGCTGATGCAGGGGCTGTGCGCGAACCGGGTGCATAATCTCGCCTGGCAGGAGGAGGCCCGTGAAGGCGCGTTTGTCGCGCGCGCCGCTCGCTTTCTGCTCCACGCCCAGGTAGAGGCCGGAACGCTGTGCCCGATTACCATGACCTTCGCCGCGACGCCTCTGCTGCAGCACGCCCTGCCCGCGCCTTTTGGCGACTGGCTGTCGCCGCTGCTGAGCGACCGTTACGATCCCCACCTCGCGCCGGGCGGCCAGAAGCGCGGCCTGCTGATTGGCATGGGGATGACCGAGAAGCAAGGGGGCTCCGATGTGCTGAGCAATACCACCCGCGCGGAGAAAACGGCGGAAGGGTTTTACCGGCTGGTGGGACACAAATGGTTCTTCTCGGTGCCGCAGAGCGATGCCCACCTGGTGCTGGCCCAGGCGCCTGCGGGACTGTCGTGCTTCTTTGTGCCGCGCCTGCTGCCCGACGGACAGCGCAACGGCGTGCGGCTGGAGCGCTTAAAAGAAAAGCTCGGCAACCGCTCCAACGCCAGTAGCGAAGTGGAGTTTTATGACGCCTGCGGCTGGCTGGTGGGCGACGAGGGCGACGGCGTGCGGCAGATCCTCGGGATGGGCGGCCTGACCCGCTTTGACTGCGCGCTGGGTAGCCATGCCCTGATGCGCCGGGCCTTCTCGGTGGCGCTGTATCATGCGCTACAGCGCCAGGCGTTCGGTAAAAATCTGGTCGATCAACCGATGATGCGCCAGCTGCTGGGGCAAATGGCGCTCCGTCTTGAAGGACAAACCGCGTTCCTGTTTCGTCTGGCGCGGGCCTGGGACCGTCGGGATGATGCCCGGGAAAGCGCCTGGGCGCGTCTGTTTACGCCTGCGGCCAAGTTTGCCATCTGCAAGGCCGGCATCCCGTTCGTCGCTGAGGCGATGGAAGTCCTGGGAGGGATCGGCTATTGCGAGGAGAGTGAGCTGCCGCGGTTGTATCGCGAGATGCCGGTCAACAGCATCTGGGAAGGCTCCGGCAATATTATGTGCCTCGATGTGATGCGGGTGCTGAGCAAGCAGCCGGCGGCGATGGAGCTGCTGGCCGCGGAGTGTGCGGAGGTGAAAGGACAGAACCGCCATCTCGACCGCGCATGGCGTCAGCTGCAGCAATTGCTGAAACGACCCGCCGAAGAGCAGGGCAGAGAGATTGCCCGGCTGGTCTATCGTCTGGGGGCGGGGGCGCAGATGCTGCGTTTCGCTTCGCCGCCGCTGGCCGAAGCCTGGTGCCGGATGATGCTCGACACGCGCGGCGGCATACGTCTTGACGCGCCGACCCTCGACGACCTGCTGCTGCGGGCCATGGGGCGGGGGCGCCAGGCGCCTCAGGCGTAGAGAATGGCCTGCACGCGCCAGCTGTCCGGCTGTTGTTCCTCGTACATCTGAATAATGCGATACCAGGAGGCGCCTTGCTCGTCCGCTTTGCGGGCAATGGCGTGCTCCACATCCTGTTGGCTGCCGGAAAGATTAGCGACGGAGATCAGACCGATTTCATTCAGGCCGGTGACGCAATCCGCACTGGCGAATTCGGCTGACTGCGCGGAGGTGTTGGCCGTCGCAGTGGTTAACAGCAGGCTGGATAGGGTAAAAGATCGTTTCATCGTCAGCTCCATTTCACGTAGTCCCAAGGGCAGTCCGTTGCTAACGTCCTGCCAGGTGGCTGGCCGAACGTTATTATGCACAGGAGAACGTGAATGGACGCAAAGCTGTGTAAAGCAGATTTAAAGACGCCGCCTCGTCATCGACGATAGAGGATCGCCTGCGAATACCACTGGCCGGGTACCATGGTGTCATCGATCATGATGATGACGTAGTAATCGGCTTTGGCTGCTTCTGCTTTGGCCTTCAGCGCCGCTTCGACATCCATCGGCGAACCGTACATCAGTACGCTCACCGTGGCCATTTTCTGCAGGCCAGCCGTCTGGTTGCGCTGGATCTCCTGCGGATGGTCGGTGGCGGGCGGCGGGGCTTCCGGCGTTCCCTGCAGAGCGCTACACCCGCTGAGGACGATAGCCAGTAACCACGGACAAAACCTGCGCATAACCATATCTCGTTTCCTGATAGTGATAGTGTAGTGGTAGCCTTAACAGGATTTCCGGGGAATGTTCCCGAACTGTTATCTCTGACGCGATTTTCGAATGAAAATGTTGTGAAAGCGTAACCGGGTTCTCAACATTATGAATCGTAGCAAACGGGGTTGCCTGGTGAATGCATTTTCCCATGCCGCCTAACCACAATAGAGAAGGGAGACGATAAATGATTGCACTAGAAATGCGCAACCTCGGCGGTGGCGAAATTTTGCATGCCTGCCCGCAGGAGAGTCTGGATAAGCCACTGCCCTGTATCGTCTTTTATCATGGCTTTACCTCGTCAAAACTGGTTTACAGCTACTTTGCAGTGGCGCTGGCCCAGGCGGGTTTCCGGGTGATTATGCCGGACGCGCCGGAGCATGGCGCGCGCTATCACGGTGATGAGACCGGGCGGATGCAGCGCTTCTGGCCGATCCTGCAGCAGAATTTCAGAGAGTTTCCCGCGCTGCGCGAGGCGATTATCGCCGAAGGCTGGCTGGAAGGAGAGCGACTGGCGGTGGCGGGGGCGTCGATGGGGGGAATGACGGCCCTGGGTATCATGACGCATCATCCCGAGCTGAACAGCGTCGCCTGCCTGATGGGGGCGGGTTATTTTCGTTCGCTGTCGCAAACCCTGTTTCCCTCGCCTGGCTTTGATGGCGACAGCCTCAGCGAGTGGGATGTCAGTCATCAGCTGGCGTCGCTCGCCCGGCGGCCGCTGCTGCTCTGGCATGGCGATGCCGACGACGTGGTGCCGCCGGCAGAGACCTTCCGGCTTGAGCAGGCGCTCAGGCAGAGCGATCTTGCCGCCAGGCTGACCTGCGTCTGGCAGAAAGGCGTCCGCCATCGCATCACCCCGGAGGCGCTGGCCACGACGGTCGCCTTTTTCCAGCAGCATCTTTAAACGCGGATCACGCTGACGTCCCTCCTCTGATACCGCTACCCATCTGGCGCTCTATCGCCGTTATCCCGGCCTTGGCGGGGTGGTGCATACCCATTCGACGCACGCTACCGCCTGGGCGCAGGCGGGGCTGGCGATCCCGGCGCTCGGCACCACCCATGCGGACTACTTTTTCGGCGATATCCCTTGCACCCGGGCGCTTAGCGCGCAGGAAGTGGATGAGGGCTACGAGCTGAACACCGGGAAGGTGATTATCGAAACGCTGGGCGAGGCAAACCCGTTGCATACGCCGGGGATCGTCGTCTATCAGCACGGGCCGTTCTCCTGGGGGAAAGACGCCCACGAGGCGGTGCACAATGCGGTGGTGATGGAAGAGGTGGCGCGCATGGCGTGGATTGCCCGCGGCATTAATCCGCGGCTGCAGCCGATTGACAGCTGGCTGATGGAAAAACATTTTCTGCGTAAACACGGGCCGAACGCCTACTACGGGCAGAAGTAAACGACGCGCTCCGGGGCTTTCACCGTCACGGTAAAGCAACTGGTCTGGCCCCGGAGCCGTTTTTAGCCCTGACGATAAGCCGACGGCATAGCGCGCATGCCGATGAGCGTGACCACGCAAATTATCGCGCCAGCGTAAAACGTCGAAGCGGCGCCGAAGGTTTCCCACAGCACGCCTGCGCCGGTACTGGCCAGCAACAGCGCCAGGCCGCTCATCAGGTTGAACATACCGAACGCCGTGCCGCGTAGCGCCGGCGGCGCCGTATGGGCGACCATCGCCGCCAGCAGCCCCTGGGTCATCCCCATATGAATTCCCCACAGCGCGACCCCGACCAGCAGCGTGCTCCAGTGGGCGCTGAGGGCCAGCACGATATCGGCGAGGATCAGCACCAGCAGTCCCCACTGCAGCAGTTTGCTGTGGCTCATGCTGTCAGAGAGCTTGCCGAACGGGTAGGCCGTAACGCTGTAGACCAGGTTCATCGCCACCATTACCAGCGGAATGGTAAACAGCGGGATCTCCATCTGCTGGGCGCGCAGCACCAGAAAGGCTTCGCTGAAGCGGGCGAGGGTGAAGATGCTGCCGATGGCGACCACCCACCAGTAGGCGGCGGAGAGCTTTTGCAGATTTTCGCGCTTCAGCGGATTACTGCGTTGATGGTCGATGGCGGATTTTGGCTCCTGCAGGCCAAAACCCAGCAGGAGAATAGAGAGCACGGCGGGAATAACCGCCACCCAGAATATAGCGTGAAAATCGTTGGCCCAGATAAACATCAGCAGCACCGCCAGCAGCGGGCCGAGAAAGGCGCCAACGGTATCCAGCGCCTGACGTAGCCCGTAGGCGGCGCCGCGGATCTCCGGTGGGGTGACGTCGGCGACCAGCGCGTCGCGCGGCGCGCCGCGAATGCCTTTGCCTACGCGGTCGATCATGCGGGCGCTAAACACCACGCCGGCGGTCGGGGCGATGGCAAACAGCGGCTTGCTGAGCGCGCCCAGGCCGTAGCCCAGCAGCGCCAGCCCTTTGCGCTTACCGACGTAGTCGCTAATCGCGCCGGAGAAGATTTTCAGGATCAGGGCGGTGGCTTCCGCCAGCCCCTCGATAAGACCGATGATAATCACGCTGGCGCCGAGGGTGGTGGCCATAAACAGCGGTAAGAGACTGTGGATCATCTCGGACGACACATCCATCAGCAGGCTGACGCCGCCGAGTACCCAAACGCCTTTGGGGATGCGGCCTAAGGTGGCGAAACGCGGAACCATCAATCACTCCTGAATATCAAATGGCGAGTGGCTGATTAAATCAGGTTGCGATGACGCTGATAAGTTGATTTATAAAATTATTCTCAATTGCGTTTAGCCGCTGGCCTTGCTTCGCCCCTCGCGAGGAGAGGCGAAGAATGGACCCGACATTAGCGGTAAATCACCGCGCTGGCGCGAAGCGGGCCGTTGGTTTCTGGTTCGTGCATCAGGATGGGCTGAAAATATTTCGCCCCCTGCGCATCGCTCAGCTGGCTAAGGGCCTGTTCGGCCTCGTGCTCAGTGGCCATATTGTGATTGATATAGATAACGCCGAGGCTCTGCACATCGTCCATGTTGCGGGCCTGTCGTTCGGTGATTTGGATAGCTGCCAACGCGTTGGCGCTGAAGAAAAGCGCAGCCATCATGGCGATGATTTTCAGTTTCATATACTACGCTCCTGACTGACAGTCCTGACGCTGACTCGGGGCTCTCCTGTGGTCATTGGGTTTCTGATTTAAGTGTAATCGCTGATTGAACGGCGTATCGCGACCTTTTCTGATGCAGTTGTTCAAAAAAATGCCGCTTCCTTTGCTGGTTAATTTTAAATCACCCACTTAGCGCCACTTGGCGCTTAGTGCGAATTATTTGTGCAAATGCGCTTGTGTTCCTGGGGGGCCGCCATTAGAATGACGCGTCAATTTTTCAGCCGCCCTTTAACACGTTCCTTGCCTCCATGGGCCGCGGCTGACCCAGACAGGAGGCTGAATAATCCGTAAGGAGCAATTCGATGCGTCATTACGAAATCGTTTTTATGGTCCATCCTGACCAGAGCGAACAGGTTCCGGGCATGATCGAACGTTACACTGGTGCAATCACTGCAGCAGCAGGTACGATCCACCGTCTGGAAGACTGGGGCCGCCGTCAGCTGGCTTATCCGATCAACAAACTGCACAAAGCTCACTACGTTCTGCTGAACGTTGAAGCGCCGCAGGAAGCGATCGATGAGCTGGAAACTAACTTCCGCTTCAACGACGCCGTTATCCGCAGCATGGTAATGCGTACTAAGCACGCTGTTACCGAAGCATCTCCGATGGTTAAAGCGAAAGACGAGCGCCGTGAGCGTCGCGAAGATTTCGCCAACGAAACCGCAGATGATTCTGAAGCTGGGGATTCTGAAGAGTAATCCTGATGACCAACCGTCTGGAGCTGTCCGGCATTATTTGCAGGACTCCACTTCGTAAGGTCAGCCCGTCAGGAATTCCTCACTGCCAGTTCGTGCTTGAGCATCGTTCAGTGCAGGAGGAAGCCGGTTTTCACCGGCAGGCATGGTGTCAAATGCCCGTTATTATTAGCGGTCACGAGAACCAGGCCATTACTCACAGTATAACGGTCGGTAGCGCAGTAACCGTTCGAGGGTTCATCTCTTGCCATAAGGCAAAGAACGGCTTGAGCAAAATGGTTCTGCATGCCGAGCAGATTGAATTGATAGATTCTGGAGACTAGCCATATGGCACGTTATTTCCGTCGTCGCAAGTTCTGCCGTTTCACCGCGGAAGGCGTTCAAGAGATCGACTATAAAGATATCGCTACGCTGAAAAACTACATCACCGAAAGCGGTAAGATTGTCCCGAGCCGTATCACCGGTACCCGTGCAAAATACCAGCGTCAGCTGGCTCGCGCTATCAAACGCGCTCGCTACCTGTCCCTGCTGCCGTACACTGATCGTCATCAGTAATCGGTCACGGTCCATTAATACGACTTTGAGAGGATAAGGTAATGCAAGTTATTCTGCTTGATAAAGTAGCAAACCTGGGTAGCCTGGGTGATCAGGTTAACGTTAAAGCGGGCTATGCTCGTAACTTCCTGGTCCCGCAGGGTAAAGCTGTTCCTGCTACCAAGAAAAACGTTGAATTCTTCGAAGCACGTCGCGCTGAACTGGAAGCCAAACTGGCTGACGTTCTGGCAGCTGCTGAAGCTCGTGCTGCGCAGATCAACGCCCTGGAATCCGTAACCATCGCGTCTAAAGCCGGCGACGAAGGTAAACTGTTCGGTTCCATCGGTACTCGCGACATCGCTGACGCTGTCACTGCAGCAGGCGTTAAAGTTGCTAAGAGCGAAGTTCGCCTGCCGAACGGCGTTCTGCGTAACGTTGGCGAGCACGAAGTGGACTTCCAGGTTCACAGCGAAGTTTTCGCTAAAGTTATCATCAACGTGGTTGCTGAGTAATCGGCCTCTGACGTTCTGGTAACAACAAATCGCCGGCCTTGTGCCGGCGTTTTGCTTTTTAGCGCCTTTCATTTTGCGGCGGCGTAACGCTCGCTGTCGTCTTCGCTGCTAGCGCGCACGCACAAAGCTGCCGTTCGACTGGCGGGTAAACAGCACCTGCTGGCCGTTGCCGGTATCAATAGTGAGCCCGGTGACCACGCCGTTGGCGTTCTGCCGAATCTGCACCGTCTGTCCGCTCTGCAACGTGCTTAATGGTTTACCTGCGCCTTCAACCTGCGCCATGGCGTAAACGTCGGTGGCCGGCAGCCCATGATCGCGGAACAGCTGGGCCAGGGTTTTGCCTGACTCGATGCGATAGGTCCGCCATTGCTGCTCAATGCCCGGCGCGGACTGCTGCGATGAGGATTGATAGGGCTGGGAGGCGGCGGGCTGCTGCGTCTGCGCCTGATCCGGCTGCTCATCCTGAATCGGCTCCGGGGCGACCGGCGCCATCTGGTCGGCATCGCTCACGGTAGGCGTATTGGTGATCGGCGGCAGCGGAACGGCCTGATTGCCGCCAGCTTGCGGTTGGGACTGCGACTGCAGATTCAGGTTTGCTTCACGGCTGGTGGACGCCGGGTTTTGGCTATCGTCTGAGGGAAGCAGAATGCCGATAATCACCAACAGGAAGCCAGCGATAATTCCCCGGCGGTGCATCGGGGGCAGTGGGTCCAGGAGGCGAAAATGATCCGGGGCGTGCCAGATTTTCGCCAGGGTAGATGTCAGTTCAAAGCGCCCGGGCATGGCTTTCCTCCTGCTCCGCATATTTTTATCCTGCCTATGAGTATAGATGGCTAACGTCCTGATGACCGGAACAAAGTGAAGTTAACCTGATGCCGCCTATTGTTTCTTTTTCGCTGAGATTTGTCATCATCCGCCGACAAAGTTTTACCCATTTCGCTATGGCTGTTATGCTTCCGGACGCTTTTCTCTTGATGTTTATCACCCAAAAAAGGAACAAAGATGGCAACCCCAACTTTTGACACTATCGAAGCGCAGGCAAGTTACGGTATCGGCTTGCAGGTTGGACAACAGCTGAGCGAATCCGGCCTGCAGGGGCTGCTGCCGGAAGCGTTGGTGGCGGGTATCGCCGATGCGCTGGAAGGTAACCAGCCGCAGGTGCCGGTAGAAGCCGTCCACCGTGCGCTGCGTGAAATCCACGAGCGCGCCGACGCCGTGCGTCGCGAGCGTTTCCAGGCGATGGCCGCTGACGGCCAGAAATACCTTGATGAAAACCGCGAGAAAGAGGGTGTGAACAGCACCGAGTCCGGTCTGCAGTTCCGCGTGCTGACCCAGGGCGAAGGTCCGATCCCGGCCCGTACCGACCGCGTACGCGTGCACTACACCGGGAAACTGATCGACGGCACCGTCTTCGACAGCTCCGTCGCCCGCGGCGAACCGGCAGAGTTCCCGGTGACCGGCGTAATCGGCGGCTGGATTGAAGCGCTGACCCTGATGCCGGTAGGTTCCAAATGGGAACTGACCATCCCGCACAACCTGGCCTACGGCGAGCGCGGCGCTGGCGCGTCGATTCCTCCGTTCAGCACTCTGATCTTCGAAGTTGAACTGCTGGATATTATCTAAACAGCAGAGGCTTCCTCTTCCCCGGCGGCGGGGGAAGCCACAAAAATAGCGTAAAATCCTTAAGTTAAAAATTAATTGGAATTATGTTTTGCATTCATCGCGTATGGGTGTATTTTTGTGAGCTATTTCGCGTTAGATGAGTGATATAACACTCACTTTAAACATAAAATTAACATTATATCTAAATCATAGTATTCATCCCTCCGATTCTTACCTAATATCGACTAGCCCTTGCTGGGGTTAATGACAGACGACAGGCCATCAGAGCCTGAACAACACAGACAGGTACAACAGGAAGAAATCACATGGTAGATCAGGTTAAAGTCGCTGCTGTCGAGCAGGAGCCGACTGAACAGTCGCTACGGCGAAATCTCACAAACCGACATATTCAGCTGATTGCAATTGGCGGGGCGATCGGCACTGGATTATTTATGGGTTCTGGCAAAACCATCAGCCTTGCCGGGCCATCCATTATTTTTGTTTATATGATTATCGGTTTTATGCTGTTTTTCGTTATGCGAGCCATGGGCGAATTACTGCTGTCGAACCTCGAATATAAATCCTTCAGCGACTTTGCGGCCGATCTGCTGGGCCCCTGGGCGGGCTACTTTACCGGCTGGACCTATTGGTTCTGCTGGGTGGTGACGGGGATGGCGGACGTGGTGGCGATCACTGCCTACGCGCAGTTCTGGTTTCCCGGACTCTCCGACTGGGTCGCGTCGCTGGCAGTGATCCTGCTGCTGCTGGGCCTGAACCTTGCCACCGTCAAAATGTTTGGCGAAATGGAGTTCTGGTTCGCGATGATCAAAATCGTCGCCATCGTGGCGCTGATCGTGGTCGGCCTGGTGATGGTCATGATGCATTTCAAATCGCCGACCGGCGTCGAAGCCTCTTTCGCGCATCTGTGGAATGACGGCGGCTGGTTCCCGAAAGGGCTGAGCGGCTTCTTCGCCGGCTTCCAGATTGCGGTATTCGCCTTCGTGGGGATTGAGCTGGTCGGTACCACCGCGGCCGAAACCAAAGACCCGGAAAAATCCCTGCCGCGGGCGATTAACTCCATCCCGCTGCGTATCATTATGTTCTACGTCTTCGCGCTGATTGTGATTATGTCGGTGACGCCGTGGAGCTCCGTGGTGCCAAGCAAGAGCCCGTTCGTTGAGCTGTTCGTGCTGGTTGGTCTGCCGGCGGCGGCGAGCCTGATTAACTTCGTGGTGCTGACTTCCGCAGCCTCATCGGCCAACAGCGGCGTCTTCTCCACCAGCCGTATGCTGTTCGGTCTGGCGCAGGATGGTCAGGCGCCGAAGATGTTCGCCAAGCTGTCGAAGCGTGCGGTGCCGGCGAAGGGCTTAACCTTCTCCTGCATGTGCCTGCTGGGCGGTGTGGTGATGCTGATGGTCAACCCGAGCGTGATCGCCGCGTTCACCATGATCACCACGGTGTCGGCGATCCTGTTCATGTTCGTCTGGACCATTATCCTTTGCTCTTATCTGGTCTACCGTAAAAAGCGTCCGCAGCTGCACGAGAAGTCCAAATATAAGATGCCGCTGGGCAAATTAATGTGCTGGGTGTGCATGGCCTTCTTCGTCTTCGTACTGGTGCTGTTGACCCTCGAAGATGACACCCGTGAAGCGCTGATGGTCACCCCGCTGTGGTTCGTTCTGCTGGGTGCGGGCTGGCTGTTTGCCGGCAAAAAACGTCTGGCGAAATAAAAGAGCATTTTAACGTTGCTTGCAACGGACCGTCATAAAAAAGGCCACCCGGAGTGGCCAAATAAGACGGACAATGTCGAGGGCGCCTGCGGGCGCCTTTTTCGTTATTCTCCTGCGAGGGCACGCGGGAACAGCACGTTATTTTCCAGGCTGATGTGCTCCATCAGATCGTCAATCATCTCGTTGATACCGTTATACATCGCTTTCCAGGTGGTGCACGCTTCCGGCGGCGGCGTCACGTTATGGGTGATATGTTTGATCACCTCCAGCAGTTCCCCCGCTTCGTCATGCTCGCTTTCCATCACGCTGATGGGGCCCCCGGCCTGGGCGCCCATCCCCTGTTTGATCATCGGGAACAGGATCTGCTCCTCTTTCATCATGTGGCTGGAGAGCTCCTGCTGCAGCATGGTCAGGTACTTCGTCAGCCCTTTCGGCACGTTCGGTTTATCGGCATGGACCCGTTCCACCTTGGTGGCCTGCAGGATCAGCTCCGGCAGCTGTTCGCGGTGCCGATCATGATAGCGAACGATGATATGGTCGATAATCTCCGCGAGAGGCGCCGCGCGCCAGTCGTGGGTGACGGGCTGCTCGGCCAGTTTCGCCAGCTCGGCTTCGATCACCGCGACATCCAGCGCTTTACGCGATGCGGCGCGCGCCAGCGTCTGTTTGCCGCCGCAGCAGTAGTCCATATCGTATTGACGGAACAGGGCGGAGGCGCGCGGGATGGTCAGCGCCAGCTCGCCTAAAGGTTGGTCACGGAAAGCCATAGCAGTTACCTCGTCATCAGGAATATAAGATGCATTTTAAATGCATCTTTATGGCGAGGGAATACCCCTTAAGAGGGCCCGGCTACTTTTTTTCGTGCGTCAGCGGTTGCAACGTCGGTTTGTCCGGCCTGGCGCGTACGGCGGAGACCACGCCGAGCACCAGCAGCAGGATCCCGCTCAGGGTTAACAGCGGCGGTAAGCTTTGTCGCAGCAGAAAGGTATACAGGAGCCCGGCCAGGGTTTCGAAAACGATAAGCGGCCCGAGGATCACCGTCGGCAACCGTTGACTGGCAATATTCCAGCACAGCGCGCCGACCCATGAGCAGAGCACCGCGATGGCCAGCATCAGCGTAATGAACACCGCCGGGCGCGGGCCGAAGGGCAGGGGGAACCCGGCCTGCTGACCGTGCAGCCAGGCGCAGGCGGCGAGATAACCGGCCAGCGAAACCGGAAGCGTCACCAGCGCCTGAGCGGTAGCCCACATCATCGGCGGTTGATGCGGATTCTCCCGCAGCCAGCGGGCGTTGCGCAGCGCATACCAGGCCCAGCAGACCACCGACCCCAGTGCCAGCGCAATGCCGGAGCCGTAGCGCCACGGACTAAAATCAGGCAACCCCTGGCGCAGTTCCGCGACGTTAACGCAGATCAGGCCGACGGCGATGCAGACCAGCGCCGGAAACAGGCGCCGCCACGGCAGCTTTCCGTCACGCTGGCTGTAGAGCAGATTGGCGAAGACCGGCAATACCACCGGCAGCGTGCCGATAATCATGGTGGAGACCGGCGCCCCGGTGCGCTGAATGGCGCTGGCCAGACAGACGTAATAGATAAGATTTCCCATCATCGTCAGACTCAGCGCGGTCCACCAGTCGTTCCGGCTCAGCTGGCGCAAACGCGCGCGCCCGAGCCATGCCAGCGGCAGGGCGATCAGACCCAGCGCCAGATAGCGTCCCATCGACTGGAGCATCGCCGGATACTCGGGCACCAGCAAAGGCCCGACAAAGATTAATCCCCACATCAGCCCCGCCAGCAGGGCGTACAACACACCACTAATCATCATTGCATCCATTGTCATCACGGTTGTCTGCAGTGTAGAAGGAGGGCGGGCGGGAATATTGTATGAGATTGCGCATCAGCGCCTGGCGACCTGCTTCTGATAGCGTACCGGCGTAATGCCGTAACGCTGGGTGAAGGCGCGGGTCAGGTGAGACTGGTCGGTAAGGCCGACGGCTATCGCCACTTCGGCGGCGGGCATGCCGTGGGTGAGAAACGCCTTGGCGCGCCACAGGCGGATGGCCATCAACATCTGATGGGGCGTCACATGATAGTGGGCTTTAAACTGGCGCTGAAAGTGGTACGGGCTAAGCGCCGCCACCTGAGCCAGCTCGTCGAGGGTGATGGGGCGCATGTAGTTATCGTGCAGGTAGTCGCGCACGCGGTCGAAGCGATGTCCTGTCTCGCCCTGCGCCGAGGCATGGTGGGCCAGAGGGCGGAAGGTGTCGATGAGGTCGAGCAGCATTCCCTGCTGGGCCAGCGCATCGTCGCTGTGCCACAGGCCATATATTAGCTGGCCAATCCGCCGGGACCGCAGGGGATCCTCGCGGACCACCTCGCTGAACCACCAGTCGCGCACCCCGGTGATAGCCTCCAGACGGTCCGGCTCCAGATAAATCATCCGGTAGCGCCAGCCGTCGGCGGTTTCCGCTTCGCCGGTGTGCAGCTCGTCGGGATTCATGGTGACAATAGCGTTGGCGGCGGCGATATGCTGGCTGCCACGGTAGCGAAAGCGCTCGGCGCCTTGCTCAATCACGCCGATGCCGAAGGCTTCGTGAGTATGGGGTTCAAAGGCGTAGCGGGAGATATGGGCGTGGTAAAGCTCCACCCCGGGCAGCTGTTCGAGATGGCGAAAGCGCGCACGATCTTTTTCATCACTAAATTGGGGTGGTACGCCCTGCATGCCTGCCTCCCGACGGTTGATCTCTTCAATATGAGAGAGGAACCGCCGGGACGCAACCGCAAAAGCTGAGAGGGGCGGTTACAGAATGCCTTTCACGCTTTCGGCAAGGGAAGTGGTCGGACGGCCAATCAATGTACTCAGGGTGTGGCTGTCGTCAAACAGCCCGCCTTTCGAGGCGCCGACGTCGGAGTCCGCCAACATATCCGCCAGACCCGCCGGCAGGCCGACGCTTTTCAGCGCGGCGGCGAAGTCGGCTTCGCTGAGGTTCTGATAGACCACGTTTTTCCCGCTGTGCGTGCTCAGCTCGGCAGCCAGGTCGCTCAGCGTCCAGGCGTTATCGCCCGCCAGTTCGTAAACTTTCCCTGCATGGCCTTCACCGGCGATAACGCGGGCGGCCGCGGCGGCATAATCCGCGCGGGTAGCGGAGGCAATTTTACCTTCGCCGGCGGCGCCGATAAACACGCCGTGCTCCAGCGCCGGCGGCGCGCTGGCCAGATAGTTTTCGGTATACCAGCCATTGCGCAGCAGGGCGTAAGCGATGCCAGAGTCGGCCAGCATCTGCTCGGTTTCAATATGCTCTGCGGCCAGGCCCAGCGGCGAAGTGTCGGCGTGCAGCAGGCTGGTATAGGCGATGAATGTCACCCCAGCGGCTTTGGCGGCGTTGATGACGTTGCGGTGCTGTACGGCACGCTGGCCGACTTCGCTGGAGGAGATTAACAGCAGTTTATTCACGCCCTGCAGCGCGGCGGTCAATGCCGCTTCGTCGCTATAGTCGGCCTGGCGGACGACGACGCCCTGCTGGCTGAGCGCCTGGGCCTTGGCCGGGTTGCGGACAATCGCCACAATCTGGCTGGCAGGGACGGTTTTAAGCAGGTCTTGCAGAACGTAGTGGCCAAGCTGGCCGGTGGCACCGGTAAGGGCGATCATGGGGCTTCTCCTTCGTGTTTATTGGCAGTTGTGGTAAGCTAACACCTTAACTAACTTTTAGTAAGTACGTACAAAAAGGTAAGTATGAAAATGGCCGAACCGACGCTGAGTGATAAACTGCGCAACGGCAATCTGTTTGCGGAACAGTGCCCGTCGCGCGATGTGCTTAAACATGTCACCAGCCGTTGGGGCGTGTTGATTCTGGTGGCGCTGCGCGAGGGGACCCATCGCTTCAGCGATCTGCGGCGCAAAATGGGCGGGGTCAGCGAAAAGATGCTGGCGCAGTCGCTGCAGGCCCTCGAGCAGGATGGTTTTATCGACCGCGTCTCTTATCCGGTGGTGCCGCCGCACGTTGAATATAGCCTGACGCCGCTCGGTCTGCAGGTGAGCGATAAGGTGGCCGCCCTGGCGGACTGGATCGAGGTTAATCTGCCCGCGGTGCTGGCGAGCCACGGGGAGTGAAAATGTATCACTCCCTGTAGCCCCGCCACCGGGGAGATGTACCCGGATAGCGGCTGGCGCCTTATCCGGGCTACCCGTCAGCTCCGGTTTGTAGCCCCGGTAAGCGCAGCGCCACCGGGGAACAGGCATTACTGACTCAAATCCAGCTGATAAATGGCGAAGCCGATATCATCGGCGGCCACCTGGCGCATCGGATACTGGGCTTTCTCTTTGATAAACGCCGCGGCTTTGTCGCCAGGCGAGGTCTCAAAACGAATATCCAGCGGTGTCTTACTGTGGATCGGCGCCAGGCGCCAGTTGTTATCCGCCGCCGGATGGATCGCGCCATCCTTCTTCGATTGCGCGCCAATCCACGCCGCCAGCACCGAACGGTTTTCATCCGGTGAGGCAAAGGCGATATGGCTTTCGCCGGTGCCGGCGAATTTACCGCCGTAAGCGCGATAGTTATTGGTGGCGACCAGGAAAGTGGCCTGCGGATCGACCGGTTTGCCATTGAAGGTCAGGCCCTTGATGCGCTCTGCCTGCGGATGGATCATCTGGCACTCGCCGTCGTAGCGGGCCGGCTGGCTGACGTCGATCTGGTAGTTCACCCCGTCAATCACGTCGAAGTTATAGGTGCGGAAGCCGTCCCAGTTGATCAGCGACTGCGGCTTGCTGCTGGCCGGGTCTATCTGGTTAAACTGCCCGGCCGAGCACTCCAGCCACTCCTTGACCTCCTTCCCGCTGACCTTCATCACCACCAGGGTGTTCGGGTAGAGATAGAGGTCGGCGGCGTTGCGGAAGGTGAGCTGGCCTTTTTCCACTTCCACGAAGCTCGCCGGATCGTTTTTACGCCCGCCGACTTTAAACGGCGCGGCGGCGGAGAGCACCGGCAGTTTCGCCAGATCCGGGTCGCCCTGAATGTAGTGTTCGACGTAGGCTTTTTGCGCCATGTTGACCACCTGCACCGTCGGGTCGTCCTGCACCAGCGCCAGATAGCTGTACATGTTGTCGGCGGACTTGCCGATCGGCTGACTGACGAACTCGCGAGTGGCGTCGTGATCGGCTTTCAGCACCGCCACCAGCTTGCCGTCTTCCGCCGCCAGCGATTTCTTCGCCACCGCGTCGTAGATTGGCCGCGCTTCCGCTTTACTCTGAGTCACCTGCCATTTTCCGCTGTCGTTGTTCAGCACCAGATCGACCACCCCGAGGTGATCGCCCCACATTCCCGGCATTACCGCCGGCACGCCGTTCAGCGTCCCTCTGGCGATATCCGCGCCTTTAATGTTGGCGAAGTCTTTGCCGGGGAACACCGCGTGGGCGTGGCCGAACATGATGGCGTCAACGCCGGGCACCTGGCTTAAGTAGTAGACCGAGTTCTCGGCCATCGCCTGATACGGGTCGGCGGAGAGGCCGGAGTGCGCGACCACCACGACCACGTCAGCGCCTTTCGCCCGCATCTCCGGGATATATTTGCGCGCGGTTTCGGTAATGTCGTTGACCGTCACTTTGCCGCTAAGATTGGCTTTATCCCAGGTCATGATCTGCGGCGGCACAAAGCCGATATAGCCGATGCGCAGGGTGTGGGATTGACCGTCGCTGTCCTGAACCGGGGTATCCTGAATCAGGTAGGGGGTGAACATCGGTTTGCCGGTTTTGGCATCGATGATATTGGCGTTCACGTAAGGGAATTTCGCCCCCGCCAGCGCTTTGTGCAGGAAGTCGAGGCCGTAGTTGAATTCATGGTTGCCCAGGTTGCCGACGGCATAATTCAGGGTGTTCATCGCCTTATACACTGGATGAACATCGCCCTCTTTCAGCCCCCTGGCGGCCATGTAGTCGCCCAGCGGGCTCCCCTGGATCACATCCCCGTTATCTACCAGTACGCTGTTTTTCGCTTCTGCCCGCGCCTGTTCGATCAGGGTGGCGGTACGCACCAGGCCGAATTTCTCCGTGGCGGCATCTTTGTAATAGTCAAAGTCCATCATATTGCTGTGCAGATCGGTGGTTTCCATGATCCGCAGGTCGACCGTTGCGGCGCTGACGCTGGCGGCGATCAGCGTGGCCAGGAGCGTTGCGCTAAACTTAATCATCAGAGGCGTCCTTTTTTTATGAGCGATAGCACAGAAGAAAATGTATTTATATTCTGTTGCTTACAGAAATGTGAATCTTGCCAGAAAAGTGGGCAGCGAAACCGCCATCGTTATCACAGATAGCGGAACTTGCGGTGATGCGATATAAATAAAACAACGAGTTAACGCCACTGTAACCAGACGAGGTGGAGAATGTTAGAACAAGTATGTCAGCTTGCACGGAACGCGGGCGATGCCATCATGGAAGTTTACGATGGAAACCAACCGATCAACGTCGCCAGCAAGAAAGATGATTCTCCGGTCACGGCGGCGGATATCGCGGCGCATAAAGTCATTGTCAGCGGCCTGCAGGCGCTGGATGCCACCATTCCTGTTTTGTCGGAAGAGGACCCGCCGGCCTGGGAAGTGCGTCAGCACTGGCAGCGCTACTGGCTGGTCGACCCGCTGGACGGCACCAAAGAATTTATTAAGCGTAACGGCGAGTTCACCGTCAATATCGCGCTGATTGAAAACGGCAAGCCGACGCTGGGCGTGGTCTACGCGCCGGTAATGAAGGTGATGTACAGCGCGGAAAAAGGCAAAGCCTGGAAAGAAGAGTGCGGCGTGCGCAAGCAGATCCAGGTCCGCGATGCCCGTCCGCCGCTGGTGGTGATCAGCCGCTCCCATGGCAACGATCCGGAGCTGCAGGAGTACCTTGAGCAGCTGGGCGAGCACCAGACCACCTCTATCGGCTCCTCGCTGAAGTTCTGCCTGGTGGCGGAAGGTCAGGCCCAGCTCTATCCGCGCTTCGGGCCGACCAGCACCTGGGACACCGCCGCCGGCCATGCGGTCGCGGTCGCCGCCGGGGCGCATGTTCACGACTGGCAGGGGAAAACCCTCGACTACACGCCGCGTGAATCCTTCCTCAACCCCGGCTTCCGGGTCTCTATTTATTAAGCAGCTTACGCAGCAGGTCGATCACCTGCTGCACCTCCTGCTGGGTGAGCGCGCCGTCTTTGGCCCACTGTACGCGCCCGCTCTTATCCAGCACCACAATCGCGGAGCTCTTCTCGTCCAGCTGCCAGGCTTTCCGCACCAGCCCGTTGCTGTCGACGATAAATTGCGACCACGGGAAGAGCTGTTTATTACTCTCGATACTGTTGCGTACGAACATGCCGGTGCCCGGGATGGCATCGTCGGTATTGACAATGGTGGTGGTCTGATAGCGATCGTGTGGGAAGCTCGCCGCTTTAATCGCCTCGATCAGGTTGGCATTTTTCTCTTTTGCTGACGAGCGTCCAGCGATGTGCTGGATGACTCGCACTTTTCCCACCAGCTGCGAGCTATTCCAGTTTTTATAGCTAAACTTATCATTATCCAGAATAAGTTCGCCCCGATCCGCGACGCCGACCGGCGCCACGCGCTGTCCGTCGACAAAGTTATGCGCTGAGGCCAGCAGCGGGAAGAGGAGTAACGAGGCGGCCAGTATGCTACGTAGGGTCATGCGGAATCCTTAATCATTTTTGTGCAGGTGATCCGACCACTTGGTCTCGTTTAATGATAAGTGCGATTGGCGACGATTACCCGCAATGAGGATGCCAGTTTGCGTGTTGACGCACAAATTAGTCGAAAAACGGCGACTTATACTTACTTCATCGTATGTCCGAAACGAAAATTCTGAATTATTGTCATCAAACGGTAAATAAACTTATACACACTGGGTCCCTCTGAGATTCTGGACTATAGTTTTAGGGCATTAAAATTTGCGCTCCCGATACGTGGGCTAACTGTGGCACCACAGGAGCGTAACCCTGGCAGGAGAGAAGAATGAAAATTTTCCAACGCTACAATCCGCTGCAAGTGGCGAAGTACGTGAAGATCCTGTTTCGTGGACGGTTGTACATCAAGGACGTTGGCGCATTTGAATTTGATAAGGGCAAAATCCTTATCCCGAAGGTAAAGGACAAGCTGCATCTGTCAGTGATGTCCGAAGTCAATCGTCAGGTGTTGCGTCTGCAAACTGAGATGGCATAACCTGACACGTAGCAGTACGTAGTAGGTAAAAGACGGCTCCCGATGGGGGCCGTTGATGTTTTCAGCCCTTCATCTCCGCATAGCGTTTGCGATACTCCCCCGGTGGAATGCCGTTATGTTTACGGAACAAGCGGGTGAAATAGACCGGATCGCTGTAACCCACCGATAAGGCAATCTTGTTAAGCGGGAGTGTGGTGCTCTGAATGAGCCACCTGGCGCGGTTGATGCGCTGAGCTTCCCGCCAGGCGTAAACCGTCTGCCCCAGCTCATTTTTGAAAAGGTGCGCCAGACGTGAAGGAGAGATAAATACCATCGCCGCCAGGGTCTCGATTTTTACCTCTTGCGCGATATGGGCGTTAAGGTAGTCGCAGACGGCGTTAATTCGCGGATCGTGGGCGTGGCGGTTGCTGATGGGCTGTTGCTGAAAACAGCGGAGGATCAACCTTTCCAGGGCGTTCATCGCCAGCGCTTCCGACAGCGGCGCGGAGGCCGAGTGGTGGCGTATCACTTCATGGAACAGATCGCGCAGGTGCTGGAGCTGGTCGGGGTCAGCAACGGTCGTTTTGCCGATGCCGTGCGTGGTTTGGTCCCATTTTAGCCAGTCTATCCAGTAGGGGCGGGGAATAAAGTAGATCCAGAGATGGTCCCAATACTCGCTGTGTTCGTCTCTGCCGTAATGATGAGGCACGCCGGGGGGAAACAGCAGCAGATCGTTTTCCCGACACAGAAGAAAGCCATCGCCCGCTTTCGCCCGCGCCTGGCCACGCAGGGTCAGATTGATGATGTAACCTTTCATCCCCTGCGGACGATTAATGTAGTAGTCCAGTTTGGAGCCGCGGGTGATCGGCGTGAAGCCCGCGACAACCCAGGCATTGAAGGTAAAGGTTTTCATCAATGGCGAGAAATTGAGTAGCTCATTGATATCAAGTTCCATTCTCTCTCCCACCTGAGCGTCGCAGCGTCATTACCTTTCGATGATAGTAAATTCCCATGCCCTGAGGCGCAACGGCTGGCCGCAGCGCACTGTTTCCCCGCTCAGCAGGTCGTTCCCCGCCGTTTCGCTACCGAAATCGAGCGTCTCGCCAGAGTAATTGAACAGGAAGTGGATGGTTTTCCCGGCGCGATTACGCATCTTTTTGACCACTAATGGGTAGCGATAGGCGGAAGTGCGCGAGCGCAATGCGAGATCGGCAGTGAGTACATCAAACAGCTGGCTAATCAATCGCTTCTGCGGCAGGAAGCCAACGTACATCGATCGTCCCCGGCCATAATCCGCTTCGGTGGCGGCCGCGTACTCGCCCCATGCCGGATGCTGATAGCGCAGCAGAGTGCGGGTCCCGGCATCGGGCGTCAGCAGCTCCATCCACAGCTCCGCCTGATTGTCGTTGCGGCAATCAATATCCGCGCAGCATGAGCTTACCGTTGTCCCTTCCGGCAGGGTGAACTGGCTGTAGCTGACGCCGCAGCTCTGCCGCAGGATCCCAGGCTGCGCGCTGCGGCGCACTTTGACGTTTTCATCGCTAAAGCCCGATTTAAAGCCGATAAGCGCTCTGCCGCCCTCGGCGATATAGTGGTTGATACGCGCCAGCAGGCCATCATCGGCAGCGTACAGGCCGGGAACGATCAGCACCCGGTAGCGAGAAGTCTCCTCGTTGACGTCGTGGATGATATCGAGGCTGATATTGTGGTCATACAGCGCATCGTGGAAGCGGCGGAAAATATCGTTATAAATATTGCCCTCGGCGTCGCCGGGGCGGAACTGGTTAAGGGCGTCCATTGCCTCATTGCTTATCAGCAGCGCAACGTCGTTTTCGGCCTTCAGCTCCGCCAGCTGCGGCGACAGGCGGGCAAAGTCAGCCCCGATAGTGGTGGCCTCCTGCCAGGTCGGATTACGCGAGAAGTCGTGGCTGAGCAGCCCCTTCCAGTAGGTTTCGAAGGCGTTATGAATCGAATGCCAATGCCAGTAGGAGACCATGGCGGCGCCGGAGGCGATATGGCTGAACGCCTGCAGGCGCAGCTGGCCCGGGAAGGGAGTCCACTGGGCGAAACCCTGCGCCTGCGTTTCCAGCACGAAGTAGTTCTGGCCGGGCTTAAGCGAGCGGGTGATGGCGCCGCCGAAGGCGATTTCCCGCCCGGTCAGGTGCGCCTGGCTCGGGTGATAGATATCAACACCGGCGATATCCAGTGCCTGCGCTGCCGCAAAATGGTCGACCCGCGGCTGCACGCCGTAAGAGTAACCGCGCCATTCAAAATCGAAGTTGTGGGTGACGAACTGGTGCGGCTGGGCGTACTCGCGCACGATCTCCGCCTGCCAGGCCAGATACTCGGTGACCTGCTGGCGCTGATAACGGAAAAAGGCGCAGGCGAGGCTGGCGTTGATGGTATTTTCCACCGCCGGAAAATCCTGCCAGCGGTCAATGCGGTTGCTCCAGTAATCCAGACCGAAATCGTGATTTAGCTGCCGGAGGTCAGGATATTTCTCCTGCAGGCTGCGCACAAAGCCCTCCTGCATATAGCGGCCGATATTGTCGTAATGCTTGGTTTCGTTATCCAGTTGCCAGCCGATAATTGCCGGATGGTGCTGCACATGCGCCATCAGCGTGCGGATAATTTTTTCGGCATAGCGGCGAAAGGTCGGGTTGACGATATCCATGATCTGCCGTGGGCCATACTTTTGCTGCCCTGTGACGGTGGTGACCAGAATATCGGGATGTTTCGCCGCCAGCCAGGCCGGGACCGCGTAGGTCGGCGTCCCGACGATGACCGCGATGCCGGCCTCATGCATCGCCGCCAGCACCCGGTCGATATGGTAGAAATTGTACTGGCCCTCTTCGGGCTCCAGCGTACTCCATGTGGACTCGGCGATACGCACCACGTTAATGCCGGTTTCGCGCATTAAGGCAATATCCTTGGCCAGCCGATCTTCCGGCATATATTCATCGTAATACGCCACGCCATAAAATAACTGAGACATGCAGACTACCTCCTGACATTAATTCGCGGGCACAGGTTGTGAAGAGAACACGCGCGCTTTATCCAGTGTGATAAACGAAATGAGCGTGAAGCACAGGGCGATACTTCCCAGCACGATATAGCTGCTGGTAAAGCCCATTCTCTGGTACATATGGCCGATGCCGGTGGAGAGGAAAATAGAGCTAAAGCTTTTTGAAAACTGAAAGCCAATTAAGTAAACCGTCGCTGAAAGCAGGGGGTTAAAGTTAGCGGTAATATATTTAAGCGCCGCGACGAGTAACACCGAGCTTTCAAATCCATGGAGAAGTTTAATCAGGCTGATGGATATCGGGCCAATAGCCCACGCGGAACCGATAATGCGCAAGCTCATAATCAGCCCGCAGTATAACAGCGCATTTTTGGGGCCGATTTTATTCACAAACCACGGCGCAAAGAACATGACGACGGCATCAAGGAAAATCTGTCCTGTCGTTAAATAACCGAAGACTTCTGCGCCCCGGGCTTTACTCTCAAAAAAGTGGCTGTAGTAGATAGCGAACTGCTGGTCATAGGTTTCATAGACCGCGCCCACGCCAATCACATAGAGCGCGAAGAACCAGAATTTTTTAATTTTCAGCAGCGAGGCGGCATCGCGGAGGGTGACCGGAGACGTTTTGCCAGACAGTAGCCCCTGCTGCTGATGGGTGCTGATCTGCATTTTCCAGACAATCACCAGCAGGCAGACACCTGCCGCGCTGGCCAGCCAGAAAATCATGTTCTGATCGATGCCGTAGAGCTTTCCTGCCGCAAAGGTGCCGATCGCGGCGCCGATGCCGCCGAACATCCTCGCCCGACCAAATTCGAAGCCGGAGGCGCGGCTGACCTTATCGATGTAGGCTTCGCAAATCCCGCAGCCTGCGCCGTAGGCCATGCCAATATAGAGGCCGCCAGCCAGTGCGCCGAGGAACACATTTATTTTTAACAGAGGCGCGAAGACATAGATCCAGTATGGGGCGAATAAGGTGATAATGATCGCCAGCATCCACATCAAATTCTTACGATACACCAGCTTATCCGATATAAAACCGAATAATGGCTGAACGCAGACGGCCACAATGGCGGTGAAAGAATAAACCAGACCGACGTCCGTGTAGTTAATACCGATGGTTTCCGTTAACCACAGTGATAAATAGGGGTAGCAGCATCCCCAGCCTATAAAGAAAAACAGGAAAAACAGACAGCTGATAAAGTAATTTTTATTCGACGTTATCATGGTAACCCTCGCTTCCTTTATTCAGGAATATGATCGTGTAGACGCGAGCAACGTTACCTTTTTGCGCACGGGGGAGTCATGAACGTTTCGCTATGGAGCAGTAATAATCTGCTATCGGCAGAGGGGCGTGAGCCGCTTCACATTCGGGCAATAAAAAGGGCGGATGATCATCCGCCCTTAAGAGAGAGAAAAGATGATGCTCAGGCGTTCTGGCTTTCCGCCGCTTCCGACTGCTTGGGCACCAGCACCGTTGGCTTGTTATCGATGCGGGTCACCAGCAGCTGGTCGATACGGTAGTTGTCGATATCCACGACCTCGAACTTATAGCCGGAGAACTTCACCGCGTCGGTGCGTTTGGGGATTTTACGCAGCATAAACATCATAAAGCCGCCGATGGTCTCGTAGTTCCCGGACTGCGGAAACTCGTCGATATCCAGCACGCGCATCACGTCATCAATCGGCGTACCGCCATCGATCAGCCACGAGTTTTCATCGCGAGCGACGATCTGCTCTTCCAGCCCCTGGCCGACGAGGTCGCCCATCAATGTCGTCATCACGTCGTTGAGGGTGATGATCCCGACCACCAGCGCATATTCATTCATGATCACCGCGAAGTCTTCCCCGGCGGTTTTGAAGCTTTCCAGCGCTTCGGAGAGGGTCAGGGTATCCGGGACGATCAGCGTGTTGCGGATCTGCACGCCGCCGGTCAGCACCAGGCTCTGGTTCGCCAGCACGCGGTTCAGCAGATCTTTGGAATCGACGTAGCCGATAATATGGTCGATATCTTCATTACAGACGAGGAACTTCGAGTGCGGATGCTCGGCCACTTTATTCTTCAGGCTCTGCTCGTCTTCATGTAAATCAAACCAAATGACGCTTTCACGCGGGGTCATGGAGGAAGGAACGGTGCGGGACTCCAGCTCGAACACGTTCTCAATCAGCTCATGCTCCTGCTTGCGCAGCACCCCGGCCAGCGCGCCGGCCTCGACCACGGCATAGATATCGTCGGAGGTGATATCGTCTTTCCGCACCATCGGCAGTTTGAAGATGCGGAAGATCATATTAGCCATGCCGTTAAACAACCACACCAGCGGGCGGAAGACTAACAGGCAGAAGCGCATCGGGTTGATGATGCGCAGGGCCACGGTTTCGGGCGCAATCATACCGATGCGTTTCGGAGTCAGGTCAGCAAACAGGATGAACAAGCTGGTGACCAGGGTAAAAGAGATGATGAAGCTCAGCTGCTCGGAGAGCTCCGGTGACATATACCCGCTGAGCAGGCTATAAAACGCCGGGGAGAAGGCCGCGTCGCCCACGATACCGCCCAGAATGGCGACGGCGTTAAGGCCAATCTGCACAACGGTAAAGAAGGTGCCCGGGTTCTCCTGCATCTTCAGCACCCGCTGTGCGTTGACGTTGCCTTCATCGGCCAGCAGTTTCAGTTTGATTTTACGTGAGGCGGCCAGTGAGATTTCCGATATCGAAAAAAAGGCACTGACGGCTATCAGACAGAGTATTACTAAAATACTGTTTAACATATCTTTTCTGACCGTTGAGGTCAGATCCTCGGAAGGGAAGTTGATAACTCAAATGTGGAATACATAAAAAACCGGTCCGAAGGCGCTGGACCGGCTGTCACACTGGGTAGTATAGCGTAAGGGAATGTAAAGCCGCCAGAGCGTTCATTAACCGCCTCGCTGTTGAGGCGGAAATCAGAATTACGCCTGAGGCGGCAGGCAGACGCCAATGCCGCCGATGCCGCAATAGCCGTGCGGGTTCTTATACAGATACTGCTGGTGATCGTCCTCGGCATAGTAGAACGGTTTGGCGGTGGCGATCTCGGTGGTGATGTGCCGGGTATCGTGCGCGTCGTTCATCGCCGCCTGGAAGCGCGCGAGGCTGGCCTTTGCCGCTTCCGTCTGTTCCGGCGTCAACGGGTAAATCGCCGAACGGTACTGGGTGCCGTGGTCGTTACCCTGTCTCATTCCCTGCGCCGGGTCGTGATTTTCCCAGAACACCTGCAATAACTGCTCATAGCTGATGACCTGCGGATCGTAGACCACGCGAACCGCTTCCGCGTGACCGGTCTGGCCGCTGCACACTTCGCGATAGGTCGGATTGGGCGTATAGCCGCCAGTGTAGCCGGCGGCGGTGCTGTAAACCCCCGGCAATTGCCAGAACAGACGTTCAACTCCCCAGAAGCAGCCCATGGCGAACAGCGCGACTTCCATCCCCGCCGGGACGTTGGTCATCGAGTGGCCGTTAACTGCGTGGAGCGTCGCCACTGGCATCGGGGTATTGCGTCCAGGCAGCGCATCCGCCTGGGCGACAAGATGCGTTTTATCAAATAGACTCACGGTGGGCCTCTCAATACAGAAATCGTCGTTAAGGTTGTAACGAAGCGTGTCTTTTAACACAATAAATACGCGTAATACGTCTAGATTAATACATAAGAATTATTTGGGTTATTGCCACTTTTTCAACCCTACGTTGTTAGGGTTTTGTTAAGCCGTGGAGCGGCGCCAGTGTTTCCTGTAGGGGGAAACAGGGATATTCAGGAGAAAATGTGCTAAAAATCCGCCAGTTATGTGTCACCAGCCTTTTGCTGGTCAGCGGGATCGCCAGCGCAGCGAATGTGCGTTTGCAGGTTGAAGGATTATCCGGGGAGCTGGAGAAAAACGTTCGCGCCCAGCTTTCCACCATCCAGAGTGATGAGGTCACGCCGGATCGTCGCTTTCGCGCGCGCGTCGATGACGCCATTCGCGAAGGTCTGAAAGCGCTGGGGTATTACGAGCCGACGATTGAATTTGATCTTCGTCCGCCGCCGAAAAGGGGCCGTCAGGTGCTGATCGCCAAAGTGACCCCGGGTGAGCCGGTGCGCATTGGCGGCACCGAGGTGATTCTGCGCGGCGGCGCCCGCACCGACAGCGACTATCTGGCGCTGTTGAAAACCCGCCCGGCCATCGGGACGGTGCTCAACCACGGCGATTACGACGGTTTCAAGAGCTCCCTGACCCGCGTCGCCCTGCGCAAAGGCTACTTTGACAGCGAGTTCAATAAAAGCCAGCTGGGGGTCTCCCTCGACCGCCATCAGGCGTTCTGGGATATCGATTACGACAGCGGCGAACGCTATCGCTTTGGCCACGTCACCTTCTCCGGATCGCAAATCCGTGATGAATACCTGCAAAACCTCGTGCCGTTTAAAGAGGGCGACTACTACACCTCTCAGGACCTGGCAGAGCTAAACCGCCGCCTGGCGGCGACCGGGTGGTTCAGTTCGGTGGTGGTGGCGCCTGATTTTGCTAAGTCACGGAAAACCAAGGTGCTGCCTCTGCAGGGCGTTGTCTCGCCACGCAAAGAGAACACCGTGGAAACCGGGGTTGGGTACTCCACAGACGTCGGTCCGCGGGTAAAAGCTACGTGGAAAAAACCGTGGATGAACTCCTATGGCCACAGCCTGACCTCCAGCGTCAGCCTCTCCGCCCCGGAGCAGCAGTTCGACTTCACCTATAAAGTCCCGCTGCTCAAGAGCCCGCTCGAGCAGTACTATCTGATGCAGGGCGGCTTTAAGCGTACCGATCTCAATGACACCCAGGCCGACTCCACTACCCTTGGGTTGTCGCGTTTCTGGGAGATGTCGAGCGGCTGGCAGCGGGCGATCAACCTGCGCTGGAGCCTGGACCACTTTACCCAGGCGAACGTCACCAACACCACCATGCTGATTTACCCCGGGGTCTCGGTGAACCGTACTCGCTCCCGCGGCGGCCTGATGCCCACCTGGGGCGATTCCCAGCGCTACTCGGTGGACTACTCCAACACCATGTGGGGCTCGGACATCAACTTCATCGTGATGCAGGCCCAGGACGTCTGGATCCGTACCCTCTATGACCGCCACCGCTTTGTGGTGCGCGGCAACCTGGGCTGGATCGAAGCGGACAACTTTGACAAGGTGCCGCCGGACCTGCGCTTTTTCGCCGGGGGCGATCGCAGTATTCGCGGCTATAAATACAAATCCATCTCGCCGAAGGACGATGACGGCAAGCTGATCGGGGCCTCGAAGCTGGCCACCGGCTCGCTGGAATATCAGTACAACGTCAGCGGCAAATGGTGGGGCGCCGTGTTTGTCGATAGCGGCGAAGCGGTCAGCGATATTCGCGAAAGTGATTTCAAAACCGGCGCCGGGGTGGGCGTGCGCTGGCAGTCGCCGGTGGGGCCGATCAAGCTGGATATCGCCCGGCCCATCGGCGACAAAGAAGAGCATGGTTTACAGTTTTACATCGGTCTGGGGCCTGAATTATGAGTTTATGGAAGAAGATAAGCCTCGGCGTCTTAATCGTGTTGGTCCTCCTGCTGGGCACCGTCGGGTTCCTGGTGGGCACCACCACCGGCTTGCATCTGGTGTTCAAAGCGGCGGATCGCTGGGTACCGGGGCTGGAAATCGGCAAAGTGACCGGCGGCTGGCGTGATTTAACCCTCGATAATGTCCGCTATGAGCAGCCCGGCGTGGCGGTCACCGCCGGCCAGTTTCATCTTAGCGTCAGGTTGCGCTGCCTGTGGGACAGCAGTCTGTGCGTAAACGACATCTCGCTGCGCGATATTTACGTCGCCGTCGATACGAAGAAGATGCCGCCCTCTGCGCCGGTCGAGGAAGAGGACAGCGGGCCGCTGAATCTCTCCACCCCTTATCCGATCGCCCTCAGCCGCGTCGCGCTGCATAACGTCAACGTCAAAATCGACGATACCGCGGTCTCTGTGCGCGATTTTTCCACCGGCCTGAACTGGCAGGAGAAAAACCTGACCCTGACGCCGACCTCGCTGCAGGGGCTGCTGATCGCCCTGCCGAAGGTGGCGAAAGTAGCGCAGGAGCAGGTGGTTGAACCGAAAATCGACAACCCGCAGCCGCAGGAAAAACCGCTCGGCGAGACGATGACCGACCTCTTCTCGCAGCCGGTGCTGCCGGCGATGACCGACGTCCATCTGCCGCTGAACCTCAATATTGAGGCGTTCCGCGGCGAGCAGCTGCGCCTCACCGGCGATACCGATATCACCGTGTATAACCTGCTGCTGAAAGTCAGCAGTATCGACGGGCAGATGAAGCTCGACGCCCTCGATATCGACTCCGATCAGGGCAAAGTCACCGCCTCGGGCAGCGCCCAGCTGCAGGATAACTGGCCGGTAGACATCACCCTCGCCGGAACGCTGAACGTCGACCCGATGAAAGGGGAGAAAGTGCAGCTGAAGGTGGGCGGCGAGATACGTAAAACGCTTAAGGTCGGGGTGGACTTAAGCGGGCCGGTAGCGGCCACGCTGCGGGCGGACGCGCAGCTGGCGGAGGCCGGGCTGCCGCTCAATATGGAGCTGAAGAGCAAGCAGCTCGCCTGGCCGTTCAGCGGCGAGAAGCAGTTCCAGGCCGACGACGTCCAGCTGAAGTTCAGCGGCAAAATGACCGACTACGCGCTGGCCTTCTCCACCGCGGTGAAAGGCCAGTCGCTGCCGCCGGCGAAAATCGCCCTCAACGCCAAAGGCAATGAGCGGCAGATCAATCTCGACAAGCTGACGGTCAATGCCCTCGAAGGGAAAACCGAGCTGAAGGCGCTCCTCGACTGGCAGCAGGCGATCAGCTGGCGCGGCGAGCTGACCCTCGACGGCATCAACACCGCCAAAGAGGTGCCGGACTGGCCGTCGAAGCTCAACGGCAGGATCAAGACCCAGGGCAGCCTGTACGGCGGCAGCTGGCAGATGTCGGTGCCGGAGCTGAAAATTACCGGCAACGTGAAACAGAACAAGGTGGATGTCTCCGGCTCGCTGCAGGGCAACAGCTATCTGCAGTGGAAGATCCCGGGGCTGCATCTGGCGTTAGGCCCGAACAGCGCCGATATCAAAGGCGAGCTGGGGGTGAAGGATCTGAATCTCGACGCCACCATCGATGCGCCGCACCTGGATAATGCGCTGCCGGGGCTTGGCGGGACGGCGAAGGGGCTGGTGAAAGTGCGCGGCACTGTCGATGCGCCGCAGCTGCTGGCGGACATCACCGCCCGGGCGCTGCGCTGGCAGGAGCTGAGCATCGCCCAGGTCAACGTCAAAGGGGATGTGAAATCCACCGATCAGATTGGCGGCAACCTGGACGTGCGGGTGGATCGCATCAGCCAGCCGGGGGTGAATATCAGCCTGGTGCAGCTCAATGCCAAAGGCACTGAGAAGCAGCATGAGCTGCGGCTGCGGGTGCAGGGCGATCCGGTTTCCGGCCAGCTGGCGCTGGCGGGCAGCTTCGATCGTCAGGCCGAGCGCTGGAGAGGCGCGCTAAGCGATACCCGCTTCCAGACGCCGGTGGGACCAGTAGCGCTGACGCGCAGTATTGCGTTGGACTACCGTAACCAGGAGCAGAAAATCAGCATCGGGCCACACTGCTGGACCAACCCGAACGCCGAACTCTGCGTGCCTGAGACCATTGACGCGGGCGCCAGCGGGCGGGCGCGGGTGAATCTCAACCGCTTCGACCTGGCGATGCTTAAGCCGTTTATGCCGGAGGCGACCCAGGCCAGCGGCGTGTTTACCGGTAATGCCGATGTCAGCTGGGACACCACCAAAGAGGGGCTGCCGCAGGGTAAAGTGACCCTCAGCGGGCGCAACGTCAAAGTGACCCAGGTGGTCAATGACGCTCCGCTGCCGGTGGCGTTCGATACGCTGAACCTCAGCGCCGATCTGCACAACAATCGCGCGGAGCTGGGCTGGCTTATCCGCCTGACCAACAATGGCCAGCTGGATGGGCAGGTGCAGGTCACCGACCCGCAGGGGCGGCGTAACCTCGGCGGCAACGTCAATATCAGCAACTTCTCGCTGGCGATGATCAACCCGATTTTCGCCCGCGGTGAAAAGGCGGAGGGACGGCTCAACGCCCGTCTGCGCCTGGGCGGCAACGTGAAAAGTCCACAGCTGTTCGGCCAGATGCAGCTAAGCGGGGTGGATATCGACGGCAACTTTATGCCGTTTGATATGCAGCCGAGCCAGCTGGCGATGAACTTCAACGGTACGCGCTCGACCCTGCAGGGGACGGTGAACACCCGTCAGGGGCAAATCGCCCTTAGCGGGAACGCCGACTGGACGCAGATCGATAACTGGCGGGCGCAAATTGCGGCGAAAGGCAGCCGGGTGCGGATCACCGTGCCGCCGATGGTCCGTCTCGATGTATCGCCGGACGTGGTGTTTACCGCCACGCCAAGCCTGTTCAACCTCGATGGCAAGGTGGATGTGCCCTGGGCGCGGATCGTGGTCAACGAGGTGCCGGAGAGCGCGGTCGGCGTGTCGTCGGACGAAGTGATGCTCGACAAAAACCTCAAGCCGATTAAGCAGCAGAGCGCCGGGATCCCGATCAACAGCAACCTGACGATCCACGTCGGCAACAACGTTCGTCTGGAAGCCTTCGGTCTGAAAGCGCGTCTGACCGGCGATCTGAAAGTGGCGCAGGACAAGCAGGGGCTGGGACTCAACGGGCAGATCAATATTCCGGACGGCCGCTTCCACGCCTATGGCCAGGATTTGATTGTGCGCAAAGGGGAGCTGCTGTTCTCCGGTCCGCCGGATCAGCCGTTGCTGAATATCGAAGCGATTCGTAACCCGGATGCCACCGAAGACGACGTGATCGCCGGCGTTCGCGTCACCGGCTCCGCCGATCAGCCGAAAGCGGAGATCTTCTCCGACCCGGTTATGTCCCAGCAGGAAGCGCTGTCTTATCTGCTGCGCGGCCAGGGTTTGAGCAGCGGACAGAGCGATAGCGCCGCGATGACCTCAATGCTTATTGGTATGGGGGTTGCACAAAGTGGTCAGGTTGTGGGTAAAATCGGCGAGACGTTTGGCGTAAGCAATTTGGCGTTGGACACCGAAGGGGTAGGCGACTCTTCCCAGGTGGTGGTCAGCGGCTATGTACTGCCGGGTCTGCAGGTAAAATACGGGGTCGGTATCTTCGATTCCCTGGCGACGCTGACTTTACGTTATCGCCTGATGCCTAAGCTATATGTGGAAGCGGTGTCTGGCATCGACCAGGCGCTCGATTTGCTCTATCAGTTTGAGTTTTAGCAATGCGAATATTTGTTTACGGCAGTTTACGACGCAAACAAGGCAACAGCCACTGGATGACCAACGCCCAGTGGCTGGGCGCTCATAGTGTCGACGATTATCAGCTGTACAGCCTGGGCCACTATCCAGGCGCGGTGCCCGGCGAAGGCACAGTACATGGTGAAGTTTATCGTATTGATGCATCGACGCTGGCCGAACTGGATGCGCTCCGCACCAAGGGGGGCGAGTATGCGCGCCACCTGATTCAGACGCCTTACGGCAGCGCATGGATGTATGTCTATCAACGTTCCGTTGAGGGTTGTACGTTGATAGCGAACGGCAACTGGTTGGATCGCGACCAGTATTAACCACGACAGCGCCACCTTCGGGTGGCGTTGTTTTTTCTGCGCCCGCCTCTTACCAGAGCGGCAGATAATCTCTCGCCAGCCACATCGTGGAAGCCAGCGTCGTCAGCGCGAGGAATAATAATCGTCGTGTTGGGGTGCTGAACATTACATGACCTCCTCGGGCGTGGTTTGGGGGGCTGCCTCCCGCAGGTAACGCCGCATCGCCGATCGCAGCTTCAGCCAGTCAGCCACCCGGTGTGACAATAACCAGGCCGTTGGGCCAATCAGCTCCAGTACCGCCAGTATCCCGCCAAAGCAGAGTAACAATAAGGACAGCATGTCCAGTGAATCCTGAACCTGCCACCAGACGCGTCGGCCTGACTGAAGGGCGCTGATGATTTCTACCCCGAGAAATAGCAGATACATCACCAGCGCGAGGCCGTAAAACAGGTAATAAAGCAGCGACAGCTGTCTGCGTCCAGGATAGAGCGGATGGTTTTTTACATAAGCCGCGCCGTCGCTGGCATTGTATAGCGCATGGATCGCCCGGCTGTCGCGCTCGTATACGGCGACGATACGATCGCCAGTGGCAAGAAACGGTGGCTGACGACGATAGAGAACAGGATGCAGCGCGAAATTAGCGCAGCCAGCCTGCCACCAGAAGGCCAGCGGCAGGGAACCGCATTGTATCCCGAGGCCGTGATATTCCCGCGTAGGATTGCCCGCATACCACTTCTTAAAGTGGGTATCGGTGATGATGTCGGTCTTAACCGCATAGCGTTCCGGCAGGGCATGCGTAAAAGGCATCGCCGACCGGCGGACGGCCCGCGGCGTTGCGGGTAGCGGCTGGCAAAAAGAAAAGTCGCGGCGGCGGGCCTGCGCCATCTTCGCCAGCAGATCGCGCATCGCGGGGTGCCGTTTTAGCGCCGGGTGGAACAGCCGCTCGCAGAGCCCGGTTAACAGCGCGATGAAGGCCAGTACCGCGATAATGCCGCAGCCGAATTTTGCCCATTCTGAGGCGCCCACCAGGAGCGGAATAAGGGAGACGATGAGCGTCAGCAGGCTGATAATTAGCAGCGGCCGGGCCCAGCGCTTGACGCGTTGACTGGGCTCAAGAAGCGTTTCGCCATCGCTGAGCCAGTGGATCCAGTAACTGCCGTTGTCCAGGCGGCGGGCGCCGAGATACAGAGGCTGATGGGTCTTCAGGCGGTCAAAAAGCGAGGGGGCGTTAAAATAGCGTTTATCGGTATAAAAGACATGGTCGCCGGCGATAAGGCGCAGATACCCCTGTTTTTCAGAGGCGGCGGTTGTGAAGCCAGAAAAGTTAAGAGTGAAATAGCGAACGCTTTTCACGGGACACCCTCCATGGTGTTATCGCGGCTATCCGTGCCGCAATCAGGCAGGGTATGACCCTGCCTGAGACAGAATTACTTCTGCTTAGCGCGCTCGAAAGAGGCAACGATTTCAGCTTTCGCCGCTTCTGCGTTGTCCCAACCGTCGACTTTAACCCACTTGCCTTTTTCCAGATCTTTGTAGTGCTCAAAGAAGTGAGTGATCTGGGCTTTCAGCAGTTCCGGCAGGTCGTTCACATCGTTGATGTGATCGTATTCTTTGCTCAGCTTGGTGTGCGGTACCGCAACCAGTTTCGCATCTTCACCGGATTCGTCGGTCATCTTCAGAACGCCAACCGGACGGCAGCGGATCACGGAGCCCGGCTGCAGCGGGTACGGGGTCGGGACCAGCACGTCAACCGGGTCGCCGTCCAGGGACAGTGTGTGGTTGATGTAGCCGTAGTTGCACGGATAGAACATCGCTGTGGACATGAAACGGTCAACGAACAGTGCACCGCTCTCTTTGTCGACTTCGTATTTGATGGGATCTGCGTTCGCCGGGATCTCGATCACGACGTAGATGTCTTCCGGCAGATCTTTGCCCGCAGGTACGTTGAGTAAGCTCATGTCTGTTTCCTTTAAAATGTATGGCAAACAAGTGCTCGGTATTATAGCCAACTCACATCGAATGTCTTCGCTTCTTTTTCCCGATCTCGCCGTGGAGTGCTCTGAATTTTGCGCGCAATAATGGCATGAAAATCCATAAACATAGCCACATCATGAATAAATTTATGTAACCGTTTTCATTGCATGTGATTGATTTATCAAACCGCTTAAAAAAACGTCATAAACCGCAACAGCCGCGCTCCCTGCGAAGCCTTATCGGCTCTCCGCTGGGCAACGGGGCCGTCATTAACATCTCATTTACTTTTTTGAAGTGTGATGTAACGCATTCAGTTACATCACCGATTGTCTATAGTTTGTCCGCAGGTGAGACTTTAACCAACAATAACCCTACGAGGATACCCTTATGTGGAAGCGCTTACTTCTTGTCACAGCAGTTTCCGCAGCTATGTCGTCTATGGCGATAGCTGCCCCGCTAACCGTAGGTTTTTCGCAGGTCGGTTCTGAATCCGGCTGGCGTGCGGCAGAAACCAGCGTCGCGAAAGAGGAAGCCGCCAAGCGCGGTATCACGCTGAAGATCGCCGATGGTCAGCAAAAACAGGAAAACCAGATCAAAGCGGTGCGCTCCTTTATCGCCCAGGGGGTAGACGCGATCTTCATTGCGCCGGTAGTGGCTACAGGCTGGGAGCCGGTACTGAAAGAGGCGAAAGAGGCCAAAATCCCGGTCTTCCTCCTCGACCGTTCTATTGATGTGAAAGATAAAGATCTCTACATGACCACCGTGACCGCCAACAACGTACTGGAAGGTCAGCTGATTGGCGACTGGCTGGTGAAAACTGTCGACGGTAAGCCGTGTAACGTCGTGGAACTGCAGGGCACCGTCGGGGCCAGCGTGGCCATCGACCGTAAGAAAGGCTTCGCTGACGCCATCGCCAAAGCCTCGAATATCAAAATCATCCGCTCTCAGTCCGGCGACTTCACCCGCAGCAAAGGGAAAGAGGTTATGGAGAGCTTTATCAAGGCTGAGAATAACGGCAAAAACATCTGCATGGTATTCGCTCATAACGACGATATGGCAATCGGCGCCATCCAGGCCATTAAAGAAGCTGGCCTGAAGCCGGGCAAAGATATTCTGACCGGCTCCATCGACGGCGTGCCGGATATCTATAAAGCGATGATCGCCGGCGAAGCCAACGCCAGCGTCGAGCTGACGCCAAATATGGCCGGCCCGGCGTTTGATGCGCTGGAGAAATACAAAAAAGACGGCACCCTGCCGGAGAAGCTGACCATTACCAAATCGACGCTGTATCTGCCGGATACGGCGAAAGAAGAGTTAGAGAAGAAGAAAAATATGGGCTACTGAGTGGATAGCCCCTCATCCCGACCCTCTCCTCAGCCGGAGAGGGTAACAGGCAGCGTTCCAGAAACCCCGGCAAGCACAGCGCGAACCGGGGCAACCTGACATCATTTGAAGGTGGTATCGATTATGAGCGCCGAGGCACACCAGGAGATCCTTCGCACCGAAGGACTCAGTAAATTCTTCCCCGGCGTTAAGGCGCTGGATAACGTCAACTTTAGCCTGCGGCGCGGCGAAATCATGGCCCTGTTGGGCGAAAACGGCGCCGGGAAATCGACGCTGATCAAAGCGCTTACCGGCGTTTACCATGCCGATCGCGGCACTATCTGGCTGGAAGGCCAGACCATTTCCCCGAAAAATACCGCCCATGCCCAGCAGCTGGGGATCGGCACTGTCTACCAGGAAGTGAACCTGCTGCCCAATATGTCGGTGGCGGATAACCTGTTCATCGGCCGTGAGCCGCGGCGGTTTGGCCTGCTGCGGCGGAAAGAGATGGAGGCCAGGGCGACGGCGCTGATGGCCTCCTACGGCTTTTCCCTCGATGTGCGCGAGCCGCTGAACCGCTTTTCAGTGGCGATGCAGCAGATCGTCGCTATCTGCCGGGCCATCGACCTGTCGGCCAAGGTGCTGATCCTCGACGAGCCCACCGCCAGCCTCGATACCCAGGAGGTGGAGATGCTGTTTACCCTGATGCGCCAGCTCAGGGATAACGGCGTCAGCCTGATCTTCGTCACCCATTTTCTCGACCAGGTCTATGCGGTCAGCGACCGCATTACCGTGCTGCGCAACGGCAGCTTCGTCGGCTGCCGCGAGACCCGCGAACTGCCGCAGATTGAGCTGGTGAAAATGATGCTGGGCCGCGAACTGGACCACAACGCCCTGCAGCGGGCGGGCCGAACCCTGCTGAGCGATAAGCCGGTGGCGGCATTTGAAGGCTACGGTAAAAAAGGCACCATCGCCCCGTTCGACCTGCAGGTACGGCCGGGCGAAATCGTTGGCCTCGCCGGCCTGTTGGGTTCCGGCCGCACGGAAACCGCCGAGGTGATCTTCGGTATTAAAACGGCGGACAGCGGGAAGGCGTGGATCAAAGGCAAACCGCAAACCCTGCGTTCTCCGCATCAGGCCTCCTGCCTCGGGATCGGCTTCTGTCCGGAGGATCGCAAAACCGACGGCATTATCGCCGCCGCCTCGGTGCGGGAAAATATCGTCCTCGCCCTGCAGGCGCAGCGCGGATGGCTGCGGCCGATACCCCGGCGCGAACAGAACGAGATCGCCGAGCGCTTTATTCGCCAACTGGGGATCCGCACCCCCAGCGCGGAGCAGCCGATCGAGTTTCTCTCCGGCGGCAACCAGCAGAAGGTGCTGCTTTCCCGCTGGCTGCTGACCAAACCGCAGTTCCTGATCCTCGATGAGCCGACCCGCGGCATCGACGTTGGCGCCCATGCGGAAATCATTCGCCTGATTGAAACCCTCTGCGCCGATGGCCTGGCGCTGCTGGTCATCTCCTCTGAACTGGAGGAGCTGGTGGGTTACGCCGATCGGGTCATTATCATGCGCGATCGCCGGCAGGTGGCCGAGATCCCGCTCGCCGAGCTCTCTGTACCGGCGATCATGAACGCAATTGCGGCATAAGGAGTAACCCATGATGCCTCGATCTCTTTCGCAAACCGGCCCGGAGAAGCGACGCTTCACCTGGCCGAAGGGCACCCCGCAGATCATTGCCCTGCTGCTGGTTCTGCTGGTCGACAGCCTGGTGGCGCCCCATTTTTATCAGGTGGTGCTCCAGGATGGCCGCCTGTTTGGCAGCCCAATCGATATTCTCAACCGCGCCGCCCCGGTGGCGCTGCTGGCCATCGGCATGACGCTGGTGATCGCCACCGGCGGCATCGACCTGTCGGTGGGGGCGGTGATGGCGATAGCCGGCGCGACGGCCGCCTCGATGACCGTCGCCGGTCACAGCCTGCCGGTGGTGCTGCTGGCCTCGCTGGCGGCGGGCGCGCTGGCCGGGCTGTGGAACGGCATTCTCGTGGCGGTCCTTAAGATCCAGCCCTTTGTGGCGACGCTGATCCTGATGGTGGCCGGACGCGGGGTGGCGCAGTTGATCACCGCCGGGCAGATCGTCACCTTTGATTCCCCGGCGCTGGCGTGGCTCGGCAGCGGATCGTTCCTCCTGTTTCCGACGCCGGTGATCATCGCCGCCGCGACCCTGCTGCTGTTCTGGCTGTTTACCCGCAAAACGGCGCTGGGCATGTTTATCGAAGCGGTAGGGATCAATATCCGCGCGGCGAAAAACGCCGGCGTCAATACCCGCATCGTGGTGATGCTGGCCTATGTCCTGAGCGGCGTCTGCGCGGCGATCGCCGGGATCATCGTGGCGGCGGACATTCGCGGCGCGGATGCCAATAACGCCGGGCTATGGCTTGAGCTGGACGCCATTCTGGCGGTGGTCATCGGCGGCGCTTCGCTGATGGGCGGGCGCTTCAACCTGCTGCTGTCGGTGGTGGGGGCGCTGATTATCCAGGGAATGAACACCGGGATTTTGCTCTCCGGCTTCCCGCCGGAGCTCAACCAGGTGGTGAAAGCGGTGGTGGTGCTGTGCGTACTGATTGTCCAGTCGCCGCGCTTTATCGGTTTACTGAAAGGGGTACGCGGCCATGATAAAACGTAATTTACCGTTGATGATCACCCTCGCGGTGTTTGTGCTGGGCTATCTCTACTGCCTGACGCAATTCCCCGGCTTTGCCTCGACGCGGGTGATCTGCAATATCCTGACGGATAACGCCTTCCTCGGGATCATCGCCGTGGGCATGACCTTCGTGATCCTCTCCGGCGGGATCGATCTGTCTGTCGGGTCGGTGATCGCCTTTACCGGCGTCTTTCTCGCCAAAGCGATTGGCTTTTGGGGAATATCACCGCTGGTGGCGTTTCCGCTGGTGCTGGTGATGGGCTGCGCCTTCGGCGCGTTTATGGGGCTGCTGATTGACGCCTTGAAGATCCCGGCCTTTATCATCACCCTCGCCGGCATGTTCTTCCTGCGCGGCGTGAGCTATCTGGTGTCAGAGGAGTCGATTCCGATTAACCACCCGGTATACGACACCCTGTCCGGGCTGGCATGGACCATTCCCGGCGGCGGACGCCTCAGCGCCATGGGGCTGCTGATGCTGCTGGTGGTGGTGGCCGGTATTTTTGTCGCCCACCGCACCCGCTTCGGCAACCAGGTGTATGCCATTGGCGGCAACGCGACGTCGGCGAATTTAATGGGGATTTCCACCCGCAGCGCCACGATCCGTATCTATATGCTCTCCACCGGGCTGGCGACGCTGGCCGGGATCGTCTTTTCCATTTATACCCAGGCGGGCTATGCGCTGGCGGGCGTCGGCGTGGAGCTGGACGCCATTGCCTCGGTGGTGATCGGCGGCACGCTGCTTAGCGGCGGCGTCGGCACTGTGCTGGGAACCCTGTTCGGGGTGGCGATCCAGGGGCTGATTCAGACCTACATCAACTTCGACGGCACCCTCAGCTCATGGTGGACCAAAATCGCCATCGGCATTTTGCTGTTTATCTTTATCGCGCTGCAGCGTGGGCTGACCGTGCTGTGGGAAAACCGGCAGAATGCGGCGGTCACGCGGGTGAGCGGGGCGGGGAGTCGCTAAAAGAGAGGCTCCTCCCGCAGGCGCGGGAGGAGCGGGCAGGGCGCTTAGGCGTCCGGGAACGACTTAATAAAGTTCTCGACGTCTTCCACCATGTGGTTGTTGCCGACGAAGAAGGAGCGGCGCTGGTGCAGGCTTTCCGGAACAATATCCAGAATACGCTCTTTACCATCGCTGGCCTTACCGCCCGCCTGTTCGGCGAGGAAGGCCATCGGGTTGCATTCATACAGCAGGCGCAGCTTGCCGTCCGGGTGGCTGGCGGTGCTTGGATAGAGGTAGATGCCGCCTTTCAGCAGGTTGCGGTGGAAGTCCGCCACCAGCGAGCCGATATAGCGTGAGGTATAAGGACGCTGCGTCGCTTTGTCCTCTTCCTGGCAGTACTTAATGTACTTCTTCACGCCCTGCGGGAATTTGATGTAGTTGCCTTCGTTAATGGAGTAGGTATTGCCCTTTTCCGGGAAGCGCATGCGCTCCTGGCACAGACAGAAGACGCCGAGGGACGGGTCGTAGGTGAAGGCGTGGACGCCGCAGCCGGTGGTATACACCAGCATCGTCGAAGAGCCATAGACCACATAGCCCGCTGCCACCTGTTTGTTGCCCGGCTGCAGGAAATCTTCTTCTGTCACCGGCGTGCCAACAGGCGTCACGCGGCGGTAGATAGAGAAGATCGTACCAACAGAGACGTTAACGTCGATGTTAGAGGAGCCATCCAGAGGGTCCATCAGCACCACGTATTTGGCGTGTTCACACCCTTCGAAGACGACAATCTCATCTTCTTCTTCAGAGGCGATCCCGGCAACAATATCGCGTGCTCGCAGTGCGGCTTTTAATTTTTCATTCGCGAACAGATCGAGTTTTTGCTGCACCTCGCCCTGAACGTTTTCAGCACCGCTGGCACCCAGGATATCGACCAGACCGGCCTTGTTGATATCGCGGTGGATGATCTTGGCGCCCAACTTTATTGCTGACAACAAAGCAGTCAGCTCACCGGTGGCGTGGGAGAACTCGTGCTGCTTTTCAACAATAAACTCACCTAACGTTTTCATAACTCGTTCCCTGCATTTTTATGTTGAGTAAAACGAACGCAACAATCTTAACAAAGAATCAAAAAAGTGCGCACTAGTGAATCGCGCCAGCAAAATACAGATTCGCCTGAAATGCATTTCGCCAGGGCCCGGGATATGGGTAAAATGTGCCCCGGATAAGAGAAGGAAATGACGAATGCGCATTCATATTTTAGGAATCTGTGGCACGTTTATGGGGGGCCTGGCCATGCTGGCGCGCTCCCTCGGTCATGAGGTAACGGGGTCGGATGCTAACGTCTATCCGCCGATGAGCACCCTGCTGGAAAACCAGGGGATTGATTTAATTCAGGGCTATGACCCCAGCCAGCTGGAGCCCCGGCCGGACCTGGTGATCATCGGTAACGCCATGACTCGCGGCAACCCGTGCGTTGAAGCGGTGCTGGAAAACAATATTCCCTATATGTCCGGCCCGCAGTGGCTGCACGACTTCGTGCTGCGCGATCGCTGGGTGCTGGCCGTCGCCGGGACCCACGGCAAAACCACCACCGCCGGCATGGCGACCTGGATCCTTGAAGCCTGCGGTTACCAGCCGGGCTTCGTGATCGGCGGCGTGCCGGGCAATTTTGACGTCTCTGCGCGCCTGGGCGACAGCCCGTTCTTCGTCATTGAAGCGGATGAATACGACTGCGCCTTCTTCGACAAGCGCTCCAAATTTGTTCACTACTGCCCGCGGACGCTGATCCTCAACAACCTTGAGTTCGACCACGCGGATATCTTTGACGACCTGAAGGCGATTCAGAAGCAGTTCCACCATCTGGTGCGCATCGTGCCGGGCAAAGGCAAAATTATCCTGCCGGAGAACGACATCAACCTGAAGCAGGTGATGGCGATGGGTTGCTGGAGCGAGCAGGAGCTGGTGGGCGAGCAGGGCCACTGGCAGGCTAGGAAGCTGAACGCTGACGCCTCGCAGTGGGAAGTGCTATTCGACGGTGAAAAGGTCGGCGAGGTGAAGTGGACGCTGGTCGGCGAGCATAATATGCATAACGGCCTGATGGCCATTGCCGCGGCGCGTCACGTCGGGGTACTGCCGGCGGATGCCGCGAACGCGCTGGGCAGCTTTATCAACGCCCGCCGTCGCCTGGAGCTGCGCGGCGAAGCCAACGGCGTCACCGTGTATGACGATTTCGCTCATCATCCGACGGCCATTCTCGCTACGCTGCAGGCGCTGCGCGGCAAAGTGGGCGGCACCGCGCGCATTCTCGCCGTGCTGGAGCCGCGCTCTAACACCATGAAAATGGGCGTCTGCAAGGACGATCTGGCGCCGTCTCTTGGCCGCGCCGATGAGGTGTTCCTCCTGCAGCCGCAGCATATCCCGTGGCAGGTGGCGGAAGTGGCGGAAGCCTGCGTCCAGCCGGCTCACTGGAGCGCCGACGTCGATACCCTGGCGGAGATGGTGGTCAAAACCGCCCATCCTGGCGACCATATCCTGGTGATGAGCAATGGCGGCTTCGGCGGCATTCATCAAAAGCTGCTGGATAAACTGGCGCAAAAAGCGGCCGCGACAGAGTAACGTCCCGCCTCCGGTCACTGCCCTCCGCGTGAGGGCAGTTTTGTTTTTACCAACAGGGATGGTGTGATGCTTACCCGCGAAAGCGTTCTTTCTACCGACTCGCCCCATTTCGCCATGCTGGACGCGCTATACGCGCGCGCCTTTCCTTGGCACGAGCAGCGCGAAAGCGAGGCAAAGCGTCAGGCGCTGAGCAACGCGCACTACGCGCTGGAGGCGTGGTTCGATGAGGACGTATTTATCGGCCTCAGCGGCTGCTGGCAGTTTGCCGGCTACTGTTATGTCGAACATTTGGCGATCGACGATACGCTGCGCTCCCGCGGCTATGGTAAACAGCTGCTGGCGCAGATCCTGACGCGCGCACCGCTGACCATTCTGGAAATCGATCCGCTGAGCAGCGAGATCGCCCATAAACGGCTGTGCTTTTATCAGTCGATGGGATTCCACGCTAACCCCTGGGCGCATCGTCATCCGACCTATCATCAGGGCATCGCGGATCATGAGCTGCTGGTGCTGAGCTACCCGCAGCCGATCGATGAGCGACAGTATCAGCAGTTTGCCCGGGATCTCGGGCGCGAGGTGATGGGGCGGGCGTAGCCCGGCGCGGCGTACCGCTCCGGGCGTTCGGCTGGGGTATTTTTACTCTTTGGCGATCGGCGTGTCGTTCTCCACCACTTTATTGTCGCCCTGAATCTGCGCGATTTTCTGCTCGACGGCGGCCACCTGGGCACTGTCATGCAGCAGGGTGTAGGTCAGATCAAACTGCGCGCTGGCGCCCGGCTGCAGCTGTTTTACGCGTTTTTGCTCGCGTTCAATGGTCACCGGATAGGCGTAGCTGGTCCCCGGCTCGATACCGGTGACATAGCCCTGTTTGACGGTGTCGGTGTTTTTCCACAGCGTCAGGACCGGCAGCTGGCGGGTGTCGAACTGAATGGAGGCTCCTTTATCGCCCGCTTTGTTGATCACGGCGGCCAGCGTCTGGTGATTTTCATCGGCCAGCGGCTGAATATTAAACACCATCTCGTCAAAGTCTTTGGTCGGCCCCTGATAGGTTTGCCAGGTTTTTAATCCGCTCTTAGCGTAATCATTGAACGGGCTGATGCTGGACATCGGGGCGAGGAAACGCGCGCCTTCTTCCAGGATCGGGGTGCCGAAGTTGCTGTGGTAGATGATCTGGTAATCATGCGGATAGTCGGCGTGATTGGTTAAGACATCGTGCAGGCTGAAGCTGTTGCTGCCCGGGATATAGCGCAGCTCGGTCATGGTTTGCAGATCGGCTTTTTTGAAGGTGCTCTCTTTCACCAGCCCGCGGACGCGAATTTCATACGGCGCACTGTCGGCCACCTCAACCTCCACCAGAGAGGCCGGCGTGTTGCCTGCCTTGCCGTGCAGGGTATAAATTTGCCCGTCCGCGGTCACCGGATGGCCGGTCCACTCGTAGCCGCAGCGGACCATCATTTCGTTGAACCCTTCCAGCCAGCCGAGCCCGTTGCGACTCTCCAGGTTGATAAAGGCCGGGTTAACAACCTCTTTGACCGGCGAATCCCAACCCATCCGGCTGCCGAAGCCTTCCACTCGCAGCAAGTTCATGCCGCGCGTCGGGCTGAGGGTGATGGTCAGGCCGTCTTTACTGCGAATGGTGAGGATTTTGCTGCCTTCCTGCTTGCCGCCGTGCAGGACTTTCTGCTCAATGCTGAACGCATGGTCTTTCACCTTCAGCTGATCGCTGCCGATCTGCCAGTTTCCTTTATCCATGCCCTCTTCAGCATTCGTCAGCACCCATGTTTTTGCCGCGGCGGAGCCAGAAACCAGCAGAGCGATAGCCGTCAGAACCAATGTCTTTTTCATTTTTATTCCCTTTTTGCTGAATCGATTGTGTCATTGACGTGTGAAATCTACCGGCATGGGGGTGATTAAAATGTGAAGCGCCTCACCTGGTGAGAAAGTGGCCGTTTTTAAGATATTAAATGCGATGGTCGTCGGATTATTGTGCTAAACCATGCTTAATTATCAACACAAGATGTGATCTGCATTGCTTTTAGCTTTAACGATTCAGCTTTAGAGAAGGCAATAAACGACAGTCTCGTTGTGTGGACTTGGGGGCTCAGGGGAACCCCCTGCTGACGCGATGCTTGCGTTGAAGAAGGGGAAGGTGGGCCGGATAAGGCGTAGCCGCCATCCGGCACAACGACGGGAACGGCGTTGGATACAGCCTGCCCGGCGGCGCTGCGCTTGCGCGGGCCTACAGAGTTGAGCAACTGTTTGATAACTCAGGTTCAGCAGCCTTCCGTGTGCCGGATAAGACGTAGCCGCCATCCGGCACAACGACGGGAACGGCGTTGGATACAGCCTGCCCGGCGGCGCGGCGCTTGCGCGGGCCTACGGAGTTGAGCAACTGTTTGATAACTCAGGTTCAGCAGCCTTCCGTAGGCCGGATAAGGCATAGCCACCCCCAGACAAAGCGGAGTAGCCCGGATAAGGCGCAGCGCGCCGCCATCCGGGTGACTTGTGCGGCAAAAGCGGTGGGAATTAGCCTTCGTTTTCCGCCAGTTCGCGCAGATACTGGAAGATCAGGCGCGCGGATTTCGGCGGTTTGTTGCCTTCTTTCTCTTTCTTCGCATTGCGGATCAGGGAACGCAACTGCTGACGGTCAGCATCTGGCCACAGGTTCAGCACTTCAGCTACGGCGTCATCCCCGTCGTCAATCAGTCGGTCACGGATCTGCTCCAGCTTGTGGAACAGCGCAACCTGCTGGTTGTGGCGGTTTTTCAGCTTATCCAGCGCCTGACGAATCGGATCGACATCGCGATTGCGCAGCATCTTACCGATAAGCTGCAGCTGGCGGCGGCGACCCTCTTTTTTGATTCGCTGGGCGAGTTCGATGGCGTCGCGCAGGTCAGTATCCAGCGGAATTTTATCCAGCGCGTTTTTCCCCAGGTCAACGAGTTCCGCGCCAAGACGCTTCAGTTCTTCCGCGTCGCGCTTAATTTCACTCTTACTGACCCAGATAATTTCATCGTCTTCATCCTCGATATCATCACCGGGAACGTCGTCGAGCCAGTCTTCGGGCTGCTTTGTCATCTCAGGCTCCTTAAAAAAAGAGGCTAATGTTACCAGTTAAGGCGCGCACTGAAAAACGGTTCTCTGTTAGACTTCAGTTAACTCCTTCTTACATTATGGCATTAGCAATGAAAGTGATCTCTCAAGTTGCCCAGCAACGTAAGACGCTGGAAGAGGCCGTGACCACGGCGCTGGAACTGGCGGCAGGTAAATCCGATGGCGCGGAAGTCTCCGTCAGCAAGACGACGGGCATCGGCGTCAGCACCCGCTATGGCGAAGTGGAGAATGTAGAATTCAATAGCGATGGGGCGTTAGGCATCACGGTTTACCACCAGAACCGCAAGGGCAGCGCCTCTTCCACCGATCTCAGCCCGGACGCCATCGCCCGCACCGTGCAGGCGGCGCTGGATATCGCCCGCTACACCTCCCCGGATCCCTTCGCCGGCGTGGCGGATAAAGAGCTGCTGGCCTTTGACGCCCCGGATCTGGACCTGTTCCACCCGGCGGAGGTCTCCCCGGATGAGGCCATCGAACTGGCCGCCCGCGCAGAGCAAGCGGCGCTGAAGGCCGATAAACGCATCACCAACACCGAAGGCGGCAGCTTTAACAGCCACTACGGCATCAAAGTGTTCGGCAACAGCCATGGCATGCTGCAGAGCTACTGTTCGACTCGCCACTCCCTTTCCAGCTGCGTGATCGCGGAAGATGACGGCGACATGGAACGCGACTACGCCTATACCATTGGCCGGGCGATTGAGGATCTGCAGTCCCCGGAATGGGTCGGGGAAGAGTGCGCCCGCCGCACCCTGTCGCGCCTCGCGCCGCGTAAGCTGTCGACCATGAAGGCGCCGGTGATTTTCGCCAATGAAGTGGCGACCGGGCTGTTTGGCCACCTGGTCGGAGCGATTGCCGGTGGTTCGGTATACCGCAAATCCACCTTCCTGCTCGATTCGCTGGGCAAACAAATTTTGCCGGAGTGGCTGACCATTGAAGAGCATCCGCACCTGCGTAAAGGACTGGCCTCCACGCCGTTCGACAGCGAAGGCGTGCGCACCGAGCGTCGCGATATCGTCAAAGACGGCGTGCTGACCCAGTGGCTGCTGACCAACTACTCCGCCCGCAAGCTGGGGATGAAAAGCACCGGCCACGCCGGCGGCATCCATAACTGGCGCATCAACGGCCGCGGTCTGAGTTTTGCAAAGATGCTTAAAGAGATGGGCACCGGTCTTATGGTTACCGAACTGATGGGGCAGGGTGTCAGTGGCGTCACTGGCGACTACTCACGCGGCGCATCCGGCTTCTGGGTAGAAAATGGCGAAATTCAATATCCTGTCAGTGAGATCACCATTGCAGGAAATCTGAAAGAAATGTGGCGTAATATCGTGACCATCGGCGATGATATTGAAACGCGCAGCAACATTCAGTGCGGTTCTGTGCTGCTGCCGGAGATGAAAATCGCCGGGCAATAACACCTGTTTGCTTAAATAATAAAAAGGAAGTGAGCAATGCGTAAAAAACTGTTAGCGATGCTGGCTGTCTCTGCTTTTGCGCTCGGTTCAGCCTCGGCCTTTGCCGACCTGGGCGAAGACATGGACACTCTGGCAGAAAATCTGCAAGTGGTACAGAAAACCTCCGACGCCGGCGAGCTGAAAGCGGCGCTGAATAAGATGCGTACCGCCGCGGTTGATGCCCAGAAAGAGACGCCGCCGAAGCTGGAAGGTAAAGCGGCCGACAGCGCTGAGATGAAAGATTACCGTCACGGTCTGGATATTCTGATCGGCCAGATCGACGGCGCGCTGAAGCTGGCGAATGAAGGCAAGGTGAAAGAGGCGCAGGCCGCCGCGGAGGAGTTTAAAACCACCCGCAACACCTACCATAAGAAGTACCGCTAACTGCCGTTTTCGGGAGGCATCAGCCGATGTCTCCCACCTCAAAGCCTACCGATATCACACTTTTCGATCTCTTTTTCCGGCCTTTCCGCAGCCGCGGGCTGCGCATTCACGCGCATTGTTGTGATACGTCTCACGCCATAATTGCTGTTTTTTCATTTTTCCAGTGAATGTGTGGGGTCGATCACGCCTGCCGTCTCCCTTTCCACTTCGAAGTGGAAAACAACTCGCTACAAACTCCCATCCCCCGGCGCTACTTTGATTCCCAGAGACATCAGCGGGGTATCAGAAGTGAATAACGGAGCGGTAATACACGACGTAGGGGAGCAGGCAGCGCAGACCGAACGCCTGGCTGACAAGATGCTGCAGCAGGTTTTTGCCCTGTTAAGCCGTCACGGCATCGTCCCTAACGACGTTCAGGAGCAAATGCTGACCTCCCACGTGCGGGCGATGGCCCACCGGTCAATCAGCGGGGAACCGCTGCCGGAAGTGGATGCCAGCCTGTTCGAAGAGATTTCACCAGATTCAATGACGCTGGCCCGCGAAGTGGTCGCGCAGTTCGGCAACCTGCCTGATGAAGAGGCCTGGCTGCTCTCCGTCCATTTCGAAGTCGCAAAAGAAAACCTGTAAGGAGCAAAACATGGAACAAATCACCGTAGTTATTGGCGACCGTCTGGGTAAAGGCCAAAAAGTCGCCGCAGGCGCAGAGAAAGCCGGCGCACGTGCAGTGGTCGTCCCTGGCGTTGCTGCCGACATGAAGCTTGGCGACATGATGAAAGCGGAAAACGCCACCTTCGGCATCTCCTTCTGCGGCAGCGGCGGCGCCGGCGCCATCACCGCCCAGACCAAACACGGCTACAAAGCGAAATACGGCATGCGTTCCGTGGAAGAGGGCGTCACCGCCATCAACGAAGGCTGCAACGTGCTGGGCTTCGGCTTTATGGATAAAGAAGAGCTGGGCGAGCGGCTGGTAGAGGCCTGGAAAAAGAAATACGGCGCATAAGTATGAAAGAGCAATTCACCACCACGGTGAGGGTTGCCGGCAAAGGCGAAAGCAAATCACGGGCCTTCGCCGATGCCCTGAACCATGTGCAGGCTGCGGTGATGAAAACGTCATCGCACATTCTGCTGCGTATTGAGCCACAGGACGTGACGGTTGTTCATGCGCGCGAAGCGGTACGAAAAGAGGCCTTCCTGTTTTTCTTTTTGCGCCGTGAACGACGGACCTACAGCGTGGAGCTGGACGTCACCGTCAACGTGACCGCCATCGATCTCGATAAAGTGGATTTCGTCACGCAAACCTGATTGTTAGCAAAGGGTCTGACTATGTTCCTGATAATATTAATAAAATCGCTTATCATCGGCGGCCTGGTCGGCGTCGGCGTGGGCGCCGGAGCGGCACGCATGTTTCATGCCCCTACCACCCAGGGGATGGGGGCGTTTCGAACCCTGGGCGAGCTGAACTCCTGTGAGGGCGATCCGGCTTCCCACTTCTCCTTTGGCCTCGGTTTCTTCTTTAACGCCTGGGCCTCTTCCGTTGCAGCAGGCTCCTTCACCCAGGATGTTGACCACCGCATTATCCCCAACTGGGGCGCGGCGGCGCTGATGCTGAAAAATCGTAACGTCGGCGAAACGCTGCACGATCCGAAAAAAATGGCCATCTCCTGCGGCATCATCGGCATGATCGTCGTCGCCTTCCTTAACCTCACCGCCTCGTCCGTACCGGAAGCGCTGCAGGTGACCGCAGTTAAGGTACTGGTCCCGGCGGCAAACCTGCTGGTGAACACCGTGATGCCGGTGATCTTCTGGCTGGCGGCGATCGACGCCGGTAAAAAATCAGGCTTCTGGGCGACTATCTTCGGCGGCGCGGCGCAGCTGATTATGGGCAACGCCGTACCGGGGCTGGTGCTGGGCATCCTGATCGGCAAAGGCGTTGAAGAGAGTGGCTGGAACCGGGTCACCAAAGTGATGATGGTGGCCATTGTCGCCCTGTTCGTCCTCAGCGGCTTCTTCCGCGGCTTCGACATGAAGATGATCGAATCCTTCCATCTGACCGTGCCGAACTGGCTGGACATGATCCACAACTCACTCAGCGGCAAGTAACGGGAGCCTGATAATGGAACAGAATAAAGGTTTTTGGTATGCCGACTGGTCGTTCCCGATCTTCGTTGGCCTGCTCTCCTCCGGCGTCTTCGCCGGGACCCACATGTACTACCTGTACGGCATCGGCGCCTTTAACGAAGTCGCCTTCGTGGCGATGCTGAAGTCGGGGATTGATACCGGCGTTTACGGCGCGGTGGCGGCGTTTGGCGCCAGCTTCCTGTTCGCCCGCATCATCGAAGGGTCGCTGGTGGGGATCCTCGATATCGGCGGCGCTATTCAGACCGGGATCGGTCTTGGCGTCCCGGCGCTGCTGCTCGGCGCGGGCTTTGTCTTCCCGGTGGCGAACTTCGCCGCCTCGCTGGCAACCGGCCTGATCCTCGGCCTGGCGGTGGGCTACATCATCATTCTGGCGCGTAAGTTCACCATCAACCAGAGCGACTCCACCTACGGCGCCGACGTGATGATGGGGGCCGGTAATGCCTCCGGCCGCTTCCTCGGCCCCTTGATCATCCTCAGCGCAATGACCGCCTCGATTCCTATCGGGATCGGCTCGCTGGTTGGCGCCCTGCTGTTTTACATCTGGCAGAAACCGATCACCGGCGGCGCCATCCTCGGCGCGATGATCCTCGGCTCCATTTTCCCGGTGGCGATTAGCTAATCGCCCGATGGCGCGGCGCTTATCGGGCCTACACGTCAGCGCGATTGGTAGGCCGGATAAGGCGGTACGCCGCCATCCGGCAACAGATACACTCTTTCATCAGGAGATAGCTATGTTTGATTTACTCCTGCGCCGCGCGCGCCTCGTCGACGATACCCTGACTGATATCGCCATTCAGGACGGGAAAATCGCGGCGCTGGGCGAGATTAGCGCGCCCTCCCGCAAAACCCTCGATCTGCAGGGCAACAGCTACGTCAGCGCCGGCTGGATTGACTCCCACGTTCACTGCTACCCGAATTCGCCAATTTATCACGATGAGCCGGACAGCGTCGGCATCGCCACCGGCGTCACCACCGTGATTGATGCCGGCAGCACCGGCGCCGACGATGTCGATGAGTTCTATCAACTGACCCGTAAAGCGGCGACGGAAGTCTATGCCCTGCTCAATATCTCCCGCGTCGGGCTGATTGCCCAGAATGAACTGGCCAATATGACCAATATTGACGCCGAGGCGGTGAAGCAGGCGGTGCAGCGTCATCCCGATTTTATCGTTGGTCTGAAGGCGCGGATGAGCAGCAGCGTGGTGGGAGAAAACGGCATTACGCCGCTGGCGCGCGCCAAGGCGATTCAGCAGGAAAACGGCGATCTGCCGCTGATGGTGCACATTGGCAACAATCCGCCGAACCTCGATGAAATCGCCGATCTGCTGAGCCGCGGCGACATCATTACCCACTGCTATAACGGCAAACCGAACCGCATTCTGAATCCTGCCGGCGAACTGCGCAGTTCGATTACTCGCGCCCTGCAGCGCGGCGTGCGCCTCGACGTCGGCCACGGTACCGCCAGCTTCAGCTTTGAAGTGGCGCGCCGGGCGATTGCGCTGGGCATTCTGCCGCACACCATCAGCTCGGATATTTACTGCCGTAACCGCATCGACGGCCCGGTGCGTTCGCTGGCGCTGGTGATGTCGAAATTTCTCGCCATCGGCATGACCCTGCCGCAGGTGATTGCCTGCGTGACCGTCAGCGCTGCCGAGGGGCTGCGCCTGTCGCATAAAGGGCGGCTGGAAGTGGGTTTCGACGCCGATCTCACGCTATTTCGCCTGGAGCGCCAGCCAACGCTGCTGGTGGATGCCGAAAAAGAGAGCCTCCAGGCAGACAAAATTTTGGTGCCGCTGGCCGCGATCCGCGCGGGCAAAGGCTATCTGACCGAACAAGGGAGCGCGGAACATGCCTTCGATTTTTGAAAAATACCATTTAAAACAAGTTATTAACGCTTCTGGCCGGATGACGGCGCTGGGCGTTTCCACGCCGCGTCCGGAAGTGGTGGACGCCGCGATGGCCGGCATGAACCAGTACTTTGAAATGAAAGATCTGGTGAATAAAACCGGCGAGTACATCGCCAGGCTGCTGGACGTGGAAGGGGCGACCGTGGTCTCCTGCGCCTCGGCAGGGATTGCCCAGTCGGTGGCGGCGGTGCTGGTGAAAGACAGCGACTGGCTGCTGGAGAACCTGCACGTCACGCCGATAGAGCATAACGAAATCGTCCTGCCGAAGGGCCACAACGTCAACTTCGGCGCGCCGGTCGGCACCATGGTGGCGCTGGGCGGCGGCAGGCTGGTGGAAGCGGGTTACGCCAACGAATGTTCTGCCGAACAGCTGGCGGCGGCGATCACCCCGCGCACCGCGGCGATCCTCTACATCAAATCCCACCACTGCGTGCAGAAAAGCATGCTCAACGTGGCGCAGGCCGCGGAAGTGGCGCGTCAGCATCATTTACCGCTGATCGTCGACGCGGCGGCGGAGGAAGATCTGCAGGGCTACTACCGCATGGGCGCCGACCTGGTGATCTACAGCGGCGCGAAAGCGATTGAAGGGCCGACCAGCGGGCTGGTGATCGGCAAAACGCAGTACGTCGAGTGGGTTAAACGCCAGTCGATGGGGATTGGCCGGGCGATGAAAGTGGGTAAAGAGGGGATCCTCGGCCTGACCTGCGCCATTGAACACTACCTGACGGCAAGCAAAGAGAGCGGTGAAGAGATGGTGGCGAAGATGACGCCGTTTATCGAACAGCTCAATACCCTCAACGGCGTCACTGCCCGCGTGGTATGGGACAGCGCCGGCCGCGATATCGCCCGCGCCGAAATCAAATTCGACGAAGCGGTGACCGGCGTGAAGACCGGCGATCTGGTTAACGCGCTGAAGCAGGGCGAATACGCCATCTACTTCCGCGGCTATAAAGCGAATGAAGGCATTATCGAAGCCGATGTCCGCAGCGTTGACGCCCAGCAGCTGGCGGTAGTCGCCCGCCGTATCGCGGAAGTTCTGAACAAGGAGAAACAAGCATGAAACTGACCCCAAACTTTTACCGTGACCGCGTGTGCCTGAACGTCCTGGCGGGTAGTAAAGACAACGCCCGGGAAATCTACGACGCGGCGGAAGGTCATGTCCTGGTCGGCGTGCTCTCCAAAAACTACCCGGACGTCGCCAGCGCGGTGGCCGATATGCGCGACTACGCGAAGCTGATTGATAACGCCCTCTCCGTCGGGCTGGGCGCAGGGGATCCGAATCAATCGGCGATGGTGAGCGAGATTTCGCGCCAGGTGCAGCCGCAGCACGTCAATCAGGTCTTCACCGGCGTGGCCACCAGCCGCGCGCTGCTCGGGCAGAACGAGACGGTGGTCAACGGCCTGGTCTCGCCCACCGGCACCCCGGGGATGGTGAAGATCTCCACCGGCCCGCTGAGCAGCGGCGCGGCGGATGGGATTGTGCCGCTGGAAACCGCCATCGCGCTGTTAAAAGATATGGGCGGCAGCTCCATCAAATACTTCCCGATGGGCGGCCTGAAGCACCGCGACGAGTTCGAGGCGGTGGCCAAAGCCTGCGCCGCGCACGATTTCTGGCTGGAGCCGACCGGCGGTATCGATCTGGAAAACTACAGCGAGATCCTCAAGATCGCCCTCGATGCCGGGGTGAGCAAAATCATCCCGCATATCTACAGCTCGATTATCGATAAGGCCAGCGGCAACACCCGCCCGGCCGATGTTCGCCAGCTGCTGGAGATGACCAAACAGTTAGTGAAGTAGTGCCCTTGCCCCTCGCCCTCAAAGGGTGAGGGGCAGCTTATCCCACTGAACCATCAAGGAGTTGCTATGCCTGTCGCTCGTCATCTGCTTGTCGCTTCACTGTCCCTGTTTGCTGCCGCCGCCGGCGCCGCGCAAACTCACTATGCCTGGGTAGGCACCTATAATCCCAATGGCGAAGGTCTGTACCGCTTTACCGTTGATAGCCAAACCGGCGCGCTACGTGACAGGACGCTGGTGAGCTCGTTGCCGAACGCCGCGCAGCTGACCGTCTCGCGCGATGGCAAGACGCTGTATGCCGCCAGCGAAGTGGAGAAAGGCGTGGTGCAGGCGTGGCGCATTGAGAAGAACGGTGAGCTGACCGCACTCAATCAGGTCGCCTCCGGCGGCGCCGGGCCGGTTTATCTCTCCCTGACGCCAAACGGTAAACAGCTGCTGGTGGCCAACTACGTCAGCGGCAGCATCGCCGTGCTACCGGTCAAAGAAGATGGTAGCCTGGGTGAGGCGGTGGACAGGCATCAGGATGAAGGCCCGGCAGGGGCCGAACGCCCGGCGGCGGCCGTCGAGGGCAGTTTCGCCATCAGCGATCACAATGGCCCGCACGCCCATATGATCGCCGCCGATCCCAGCGGAAAATACGTTTACTCTACCGATCTGGGGCTGGATCGGATCTATCAGTACCGGCTGGATAGCGCCAGCGGCAAGCTGACGCCGAACGATCCGCCATTTATCGCCGCTTCGTCGCCGGGCGCCGGCCCGCGCCACTTCGTCTTCACGCCAAAGGGCGACGGCCTGTGGCTGATTAACGAAGAAGCGTCGACGCTGACCTTCTATCATCTGGATAAGCAAAGCGGCCTGCTGCGCGAAGGCAAAACCGTCTCCGCGCTGCCGAAAGAGTATAAGGGCACCAGCTTTGCCGCCGGTCTGGCGCTGAGCAACGACGGCAAACAGCTATACGTCGCCAACCGTCTGCATAACAGCATCGCCCACTTTACGGTGCAGGCCGATGGCCGCCTGAGCCACCAGGAGGATATCTGGACGCGCGGAGATTACCCCCGCACGCTGACCCTGGATACTCAGGGGCAGTGGCTGTACGTCATGAACCAGCGTAGCGATAATATTACCCGCTTCAGCGTGGCGCCGAAGGATGGCAAATTGACCTTTGTCTCAGACTACACGCCGGTCGGCAGCCCATCGCAGATGGTGATATCCGCCCAACCCTGAGCCGTAACCACAAGGAACTGACATGCGATTTCCTAACCAACGCTTAGCGCAACTCTTCACCCTGCTGCGGAATGAAACGCTGCCGCAGGATGAGCTGGCGCAACGCCTGTCGGTTTCCACCCGTACCGTGCGCGCCGATATTACCGCCCTGAATGCGCTACTGGCGCAGTATGGCGCGCAGTTTATCCTCAACCGCGGCAGCGGTTATCAGCTGAAAATTGATAACCCGGCGAGCTTTCAGACGCTGGAGGAGGCGTCGCCGAAGGCGCAGCATGTCCCGCGTACCGCCCAGGATCGCATCACGTTTCTGCTGGTGCGTTTTCTGACGTCGGCGTTCTCCATCAAGCTGGAAGACCTGGCGGATGAGTGGTTCGTCAGCCGCGCCACGCTGCAGAACGATATGGTCGAGGTGCGCGAGCGCTTCCAGCGCTATCAGCTCACCCTTGAAACCCGCCCGCGCCACGGTATGAAGCTGTTTGGCAGCGAGGTATCGGTTCGCGCCTGCCTCACCGACCTGCTGTGGGAGCTGGCCCAGCAGGGCGGTATCGCGCCGCCGATCGGCGCCAAGGCCTTTGCCGCGGAGGTGCCAGCGCTGCTGGAGCCCGTGCTGCAGGAGACGCTCACCCGGCACCATATTCGCCTCACCGACGTCGGCGAGCGCTTTATCTGCCTGTACGGGGCGGTGGTGGTGCGCCGCGTCAGCGAAGGCTACCCGCTGGCGGATTTCAGTGCTGAAGATGTGGCGCAGAACGTCCGTGATGCCGCGCGCGATCTGGCGGGCGAACTGCAGCGGCTGGCCGGTAAACCTTTATCGCCCGCGGAAGAAGAGTGGCTGTGCGTGCATATCGCCGCCCGTCAGGTACAGGACGTGGACCCGGAAACCATCAGCGCCGACGATGACGAAGCGCTGGTCAACTACATCCTGCGCTACATCAACAGCCAGTATAACTACAATCTGCTGGACGATGCCCAGCTGCACGCCGATCTGCTGACCCACATAAAGACCATGATCACCCGCGTACGCTACCAGATCATGATCCCCAATCCGCTGCTGGATAACATCAAACAGCACTACCCGATGGCCTGGGATATGACCCTCGCCGCGGTCTCCAGCTGGGGCAAATACACGCCTTATACCATTAGCGAAAACGAAATCGGTTTTCTGGTGCTGCATATCGGCGTCGGGCTGGAGCGCCACTACAACATCGGCTACCAGCGTCAGCCGCAGGTGCTGCTGGTGTGCGATACCAGCAATGCGATGGTGCGGATGATTGAGGCGATCCTGCAGCGCAAATATCCGCAGCTGGAGATCGCCGCCACTATTTCCCAGCGCGAGTACGAACAGCGGGACGCGATCGAGGCGGATTTTGTTATCTCCACGGTGCGGATCAGCGAAAAAAACAAGCCGGTAGTGACCATCGCGCCGTTCCCCACTGACTATCAACTGGATCAGATCGGCAAGCTGGTGCTGGTGGACCGCACCCGTCCGTGGATGCTGAATAAGTACTTCGATGCCGCCCATTTCCGGGTGATCGACACGCCGATGGATCAGCAAACGCTATTCGCCGAACTGTGTCAGCAGCTGCTGGAGGAAGGCTTCGTCGATGCGGAGTTTCATGCTTCGGTGGTGGAGCGTGAAGCGATCGTCAGCACCATGCTCGGCGACGGTATTGCGCTGCCGCACTCCCTGGGTCTGCTGGCGAAAAAGACGGTGGTCTATACCGTTATCGCTCCGCAGGGCATCGCCTGGGGGGACGAAACCGCTCATCTCATCTTCCTGCTCGCTATCAGCAAGCGCGAGTATGAAGAGGCGATGGCGATCTACGATATTTTCGTGACTTTCCTGCGCGAGCGCGCCATGAGCCGCCTCGCCACGACCCGCAGCTTCGATGAGTTTAAAACGGTGGCGATGGAATGCGTCAGCCGGTTTTGAGAGACGTTTTCCAGATTCGAGTGTAATTCAAATGTAATGCTATAATGCATTACAAAATATCCCTTTCTGGAGGCATAATGGCCACGCTCAACGTTCGGCTGGATGATAAACTCAAAAAAGAGGCTTATGCCGTGCTGGAGAAACTCGATATGACGCCAACGGAGGCGGTACGCCTGCTGTTTCAATACATTGCGGAAAATGGCCGCATGCCGGTGAAAAGTATGACCATCAGCGATGGCGAAGCGGCGTTGTTACGCACCGTTCGCGAGCGGCTGGAAAACCCGCAGCCGGAGGTGAAGGTGAGTCTGGATGACCTATGAACTGGCGTTTGATCCGCGTGCCTGGCGCGAATGGCAGCTTGGCGAGACGGTCAAAAAACAGTTCAAAAATAAGCTCCAGCAGATTGTGCAGAATCCGCGAATTGAGTCGGCCAGGCTGAACGATTTGCCGGATTGCTACAAAATCAAGCTTAAGGCGTCAGGTTATCGGCTGGTGTATCAAGTACGAGATAGTGTGGTGGTGGTTTACGTTATTGCCATTGGCAAAAGAGAGAAAGCGGCCGTTTATCATCAGGCGAATAAACGGCTCTAAACGCTATCGCAAATGATGCACGACCTGGTTGCTGCTGCCGCGCCAGATCAGCGCCGGGTCTTTTAAATCCTGCACAAACTTACCGTCGACCAGCACGTTGATCAGGTTCACCACCTGCATCTGCGCCTCATTCAGCTCTTCCAGCTTATAGCCGGTCCAGACCCAGATATCTTTATCGGGGCATTCGGCGCGCACGCGCTGAACCAGCTTTAAGATCTCCGCGATGTTTTGCGGATGCAGCGGATCGCCGCCGGAGAGTGAAATCCCCTGGCGCTTGATGCGGGTGTCGTTGAGGTCGGCGATGATGCGGTCGGCCATCTCGGTCGTGAAGGGCATGCCGGAATTCACCCTCCAGGTGCTTTTGTTGTAGCAGCCCGGGCACTCATGGACGCAGCCGGAGACAAACAGGGTGCAGCGGGTGCCGGGGCCGTTGACAATATCTACCGGGTAGTACTGATGGTAATTCATTGTTTCCTCTTCTCATTTGCCGATGTAGCGGCGTTGGCTGCGCTCGCTCGCCCGGGTCACTTACTCCAGTAAGCTCCCCGGGACTTACTCGTTTGCCGCCTTGCTACAACGCCAACTGATTTGAGGAAACCCACCTGGCTGTTTGGGATTCCCTCGTTTGCCGCCTTGCTCTGAGGCTAATGGCTTTGCGAAAACGGAGGTGTTGTGCATTTGTAAAGGGAACGGCTCCCGGCGTCGCTGCGCTCGCCCGGGCTACGAAAAGCCGCATACGCGGTTGTAGCCCGGATAAGGCGCTTTGCGCCGCGATCCGGGAACGGCGCCTTAGTGGCCAAACGGCTACGGGGCCGGTCCCCTCTCCCCGTTGGGGAGAGGGGGAGGGGCTAAACCAGCTGGAATTAACCGATCTGCCCGTTGCCCAGATGCTTCACGCGGCGCTTCACTTCTTCCTGCTTGCCGGCGTTGAACGGACGCGCGTCCGGGCTACCGAGGTAGCCGCACACCCGGCGGGTAACGGAAACGCGGGAGGCGTCGTGGTTACCGCATTTCGGGCAGGTAAAACCCTTGCTGGTGCACTCGAACTCGCCGGTGAAACCACACTCGTAGCATTCATCGATCGGCGTATTGGTTCCGTAATACGGCACATGCTGATAGCTGTAATCCCACACGTCCTCCAGCGCCTTCAGGTTGTGCTGGATGTTCGGGTATTCGCCGTAGCAAATGAAGCCCCCGTTGGCCAGCGGCGGATACGGCGCTTCAAAATCGATCTTGTCGTACGGGTTGACCTTCTTCTCCACGTCGAGGTGGAAGCTGTTGGTGTAGTAACCTTTGTCGGTCACCCCTTCCACCACGCCAAACTCGGCGGTATCGAGACGGCAGAAGCGATCGCACAGGTTTTCGCTCGGCGTGCTGTACAGGCTAAAGCCGTAGCCGGTCTCTTCCTTCCACAAATCGACGGCGTCGCGCAGGCGCTGGACGATGGCCACACCCTTCTCGCGCAGCGCCTCGCTGTCGTACATGTGCTGATTGCCGTACAGTGCATTGATGGTTTCATGGATACCGATATAGCCCAGCGAAATCGACGCCCGGCCGTTTTTGAAAATCTCGGAGACGTCGTCGTCGGCTTTCAGTCGCACGCCGCAGGCCCCTTCCATATAGAGGATCGGCGCCACGCGCGCTTTTACCCCTTCCAGGCGGGCAATACGGGTCATCAGCGCTTTGCGCGCCAGCTGCAGGCGCTCGTCCAGCAGCGCCCAGAAGGCGGCTTCGTCGCCTTTCGCTTCCAGGGCGATGCGCGGCAGGTTGAGGCTGATAACGCCGAGGTTATTGCGCCCATCGTGCACCTGCTCGCCGTTCTCGTTTTCCCACACCCCGAGGAAGCTGCGGCAGCCCATCGGCGTTTTAAACGACCCGGTAACCTTCACCACCTGGTCGTAGTTGAGGATATCCGGGTACATGCGCTTGCTGGCGCACTCCAGCGCCAGCTGTTTGATGTCGTAGTTCGGGTCGCCGAACTTATGGTTCAGGCCGTCACGGATCGCGAACACCAGTTTCGGGAACACCGCGGTCTTACGGTTTTTACCGAGGCCGGCAATGCGGTTGCGCAGAATCGACTGCTGGATCAGCCGCGATTCCCAGCTGGTGCCGAGGCCGAATCCGAAGGTGACGAACGGCGTCTGGCCGTTGGCGGTATGCAGCGTGTTAACCTCATACTCCAGCGACTGGAAGGCGTCGTAGCACTCTTTTTCGGTACGGGCGCGGGCATAGCCTTCGGCATCCGGGATCTGCCACTCTTCGGCGATTTTACGATGCTTGTTAAAGCTTTCGCTGACGAACGGCGCCAGCACTTCATCGATACGGTTGATGGTGGTGCCGCCGTAAATATGGCTGGCGACCTGGGCGATGATCTGCGCGGTCACCGCGGTGGCGGTAGAGATAGACTTCGGCGGCTCGATCTCCGCGTTGCCCATCTTAAAGCCCTGGGTCAGCATGCCTTTCAGGTCGATCAGCATGCAGTTAAACATCGGGAAGAAGGGCGAGTAATCGAGGTCATGATAGTGGATCATGCCGCGTTCGTGGGCCATCACCACATCGTGAGGCAGCAGGTGCTGTCGGGCGTAGTGCTTGGCGACGATACCGGCCAGCAGGTCGCGCTGGGTCGGGATGACTTTACTGTCCTTGTTGGCGTTTTCGTTGAGCAGCGCGGAGTTGGTCTGCTCGACGAGGCCGCGGATCTCCTGATTGAGGCGGCCGCGCTTCTCACGCTGGCTATCGCGGTCATGGCGATACTCAATGTAGGCGCGCGCCAGCTGCTTATAGGGGCCGGACATCAGCTGGTTTTCCACGGCGGTCTGGATCTCGTTGATGTCGACCTGGGCGCGGCCCTGCATTTGTTGGCTAACGACTTCTGCGACGGTGGCGCAATAGTCTGCGTCATCGACTCCCGCTGCTTTAGCTGCACGCAGAATTGCTTCCTGAATGCGCTCTGACTTGAACGGCACTTTACAGCCATCACGTTTCATCACATGCGGTGTCATGATCACTCCATATATAGAACAGGTTATCCACAGAGGCGGAGGTTATCCCGAAGGCGCTGTACGCTACGGCTCGTGCTGTTTGCCTTCAGATCCGGCCCGTTTTATCCACATCTCATCACCGCCAGACATCGACAAGATATGGTGACATAATAGACGATTAATACAACATGTAGGGCCGGGACGCATTTTAAGTTCTATATGTAGTGATTTGCATCAAAGATGTTTGCGATTTTATTGACCCAGAACAAGGTAAAAAGGTGAGAGTACGGATGATGGGCGCTGGCGATAAATGTAAATTTATCTGGCTGGAAAATAAGCAAAAATGCCTGGCGTTCGCCACCGGCGCCAGGCATGACCTTCTCATTTCGGGAGGGCAGGGGACACCTTACGCCTGCAGCCACCATACCGCTTCGAACGGCCGCAGCGTCAGCCCGGTTGGGCGGGGCGTGGTCTCGGCATAGTTGCTGATGATCATCTTCCACTCGCCCGGGGCGTCCTCAGGCTGCCAGGCCTGCAGGTCGCGGCTCAGGTTGGCGGCGACCACCAGCGTTTGTCCCTGCCACTGACGGCGATAGCACCACAGCGACGGATGGTCAGGCAGGAGATCCTGATAATCGCCCCAGGTCAGCAGCGGCAGGGTTTTACGCAGCGTAATCAGCTGCTGATAGGCATAAAACACCGAATCAGGGTCCGCCAGCGCCGCCTCGACGTTGATCTCCCGGTAGTTATCGCCAAGGCCGATCCACGGTTCGCCATCGCTAAAGCCACCGTTCTCGCCACCATGCCACGGCATCGGCGTGCGGCTGTTGTCGCGCGACTTGCTGGCAAGGATCGCCAGCAGTTCGTCCGGACTTTGCCCCTGCGCCGCACGTTCGATAAACATATTGTGGCTCTCGACGTCGCGATAATCGCTGATGCTGTTGAAGTGCGGATTGGTCATACCGATCTCTTCGCCCTGATAAATATAGGGCGTGCCCTGCATGCCGTGCAGCACCATCGCCAGCATCTTCGCCGCCGGCACCCGGTACTCGCCTTCGTCGCCAAAGCGCGAGACGATGCGCGGCTGATCGTGATTACACCAGAACAGCGCGTTCCACGCCCGGTTGTGCATCCCCTGCTGCCAGTGGCGGAACAGCGCCTTCAGCGCCACATAGTCCGGGCGGGCGAGGGTCCACTTCTCCCCACCGGGATAATCGACTTTTAAATGGTGGAAGTTAAAGGTCATCGACAGCTCGCGGCCGTCCAGCGCGGCGTACTGCTGGCAGTGTTCCAGCGAGGTGGAAGACATCTCGCCGACGGTCATCAGATGACGCGGCGTGAAGACATCGCGGCTCATCTCCTGCAGGAACTCATGCACCCGCGGGCCGTCGGTGTAGAAGCGGCGGCCATCCCCGTCCGCATCGCCGGGAAAGGCCTGATCTTTCGAGATCAGGTTGACCACGTCGAGGCGCAGGCCGTCAACGCCGCGGTCGGCCCAGAATTCGCAGACCTTTTTCAGCTCGGCGCGCACCGCCGGGTTCTCCCAGTTGAGATCCGCCTGCTCAATGGCGAACAGGTGCAGATAATACTGACCGCTGTCGGCATGCCACTGCCAGGCGTTGCCGCCAAACTTGGAGCGCCAGTTGTTCGGCAGGGCGTCCGGTTCGCCGTCGCGCCAGATATAGAACTGACGGTAGGGGCTCTCCTTATTCAGCGACTGACGGAACCACTCGTGTTCGGTCGAGGTATGGTTCAGCACCATATCCAGCACGATGCGGATCCCGCGGGCCTTCGCTTCCGCCACCAGGGCGTCAAAATCGTCCATCGTGCCGTAGGAGGGATCGATGGCGGTGTAGTTTGCCACGTCGTAGCCGTTATCCACCTGCGGTGAAACGTAGAACGGCGTCAGCCAGATGGCGTCGACCCCAAGCTTTTGCAGATAGTCGAGGCGGGAGGTGACGCCGCGCAGGTCGCCGGTGCCGCTGCCGGTGGTATCCTGAAAACTCTTCGGATAGATTTGATAAATAACGCCGTTTTGCCACCAGTGGGGGAGATGATTCATAGTACTTTCCTGCTGCAACGAGGGGCGCCAAAGGCGCCCCGAAAGAAGAAGTTAGACAATCTGCAAGGTGCCCTGACGGTACTTGCGCTGATACACCACGGTGGTGAGGATAATCGGCACCACCACCGCGATGGCCATCGCCATGGCGTACACCTGCCAGTAGCTCGGCTGGATGGAGAGGATCCCCGGCAGGCCGCCGACGCCGATGCCGTTCGCCAGCACGCCGTTCAGGCCGCACAGCAGGCCGGCGAGGCCGGAGCCGATCATCGCGCACAGCATCGGGAAGCGGTACTTCAGGTTGATACCGTACATTGCCGGCTCGGTGACCCCGAGATAGGCGGAGATCGCCGCCGGTACTGAGATTTCACGTTCATTCTGCTTGCGGCTGGCGATGATGATGCCGACCACCGCCGACGCCTGGGCAATGTTGGACAGCGCAATCAGCGGCCACACTGGGGTTCCGCCCATGCTCTGGATCATCTGCATATCGATGGCGAGGGTGGTCTGATGGACGCCGGTAATCACCAGCGGCGCGTAGAGGAAGCCAAACAGCGCGGCGCCGATCGGCGCGAAGCTGCCGGTTAACAGATGGCGCACTGCGAAGGCTACGCCGTCGCCGATCAGGCGGCCGAACGGACCGATAATGGCGTGCGCGAGGAATACCGCGAGGATCAGCGAGCAGACCGGCACAATGACCAGGTAGAGGTAGTCAGGCACAATGCGCTTGAGGCGCGTCTCGATAAAGCCTAAGGTCAGGCCCGCCAGCAGGGCCGGGATGACTTGCGCCTGGTAGCCGACTTTAGCAATGGTAAACAGGCCGAAGTTCCACACCTCCGGCACCTGCTGGCCGAGGAGATAGGCGTTCATCAGCTGCGGGGACACCAGGGTCACGCCCAGGACGATCCCAAGGATCGGCGTACCGCCCATCTTCTTCACCGCCGACCAGCAGATCCCCACCGGCAGATAGAAGAAGATCGCCTCGCCAATCAGCCACAGGAAGTCATAGATGGTTTTCAGCGACGGGTGCATCTGGGCCAGCGTCTGGCCGTTGCTCATGGGTAAGTCGCCGATGACGTTGCGGAAACCAAGGATCAGACCGCCGCTGATCAGCGCCGGCAGCAGCGGGAAGAAGATCTCGGCGAAGTGCGAGATCAGCTGTTCATGCCACTTCATATTTTGCCGCGCGGCCTGTTTGACCTGCTCTTTATCGGCGGAAGTCTGACCGGTGGTCGCCAGCAGGGCCTTGTAGTAATCACCCACCTCGGTGCCGATGACCACCTGGAACTGGCCGGCGTTAGTGAAGCATCCCTTCACCATGCGCAGCTGCTCAATCTCTTTTGGTCTGGCGATGGCCGGGTCGTTCAGCACAAAGCGCAAACGGGTAATACAGTGGCTGACGGTGGCGATATTGCCGCGCCCGCCCACCAGTTCGATCAGTTTATCGATGTCCTGCTGGTTTACTTTGCTCATGATGAAGCCTCAAAAACAGAGGGGAGAGATGCCGTTTTTACCTTGAGGGCATCCTAACCGTTCCGCTTGATTTGCAAAATGGGAACGTTCCCGAAATCCGGCGACGATCACATAAATCACCCGAACGAGATTAATTGAGGGCGGCGGGAATGACGATCTGGCGGGGATCGACGCTGCCGGCGATCTGCTCGATCAACTGCCGGGCGGCCCGGCGTCCGGACTCGGCATAGCCAGGATCGACGGTCAATATTTCCGGGTGGAGAAACTTCATCAGCGGCGTGCTGCCGACGCTGGCGAGCTGCAGCGCATCGCGGCCCTGCTGCTGGAGATATTTGCTGGCGCCGAGGGCGAGGGTATCGGTGGCGCACACCAGGGCGCTGGTCTCGGCCGTCAGCACGCTGGCGACGGTGTCATACCCCTGCTTCATGCCCAGCCCCGGCAGGGCGGCGGTGGGCGTCAGGCGATGCTTTTTACAGAAGGCGAGGTAGGCGAGATGGCGGCGTTCGCCGGTGGTGACGTCGCTGTGCGGTACGCCAAGGAAGCTGATGTGGCGATGTCCGCGCTCGTAGAGCCGCTGCATCAGCAGCGTGATGGCCCCCTCGTCGTCATAGCACACCGAGGCGAAGCCGGGGGCGTCGCGGGCCATCAGCACCAGGGTGTCGCGCCAGGGAGCGAGCATCGCCTCGTCGATGCCGGTAAAACCGAACAGCACCACGCCGTCAATATTACGCCGGGCGAGCATGCCGAGATGCTCCTCCACCAGCCCAGGGGAGAACTGACTCTCCATCATAATCGGGTCGTAACCCTGCTCATAAAAGGCGGGCAGCATGGTCTGCACGGCGAGGTTTTCCGACAGCGAATCGAGACGGGTGACGATAATCGCCACCACTTTATCGCTCTGGCCGCGCATGGCGCGGGCGGAGCGGGAGGGCGAGAAACCGTGCTGCTGCATCACCGCTTCGACGCGCTCGCGGGTCCGTTCGCTGACCCCGCTCTCGTTGTTGAGGACGCGGGATACCGTTGATTTCCCTACACCGCTTAAGCGCGCGATATCTTTGATGGTCAGCCGGTTCTGCATGCGGAATTCTCGTCAGGGTGGGTAGAAGTGAGCCTAATGCTACTCAACCAAACCGCAATGAGCAAAGTCTGGTTTACGTTCGGTTTAGTTGCGCGGGTTTATCATCGCCATTATTGCCACACAATCCTCAACGAGGGCGCTATAATCCGCGCCGTTTAAATTCACTTACCGGAGATAGTTATGGACCCCGATCCCACTCCTCATCCTCGATGGAGCAACCTTTCTTTCCGGTAAGCCTGTTTAACACTGCTTTACCGGAAAGCGTAAAGCAGTGACGTCCTTGATGTCCCTGCCATAAAAATAACATGCCTGACAGGTAGGTTTTGCTACGCCCGTCGGCAACGCTGCGTTCGCTTGCGCGAGCGCGGAGGGACTGTTTATGCTGAAAAATTATACCCGGCAGCTGTTCGCACAGCTTAGCCGCCATCTGCCACGCCGTTTAGTCCAGCGCGATCCGCTGCCGGACGCCCGCCATCTGGCGAGCGGCCCCATTCCTGAGTCGCTGGGCAAACAGTGCCTGGACGTGGCGGCGATGGACGACCAGGAGATCTGGCGCGCCTTTGACAGCCACCCTGAAGGGCTCAATGAAGGCGAAGTGGCGGCGAAAATCCTTAAACACGGCGACAACCAGATCCCGGCGCAGAAGCCCTCGCCGTGGTGGGTGCATCTGTGGACCTGCTATCGCAACCCGTTCAATCTACTGCTGACGGTGCTCGGCATCGTCTCCTATTCCACCGAAGATCTGTTCGCCGCCGGGGTGATCGCCCTGATGGTGGGGATCTCGACGCTGCTCAACTTCATCCAGGAGGCGCGCTCGACCAAAGCGGCGGATGCGCTGAAGGCGATGGTGAGCAATACCGCCACCGTGCTGCGGGTGGTCAACGAACAGGGGGAGAGCCGCTGGCTGGAGCTGCCTATCGACCAGCTGGTGCCGGGCGACATCATCCGGCTGTCGGCGGGGGACATGATCCCGGCGGACCTGCGTATCCTGCAGGCGCGGGATCTGTTCGTCGCCCAGGCCTCGCTGACCGGCGAATCGCTGCCGGTGGAGAAAGTGGCCCACAGCCGCGATCCGCTGCAGCAGAACCCGCTGGAGTGCGACACCCTGTGCTTTATGGGCACCAACGTGGTGAGCGGCTCGGCGCAGGCCATCGTCTTCGCCACCGGCGGCCACACCTGGTTTGGTCAACTGGCCGGCCGCGTCAGCGAGCAGGAGAGCGAGCCGAACGCCTTCCAGAAAGGCATCAGCCGGGTGAGTATGCTGCTGATCCGCTTTATGCTGGTGATGGCCCCGGTGGTGCTGCTGATCAATGGCTACACCAAAGGCGACTGGTGGGAGGCGGCGCTGTTCGCGCTGTCGGTGGCGGTCGGCCTGACGCCGGAGATGCTGCCGATGATCGTCACCTCGACGCTGGCGCGCGGGGCGGTAAAGCTGTCGAAGCAAAAGGTCATCGTGAAGCACCTCGACGCCATTCAGAACTTTGGCGCGATGGACATCCTCTGCACCGATAAAACCGGCACCCTGACTCAGGATAAGATTGTGCTGGAGAACCATACCGACGTCTCCGGCAAGGTCAGCGAGCGCGTACTGCATGCCGCCTGGCTGAACAGCCACTACCAGACCGGGTTGAAAAATCTGCTCGACACCGCGGTGCTGGAGGGCGTTGAGCTGGAGGCCGCCCGCGGGCTGGCGGCGCGCTGGCAGAAAGTGGATGAGATCCCCTTCGATTTCGAACGCCGCCGCATGTCGGTGGTGGTGAAAGAGGAGGACGCCGCGCATCAGCTGATCTGTAAAGGGGCGCTGCAGGAGATCCTCAACGTCTCAACCCAGGTGCGCTACAACGGCGATATCGTGCCGCTGGACGAGACCATGCTGCGCCGCATTCGCCGGGTCACTGACACCCTCAACCGGCAGGGGCTGCGGGTGGTGGCGGTGGCGACCAAGTACCTGCCGGCCCGCGAAGGCGACTACCAGCGCGCCGATGAGTCGGACCTGATCCTTGAAGGCTACATCGCCTTCCTCGATCCGCCGAAAGAGACCACCGCTCCGGCGCTGAAAGCGTTAAAAGCCAGCGGCATCACGGTGAAGATCCTCACCGGCGACAGCGAGCTGGTGGCGGCGAAGGTGTGCCATGAAGTGGGGCTGGATGCCGGCGAAGTGGTGATTGGCAGCCAGATTGAAGCCATGAGCGACGACGAGCTGGCGGCGCTGGCGAAACGCACCACGCTCTTCGCCCGCCTGGCGCCGCTGCATAAGGAGCGCATCGTGACGCTGCTGAAACGAGAAGGTCACGTGGTGGGCTTTATGGGCGACGGCATCAACGACGCCCCGGCGCTGCGCGCGGCGGACATCGGCATCTCGGTCGACGGCGCGGTGGATATCGCCCGCGAGGCGGCGGATATCATTCTGCTGGAGAAAAGCCTGATGGTGCTGGAGGAAGGGGTGATCGAAGGCCGCCGCACTTTCGCCAACATGCTTAAGTACATCAAAATGACCGCCAGCTCCAACTTCGGCAATGTCTTCAGCGTGCTGGTGGCCAGCGCCTTCCTGCCGTTTCTGCCGATGCTGCCGCTGCACCTGTTGATTCAGAACCTGCTGTACGATGTCTCCCAGGTGGCGATCCCGTTCGATAATGTCGACGATGAACAGATCCGCAAGCCGCAGCGCTGGAACCCGGCCGACCTCGGACGCTTTATGGTCTTCTTCGGCCCGATCAGCTCGATTTTCGATATCCTCACCTTCGGCCTGATGTGGTGGGTGTTCCACGCCAATACCGTGGAGATGCAGACCCTGTTCCAGTCCGGCTGGTTTATTGAAGGGCTGTTGTCGCAAACGCTGATCGTGCACATGATCCGCACCCGGCGCATTCCGTTCGTCCAGAGCCGCGCCGCCTGGCCGCTGTTCGCCATGACCCTGGTGGTGATGGCGGTGGGGATCGCGCTGCCGTTCTCGCCGCTGGCGGGCTATCTGCAGCTGCAGGCCCTGCCGCTGAGCTACTTCCCATGGCTGGTGGCGATCCTGGCGGGCTATATGGTGCTGACCCAAACGGTCAAAGGCTTCTACAGCCGCCGCTACGGCTGGCAGTGAGGGGAAGGTTTGCGGATGATCCACGTAAAAAAGGCAGCCTGCGGGCTGCCTTTTTTCATACCGGAGTTCGCGATCAGCGACGCACGGCGATGGCTTCGATCTCGATCTTCACGTCTTTCGGCAGACGCGCCACTTCAACGCAGGAGCGCGCCGGGAAGGTGGCGTTGTGCTCGGTGAAGAACGCTTCGTATGTGGCGTTAACGGTAGCGAAATCGTTGAGATCTTTGACGAAGACGGTGGTCTTGACGATATCGCCGACGGTGAGGCCTGCGGCTTCAACGATGGCTTTCACGTTGTTCAACGACTGGCGCGCCTGCGCGGATACGTCTTCCGGAACGCTGCCGGTTTTCGGGTCGACCGGGATCTGGCCAGAGGTGATGATCATGCTGCCCAGGTCAACGCCCTGAACGTAGGGGCCAATCGCTGCTGGTGCATTTTCCGTCGCAATAGTTTTGCTCATGTTATCTCCAGATGAACTGAGTAATGTTACGCAAAATCATTCAGGTGGCCGCCAGGCGGTAAGCGCTGTGTCGCCGGGCGCAGACGCCGCCTGAAGGACGAAGCGTAGGGTGGTAGCCATTATAGGGAGGCCTACCACCAATACCAACCGCATTTAGTTGGCCAGCACCACATAATGAGAAAACTCTTTTTCGCAGTATTTACATTTGAGTGCGATGTCATCAGCGCGTTTTTTCACTGCAAAACTGGAAGAAACCGGTTCGGCGTGGCTGATACAGTTGCTGTTCGGGCAGACCAGCACGCTGTCGATGCGATCCGGCAGGCTCGGGCGGGATTTGCCCACCACTTCGTAATCATCAATGCGGTTTACCGTCGCCTGCGGGGCGTACAGCGACAGCTGGTTAACCTGCTCGTCGGTCAGGAAGGTGTTCTCGATTTTAATCAAATCCTTGCGGCCCATCTCGCCGGAGGGCAGGTTCAGGCCGATGGTGATGCGCTGGTCGGTTTCGGTCAGTTTGAACAGGGTGAGCAGCTTAAAGCCGACCTGCGCCGGAATGTGGTCGATCACGGTGCCGCGTTTGATCGCTTCTACCTGCAGTTTATTGTCGTGTGTCATCTCTCATTTCCCCTTACAGTGCCAGCTCGCTATTCAGTACCAGTGCCAGTAACGCCTGGCGGGCGAAGATGCCGTTACCGGCCTGCTGGAAGTACCAGGCGTGCGGCGTTTTATCGACATCGGTGGTGATTTCGTCAATGCGCGGCAGCGGGTGCAGCACCTTCATATTGGCGCGCGCCCCTTCGAGGTCGGCGGCGCGCAGGACGAACTGCGCTTTGACGTTGGCGTATTCCGACGGATCCAGACGCTCTTTCTGCACGCGGGTCATGTAGAGAATATCCACTTCCGCCATCACGTCGTCGATGGCGCTATGCAGGCTCCAGGCGATACCTTTTTCATCCAGCATATCGAGGATGTACTGCGGCATGGCCAGCGCGTCCGGGGCGATAAAGTAGAAGCGGTTGCCGCTGAATTTGGCCAGCGCCTGGGTCAGGGAGTGGACGGTACGGCCATACTTCAGATCGCCGACCATCGCCACGTTGAGGTTTTCGAGGCGGCCCTGGGTCTCCTGAATGGTGAACAGGTCGAGCAGGGTCTGGGTCGGGTGCTGGTTGGCGCCGTCGCCGGCGTTCAGTACCGGCACGCCGCCGGAAAATTCGGTCGCCAGACGGGCGGCGCCCTCCTGCGGATGACGCATCACGATGGCATCAACGTAGGTGCTGATGACGGAGATGGTATCCGCCAGCGTTTCCCCTTTTTTGCCCAGCGAGGTGTTGGCGCTGTCGGAGAAGCCGACCACGCTGGCCCCCAGGCGGTGCATCGAGGTTTCAAAAGAGAGGCGGGTGCGGGTCGAGGCTTCAAAGAAACAGCTGGCGATAACCTTATGCTTCAGCAGCTCGGGTTGTGGATTAGCTTTCAGCTTTGCCGCCGTCGCCAGCACCAGTTCGAGGTCTTCGCGGCTGAGATCGTTTATGGAAATGATATGTTTTTGATATAGCGGGTTAGCCATGCTTATCTCCTGACGCCTGGGCAAAAAAAAAGCCCCTTAAATAAGGGGCTTCGGGAATCCAATGAGCAACGGAAAGAAAAACGGCAGGCCAGCGTCTGCATTGAGACGCGCTAAGACAGAATGTCGTACGCAATTGGCCATGCTTCCTCCCGGCAAAACGACTGGCATTATACGCAGACCGTTATGACGATCAAGCGATTCATTCACAAACAGGTAATCGTTTGCCTGCAGAAAAGTGCGCCAGCGCAAAGAACCGTGAAACTGCACTGGTATGGCAGCGAAGATGGGGGTATAAAACGCAAAAATGAAATGTTGTTTTATATTTGAGGTAAGCGATGATTATTGGCAATATCCACCATCTGCAGCCATGGCTGCCTGCCGCGCTGCGCGAGGCTATCGAACACGTTATCGGCCATGTCAGCGAGGCGACGCCGCTGGGTAAACATGATATCGACGGCAACAACCTGTTTTATCTGATTTCCGAAGACACCACCGAGCCGCAGGCCGCGCGTCGCGCGGAATATCATGCCCGCTATCTCGATATCCAGATTGTGCTCCGCGGCAGCGAGGGGATGACCTTCAGCACCCTGCCGGCAGGAGAGCCGCAGACCGACTGGCTGGCGGAGAAAGACATCGCTTTCCTGGCGGAGGGGGCGCAGGAGCAAACGGTGATCCTTAACGCAGGGGATTTTGTGGTGTTTTATCCCGGCGAAGTGCATAAACCGCTGTGCGCCGTGGGCGCCCCGGCGAAGGTGCGCAAAGCGGTGGTGAAGATGCTGATGGCGTGACAAAGCGCCCTGACGAGCGGTATCCCGGATACGCGCCAAGCGATCCGGGATTTGACGGCGAGCGAAGGACTATTTGCTCAGCGTCGCCACCATCACCGCTTTGATGGTGTGCATCCGGTTTTCCGCCTGGTCGAAGACCACGCTTGCCGCCGACTCAAACACCTCGTCAGTCACCTCCATGCCGCCGTGCAGGCCGTAATCGGCAGCCATCTGTTTGCCCAGCGTGGTCTGATCGTCGTGGAACGCCGGCAGGCAGTGGAGGAACTTGACCTGCGGGTTGCCGGTGAGCGCCAGCATCGCGCTGTTAACCTGATAGTCGCGCAGCAGGGCGATACGTTCGGCCCATTTTTCCTTCGCCTCGCCCATTGAGACCCAGACGTCGGTATAGATAAAATCGGCGCCTTTCACCCCCGCGGCGATATCTTCCGTCAGGGTGATGTTGCCGCCCTGCTGTTTCGCCAGCGCGGTACAGGTTTCCACCAGCGCGGCCTCCGGCCAGCAGGCCGAGGGCGCCACCAGGCGCAGATCCAGACCGGTCAGCGCCGCGGCTTCCAGCATCGAATTACCCATGTTGTTGCGCGCGTCGCCGGCGTAGACCAGCGTCATCTGGTTAAAGGCTTTGCCCGGCAGGTGCTCTTTCATGGTCAGCAGGTCCGCCAGCAGCTGGGTAGGGTGGAACTCGTTGGTGAGGCCGTTCCACACTGGCACGCCGGCGTATTGCGCCAGGGTCTCCACCACTTCCTGGCCGTGGCCGCGGTACTGAATGCCGTCGTACATCCGTCCGAGCACGCGGGCGGTGTCCTTGATCGACTCTTTATGGCCAATCTGGCTGCCGCTGGGCCCCAGGTAGGTCACGCGGGCGCCCTGATCGTATGCGGCAACTTCGAAAGAGCATCGTGTACGGGTTGAGTCTTTTTCGAAGATGAGCGCGATGTTTTTCCCTGCCAGTTTCTGGACTTCGATACCGTTTTTCTTATCGGCTTTCAGCTTTGCCGCCAGCTCGAGCAGGTCGGTGATTTCTGCAGGCGTAAAATCGAGTAACTTTAAAAAATGCTTCTGGTAAAACGCAGACATGGTTCCCTCACCTGGCATAGGCCACTAATTGAATTAAAATTCAATTTATATGTATGAATATTCATTTGCAAGTCTGTGATCGAAATCTTTCACTGAGAAGTGGAGGCAATGACGGCGGTATGTGACAATAGGGATAACTGCCGCACATTATGAGGAACGAGCCATGGCAAACCCGGAACACCTGGAAGAACAGCGTGAAGAGACGCGTCTGATTATCGAAGAGCTGCTGGAAGATGGCAGCGATCCGGACGCACTGTACACGATTGAGCATCACCTCTCTGCAGACGATTTCGAAACCCTGGAGAAAGTGGCGGTGGAAGCGTTTAAGCTGGGCTACGAAGTGACCGAGCCCGAAGAGCTGGAAGTGGAAGAGGGTGAAGTGGTCATCTGCTGCGATATCCTGAGCGAATGCGCCCTGAACGCAGAACTGATCGATGCCCAGGTGGAACAGCTGATGACGCTGGCAGAAAAATTTGACGTCGAGTATGACGGTTGGGGCACCTACTATGAGGACCCGAACGGCGAAGAAGACGGCGAGGATGACGAAGATTTTATCGATGAAGACGACGATGGTGTTCGTCACTAAGTCGCAGAAGATGTAGATGATACGGCGGCGCCAGCCGCCGTATAGCAAGGAACTTCCATGGATTACCCGCAGATACTCTCCCCGATTATCAACTTCCTGCACTGCCCGACGCCGCAGGCGTGGATTGACGAAGCCCGCAAGCCGGAAAACCTGCCGCTGCTGCTGACCGACCATATGGTGTGCGAACTGAAAGCGGCGCAGAACGCCATGCTGCTGGTGCGTCGCTACGTCGCGGATAAAGCCGACGCCGACGAGCTGCTGGCCTGCCTGAAGCCGTATGAAGACTTCACCTACCGCCGGGGGCCGGAGCCGGATTTTGTCGCCCTGCATAAGCGGATCAACAAAAGCGCTATGCCGCAGACCGACGACCCGTGGGGCCGTCAGCTGCTGGACAGCATGATTTTGCTGATTAAAGAGGAGCTGCATCACTTCTGGCAGGTGCGGGAGATGATGCTGGCGCGCGATATCCCCTACGTCAAAATCACCGCCAGCAACTATGCCCGCGGCATGCGACGGGAGGTGCGCTCACATGAGCCGGTGATGCTGATCGATAAGCTTATCTGTGGCGCCTATATCGAGGCCCGCTCCTGCGAGCGCTTTGCGGCGCTGGCGCCGTGGCTGGACGACGATTTGCAGAAGTTCTATCTGTCGCTGCTGCGCTCGGAAGCGCGTCACTATCAGGACTACCTGGATCTGGCGCAGAAGATTGCCGGAGAAGATATCAGCGAACGGGTCCGCCAGCTCGGCGAGGCGGAAGCGGCGCTGATCCTCCGTCCGGAGGCCGAATTCCGCTTTCACAGCGGCGTGCCGGCGGCGGCGTAGCCCACGCTGTTCGGCTCCCGTCGCCCCGGTCGCCACTCACGCCGGCAGTCTCAGTAGCCATGGGGGGAGAGATAGCGTTGAGAGCTTCAGCTCGCCATGGTACGGGCCGTAGGTCGGGTAAGGCGTTAGCCGCCACCCGACAAAAAAACGGCACCGCGAGCACGGGTAAGGTGCAAGCGGTGCCATCCGGGACATGCCCCGGCTCGCGCTACGCTTAGCCGGGCTACCGAACTGTAGCCCCGGTAAGCGTAGCGCTACCGGGGACGCCTGCGATATCGAGGCGTTACAGCATTTTCAACATCCGCACTTCGCAGTCCACGTGGCCGGTGCAGCCCAGCGGACCGTCAATATGTTCGAAGCCAAGATGCTCATATAAGCCGATCGCCTCCGTCAGGAAGGCGGTGGTTTCCAGATAGCAGCGTTTAAACCCTTGCTCGCGGGCGTAGTCCAGCGCCAGCAGCGCCAGCTTCTTCGCCAGCCCCTGGCCGCGGGCGCTGGTCATGAAATACATTTTCTGCAGCTCGCAGATATCCGGCTCGCTGCAGGCGAGCGGCGCGACGCCGCCGCCGCCAACCACTTCTCCCTCTTTCTCCACCACCCAATAGGCCGAGCCTGGCTGGCTGTACAGCTCATACAGCTCATCGAGATTCGGGTCGGCGACCGTATAGCCTTTATCGGCGGTCAGGCCATATTCTGCGGATACCTGGCGGATGACGGCCGCTATCGCAGCGTTATCCTGTACCGCGATACGGCGTAATGTAAAGGTCTGTGGCGCGGCAAGATTCATAGAATCACTCAATTTTAGCTTAAATAACCATATATTTCTTTAATACCATTATTCGTTTACAGGCGCAAGGTGCGCGTGAAATGTATTGCCGGGAAAATTCAAAAATAATATATTCTGCTCGCTTAATGCCGATGCGCATTATTTATTATTTTTATATATGATTTAAAGTACAAGGATGACTTTTTTATGAGTATGATTTCAGGGCAATTGCAGCGTTCTGGCCATTCTTTTATTTTTCATGGTCAGGCCGGGCGCTATTTTATTATTTGTCTGGTTAATGTTATTTTTTCTGTAATAACTTGTGGATTATTTATTCCATGGGCATGGGTACGGAGTCGCCGTTATCTTTGTGAGAATATGGAGGTTAATGGCGCCCGCTTTGCCTATCACGGGCGCGGTATCACGATTTTACTCAGCTGGCTATTGATATTTGTCGTGCTGGTTTTACTCAGCTTAGCGCTTGCCATTTTCTCTCCCGGTAGCGAAGGGCTGGAGACGCTGGCATTTCTTATCCTGCTGCCGGTAATGATAATTAAGGGGTTAAGCTACCATGCGACGATGACCTCTTTCGCGAATATTCGCTTTGGGGTTCAGTGTCATCTGCTGCGCGGATGGTGGATTATGCTCGGCTTACCTTTGCTGATATACGTGCTAACAGCGGTGGTGTTCGCCATGCTGGGAAGTCAGCTCTTTTACAATGGCCTAAATAGCATGCTGCTGGGGATCGTTGTTCTGCTTTTGCTGGCGCTAGTTATTATGGCAATAACCAGCGGTGTGGTTTACAGCCACTGGCTTGATCTCATCGGCAAAAGCGCAACCTTAGGCAAAAATAAATTTAATATTTATGTGAGTACTAAGCGTTGTGTGGTGATTTTTTTATGGGCAACGGCGATTTTGTTGCCGTTTATCGTCATTTTTATTGGCATTTTATTTTCCGCATTCGCTCAACTGCTGACGGGCTGTATGTTTGGTCTGTGCAGTGATGGTTCGGCACTGTTTATGGCATTGCGGCATCTTGGGGCGGTATTGGGGGGATATGTATTTCTCACTATCGGTATCGTGTTATCCATGGCATACCTTCGTGTGGCTTTACGTAATCACGCGATGAATAACCTGGTGCTGGGGGACAGCGTTCATTTTCGTTCCACCCTGACGTTTTTCGGTCTTGCTCCGCGTTTACTGGCGTTGACGTTTCTCACGCCGCTGACGCTGGGGCTGGCCTATCCCTGGTTTAAGATTGATTTGCTACGCTATATTGCTGAAAACACGACGATGGTCGGTGAGCTCGATTCGCTCGATCTACAGCCGGCGGCGCCACCGCAGCCGACGGTATCAGACAAACTATGCGGCGGTTTTTTTCCGATGCTGCCGTTCCTGTAATGTAAAAAGGCCGGAGCAAGCTCCGGCCTTTTTTCTATCGCGAGCAATTACAGCGCGGCGATCACCGCCTGCTGCTCAATCAGCTTCGCTTTCGCTTCCGCGTAGCCTTCCAGCTTCTCGCGCTCTTTGGCGATCACCGCTTCCGGCGCGCGGGCGACAAAGCCTTCGTTAGCCAGCTTGCTTTCGATGCGGCTAATCTCGCCTTCGATTTTGGCCACTTCTTTCGCCAGACGCGCCAGCTCATCTTCTTTGTTGATGAGGCCCGCCATTGGGATCAGCAGCTCGGCGCCGTCGACGATCTTGGTCACGGAGACCGGACCTTTATCATCGGCAGGCAGCACGGTAATGCTTTCCAGACGCGCCAGATTCAGCAGGAAGCTGCGGTTGTCGTTCACGCGACGCTCGGCCTCTTTGCTGCAGCCGCGCAGCAGCAGTTCCAGCGGTTTGCCCGGGGCGATGTTCATTTCCGCACGGATGTTACGTACGGCGACGATCGCCTGCTTCAGCCATTCGGTGTCGGCCAGCGCCGCGTCATCCACCTGAGAGGCATCATACTGCGGGAACGGCTGCAGCATGATGGTGTCGGCGGTGATCCCGCAGATGACCTTCACGCGCTGCCAGATGGTCTCGGTGATGAACGGAATGATCGGATGCGCCAGGCGCAGCAGACCTTCCAGCACGGTCACCAGCGTATGGCGAGTGCCGCGCAGTTCCGCTTCGCTGCCGCCGTTCATCACCGGCTTGGTCAGTTCCAGGTACCAGTCGCAGAACTGGTTCCAGGTGAACTCGTACAGGATGCCGGCGGCGATATCGAAGCGGAAGTTATCCAGCGCTTCGCGATACGCTTTGACGGTGTGGTTGAATTCCGCGAGGATCCAGCGGTCGGCCAGAGAGAGCACCCTCTCGCCGCCGTTGAAGCCGCAATCCTGATCTTCGGTGTTCATCAGCACGAAGCGGCTGGCGTTCCACAGCTTGTTACAGAAGTTACGGTAACCTTCCAGACGCTTCATATCCCAGTTGATGTCGCGGCCGGTAGAGGCCAGCGCCGCCAGGGTGAAGCGCAGGGCGTCGGTGCCGTGCGGCTCGATGCCGTTCGGGAACTGTTTCTCGGTGCGCTTACGGATTTTCTCCGCCAGCTGCGGCTGCATCATGTTGCCGGTACGTTTCTCCAGCAGCTCCGGCAGGGTGATGCCGTCAACCATATCCAGCGGGTCGATAACGTTACCCTTGGATTTGGACATCTTCTGGCCTTCGTCATCGCGGATCAGACCGGTCATGTAGACGGTCTTAAACGGCACCTGCGGTTTACCGTTTTCATCTTTGATGAAGTGCATGGTCATCATGATCATGCGGGCGATCCAGAAGAAGATGATGTCGAAGCCGGAGACCATCACGCTGGTCGGGTGGAACTGACGCAGGGCGTCGGTGTTTTCCGGCCAGCCGAGAGTGGAGAAGGTCCACAGCGCGGAGGAGAACCAGGTATCCAGCACGTCTTCGTCCTGGCGCAGCGCCACGTCGGCGCCGAGGTTATTTTCCTGGCGTACTTCGTCTTCGGTGCGGCCCACGTAAACGTTGCCGTCGTTGTCGTACCATGCCGGGATGCGGTGACCCCACCACAGCTGACGGGAGATACACCAGTCCTGAATGTCGCGCATCCAGGAGAAGTACATGTTTTCGTACTGCTTCGGCACGAACTGAATGTCGCCGTTTTCAACGGCTTCCACCGCCGGCTTGGCCAGCACGTCCGCGCGCACGTACCACTGGTCGGTCAGCATCGGTTCGATAACCACGCCGCCGCGGTCGCCGTAAGGGACGGTCAGGTCGTGCGGTTTGATCTCTTCCAGCAGGCCGAGGGCGTCAACCGCCGCAACGACGGCTTTACGCGCCGCGAAGCGTTCCAGTTTCTGGAACTCCGCCGGGATCTCGCTGGAGTAGACGTCGGATTCATTGCCTTTGGTGTCGTACACTTCCGCGCTTTCGCGGATGTCGCCGTCAAAGGTCAGGATGTTGATCATCGGCAGTTGGTGACGACGACCCACTTCATAGTCGTTAAAGTCGTGCGCCGGGGTGATCTTCACGCAGCCGGTGCCCTTTTCCATATCGGCGTGTTCATCGCCCACGATCGGGATGCGGCGGTTAACCAGCGGCAGCACCACGAATTTGCCAATCAGATCTTTGTAGCGCGGATCTTCCGGGTTAACGGCCACGCCGGTATCGCCCAGCAGGGTTTCCGGACGGGTGGTGGCGACCACCAGGTAGTCTTTACCGTCAGCGGTTTTCGCGCCATCGGCCAGCGGGTAGCGGATATGCCACATGGAGCCTTTCGATTCGCGGTTTTCCACTTCGAGGTCGGAAATGGCGGTGCGCAGTTTCGGGTCCCAGTTAACCAGGCGTTTGCCGCGGTAGATCAGGTCTTCCTTGTACAGGCGAACGAAGACTTCTTTCACGGCATTGGAAAGGCCTTCGTCCATGGTGAAGCGCTCGCGTTCCCAGTCAACGGAGTTGCCGAGACGGCGCATCTGACGGGTAATGGTGCCGCCGGATTCCGCTTTCCACTGCCAGATTTTGTCGATAAAGGCGTCGCGGCCGTAGTCGTGACGGGTTTTCCCTTCTTCAGCGGCAATCTTACGCTCAACCACCATCTGGGTAGCGATACCCGCGTGGTCGGTCCCCGCCTGCCACAGAGTGTTTTTGCCCTGCATGCGCTGGTAGCGAATCATGGTATCCATGATGGTTTGCTGGAAGGCATGACCCATATGCAAACTGCCGGTGACGTTCGGCGGCGGGATCATGATGCAGAAGCTCTCCTGGCTTTCATCACCATTCGGTTTGAAATAGCCCTGCTTTTCCCAGTGCTCGTAAAGCGGCTGTTCGATATCTTGTGGGTTGTATGTCTTTTCCATTATTTCCAGGTTGCCGTGTTCAGGTTGAAACCAGCCATGCGGTACGCCTTATAGCGTTCGCGCGCCAGTTGTTTCAGATTTTCTTCGTAAGGGACAAAGTCTATCACTTCTGTGAAAGCGGTGGCAAAATCTGCAAAGTTAAGCCGCAGGCTGATAAGAATGTCCCGCGGGCTGCTGTTGCGCTTTTGCGGCCAGGCAATCTCTACCGGCGCGCCGCCTCGCGGGCCTTCGCCCGCCAGATTGTGCGGCACAAAGCTCTCCGGTGGTCGCGACCACAGCGCCTCATCGAGACGAATCGCCTGCTGCTCATCTTCACAGGCGATCAGGACGCGCTTGCCGTTGCGCCAACGTTCTGCGGCAATGTCACACACCAGCTGCTCGACGGCGCTCAGGCCTTCGACGGTGTCTTCGTTGTCCAGAAGATAGAACGTTGCGTTTTTCATATATGGGGCTTCTTGTTGTGGATTTAAATGTAAAGCCGGGCGGCGCTACGCTTACCCGGCTTACAAACGGCATCTTTCCGTAGGCCCGGTAAGCGTAGCGCCACCGGGCATCAGACGGCAATCACTCTTCGCCGTTAAAACCCGCGCGATTGAGCAGGAACTGCGACAGCAGCGCGACCGGACGACCGGTGGCGCCTTTGGCCTTACCGGAGCGCCAGGCGGTGCCGGCGATGTCGAGGTGCGCCCAGTTGTACTTGCGGGTGAAGCGCGACAGGAAGCAGCCTGCGGTGATCGCGCCGCCAGGACGGCCGCCAATATTCGCCATATCGGCAAAGTTGGATTCCAGCTGATCCTGGAACTCGTCGGCCAGCGGCAGACGCCATGCGCGGTCGCCCGCCAGTTCAGAGGCGCCGATCAGCTCATGGGCCAGCGGGTTATGGTTCGACATCAGGCCGGTGATGTGATGGCCGAGGGCAATCACGCAGGCGCCGGTCAGCGTCGCGACATCGATAACCGCTTCCGGCTCGAAGCGCTCAACGTAGGTCAGCACGTCGCACAGCACCAGACGGCCTTCGGCGTCGGTGTTGAGCACTTCCACCGTCTGGCCGGACATGGTGGTCAGAACATCGCCCGGGCGATAAGCGCGACCGCCAGGCATGTTTTCACAGCCCGCCAGCACGCCGATCACGTTCAGCGGCAGCTGCAGCTCAGCAACCATCCGCATCACGCCGTACACCGCCGCGGCGCCGCACATGTCGTACTTCATCTCGTCCATGCCTTCGGCCGGCTTGATGGAGATACCGCCGGAATCGAAGGTCAGGCCTTTACCGACCAGCACGATAGGGCGCGCGTCTTCCGACGGGTTGCCTTTATACTCGATGACCGACATCAGCGACTCGTTCTGCGAACCGTTGCCGACGGCGAGGTAGGCGTTCATTCCCAGCTCGCGCATCTGCTGTTCGCCGATCACCCGGGTGATAACGTTTTTGCTATAGGTATCGGCCAGCTGGCGCGCCTGGGAGGCCAGATAGGCGGCGTTACAGATGTTCGGCGGCATGTTGCCGAGATCTTTCGCCGCTTTGATGCCGGCGGCGATCGCCAGCCCGTGCTGAATGGCGCGTTCGCCGCTGGTCAGCTCGCGACGGGTCGGCACGTTAAAGACCATTTTACGCAGCGGGCGACGCGGCTCGCTTTTGTTGGTCTTCAGCTGGTCGAAGCTGTACAGCGTCTCTTTGGCGGTTTCCACCGCCTGGCGAACTTTCCAGTAGTTGTTACGACCCTTGACGTGCAGCTCGGTCAGGAAGCAGACTGCCTCCATTGAACCGGTATCATTCAGGGTATTGATGGTTTTCTGGATGACCTGCTTGTACTGACGCTCATCCAGTTCGCGCTCTTTGCCGCAGCCAATCAGCAGAATGCGCTCAGACAGAATGTTCGGCACATGGTGCAGCAATAACGTCTGGCCAGGTTTGCCTTCCAGCTCGCCGCGACGCAGCAGGGCGCTGATGTAGCCGTCGCTGATTTTATCGAGTTGTTCGGCGATGGGGGAGAGGCGACGTGGTTCAAAGACGCCGACCACGATACAGGCGCTCCGCTGCTTCTCCGGGCTACCGCTTTTTACACTGAACTCCATGCACTATGCTCCTGAATCTTAAAGACAACAGTGGTGGCTACGGCTATACTCGTCGCCTTTCAAGTTGCAGATGCGCCGGCTGCGCCTGCTTACCCTGACGTGGCACATTGTGCGCGCCAGGGGCCACAGCCCTGCTGCCTTCTTACAACTCGAAATCCATTGAGTATATAATTGCAAGCTTTCGTAACTCATGTCCGCTGTTGCGGTGACTTCGTGTTAATCTTAACGTTAATAAGGCCTGGGTTCGTCAGAAAAGATCCTGACATGCAGAACCGATGAGTCATTTAATCTTAGCGACGTTTTCGACGACCAAAGAGAATAAATGACGTTTAAGCCATGAAACAAGCAATTTTCCTGCACTAAAACGGGTTTTTACGGGCGTATTTATAGTGATAATCATAAGATATCTGGTTCGTGAGACGCTGAAAAGCCAGTTGGCGATCCTATTCATCCTGTTACTGATTTTCTTTTGCCAGAAATTAGTCAGGATCCTCGGCGCTGCGGTGGATGGCGATATCCCAACCAATCTGGTGCTCTCGCTGCTGGGGCTCGGCATCCCGGAGATGGCGCAGCTTATCCTGCCGTTAAGTCTGTTCCTTGGCCTGCTGATGACCCTCGGCAAGCTGTACACCGAAAGCGAAATTACGGTGATGCACGCCTGCGGCCTGAGTAAAGCCGTATTGATCAAGGCGGCGATGATCCTCGCGCTGTTCACCGGCGCGGTGGCGGCGGTCAACGTGATGTGGGCAGGGCCGTGGTCGTCGCGCCATCAGGATGAAGTGCTGGCGGAAGCCAAGGCCAACCCCGGCATGGCCGCGCTGGCCCAGGGCCAGTTCCAGCAGGCCAGCGATGGTAACGCGGTCATGTTTATCGAGAGCGTGAACGGCAACCGCTTCCATGACGTCTTCCTTGCCCAGCTGCGCCCGAAAGGCAACGCGCGCCCCTCCGTGGTGGTGGCGGATTCCGGCGAGCTGTCGCAGCAGAAAGACGGTTCGCAGGTGGTGACCCTCAATAAGGGCACCCGCTTTGAAGGCACCGCGATGCTGCGCGACTTCCGCATCACCGACTTCAATAACTATCAGGCCATTATCGGCCACCAGGCGGTGGCCGCCGATCCGGACGACACCGAACAGATGGATATGCGCACCCTGTGGCAGACCCACACCGATCGCGCGCGCGCCGAACTGCACTGGCGCTTCACGCTGGTGGCGACCGTCTTCATTATGGCGCTGATGGTGGTGCCGCTCAGCGTGGTCAACCCGCGCCAGGGCCGCGTGCTGTCAATGCTGCCGGCGATGCTGCTCTACCTGGTGTTCTTCCTGCTGCAGACCTCGATTAAGTCGAACGGCGGCAAAGGCAAAATGGACCCGGCTATCTGGATGTGGGCGATTAACCTGCTCTATTTTGCGCTGGCGGTGCTGTTAAACCTGTGGGACACGGTGCCGATGCGCCGCTTCCGCGCCCGTTTTAATAAAGGAGCGGCCTGATGCAGGCGTTTGGCGTACTTGACCGTTATATCGGTAAGACGATTTTCAACACCATCATGATGACCCTGTTCATGCTGGTGTCGCTCTCCGGCATTATCAAGTTTGTCGATCAGCTGAAAAAGTCCGGGCAGGGTAGTTACGATGCGCTGGGCGCTGGCCTCTACACCATCCTCAGCGTGCCGAAAGACATCCAGATCTTCTTCCCGATGGCGGCGCTGCTTGGCGCGCTGCTGGGGCTGGGGATGCTGGCCCAGCGCAGCGAGCTGGTGGTGATGCAGGCGTCCGGTTTCACCCGGCTGCAGGTGGCGCTGGCGGTGATGAAAACCGCGATCCCGCTGGTGCTGTTGACCATGGCGATCGGCGAGTGGGTGGCGCCGCAGGGCGAACAGATGGCGCGCAACTACCGCGCCCAGCAGATGTACGGCGGTTCGCTGCTTTCCACCCAGCAGGGGCTGTGGGCGAAAGATGGCCATAACTTTGTCTATATCGAACGGGTAAAAGGTAACGATGAGCTGGGGGGCGTCAGCATTTATGCCTTCAACCCGGAGCGTCGTTTACAGTCGGTGCGCTATGCCGCCTCGGCAAAATTCGATAGCGAGAATAAAGTGTGGCGCCTGTCGCAGGTGGATGAATCCGATCTGACCGATCCGAAGCAGGTGACCGGGTCGCAGATGGTGAGCGGCACCTGGAAAACCAACCTGACGCCGGACAAGCTCGGCGTGGTAGCCCTGGATCCGGACGCGCTGTCGATCAGCGGGCTGCACAACTATGTGAAATACCTGAAGTCCAGCGGCCAGGATCCGGGACGCTACCAGCTCAATATGTGGAGCAAAATCTTCCAGCCGCTGTCGGTGGCGGTGATGATGCTGATGGCGCTGTCGTTTATCTTTGGCCCGCTGCGTAGCGTGCCGATGGGCGTCAGGGTGGTGACCGGGATTAGCTTCGGCTTTATCTTCTACGTGCTGGATCAGATTTTCGGCCCGCTGACCCTGGTGTACGGCATACCGCCGATCATCGGCGCCCTGTTGCCAAGCGCCAGCTTCTTCCTGATAAGCCTCTGGCTGATGATGCGCAAGGCCTAGCGGACCCGGCCACGGAACGTAAGCCCCCTCAACGATGAGGGGGCTTTTTTTTAGCGCTTGCGGCCGCCCAGCAGACTGCCCAGCATGCCGCGGACGATCTGATTGGTGACCTGGCGAACCGCGCTTTTCGCCGCGGTCTGCACGATACCGTCGCGTTTGCCGCCGCGCGGGCCGGTGCTGCCGAACAGGATATCTTTCAGGCCGCCGAGCAGCCCATCGTCATCCCCGCTCTGCTGACCCTTCGCCGGCGGAGCCGACTGCTGCTCGGTAGTGACCTGCACCCCTTGCTGCAGCATCTCGAAGGCCGACTCGCGGTCCACCTCTTCTTCATACTTGCCGTACAGCGGCGAGTGATTCAGCAGGCCATTGCGCTCATCATCGCTGACCGGCCCCATTCGCGAGCAGGGGGCGATAACCATCGCCCGCTCGACCACCGAGGGGCTGCCTTTCTCATCGAGGAAGGAGATCAGCGCCTCGCCGGTGCCCAGCTCCTGGATCGCCAGCTCGGTACTGAAGGCCGGGTTGGCGCGCATGGTCTGGGCGGCGGTTTTCACCGCTTTCTGATCCTTCGGCGTAAAGGCGCGCAGCGCGTGCTGTACGCGGTTGCCCAGCTGGCCGAGCACGGCGTCGGGTATATCCGCCGGGTTCTGCGAGACAAAATAGACGCCGACGCCCTTGGAGCGAATAAGACGGATCACCTGTTCGATTTTATCCAGCAGCACCTGCGGCGCGTCGTTGAACAGCAGATGCGCCTCATCGAAGAAGAACACCAGTTTGGGCTTGTCGAGATCGCCCGCCTCCGGCAGACGCTCGTACAGCTCGGAGAGCATCCACAGCAGGCTGGCGGCGTAGAGCTTCGGCATCTGGTAGAGCTTTTCGGCGCTGAGGATATTGATTATCCCTTTGCCGCTGGCATCGACGCGCATCCAGTCGGCAATATCCAGCATCGGCTCGCCGAAGAAGTGCCCGGCGCCCTGTTGCTCCAGGGTCAACAGTCCGCGCTGGATGGCGCCGACCGAGGCGCTGCTGATATTGCCATACTGGTTCTGGAAAGATTTGGCGTTGTCGCCGATAAACTGGGTGATGGCGCGGAGGTCTTTGAAGTCAAGCAGCAGCAGACCGCGGTCGTCCGCGATGCGGAAAATAATGTTCAGCACGCCGCTCTGCACCTCATTGAGATTGAGCAGGCGCGCCAGCAGCAGGGGGCCAAGATCGGAGACCGTCGCCCGAACCGGGTGGCCCTTCTCGCCAAAGATATCCCAGAGCACCACCGGGTTGGCGTGCGGCTCCCAGTCGCTGACGCCGATCTTCTCCAGCCGCGCCTGCAGTTTCTCTGAGCTCTGCCCCGCGGCGGCAATGCCGGTCAGGTCGCCCTTGACGTCCGCCATAAATACCGGCACGCCAATTTCCGAGAACGACTCAGCCAGCTTTTGCAGGGTGACGGTTTTACCGGTGCCGGTCGCACCGGTGATCAGCCCATGGCGGTTGGCCATCGCGGGCAACAAATAGAGCGCGTTATCCAGCGTGCGCGCAATCAACAGGGGTGAGCTCATGATCGATTCCTCCATTTATCCTGCGACGATTATAGGCAACCTCGTCGTCCGGCGTTGGGGAAATCGTCACGCGCCGCGCACGCTGTCGCGAGAGGCCTCAGGCGCAGTGGCGTTGGATAAGCGCAATGCTCTGCTCAATTTCGCGCTCGATATCCGCTTCGCTCCACTGCGCCAGCTCGGGAGCGAAGGGTTCAAAAGCGTATACCCCCTGATAGCCGCGGGCTTCCAGCGCTTTAACCTGCTCGCAGGTGCCGAGGCGATCCTGCGGCGTCAGCATGATGCGCTCGGCATCGGTGAGCTGCTCGCGCGGACGGGTATCGTCCACCCCGGAGAGGTGCACCAGACCGATATCCGCCACCTCCACCTGGCTGAACTCGTCCGCCGCCTGCGGGTAGAGATGGTGATGGAAGGTGTCGATCAGCAGCTTAAACGGCACGCGGGCGTCATGGATCAGCGTCTGCGCCTGGTGCGCCGATCGCAGTGAGCTTTGCGGGAAGCCCAGCGGCTCCACCAGGCCGTGGATGCCGTAGAAGGCGAACAGCGGCGCCAGGTCGCGCAGGGCGCTCAGAGTGTCGCTGGCCGGCACCTCGCTGCCGTCGTTGAGCGGGCAGAGCACCAGCGATTTGGCGCCAATGGCCTGGGCCTCTTTCAGCAGCGACTCGGTCAGCTGCCGCACCTCTTCGCTACGGCGGTTAAAGGGATAGACCGCGTTAATCGTCAGGATCTCGATGTGGTAACGCGCCGCCAGCTCGCGCACCTGCTGATGACTCAGATCGTCGGTCACTTTCCCGCTGGGTAAATCGTTGCGCAGCTCGACTTTATTCAGGCCCAGACGGTTCACCAGACGGAAAAACGCTTCAATGCTGAGCGCTGGCGCGATTTTGCGGTTAATACAAAAACGTTGCATTGCGATGGCCATAGGACACTCCTGACGGAAGAGGGTTGGGTTCGTTCAATTGGCTAACAGTCAAAACGTTTATTCCAAAATAAGCAAGAATGAAAATGATGATTGTTTGAGCTGCCTCGCAAAATATTCCCGGCTACCGCGGCGGGAGCGACCGGGACCGGGAGCCAGGTATCGCGAGGCGGCGCGGCTCGATGGGGAAAGCGCGTAAGCGATGCGTGAGCGCAAAATGCGACTGTTATCACCAAAATGAAATTTCATTTCACAACAATGTTGAAATATAAATTTCATTTTACTACGGTTATAGCACAGCAGAATCAGCGACGGGCCGGCGTGCGCTGGCCCTCTTCACTATGAGGCGAGAACATGACGATCACAGGAAACTTTATTGGCGGGAAAACCGTTATCAGCAGCAGCAACGAAACGATGCCGGTGTACGATCCGGCGACGGGCAAAGCGGTGCGCGAAGTCACGGTATCGACCGCGCAGGAAGTCTCTGAGGCGATTCAGGTTGCTCGCGATGCGTTTGACAGCTGGTCTCGCACCACGCCGCTGCGCCGCGCCCGCGTGCTGTTCAACTTTAAAATGTTGCTGGAACAGCACGTGGAAGAGCTGGCGGGGATCATCGTCAGCGAGCACGGCAAAGTGTGGTCGGATGCGCTGGGCGAGCTGACCCGCGGCATGGAAGTGGTCGAATTCGCCTGCGGGATCCCGCACCTGATTAAAGGCGAATACTCCTCTGACGTCGGCACCGGCGTCGACAGCTACTCGTTGATGCAGCCGCTGGGCGTGGTGGCCGGGATCACCCCGTTCAACTTCCCGGCGATGGTGCCGATGTGGATGTTCCCGCTGGCGCTGGCCTGCGGCAACAGCTTCGTCCTCAAGCCGCCGGCGCTGGCGCCGACGGCCGCCGTGCGTCTGGCAGAGCTGCTGAAAGAGGCCGGTCTGCCGGACGGCGTGTTTAACGTCGTGCACTGCAGCAATGAAGATGCCGAGCAGCTGTACACTGACCCGCGCATTGCGGCGGTGAGCTTCGTCGGCTCTTCCGGCGTGGCGGAGTATATCTATAAGACCGCCAGCGCCCACGGCAAGCGCGTGCAGGCCTTCGGCGCCGCCAAAAACCACGCGATAGTGATGCCGGATGCCGATCTCGACGCCACCGTTAACGCCATTATGGGCGGCGCCTTCGGTTCCGCAGGCGAGCGCTGCATGGCGCTGCCGGTGGTGGTGGCGGTGGGAGATGAAACCGCCGACAAACTGATCGCTCGCCTGAAGCCGCTGGTGGAAGCGCTGAAAGTGGGCCCGGGCTGCATGCGCGGCCAGGAAGAGAACGAGATGGGGCCGGTGGTGTCTGATACTCACCAGAAAAAAGTGCTCGGCTATATTGATAAAGGCGAAAGCGAAGGGGCAAAACTGGTGGTCGATGGCCGCAAACTGCGCGTGCCGGGCTACGACGCGGGCTATTATATCGGCGGCACCCTGTTCGATCACGTCACCCCGGAGATGACCATCTGGCGCGAAGAGATCTTTGGCCCGGTGCTGGGGATTGTGCGCGCGGCGGACTATGACAGCGCCCTCGAACTGGTCAACAGCCACGAGTTTGGCAACGGCAGCGCCGTCTTCACCAGCAACGGCCACACCGCGCGTGAATTCGTCCATGACGTGCAGGCGGGGATGGTCGGGGTGAACGTGCCGGTCCCGGTGCCGATGGCGTTCCACAGCTTCGGCGGCTGGAAGCGCTCAGTGTTTGGCGCGCTGAACGTCCACGGGCCGGACGGCGTGCGCTTCTACACGCGCATGAAGACCGCCACCGTACGCTGGCCGGCAGGGCAGCAGACCGTATCTGAATTCAGCATGCCGACGTTAGGTTAATCGGCGAAGGAGAGCGCCATGTCGTTACTGGCTAAATCGCGAAAAGAGGGACAGATCCAGCACATTACGCCGCAAAGCGCCGGTTGGCGCTATATCGGCTTCGATGTCTGGATGTTGAAAAAAGGGCAGACCGTGACGCTGGAGAGCGGCGATCGCGAGCTGTGCCTGGTGCTGGTCGCTGGCCTGGCGTCGGTGAAAACGCAGCAGGCCGATTTCCCGAATCTCGGTAAACGGATGTCGCCGTTTGAACGTACCCCGCCGTGGTCGGTATACGTGCCGCCGCAGGATCGGGTCGAGGTGACCGCCGATTCCGATCTGGAGCTGGCGGTGTGCAGCGCGCCGGGCAAAGGCAGCTTCCCGGCACGCCTGATTCGGCCGGAAGACGTCGGCGTGGAGCACCGCGGGAAAGGGCGCAACCAGCGCCGGGTGCATAATATTCTGCCGGACAGCGCCGAGGCGGATTGCCTGCTGGTGGTCGAGGTCTACACCGACGAAGGGGCCACCAGCTCGTGGCCGTCGCATAAGCACGATACCGCCCAGCCGGGCAAAGAGACGCAGCTGGAAGAGACCTACTATCACCGCTTCGATCCGCCGCAGGGCTTTGCCTTCCAGCGGGTCTACACCGACGACCGCAGCCTGGACGCCTGCATGGCGCCCTATAACCACGATGTGGTGATGGTGCCGCGCGGTTACCATCCGGTGGCGGCGATTGCCGGTTACGACAGCTACTATCTGAACGTCATGGCCGGGCCGGATCGGAAATGGTTGTTCACCTGGGAAGAGGACCACGCCTGGATCAACACCCCGGAATATCCGCGCCACGACTAACGTGACGCGCAGACGCCGATAAAAAAGGCCGGTTAGCGATGCTAACCGGCCTTCTTGTCTATGGGCTGCGAGTGTTTTTTAGCGAAAGGCTCCGCGGAATCCCACTCCCAGGCCCGGCAAGCGCAGCGCCGCCGGGCAGTCAGGCACCGTACCCGTGGCCGTGCCGGATGGCGGCTGCGCCTTACCCGGCCTACGGGGTCCTCTCACAGGCTCATACCTCGTAGGCCCGGCAAGCGCAGCGCCGCCGGGCA
>NZ_JBMEZZ010000013.1:0-120113 GCF_048822415.1 Klebsiella sp. C360
AAAGTGGCGAGTCATCCTCTATCACTGACCAAATTCAAAAAGCCTGCTCAACGAGCAGGCTTTTTTGCATCTGTAGCCTGTGAGGATGAGAACCTCCGGGGGCAGGAGGTTCGACTTGTGTTCCGTAGGCCCGCGCAAGCGCAGCGCCGCCGGGCATCATCAGTACGCTACTGGCCAAAACCCCATCAAAATCACAAAAAACGTCTTTATCCCCATTTCCAGCCAGCTGTTCGCTATTTTGTGACATCTTCCATTGCATTTTTTTATCGATGAACAGATCTTTTTTCGCGAAGCTTATGGCTAAATGCAGCATTTTCCGCTGTGCGTTTTAACGTTCACGCTATTAATCGCTCACATATTGGTCACATAGTAAGAAATTTTTCTCATTTGCTGGCATTGTTTCCCACTGGGTGTCGCACCTTAATAAGGTCTTTATTCTGCATATTTGCCTGTAGCATAAATTTCTCTGCTGAAAATAGCGTCTTGAAGTTTTTTTAATCTTTGCCTGCCGTTTCTCACGCTGGATGTAAAACCCGGCTGGCTGTATTGACGTTTCCCCATTCTGTTGACAGATTGTAGGGCATGAGGGGCATTTCATGGAGAATCCGTACTGCAACTCAGTCGTTTTTGCGAAAGGAATCCCCATCTCTCTCTACGCCTTCGGGCACCACCGACCGGACCGGGTATATTCTAAATAGTTCGCGCTGCGGGAAGGCGGCAAGTTTGCGAATCCCCAGGAACATAGATAACGATGTGACTGGGATAATCGAGCGCAGCCAACGCATCCGTGGTTCGAAATATGACGAATAAAAATAAATAAAGGTCTGGCGGATATATGCAAACAACATCACAGTTTTGGAGCAGAATAATGAGTATTTCCTTGAAGAAATCAGGGATGCTGAAGCTTGGTCTGAGCCTGGTCGCCATGACCGTCGCCGCCAGCGTGCAAGCGAAAACCCTGGTTTATTGTTCAGAAGGCTCGCCGGAAGGCTTTAACCCACAGCTCTTCACCTCTGGCACCACCTATGACGCCAGTTCCGTACCCATCTACAACCGCCTGGTCGAATTCAAAACCGGTACGACGGAAGTTATTCCGGGACTGGCTGAGAAATGGGAAGTTAGTGCGGACGGAAAAACCTATACTTTCCACCTGCGTCAGGGCGTGAAGTGGCAGGATAATAAAGACTTTAAACCAACCCGTGACCTGAACGCCGATGACGTGGTGTTCTCCTTCGATCGTCAGAAGAATACCAATAACCCGTACCATAAAGTTTCTGGCGGCAGCTATGAATACTTTGAAGGGATGGGGTTACCAGACCTGATTAGCGAAGTGAAGAAAGTGGACGATAAAACCGTCCAGTTCGTCCTGACCCGCCCGGAAGCGCCGTTCCTCGCTGACCTGGCCATGGATTTCGCTTCCATTCTCTCTAAAGAGTATGCCGACAACATGCTGAAAGCCGGCACGCCGGAAAAAGTAGACCTCAATCCTATCGGTACCGGTCCATTCCAGCTGCTGCAGTACCAGAAAGATTCCCGCATTCTGTATAAAGCCTTCCCGGGCTACTGGGGCACCAAGCCGAAGATCGATCGTCTGGTCTTCTCCATCACCCCGGATGCCTCCGTGCGCTACGCCAAGCTGCAGAAAAATGAGTGCCAGGTGATGCCGTATCCTAACCCGGCGGACATCGCGCGCATGAAGGAAGATAAAAACATTACCCTGCTGGAACAGCCGGGTCTGAACGTCGGTTATCTCTCCTTCAACACCGAGAAGAAACCGCTGGACGATGTGAAAGTTCGTCAGGCGCTGACCTACGCGGTTAACAAAGAAGCGATCATCAAAGCGGTTTACCAGGGCGCAGGCCAGGCGGCGAAGAACCTGATCCCGCCGACCATGTGGGGCTATAACGACGACGTCAAAGACTACACCTACGATCCGGAGAAGGCGAAGCAGCTGCTGAAAGAAGCGGGCCTGGAAAAAGGCTTCACTATCGACCTGTGGGCGATGCCGGTACAGCGTCCGTATAACCCGAACGCCCGCCGTATGGCGGAGATGATCCAGGCCGACTGGGCCAAGATTGGCGTCCAGGCCAAGATCGTCACCTACGAGTGGGGCGAGTATCTGAAACGCGCGAAAGCGGGCGAGCATCAGACCGTCATGATGGGCTGGACCGGCGACAACGGGGATCCGGATAACTTCTTCGCGACCCTGTTCAGCTGCGCCGCGGCGAAAGACGGCTCCAACTACTCGCGCTGGTGCTATAAGCCGTTTGAAGATCTGATTCAGCCGGCCCGCGCCACCGACGACCACAACAAGCGTATTGAACTGTACAAACAGGCTCAGGTAGTGATGCATGACCAGGCTCCGGCGCTGATCATCGCTCACTCCACCGTTTACGAGCCAGTGCGTAAAGAAGTCAAAGGCTATGTGGTGGATCCGCTGGGTAAACACCACTTCGATAACGTCTCTGTCGAATAATAAGCACGATGCCTGACCCCCTCTCCCCGCGTGGGAGAGGTGGGGGGCGTATTCCCGCTATTCCGGGGAATGCTTTTGTGAGCAATACAGACGCCCTGTCGCCAGGCGGGGCGTCACTAGAGAGAATCCGGGTTATGTTGCAGTTTATTCTCCGACGTCTGGGACTTGTCATCCCGACATTTATCGGTATCACCCTTCTCACCTTTGCCTTCGTCCATATGATCCCCGGCGATCCGGTGATGATTATGGCGGGCGAACGTGGTATTTCCCCCGAACGTCACGCGCAGCTGCTGGCCGAAATGGGCCTTGATAAGCCGCTGTGGCAGCAATATGCCCACTATATCTGGGGCGTGCTGCACGGTGATTTAGGCATCTCGCTGAAAAGCCGCATTCCCGTGTGGCAGGAGTTTGTCCCACGCTTTAAAGCCACCCTTGAGCTGGGCGTCTGCGCGATGATCTTCGCCGTCGCCGTCGGCATTCCGGTGGGCGTGCTGGCTGCGGTAAAACGCGGCTCCATCTTTGACCACACCGCGGTGGGCCTGGCGCTGACCGGCTACTCGATGCCTATCTTCTGGTGGGGCATGATGTTGATTATGCTGGTTTCGGTACAGCTAAACCTGACGCCGGTCTCCGGGCGCATCAGCGATACGGTGTTCCTTGACGATACCCTGCCGCTGACCGGCTTTATGCTGATCGACACCGCCATCTGGGGCGAGCAGGGCGACTTTATTGACGCCTTAATGCATATGATCCTGCCCGCCATCGTGCTGGGCACCATTCCGCTGGCGGTGATCGTGCGTATGACCCGGTCGTCGATGCTGGAAGTGCTCGGCGAAGACTACATCCGTACCGCGCGCGCCAAAGGCCTGACCCGGATGCGGGTGATTGTGATCCACGCGCTGCGTAACGCGATGCTGCCGGTGGTCACGGTGATTGGCCTGCAGGTGGGCACGCTGCTGGCGGGCGCCATCCTGACGGAAACCATTTTCTCATGGCCTGGTTTAGGCCGCTGGCTGATCGACGCGCTGCAGCGTCGCGATTATCCGGTGGTGCAGGGCGGGGTGCTGCTGGTGGCGACGATGATTATCCTCGTCAACCTGCTGGTCGACCTGCTGTACGGCGTGGTGAACCCGCGTATCCGGCATAAGAAGTAAGGGGCCATCATGTCACAAGTTACTGAAAATAAAGTTATCACTGCGCCGGTGCCCATGACCCCGCTGCAGGAGTTCTGGCACTATTTCAAGCGCAATAAAGGGGCGGTGGTTGGTCTGGTGTACGTGGCGGTGATGATCATTATCGCCGTGTTCGCCAACTTCCTCGCCCCGTATAACCCGGCGGATCAGTTCCGTGATTCGCTGCTGGCGCCCCCGTTCTGGCAGGAGGGCGGCAGCCTGGCGCATCTGCTCGGCACTGACGACGTGGGCCGCGATATTCTGTCTCGCCTGATGTATGGCGCGCGCCTGTCGCTGCTGGTGGGCTGCCTGGTGGTGGTCCTGTCGCTGATCCTCGGCGTGGTGCTCGGTCTGGTGGCGGGCTATTTCGGCGGGGTGGTGGACTCGATCATCATGCGCGTCGTCGATATTATGCTGGCGCTGCCGAGTCTGCTGCTGGCGCTGGTGCTGGTGGCTATCTTCGGGCCCTCCATCGTCAACGCCTCGCTGGCGCTCACCTTCGTGGCGCTCCCGCACTATGTGCGTCTGACGCGCGCGGCGGTGCTGGTGGAGGTCAACCGCGACTACGTGACCGCCTCCCGCGTGGCGGGCGCCGGGGCGATGCGCCAGATGTTCGTCAATATTCTGCCTAACTGTCTCGCGCCGCTGATCGTTCAGGCGTCGCTGGGCTTCTCTAACGCCATTCTCGACATGGCCGCGCTGGGGTTCCTCGGCATGGGCGCGCAGCCGCCGACGCCGGAGTGGGGCACCATGCTCTCCGACGTATTGCAGTTCGCACAGAGCGCCTGGTGGGTGGTGACCTTCCCGGGCGTGGCGATCCTGCTGACGGTGCTGGCATTTAACCTGATGGGTGACGGTCTGCGTGACGCGCTCGATCCCAAACTGAAGCAGTAAGAGGTTCGAGATGGCGTTATTGAATGTAGATAAATTATCGGTGCATTTCGGCGATGAAAACGCGCCGTTCCGCGCCGTGGACCGCATCAGCTATAGCGTGAAGCAGGGCGAAGTGGTCGGCATCGTCGGGGAGTCTGGATCCGGTAAATCCGTCAGCTCGCTGGCGATTATGGGCCTGATTGATTACCCCGGCCGGGTGATGGCGGACAAACTGGAGTTTAACGGCCGCGATCTGCAGCGCATCTCTGAAAAAGAGCGGCGCCAGCTGGTGGGGGCGGAGGTGGCGATGATCTTCCAGGATCCGATGACCAGCCTCAATCCGTGCTATACCGTCGGCTACCAGATTATGGAAGCGATTAAAGTCCATCAGGGCGGCAACAAGCAAACCCGCCGCCAGCGGGCCATCGACCTGCTGAACCTGGTGGGCATTCCCGATCCGGCGTCGCGGCTGGACGTCTATCCGCATCAGCTTTCCGGCGGGATGAGCCAGCGCGTGATGATCGCGATGGCCATCGCCTGTCGGCCAAAACTGCTGATTGCCGATGAACCGACCACCGCGCTGGACGTGACCATTCAGGCGCAGATCATCGAGCTGCTGCTGGATCTGCAGCAGCAGGAGAATATGGCGCTGGTGCTGATCACCCACGACCTGGCGCTGGTGGCCGAGGCCGCGCATAAAATTATCGTTATGTATGCCGGTCAGGTGGTGGAGACTGGCGATGCGAAGGATATTTTCCGCGCGCCGCGCCATCCATACACCCAGGCGCTGCTGCGCGCGCTGCCGGAGTTCGCCCAGGATAAAGCGCGTCTGGCGTCGCTGCCGGGCGTGGTGCCGGGGAAATATGACCGTCCCAACGGCTGCCTGCTGAACCCGCGCTGCCCCTATGCTACGGATAAATGTCGTAGCGAAGAGCCGGCGCTCGCAGATCTCACTGGCGGCCGCCAGTCTAAATGTCACTACCCACTCGATGATGCCGGGAGGCCTGGATTATGAGTACGCAAAAGGCCGCCACGCCACAACCGCTGTTGCAGGCCATTGATCTGAAAAAACACTACCCGGTGAAGAAGGGGTTATTCGCCCCGGAACGGCTGGTGAAGGCGCTGGACGGCGTCTCCTTTACCCTTGAGCGCGGTAAAACGCTGGCGGTGGTGGGGGAGTCGGGCTGCGGTAAATCGACCCTCGGTCGTCTGCTGACGATGATTGAAATTCCCACCGGCGGCGAGCTCTATTATCAGGGGCAGGATCTGCTTAAGCACGACCCGCAGGCGCAGAAGCTGCGGCGGCAAAAAATCCAGATTGTGTTCCAGAACCCCTACGGTTCTCTGAACCCGCGTAAAAAAGTGGGGCAGATTCTGGAAGAGCCGCTGCTGATTAACAGCAGCCTGAGCAAAGAGCAGCGCCGCGAAAAAGCGCTGGCGATGATGGCGAAAGTGGGCCTGAAAACAGAGCATTACGATCGCTATCCGCATATGTTCTCCGGCGGTCAGCGCCAGCGTATCGCCATTGCCCGCGGGCTGATGCTCGATCCGGACGTGGTGATTGCCGATGAGCCGGTCTCCGCGCTGGACGTTTCGGTACGCGCTCAGGTGCTGAACCTGATGATGGATCTGCAGCAGGATTTAGGACTGTCCTACGTGTTTATCTCCCACGACCTGTCGGTCGTCGAGCATATCGCTGATGAAGTGATGGTGATGTATCTCGGCCGCTGCGTGGAGAAGGGCACCAAGGAGCAGATCTTTAACAATCCGCGTCATCCATACACCCAGGCGCTGTTGTCGGCGACGCCGCGTCTGAACCCGGACGACCGTCGCGAGCGGATTAAGCTGACCGGCGAGCTGCCGAGCCCGCTGAATCCGCCGCCGGGCTGCGCCTTCAACGCGCGCTGCCGCCGGCGCTTCGGCCCTTGCACCCAGCTTCAGCCGCAGCTGAAGGATTACGGCGGCCAGCTGGTGGCCTGCTTTGCCGTCGACCAGGATGAGAATCCGCAAAAGCCCCACGCCTGATGGCACGCTCCCGGTCCGATGACCGGGAGCTTCTCTCCCGCCGGAGATGAAATCCGACGATATCGCCTTTTATCGCAGTGAATGCCACGCGCTCGGAGCATTCTTCGTCGATTATCCGAAAAAATAAGACTTTCAGTCCATTTTTATAGAATTAAAGAGAAATTAAAATGGTTCAGGTTTATTCTTTCGCTTATCTGACGCTATGATTCTATCATCGCGAAATACCTTTATATAAAAACGAATGGGAAGCGCGGTGGTTGCGGGGCTTGAGGATGTACGCATACCTAAAAAATGGGGCTATTCTTCTCAAAGGGAAATGTTAGTGTAGCGATACTTCTGCCGTGGAATCACACCGAAAATCAAAATCTAAACTATTATAACCCTGTCAATCGTGTGTATTGGTACGTCTCCAACGGCGCTTTTTCTGCCATACCAGAGACGTCACGATATTTTAAATATACCCAGAAAATAACAACAAACTTAATATGAAATTTTTAAAATCATGAGGTTATCAATGAACCATTATGATGATCTGCAGCGCTTTCAGGAAAAAACGCGGACGCAAAACCTCAAATTTCAGGATCTTTCATCGCAAGCCGCCACGCGGGAGCATGGAGACTGGGCGATCCTCAATCAGCTGAATCCCGGCGCAGAGAAACCCTCTTCCCTGGCGCTGGGAGGCTCGGTCTCCGCGCCGTTGCCGCAGTCGGTGCCTGCGGATCTGTTCCGCCAGGTAGAGGCGGCCGTCGCAGCGGCGCCAGCCTCTGATCCTGTTGCGTCTGCCGCGCCAGCGGCCCCGCAGCCGGTCGTGGAGACCGCCGCAGCCGCGCCGGAGCCGGTCAGGCAGGAGCCTGCGGTGGCCCCTGCGCCTCCCATCCCGGCGCCTGAACCGGCAATGGCTCCGCCGCCGAGAATGGCCCCCCGACCCGCGCCCGCCGCCGAGAACTATGCCCATCTGTTCGCGGCGAAAAGCGCAGAGCCGGTGACGAAAAATAAAGACCAGCCTTTGAAATCACTTCTGGAAAGGATCGCAACATGCCGTTGATTTGCGTCTGTTCACCGAAAGGTGGCGTAGGGAAAACGACCCTGGCGGCCAATTTAGCCTATGCGCTGGCGCGGACCGGCAGCAAAGTTCTGGCGCTGGATTTTGACGTCCAGAACGCCCTGCGTTTGCATTTTGGCGTGCCGCTGAACGATGAGCGCGGCTACGTGGCGAAGGCGCTGGAAATGCACGACTGGAGCCAGTGCGTGCTGAGCGCCGGCAGCAATATTTTCGTCCTGCCGTATGGCGAAGTGAGCGAAGCGCAGCGTCAGGCGTTTGATGAGCAACTGACTCACAACGACCATTTTCTCCAGCGCGGTCTCTCCGCGCTGCTGAATTATCCCGGGCTGATCACCATCGCCGATATGCCGCCAGGGCCTTCGCCGGCGCTAAAGGCGCTGACGGGTCTGGCGGACCTGCATCTGATCCCGCTGCTGGCGGATACCGCCTCGATGTCGACCCTGGCGCACGTGGAAAAACAGCGCCTGACCGGCGCGGCGCTGAATCACAAGCATGGGCACTATTTCGTCATTAACCAAAGCGATAGCCGTCGCCAGGTCAGCCGGGACGTCACCAGCCTGATGGAAGAAAAACTGGGCGAACGACTGCTTGGCATTGTCCATCGTGATGAAAGCGTGGTGGAGGCCAATGCGTCGCAGAAGTCGATTCTGGACTTTAACGCCTCCTCGGCAGCGGCCTTCGATATTGAAATTATTGCTAAAAAAATATCTTCGCTGTTGGGTATCCATATTGGCGATGGCACGGTGCACAGCCAGCCACGCATGTCAGGGCTTTAACTTATTGCAGGGCTGCTGAATGAAAAAATCTCTTTTTTGGTTGCTGGCGCTGGTGCTCTCTCCGGTCGCCGTGCTGGTAGTGATCACGCCGATGGACAGCCAGAAGCAGTACATCTTTGGTCTGCTGAGCATTGGTATTCTGTTTCTGATGGGTTTCAGCAAACGGCGCAGCATCTCGGTGATTATGGTCGTCACTTCGCTGCTGATGTCCACCCGTTACATGTATTTTCGCCTCACGCAGACCCTGCACTTCAACTCAGCCATTGAAACCATTCTCGGCATGGGGCTCTTTCTGGCGGAAGTCTATATCTGGGTGATGCTGCTGCTTAACTATCTGCAGACGGTCTGGCCGCTGAAGCGCGGCATTGTTCCGCTGCCGGATGATATGAGCAAGTGGCCGACGGTCGATATCTATATTCCGAGCTATAACGAACCGCTGGAGGTGGTGCGTGACACCGTCCTCGCGGCGCAATGTATTGATTATCCAAAAGATAAAATGAAAATCTATCTTCTGGATGACGGTAAGCGCAGCGAGTTTGCCGTGTTCGCCGCCGACGTCGGGGTGGGCTATATCACCCGCAACGACAACAAGCACGCCAAAGCGGGGAACCTTAACCACGCGCTGACCCTGACCCAGGGAGAGCTTATCTGCGTCTTCGACTGCGACCACGTCGCCACGCGCGTGTTTCTGCAGGCCACCGTCGGCGGCTTTCTGAAAGATCCGATGCTGGCGCTGGTGCAGACGCCGCACTACTTCTATTCCCCGGATCCGTTCGAGCGCAACCTCTCCGTCGGGCGCAATATCCCGAACGAAGGGATGCTGTTCTATGGCCCGATTCAGCAGGGTAACGATAACTGGAACGCCACCTTTTTCTGCGGCTCCTGCGCGGTGATCCGCCGCGAGGCGCTGGCGCAGATCGGCGGTTTCGCCGTCGAAACGGTCACCGAGGACGCCCATACGGCGCTCAAGTTCCAGCGCCTTGGGTGGAAATCGGCCTTTCTCGATATTCCGCTGGCGGCTGGCCTCGCCACCGAGCGCCTGGTGGTGCACGTTATCCAGCGTACCCGCTGGGCGCGCGGGATGACGCAGATTTTTCGCGTCGATAACCCGCTGTTTGGCCGCGGGCTGACCTTCCAGCAGCGCTTGTGCTATCTCAGCGCCATGCTCTACTACCAGTTCGCGCTTCCGAGGGTGGTGTTTGTCACCGCCCCGCTGGCTTACCTGCTGTTTAACCTCAATATTATTTACTCATCAGCGAGCCTGATCGTCTCTTATGCGCTGCCGCACCTGTTTCTCGCCATCTACGTCGGTTCGCGAATGAACGGCCGCTATCGCTACAGCTTCTGGGGGGAAATCTACGATATTGTGCTGGCTTTCCACCTGGTGCTGCCGACCCTGGTGACGATGATTTTCCCCAAGCGCGGCAAATTCAACGTCACCGATAAGGGCGGCCTGCTGGACGTCGGCTACTTCGATTTCACCGTGGTGCGCCCGCATCTGGTGGTGGCCTGCCTGCTGGCGCTGGGGGTGATCGTCGGCATCGTCCGGGCGATTGGCCATGACTACTTTGGCTCGGACCCCAACGTTATCGCCCTCAACGTCGGATGGGGGATCTACAGTCTGATCTTCCTGCTGGCGGCGATTGCCGTAGCGCGCGAAACGCGGCAGGTGCGCAAAACCATTCGTATCGATGTCGATATTCCGGTGGTGATCCATTACGCCAGCGGCATCGTTTCCCGCAGCCATACCGAGGATCTGTCGATGGGCGGCTGCCGCGTGGTGGCGCCGGATACACGCCATCTGGAGGATGATATCGAAGAGATTGAGCTGATCCTGCAGTCCGGGGCTATTTCGATCCCGGCGCAGCTGGTCACCTCTGACGAGCGCTTCCTGCGCCTCAAGTTTGATGAAGATATTCCGCTTTCGCGCCGCCGTGAACTGGTGCGCGTGGTGCTGGCCCGCGCGGATGCCTGGATTAATCCGCCGCGCCCGCAGGATAACCCGTTCCGCTCCTTCTTCACCATTTTACGCTGCGTGTTCGAACTGTTCTGGCTGACGTGGAAAACCCGTCGCAGCCAGCGCAATCGGGCAACAGTGGCGAAAACGGCGCAGGAGGATGGCACGTTATGAAGCGATTAACGACGCTGGCGCTGCTGGCAGGGATGCTCTCTGCGCCTGCGCTGCACAGTGAAGAACCGGGCGCCGCCGCCCCGCTGAGCTTCCCGCAGCTCAACGGCGCGGCGGACAGCGAGCCAGGCGACGAACCCCCGGCTGCCTCGCCGGAGGAGGGCGCCTCTCCGGCAGCCCCCGCCACCGACGGCGATGCGGCGGCGACGGCCCCTGCGCCGGAGATGCCGGACTTACCCCCGCCGGTGAGCGGTACGGCCGCGCCGGAGGTCATTCCTGTCGCCCCGGTCTGGGGAGGCGACCTGAATCTGGCGCAGATGGGGATGCCGGACGGCATTATCCTCAGCGGCGGTCAGCGGCAGGGGGGCGTCAGCTTTACCCTGCCTTCCGATCAGGTGGTGATCCATTCGCAGCTCAGCCTTGCCGTTCGCGTATCGCCGGAAATGGCGAGCCGCAACGCCACCCTGCAGCTGATGCTCAACGGTCAACCGCTCGGCACCCTGCCGCTGGGCGCCGATGGCGAGGATGTCTCCCATTATCAGCTGGATATCCCGCCCGCGCTGATGGTCTCCAGCAATAACCTGAGCGTGAAGATCAACGATGGCGATACCCTGCAGTGCCAGCGTGACATTCATGATTCGTCGCGGGTCACGGTGCTGCCCACGTCGCATTTCAGCTGGGAAAGCCAGCAGTTGAACATCAGCGACGACCTGAGCCACTTCCCGCGTCCCTTCTTCGACAGCATGCAGATGACGCCGGCGGACATCGCCGTTTCCTATGGAGCGAAGCCGTCGGCCGACGTCTTCAGCGCCGCGGCGCTGGTCTCCTCCTGGCTGGGTATCCAGGCGGACTATCGCGGCATCGCCTTCAGCGCGCTGCGCGACCGCCTGCCGGAACGCCATGGCATCGTGATTGGCCATCCGGGCGAGCAGGTGGGCGGTATGACGCTGCCGGAAACCGATAAGCCGCTGCTGCGCATCATCGCCAATCCCGCCAATCCGGCCTATAAGCTGCTGTTGATCGTCGGCAAAAACGATACCGCGCTGCGCATGGCAGCCTGGCGGTTAACCCGCGGCAACTTTGCGCCGCAAACCGCGACGCTGGATGTCGAGCCGCAGACCATCCCGGTTGGCAAAGCGTATGATGCCCCGCGCTGGATCCCCACCGATCGTCCGGTCAGGCTCAGCGAACTGCTGCGTAAGGATCAAAGCCCGACCGTCAGCGGCGTCTGGCATGAACCTTTACGTATCGCCTTCCGCGCCGCCCCGGACCTCTATCTGTGGGATGGCGAGACGATCCCGCTGCAGGTTGGCTACCGCTTCCCGTCGGAAAACTGGATCAATGAGGATAAGTCCCTGCTGAGCGTCACGCTCAATGGCACCTTCCTCAACAACCTGCCGATGAACAAGCAGGGGCCGCTGGAGAAAGTCTGGCGCCACCTCGGCGGGGATGCGCGCCAGGAGCGCTTTACCATCCCGCTGGCCCCCTACCTGATCTACGGCGATAACCAGCTGTCGATGTACTTCAATGTGGTACCGAAGGACGATGTTCCGTGCCAGGTGCTGCTGAATAACAATATCAAGAGCCGCATCACTGACGACTCCTGGATTGATTTGAGCAAGACGCGACACTTCTCGCTGCTGCCAAACCTCTCCTATTTCGTCGGCGCCTCGTTCCCCTTCTCGCGGCTGGCGGACTATTCGCAAACGACGCTCCTGCTGCCGGCGGAACCGTCTGAGACCCAGGTGGCGACCCTGCTGAATCTGGCCGCGCGCTCCGGGAACGCGACCGGCACCGCGCTGGCGAATAACCGCGTCGTTCTCGGGATGCCCACCGGCGGCGGGGATTTGCAGTCGCTGCGCGAGCGTGACGTGCTGGCGGTCACCGCTCTCGATCAGCAGGCCTTCAACCAGAGCCTGCTGGCCGATTCACCCTACCGTCCGGTGGATAATGTGCTGAGCGTCCGCGAGCCCGATCTGTGGCAAAAAGCGCAGCGCCGGCTCACCGGCGACTGGACCTCCGCCAGCCTCGACGCCGATCGCTACTTCTCGTCCAGCAGCGCCTGGCGCGGGTTTATCAGCTATCGTTCGCCGTGGAACCCCGCCCGGCTGGTGGTGGTGGCGATGGCCAGCAATGATGATCAGCTGGCGCGACTGAAAAACGATCTGGACTCACCGCGCATCAACGCCGGGATCCGTGGCGATACCGCGGTGATCACCAGCGATAACGGGGTGCGCAGTTTCCAGGTGAGTACGCCGTTCCCCAGCGGTCAGATGCCGTGGTACATGATGGCGGTCTGGTATGCCAGCCAGCACTCCGGTTTCCTCGCCCTGCTGGGGCTGATTGCCACCTCGATAATGGGACTGGCGCTGACCGCGATGTTTAAACGTCACGCCCGTAAGCGTCTGGGTTCGGGGGATAACCAATGAAAAGAAAGATAACGATAACGATGAAAAGCTCCCGGCGGCTCACCACATTCTGCCTCACCGGCGCCCTGGCTCTCGGCGCCTCTGGCGGCGCGCTGGCGGCGGGTAACGACGCGGCGCTGCAGGCGCTATTCGCCCAGGCCAACTATTGGCATGAGAAATCCCACGACGAGCTGGCGATGGAGTCCCTGCAGAAGGTGCTCTCGGTGGATGCCAACAACACCCAGGCGCTGTATCTGATGGCGCTCTGGTCGCAGCAGGGCGGCGATATGCAGGCGGCGGCGCAGTGGCGCGCGCGGCTGGCGAAAGCGGCGCCGGATAGCCCGGGCCTGCAGGATCTGGACAACGCCAAAAAGATGTCGCAGGTGCCGCAGGGCCAGCTCAGCCTGGCCCGCCAGCAGGCGCGCGGCGGCAATATCCCCGGGGCGCTGGCGACCTGGCGCAGCATGTTCAATGGCAATACGCCGCCTGCCGGGCTGGCGGCGGAATATTACCTGACCATGGCCAGCGACAAATCGCTTTATCCGCAGGCCATCAGCGAACTGCGGCAGTACGTGGCGCAGCATCCGCAGGAGAACGCCCCGCGGGTGGCGCTGGGCAAAGCGTTAACCTGGCGGGAAGAGACCCGTCGGGAAGGGATCGCCCTGCTCGAACCGATGGCCAGCGGCAATAAAGAGGCGGACAGCGGCTTGCGTCAGGCCTTGCTCTGGCTGGGCCCGCAGGCCGGGGATGAGCAGTATTACGATACCTGGATGCAGCGGCATCCGCAGGATAGCGAAGTTCAGAATTACTTTCGTGAACGGCGCAGCGGTCAGGCGCGCGGCCAGGGCTACGCCAATCTCAACAGCGGCAATACCGCTGCCGCGAAACAGCAGTTTGAAGAGGTATTGCAGACCAACCCGCAGGATGCCGATGCGCTGGCGGGCATGGGCTATATCGCCCAGCGCAGCGGCGACTACCAGGCCGCGTCACAATATCTGAGCCGGGCGGCCGATCTCGGCGGCGACGCCTCGGCGACCCGCCGTCAGCAGGCGGCCGATGCCCTGTTCTACGGCCAGCTGGCGCAGGCCCAGCAGGCCTATAAGCAGGGCAATATCAGCCAGGCGCTGGCGCTCTCCGCGCCGCTGGCGCAGCAGAGCGGGGCGCGGGGCGCCTCGGCGAAGCTGTTTCGCGCCGATGTGCTGCGGCATAACAAAGATTTACCCCAGGCCGAGCAAACGCTGCGCTCACTGTTAAACGACGATCCGCAGAATGCGGCGGCGCGGGAAAACCTCTACTACGTGCTGCGCGAGCAGAATAAATCCGCCGAGGCGCAGGCGATGCTGCAGACGCTGCCGCAGAGTCTGCAGCAAAAACTGCAGCCGCGAGTGGTGGCCGGCGTCCCGGGCGACGCCCTGCGCCGTCAGGCCCAGGCGCAGGTCAGCAGCGGTAACCCAGCCGGCGCCATTGCCACCCTGCGCCAGGGCGTCGCCCGCTATCCGGACGATCCCTGGCTGCGTCTCGATCTGGCCCGACTGCTGCAAAAATCGGGTAACGCCAGCGAGGCCTCTTCGCTGATGTCGGCGGCCTATCGCCCCGGCGCCAGCAACAGCGCGCTGTATGCCGCCGCGCTGTTCGCCAGCGAAAACGGCGCCTGGCAGCAGGCGCAGACGCTGCTGTCGCGCATTCCCGGCGGCAGCCAGACCAGCGACATGCGCGATTTACGTCAGCGGGTGAACTACAACCTGCAGCTGGTGACGGCCGAAAACTACCTGGCGCAGGGCAATACCATCGCCGCCAGCAATACCCTGCGGGCGATGGCCTCTACGCCGCCGAAAGCCCCGGCGGACGCCGGCAAGCTGGCGCGGCTGCTGGCCGAGAGCGGCGACCTGACCACCGCGGTATCGCTGGTGCGCAACAATATCAGCGGCGGGGTGTCCGGCAACGCCGGCGATTACGCCGATCAGATCGCCGTCCTGAACCAGGCCGGGCTGACCGGCGAGGCGCAGAACCTGATCAGCAATCCGCAGCTGCAGGCCAGCAGTACGCCGACGCAGCTGGCGAGCATTCGCAATGGCTATGTGATCAACGAGGCCGATCGCCTGCGCGAGCAGGGCAATTACGCCGCGGCGTATGACAAGCTGATCCGCGCCATGCAAAGCGATCCGCAAAACACCGATCTAATGTTCGCCATGGCGCGGCTGTACCAGAGCGGCAAAATGAACAAAGAGGCCGGGGTGGTCTATGACTACCTGATGACGCGCGATACGCCGAACCAGGATGCGCGCGCCGGGGCCATCGACGTGGCGCTGTCGGCGGGGAACAACGATCGCGCTGAACAGCTGGCCGGCGGCTTGCGTCAGGATAACTCCCCGGATCGCCTGCTGCTGCTGGCGAGAGTGGCGGAGGCCCAGGGTCATCATCAGCAGGCGATGACCTACCTGCGCAGCGCCCGCGGCAAACTGCTGGGCATGCAAAGCACCAACAGCAGCGAAACGCCGACCGTCGGCGGGGTGCTGGCGGCGGATAACCCCTTTATCGGCGTGTCGCAAACGTCGGCGCCGACGCGGACGGCCTCCGCCTACGGCCAGTATATGCCGTGGCAGGTCGCCCAGTCGGCCGCCGCGCCCGGCTCCTCGCTGCCGGGGATCCAGCGCACCGACCTGCCGGTGGACACCGCCCAGACGCGGATGCTGCGTCAGGTGGACACCATGATGGAGTCGCTGCAGGAGAAAACCGGCAGCTGGCTGCAGGGGGGAATGGACGTGCGCGGACGCGACGGCGAATCGGGCACCAGCAAGCTGACGGAGCTCAGAACGCCGCTGACCTGGTCCTCCTCGCCGTTTGGCGACTCGCGCTTTGACTTTACCGTCACCCCGGTGTCGTTAAACGCTGGGACCGCCAGCGGCGACGCCTGGCGTCGCTACGGCGCCAACCCGCTGGCCAATGCGGTCTCCAATATGGTGAGTACCGCCACCAGCGAGCAGGCGGCGATCGCCGCGATGACCGAGGCGGAGCGGACGGCCTATTTTGCCAGCAATCCGGGCGCTGAGGCGTTAAGCGGCCTCGGCACCCTGAACGCGGCGGATTTCAATCCGACCACCAGCAGCGGGATGGAAAACCTGGCCAAGCTCGGGAGCTATGATTCGGGGCAGGTGGCCAGCTATCTCTCCTCGTCCAGCCGCAAGCCGAACGTTGACCAGACCAGCGGCTCGACCGATTCGCAGAAGGCCAACGGCGTCGAACTGGCGCTGGCGCTAAGCGGCGACGATTACCGGGTCGATATCGGCAGCACGCCGCTGGGCCAGGATCTTAATACCGTTGTCGGCGGGGTGAAATGGTCGCCCAAGCTGACCAATTATCTGTCGCTGATCCTCACCGGCGAACGCCGCTCGCTGACCGACAGCCTGCTTTCTTATGTCGGTCTGAAGGATGCCTATTCCGGGAAAAACTGGGGGCAGGTGACGAAAAACGGCGGCACCCTGCAGCTGAGCTATGACGACGGCGATGCGGGCTTCTACGTTGGCGGCGGCGGATACAGCTATCTCGGACAGAACGTCGCCAGCAACACCAGCATCAATGCCAATGCCGGGGTCTATCTGCGGCCCTATCATGACGAATACCGCCAGCTGCAGGCCGGGTTGAGCATGAGCTATATGGATTACTCCAAAAACCTCAGCTACTTCACCTATGGCCAGGGGGGCTACTTTAGTCCGCAAAACTACGTCAGCGTGTCGCTGCCGGTCAGTCTGACGGAGAAATATGATAACTGGACCATGAAGCTCGGCGGCTCGGTGGGCTACCAGTCTTACAGCCAGGATAAGAGCGCCTATTTCCCGACCAATTCGGAGTGGCAGCAAACCCTGGAGACGGCGGTAAGCAACGGGTTTGCCAAGGAAGCCTACTATTCCGCGACCTCGAAGAGCGGCATCGGCTATACCCTGCGCGCCGGGGCGGATTACAAGGTCAACAAACAGATGACGCTGGGGGGCCAGATTGGCTATGACACCTTCGGGGATTATAACGAAAGCACCGCCGGGCTCTATATTCGCTATATGTTAGGAGATCATTGATGATGACGGAGAACAATAACCCGGTGGTGATGACCTGGTTTCAGCAGCAGCAGACGCCTGCCGGATGGTTCGATCTGTTGATTATTATGGTCGAAGGTATGCTCAATAATGCCGGCGAGCTGGAGAGCCAGCCGTTCCTGCGTCAGATGGGCGCTTCGCTGGCGGAGACCCATCCGCTGCCAGCGTCGGAGACCGTGGGGGAGCTGGAGGCGAATATCAACCGGCTGCTGACCCATTTCCACTGGGGGGTGGTGACCATCGACGTCGGCGAGGACGGCCTGCGCCTGCGCCATCAGGCGTTGCCGGTCAGCCGCGACGACGCGGGGCGCGTGCGCTGGTGCAACGCGTTCTGTGCCATACTCGAGGGGTTATATTCTCGCTGGCTGCAGAGTCAGGGAGGCAGTGCTCACGTGATATTGCAGCGTGAGCGGGTGTTCTCCGTCTCTGACGTTCAGTTTCTTTACTACCATCCATAAAGAGTGAATTTATGCCCCTGCGTGCTTTAGTGGCGGTGATAGTGACAACGGCAGTGATGCTGGTGCCCCGGGCGTGGGCGGATACGGCATGGGAGCGCTATAAGGCCCGTTTTATGATGCCGGACGGTCGTATCATTGATACCGCCAATGGCAATGTGTCGCATACGGAAGGCCAGGGCTTCGCCATGCTCCTGGCGGTGGCGAATAACGATCGCCCGGCGTTCGACAAACTGTGGCAGTGGACGGACAGCACCCTGCGCGACAAGTCTAACGGGCTGTTTTACTGGCGCTATAACCCGGTGGCGCCGGACCCGATCGCCGATAAAAACAACGCCACCGATGGCGATACCCTGATCGCCTGGGCGCTGCTGCGCGCGCAAAAGCAGTGGCAGGACAAGCGCTACGCGACGGCCTCCGATGCCATCACCGCCTCCCTGCTGAAATATACGGTGGTGACTTTCGCCGGTCGCCAGGTGATGCTCCCGGGGGTGAAGGGGTTCAACCGCAACGACCACCTGAACCTTAACCCCTCCTATTTCATCTTCCCGGCCTGGCGCGCCTTTGCGGAGCGGACGCACCTGACCGCCTGGCGGACATTGCAGAGTGACGGGCAGGCGCTGCTGGGGCAGATGGGCTGGGGGAAATCGCACCTGCCCAGCGACTGGGTGGCGCTGCGGGCGGATGGCAAGATGCTGCCGGCCAAAGAGTGGCCGCCGCGGATGAGTTTCGATGCGATCCGTATCCCGCTGTATATCTCGTGGGTCGATCCGCATAGCGCCTTGCTCGCGCCGTGGAAAGCCTGGATGCAGAGTTACCCGCGTCTGCAAACCCCGGCGTGGATCAACGTTAGCACTAACGAGGTCGCCCCGTGGAATATGGCCGGCGGCCTGTTGGCGGTGCGTGATTTAACGCTTGGCGAACCGCAGGAAGCGCCGCAGATTGACGACAAGGATGATTATTACTCCGCCAGCCTCAAGCTGCTGGTCTGGCTGGCGAAACAGGATCAGCGCTAGCGCGGTGATGGCTTTGCAGGCCTCTCAGCCCGTATGCCTGCGGGCTGAGAGGGAAGAGCAGGAACGTCTCACGATGTCAGGCCGCCAGCATGGGCGGCCTTGTCGCTTATTGCGGATAAGGCACCCAGCTTCCGCCATTCAGCTGGACATACGGCTTGCCCTGATACTGGATAACGATGGCGTTGGCGTTTTCGGACACCGCCGCGCTCTGCGGCAGGTTGGCGACATACTGCTGCCAGTTGACGCTCTCTTCGCTGAACATTTTGCCGTCGAGGGCGCGCACCACCAGCTCCGACACCGCCAGGTAGCTGCTGGGCTGATCGATGATAATCGGCGCGCCTTCATGCGGCGCCTTCATGCCGAAGAATTTCACCGCCGTCGGGACGTTAGTGATCGACGGGCTCGGGATATCCCGCAGGCCAGACACCTGCATCTTATCGCCCTTCAGCGCGCCGCCGTGTTCCGGCACCACCACCACCATCACCTTCCGCCCCGATTTTTCCAGCTCGGTGAAGAAGTTATCCAGGTCGTCAAACAGCTTTTGCGCGCGCACTTTGTAGTCCGCGGTTTTGCTTTGTCCCGGGAAGTGGTTGCCGTCATGCAGCGGCAGGGTGTTATAGAAGGTGGCGCTCCGCGGATTGCTGCTGGCCTCTTCGGTCTTCAGCCAGCGGTTGAGGACCGCCAGATCCTCGTACACCGGCGAGCCGTCAAACGCCTGCAGGCTGACCGGCAGACCGCTCTGGTCCATCAGCGGGCTCTGCATGCCGCCCAGCGAACGCAGCTCTTTCAGGAAGTCGCCGAACAGGCCGTTGTGGCCGAGCATCAGCTGCTGGTTGAAGCCGAGTTTCGCCAGGTTTTCAAACAGGTAGCAATCGGCGCCGGACGGCTGATACAGGTTGGTATGCGACAGCTGGCCGCAGCTGGCGCGCAGCAGGCGCACCGCCGCCGGTCCGCTGTAGGAGGTTGCGGAGTTAAAGTTTTTGAAGACGATATCGAAATGCTTCCACAGCGGGTGGTCCATCAGCCCGGCGGCTTCAATATCCGACCAGGAGAGCGAGCAGATATTGATCACCAGCAGGTCAAACGGCTGCGCATCCGCCGGCAGCTGGTCCGGGAACGGCGTCTTGCGCTTCTGCTCGGCGGCATAGAAACCGTTCAGCCAGTTGGTGAGGTTGGCCGAGGTCGGCGGCTCGGTCTGCGGCGGAATATCGCTGCTGGCCGGGCTGGCCGGGCTGGACGCGGCGCCAGCGGCGGCGTTGGTCCCGACGTTGGCCGGCGCGGTGGCGGCGGCGGTGGTGGGCTGACCGGCAGGCCAAATGGTAAAGGCCGGCAGCAACGGGCTGACCGCCTGCCAGACGACCATCGCGGAGACAAACACGGTAACGCGCAGCCACTGGCTGATAAACAGCCATAGCACCAGTAAAACAAAGAAGGCGCCGACCATGCTCCAGTTGATAAAGCGGACTATCAGATCCCAGATATAGCTGGCGCTAAAGCCGGCGATTTGCGAGCCCTGGCTAAGCAGCGTCTCCGGCCCGGGCAGCCAGGTATCATGCCAGAACAGCGCGAAGCCGAGCGGAATGGCGATCCAGTGGCGGATGCGGTGCAGCTTTTCACGCGGGATCGGCACCAGCAGAAAGGCGAGAAACACCAGGTTCAGCATCGGGTGGAAATTGAGATACCCGGCCCACAGCAGGGCAAACTTGACCAGAAAGTATAAGTTCCAGCCGCCAAGGCCGCGCCAGTACTGCCAGAGCGGAAGCGGTGCCGCGGTCGTTTTTTTATTTGTCATTTATTCGCTTTGCCTTGCTTAACCGTTGTTCCCCGGCGTAATACCCCTGCCGGTTTCACGTAACGGGGTTTAAAGAACATCAATCTTAACGTCGTGCGGATCCGGCGCTGATAGTGGCGCGTCAGGTAGCCCAGCGGAAAAAACAGCAGGGCGCAGAGCACCACCAGTTGCAGAATATCGGCGATAGACATCATCAGGCTTGCTCCTCACGGGTGGTTAACCGGTGTGGTTCGGGATAGCGTCGCCAGTGGCGTCCATCATGGGTGGCGTTGATGGTTTCGTTTTTACCGACCGAGAGGGGCAGCGGCGTGTTCCAGCGCGCCGGCTCGACGCCGCGCATGATCACGATTTCCGAGAGGATCTGTTTGTCTTCAAACCACACCATACGGTTAGAAAAAATATCGCCGGTCGGCAGCGGGAAAATATGATTTAGCGCGGTGTCGAGGTCATTGATTCGGCAAAATGATAAGAACAGCACCAGCCGGTTATTGCCGATGGTCATGATGTCGCCCATCCGGTTGGGTTTGCATAACGTCAGCGCCTGCTCGACGCGCAGCCCCGGCGCCGGGCGCAGGGCCACCATCACGCCTTTGCTGTCGGCCGGCAGCAGGGTATTGGTCATCACGTTGTGCACCGCTTCGCAAAAGGCGTCCCATTTCTGATAGCCCCGCAGCTTTAACGGCTGGCTCCAGGTGAGCAGGGTGGCAAAATCTTCCGGGATACGCCGGGAGAACTTTTGGTTCTGTACGCTTTCAATCAGCGTCAGGCAGCGGGAAAGCGACGCGCTGTTGGGGATCACCAGGCTGGCGCCGCTGCTGAGCAGCAGCCGCTCATCGGTCGCGCGCAGGCTGGGGGTTTGTTCGCGGACAATAATTTTCAGCGCGGTGCCGCGCTGACGACGCAGGGTATGAATATAGCGCCCCAGCTGTTCAATTTGCGTATTCTGGGTAATGGAGAAGAGGATCGTCGCCGCCTGCGCAGTGCGCCCGGCGTTGAAGACCTCGTCATTGGTATCGAACAGGGTCCAGTATTCCGAGAGCGGCGGGGCGCCTTCGAGGACGCGCACATGGCTGAGGATCGCTTTTTCGTCGCTACGCGGCTGCACGCTGGTTTCAGCATCCTGCGCTAATCGCCAGCCGGCGTCGTCGTGTTGCACCATCAGCTGCTGCTGGGCGCTGATGCCTTTATCGCTTCCCCACCAGGCAATATCAAAAAGATGGCGGTCGCCCTGGTAGCGAATACTTGCCAGACCGGAAAGGGATCGGTACGCGCGTAATAACGGGGTGAGCTGCCGATCGATATCCTGGGCGGGATTGATCGCTAAGAACGTGCAGCGATGATATTGCGCCCAGCGACTGGTTTTTTCCACCCAGGCGCATAACTTTTCATTATTTATATTTTGCCAGGCATTTTCAGCGCATAGCAGAATAAACAAATAATTGCCAGGCTCGAGGGAGCAGACTAAATCACGATGTATTTCTTCCAGCGCCTCCGGGCGATTCGGCAGGGTAAACAGCGCGATATTATTCGGGCCATGAATGCTATCTAATGAAATGATATCATCAGGTTTATCACCCATGACCAGCGCGGCAACTTTGCTGTTTTTCGCCTGCGCGGCCAGCGTCTGATTAACCAGACTGACGGCATCGGCATAACGGTCAACGTTGAGCCACCATACCCCGCCGACCGGCATATGGCACACTTCATCCCATAATGATGAAATACCCAAAGTAAATACACTATCCACGGCATCCCTCGTGCGCCCTGATTCACACTGGATAAGTTTACTAGCGAAACTGACAGAGTAAACCTAACATTGAAATTAAAGGTCATCAGTTTTAGCATGTACACCTGCTTTTTAAGGAAGCGCTGTATACGTCCTCTGGTTTAATAATAAATTTCGAACGGACAGAGATATGCCAGCAAAAGATCCTGTCGTACCCACGGACGCCACGCTGGGGTACACCTTTCAAAATGATTTTTTGGCGCTAAGCCGGGCATTTTCCCTGCCGGATATTGATTATCATGATATTTCGAGGCGTGAACAGCTGAACGCAGCGCTGAAGCGCTGGCCGCTGCTGGCAGAGTTTGCAGAGAAAAAATAAGGAAGCCGGAGATGGCTATTCTGGGGTTACAGGGCGTGCGCGGGGGAACTGGCGTCACGTCCATTACGGCTGCACTCGCCTGGGCGCTGCAATTGCTCGGTGAAAGCGTGCTGGCGATCGACGCCAGCCCGGATAATATGCTGCGCTTTTTTTTCAACACCGATATCCATCATCAGGACGGCTGGGCCCGGTCGCTGCTTGACGGCCGTGACTGGCGCGACGCGGGTCTGCGCTATACGCAACATATCGATCTGCTGCCGTTTGGCCAGCTCAGCGCGGGCGAAAGAGAAAACGTCGACCAGCTGCTGCCCACCCTGGGCGCGATGACGGAAGCGGTACAGCAGCTGCAGGGCCAGTACCGCTGGCTGCTGCTGGATCTGCCGGCGGGCTATTCGCCGTTGACCCGCGAGCTGCTGACGCTCTGCGACCGCTCGCTGGTGGTGGTCCATCCCGACGCCAACAGCCATATCCGTTTGCACCAGCAGCCCTTTCCGGCCAACAGCGATATTCTGATTAACGATCTGCGGGTCGGCAGCCAGCTGCAGGAAGATCTCTACCAGCTGTGGCTCGAGAGCCAGCCGCGGATCCTGCCGGTGACCATTCACCGCGACGAGGCGATGGCCGAGTGCCTGGCGGCGAAACAGCCCCTTGGGGAGTATCGCCAGGACTCTCTGGCGGCGGAAGAGGTGCTGACGCTGGCGAACTGGTGCCTGATCCACTATACCGGCGGGAGGCCGGTATGATCCGCCTCAGCACGCTGCTGTTGGCCCCGCCGGTGGGGGAACGGCTGCGCGCGCGCTATGACGACTACCGGCAGCATGGCGCCTCCTGGCTGTCGGCGTCGCTTGGCTGCCTGTGGGCATCGCTGGTCTGGGCGCTCATGCCGCTGGAGACGCCGCGCTGGCAGGCGATTCTGGCGCACCATGACACCTATTTCCCCCATATTAATCCGCACCGGCCACGGCTCCTGGATCCGCTGCGCTATCTGTTGCAATCCCTGTGGCTGCTGGCGACCCGCGTGCCGGAGCCGGAGAAAAAGGTCAACTGGCGTTCGCTGGCGGCGCTGGAAGGGGTGCATGGTCGCTACGCGCAATGGATGGAGAAACTGCCTGAGCAGGTTAACTCCCGCACCCGCCATCTGGATAAACAGAAAGAGCTGGCGCACCTCAATCCTAAACTGCGCCGGGCAATCCTCGGAGTGGTGACCTGCTGCTCGCTGGTGCTGGCGCTGATGTGTATTACGCAGCCCTTTAACCCGCTGTCGCAATTTATCTTCCTGATGCTGCTGTGGGGCGTGGCGCTGCTGGTGCGGCGCATCCCCGGCCGCTTCTCGGCGCTGATGCTGATCGTGCTGTCGCTGACGGTCTCGTGCCGCTATATCTGGTGGCGCTACACCTCGACGCTGAACTGGAACGACCCGGTAAGCCTGGTGTGCGGGATTATTTTGCTGTTCGCCGAAACCTACGCCTGGGTGGTGCTGGTGCTGGGCTACTTCCAGGTGGTCTGGCCGTTGAACCGCCAACCGGTGCCGCTGCCGGAGGACATGGATCTGTGGCCGACGGTGGATATCTTCGTCCCCACCTACAACGAAGATCTCAACGTGGTGAAAAACACCATCTATGCCTCGCAGGGCATCGACTGGCCGAAGGACAAGCTCAACATCTGGATCCTCGACGACGGCGGACGGGAAGCGTTTCGCCAGTTTGCCAAAGATGTCGGGGTGCACTACATCGCCCGTACCAGCCATGAGCACGCCAAGGCCGGTAACATCAACAATGCGCTGAAATACGCCAAAGGGGAGTTTGTCTCGATCTTTGACTGCGACCACGTGCCGACGCGCTCGTTTCTGCAGATGACCATGGGCTGGTTCCTGAAAGAGAAAGAGCTGGCGATGATGCAGACCCCGCACCATTTCTTCTCGCCTGACCCCTTTGAGCGCAACCTTGGCCGCTTTCGCAAAACGCCGAACGAAGGCACCCTGTTCTACGGCCTGGTGCAGGACGGGAACGATATGTGGGACGCCACCTTCTTCTGCGGCTCCTGCGCCGTGATCCGCCGCGGCCCGCTGGACGAGATTGGCGGCATTGCCGTCGAAACGGTGACCGAAGATGCTCACACCTCGCTGCGCCTGCACCGGCGCGGCTACACCTCCGCCTATATGCGTATTCCGCAGGCGGCGGGGCTGGCGACGGAGAGTTTGTCGGCGCACATTGGCCAGCGCATCCGCTGGGCGCGCGGCATGGTGCAGATTTTCCGTCTCGATAACCCGCTGTTTGGCAAGGGGCTGAAGCTGGCGCAGCGCGTCTGCTACGCCAACGCCATGCTCCACTTCCTCTCCGGTATTCCGCGCCTCATCTTCCTCACGGCGCCGCTGGCCTTTTTGCTGCTCCATGCCTATATCATTTATGCGCCGGCGCTGATGATCGCGCTGTTCGTGCTGCCGCATATGATCCACGCCAGCCTGACCAACTCGAAGATTCAGGGCAAATACCGCCATTCGTTCTGGAGTGAAATCTACGAGACGGTGCTCGCCTGGTATATCGCGCCGCCCACCTTTGTGGCGTTGATTAACCCGCATAAAGGCAAATTCAACGTCACCGCGAAGGGTGGGCTGGTGGAAGAGGAGTATGTCGACTGGGTGATCTCCCGGCCCTATATCTACCTCGTGCTGCTCAACCTGGTCGGCGTCGCGGTGGGGATCTGGCGCTTTATGTACGGCCCGGAAAACGAAATTCTCACCGTCTGGGTGAGTATTGTCTGGGTGTTCTACAACCTGATTATTCTTGGCGGCGCGGTGGCGGTCTCGGTCGAAAGCAAGCAGGTCCGCCGGTCGCATCGTGTCGAAATGAGCATGCCGGCGGCCATCGCCCGCGATGATGGCCATCTGTTCTCCTGCACCGTTCACGACTATTCCGACGGCGGTCTGGGGATCAAAATTCACAGCGACGCGCAGGTGCTGGAGGGGCAGAACGCCAGGCTGCTGCTCAAACGGGGACAGCAGGAGTATGTCTTCCCGGTGCGGGTCGCGCGGGTAAACGGCAACGAAGTGGGATTGCAGCTGCTGCCGTTGACCAACCAGCAGCATATCGATTTTGTGCAGTGTACGTTTGCCCGCGCCGATACGTGGGCGCTTTGGCAGGATAGCTTCCCGGAAGATAAGCCGATGGAAAGCCTGCTGGATATCCTCAAGCTGGGATTCCGTGGTTACCGTCACCTGGCGGAGTTTTCGCCGCCGTCGGTGAAGGTCATTTTCCGCGCGCTCACCTCGCTGGTGGCATGGATAGTGTCGTTTGTACCCCGACGCCCTGAACGCGCCGCGCCGACGCTCTCCGCAGACCCGGCAATGGCTCAACAATGATGATAATGCGATGAAAAGAAAACTTTCCTGGATGTGTGCAGTAGCGGTGGGCATGTGCAGCTGGTATCCGCTGGCCTCTTACGCGGCGCCGGCCGCCGTGGTGAACCCGGCTCCTGGCGTTCAGCCGCAGGCGGCCACCCCGCCCGCGCCGGTGACGATTGGCGAGCCGACGGCGACCCTCGCCGAACCGACCGCTCCGGCGGTGGTCGCCGAGAATATCCCGCAGCGGGAGGTGAAGCTGACCTTTGCCACCATCGCGCCGCCTCCGGGCAGCATTGTGCTGCGCGGCTCTCGGCCTGACGCCTCGGTCGAATTCGGCATGCGCAGCGATGAGCTGGTCGCCAACGCGCTGCTCAATCTGGAATATACCCCGTCGCCCTCGCTGTTGCCCGTGCAGTCGCAGCTGAAAGTCTATCTCAACGATGAGCTGATGGGCGTTCTGCCCGTCACCAAAGAGCAGCTGGGGAAAAAGATCCGCGCGCAGCTGCCGATTGACCCGCTGTATATCACCGACTTCAACCGCATACGGCTGGAGTTTGTCGGCCACTATCGCGATGTCTGCGAAAACCCGGCCAGCAGCACGCTGTGGCTGGACGTCGGGCGCGAAAGCTATCTGGATCTCACCTACCAGTCGCTGAAGGTGCATAACGATCTGTCGCACTTCCCGGTGCCGTTCTACGATCCGCGCGACAACCGCCCGCTGACGCTGCCGATGATTTTCCCGGGTTCGCCGGCGGTGGCCCAGCAGCAGGCGGCGGCGATTATCGCCTCATGGTTCGGCAGCAAGGCCGGCTGGCGCGGCCAGCAGTTCCCGGTCTATTTCAACGAACTGCCGGATCGTAACGCCATCGTCTTCGCCACCAACGACAAGCGTCCGGATTTCCTGCGCGATCATCCGCCGGTCAACGCGCCGACCATCGAAATGATCGACAACCCGAACGATCCTTACGTCAAGCTGCTGGTGATTTTCGGCCGCGATGATAAAGACCTGCTGCTGGCGGCGAAGGGGATTGCCCAGGGCAATATTCTGTTCCGCGGCAGCAGCGTCACCGTGGACGGCATCAAAACCCTGCAGCCGCGGCAGCCATACGATGCGCCAAACTGGGTGCGCACCGACCGCTCGGTCACCTTTGCTGAGCTGAAAACCTATGAGCAACAGCTGCAGTCCAGCGGGCTGGTGCCGGATGCCATCACCGTGGCGCTTAACCTGCCGCCGGATCTCTATCTGCTGCGGGCCAACGGCATCGATATGGATCTGAAATATCGCTACACCATGCCGCCGGTGAAGGACAGCTCGCGGATGGATATCAGCCTCAACGACCAGTTCCTGCAGTCGTTCAGCCTTAACAGCTCCCAGGACGTGAACAAACTGATCCTGCGCCTGCCGGTGCTGCAGGGGCTGCTGGACGGCAAATCGGAGGTCACCATCCCCGCGCTGCGTCTTGGGGCGGTGAACCAGCTGCGCTTTGACTTCCAGTACATGAACCCGATGCCCGGCGGCTCCATCGACAACTGTATTACCTTCCAGCCGGTGCAGAACCATGTGGTGATCGGCGACGATTCGACCATCGACTTCTCGAAGTATTATCACTTTATTGCGCTGCCGGACCTGCGCGTCTTCGCCAATGCGGGCTTCCCTTACAGCCGAATGGCTGACCTCGCCGACACCCTGGTGGTGGTGCCGAAGGCGCCGACCCAGGGCCAGGTGGCGACGCTGCTGCAGGCGCTGGGCGGCATCGGTTCGCAGACCGGCCTGGCGGCGATTAATCTGCAAATGACCGACGATGGCAACCAGATCAAGAATAAAGATGCGGATCTGCTGCTGATCGGCGCGATCCCCTCGTCTCTCAAGGACGATACCAAAATCAACCTGCTGGTCGAGGCGACCAAAAGCTGGGTGAAAATGCCGATGCGCCACTATGACCTGGCGAGCATTTATCCCGATGACGAGGCCCGCACGCCCAACACCCGCACCGACATCACCTCTTCCGGACCGATGGCGGCGGTGATTGGCTTCCAGTCGCCCTACAACGATCAGCGTAGCGTGGTGGCCCTGCTGGCCGACAGCCCGCGCGGTAATGAATTGCTGACCAACGCCCTCAACGACAGCGGTAAGCGGGCGGCGATGTTTGGCTCGGTGGCGGTGATCCGCGAATCCGGCGTCAACAGCCTGCGGGTGGGCGATGTTTACTATGTCGGCCATCTGCCCTGGTTCGAGCGCATCTGGTTCGCGCTCTCTAACCACCCGATACTGCTGGCGATCTTCGCCGCGGTCAGTATCGTGCTGCTGGCGTGGGTGCTGTGGCGCATGCTGCGCATTATCAGCCGCCGCCGCCTTAGCCTGGATGATGAATAAACGATGATGAAAGTACTTTGCAGCGCGGTGCTCTCCGCGCTGGTACTGGCGGCGGGCCAGGCGAGCGCCGCTTGCCAGTGGCCCGCCTGGGAGCAGTTTAAGAAAGCGTACGTCAGCCCCGAGGGGCGGGTGATCGACCCCAGCGATGCGCGCAAAATTTCCACTTCCGAAGGACAGAGCTATGGCCTGTTCTTTGCCCTGGCGGCCAACGATCGCGCGGGGTTCGACAAGCTGCTGACCTGGACGCAGAACAACCTGGCGGAGGGCGACCTGCGGCAGCATCTGCCGGGCTGGCTGTGGGGGAAAAAGGACGACGAACAGTGGACGCTGCTGGACAGCAATTCGGCATCCGACTCGGATCTGTGGATAGCCTGGGCGCTGCTGGAGGCGGGGCGCCTGTGGCAGCAGCCGCAGTACATCGAGACCGGGAAAGCGCTGCTGGCGCGGATTGTTGACGAAGAGACGGTGGCGGTGCCGGGCCTTGGTACGATGCTGCTGCCGGGAAAAGTCGGTTTTGCCGACGACAGCGGCTGGCGGTTTAACCCCAGCTATCTTCCGCCGCAGCTGGCCACCTATTTTGTGCGTTTTGGCGCGCCGTGGCCCACCCTGCGCGACACGAACCTGCGTCTGCTGCTGGAGACCGCGCCGAAAGGCTTTACCCCGGACTGGGTGCGCTATGAGAAAGGGAAAGGCTGGCAGCTGAAAACGGAGAAGCCGCTGATCGGCAGCTATGACGCGATTCGCGTCTACCTGTGGGTGGGCATGCTTCATGATGGCGATAAGCAAAAAGCGCGTCTGCTGGCCCGCTTTGCGCCGATGGCGGCGCAGACCACGGAGCAGGGGGTACCGCCGGAGAAAGTGAATATCGCCACCGGTAAAACCAGCGGCCAGGGGCCGGTGGGCTTCTCCGCGGTGATGCTGCCGTTTTTACAGAACGACGAGGCCCGGTCGGTGCAACGACAGCGCGTCGCCGATAACTATCCCGGCGCGGATGCCTACTACAGCGCGGTCCTGACGCTGTTCGGTCAGGGTTGGGATCAACACCGTTTTCGTTTCACTGCGGGTGGCGAATTACAACCTGACTGGAACCAGGAATGCGCAAGCTCTCACTAAGTTTACTCACGCTGTCCCTCGGCGTTGCGCTGCTGCCGTTAGCGCAGGCGGCGACGACGCCCGCCCAGGAACATCTGCTGGAGCAGGTGCGCCTCGGCGAGGCCAGCAATCGTGAAGACCTGGTGCGTCAGTCGCTATACCGTCTGGAGCTGATCGACCCCAACAACCCGGACCTGATTGCCGCGCGGATGCGCTACCTGCTGCGCCAGGGGGATACCGCCGGGGCGCAAAAAGAGCTGGAGCGACTGACGAAGCTGGCGCCGGATTCCCCTGAGCTGAAGGCGTCGCGCAATGAGATGAAAAGCAACACCGGCGAGGGCCGTCAGGCGCTGCAGCAGGCGCGCCTGCTGGGCGTGGCCGGGAAGGTCGATGAAGCCATCGCCGCCTATGAAAAACTGTTCGGCGGCGTGCCGGATGATGTTGATGCCGCTATTGAATACTGGACGCTGGTGGCGCGCCTGCCGGCCCGTCATAGCGAAGGCCTCAGCCAGCTGAAAAAACTGAACGCCAGCGCGCCGGGCAACGTCAGCCTGCTGACGGCGCTGGCGAAGCAGATGTTTGCCGATAACAAACCGCAGGAAGGGTTCGCCTATCTGGCGGAAATGGCCCGCTCAGCCTCAGGACGCGGTATCGCCGCCGATATGTGGTTCAGCGAGGTGAAAAGCATGCCGGTGAGCAAGGGCAGCGTGCAGGCGTTGCAGCAATTCCTGCTGCAGTTTCCTACCGGCTCGGTGGCGGCGAACGCCCGCGTCCTGCTTGACCAGCAGCAGGCGCAGCTGCAGGATCCGACGTTCCGCGCCCGCTCGGAAGGGCTGGCGGCGGTCAAATCCGGAAATACCTCGCAGGCGGTGGCGGATCTGCAGAAAGCCGTTCAGGCCGACAGCCGCGACAGCGATGCGGTGGGCGCCCTCGGCCAGGCCTATTCCCAGCGCGGCGACCGCGCGCGCGCGGTGGCCCAGCTCAATAAAGCGATTGCCATGGATCCCGACAGCCCAAATCGCGGCAAATGGGACAGCCTGCTGCAAACCAACCGCTACTGGCTGCTGATCAAGCAGGGGGATAACGCCCTGAAGGCCGGTCAGCTTTCACAGGCGCAGAATTATTATGCCCAGGCGCAGCGGGTCGATCGGACCGACAGCTATGCCGTGCTGGGGCTGGGCGACGTCGCGGCGGCGCGCAAAGAGGCGGCGGCGGCGGAGCGCTATTACCAGCAGGCGTTGCGCCTGGATCGCGGGAATAATCTGGCGGTGCGCGGCCTGGCCAACCTCTATCGCGCTGAATCGCCCGAGAAAGCCAGCGCCTGGATCGCTGGTCTTCCTCCCGCCCAGCGGCGCAGCATCGATGATATTGAGCGCAGCCTGACCAACGACCGGCTGGAGAAACAAGCGCAGGCCCTGGAGAGCCAGGGCAACTGGGCGCAGGCGGCGGAAGTTCAGCGTCGGCGCCTGGCGCTCGAGCCGGACAGCGTGTGGATAACCTACCGTCTGGCGCGGGATCTGGTCAGCGCCGGTGAGCGCCAGGAGGCCGACGCACTGATGCGGACGATGGTCAACCGCCAGCCGCAGGATGCCGAACGGGTCTACGCCTCGGGGCTCTACCTGTCGGGGAACGACCAGGACGATCTGGCGCTGGCGCAAATCGCCGCTCTGCCGCGCAGCGCGTGGACGGATAACATTCGTGAACTTGAGGCGCGTTTGCAAAGCGACCGGGTGCTGCGCCAGGCGAACCAGCTGCGCGACAGCGGCGAGGAAGCGCAGGCGATCGCCCTCATCAAACAGCAGCCGGCCTCGGTGCGCTATGACCTGACGCTGGCCGACTGGGCCCAGCAGCGCGGGGACAACCAGACGGCGATTGCCGACTATCAGCGGGTGCTGCGTCAGGAAGCCGACAACGGCGATGCGCGCCTCGGCCTTGCGGAAGTCTATCTGGCCGAGGGCGATAAACAGGCCGCCCGGGCGCAGGTCATGCAGCTGAAAGGCGCAGAGGCCGAATCCATGAATATGCAGCGGCGGGTCGCCCTGGCGCGAGCCGGCCTTGGCGATACCGCTGACGCCCAACAGATTTTTAACCAGATTGTGCCGCAGGCGAAGGCGCAGCCGCCCTCGATGGAGAGCGCGCTGGTGCTGCGCGATGCCGCGCGTTTTGCCACCCGGAACGGGGAGCCGCAGCAGGCGCTGACCCACTACCGGGAGGCGATGGTGGCCTCCGGCATCACCCCCGCGCCGCCGCAGGATAACGATACCTTTACCCGGCTGACGCGCAACGACAGCCGGGATGACTGGCTGAAGCGCGGGATCCGCAGCGATGCCGCCGACCTTTATCGCCAGCAGGATCTGAACGTCACCCTGGAACACGACTTTTGGGGATCCAGCGGCACCGGCGGCTATTCCGACCTCAAGGCGCATACCACCATGCTGCAGGTGGATGCCCCGCTGGCGGATGGCCGGATGTTCTTCCGCACCGACCTGGTCAATATGGATGCCGGCAGCTTTTCCACCCACAGCGACGGGAGCTACTCGCCCAGCTGGGGCACCTGCGGGGAGATCGCCTGTACCAGCGGCAGTAAAAATCAGACCGACAGCGGGGCCAGCGTGGCGGTCGGCTGGAAGAATGACACCTGGAGCGGCGATATCGGCACCACGCCGATGGGCTTCAATGTCGTCGATGTGGTCGGCGGCCTGAGCTACAGCAGCGACGTCGGGCCGGTGGGATACACGGTCAACGTGCACCGGCGGCCCATCTCCAGCTCGCTGCTCTCCTTTAGCGGGCAGAAAGACAGCAACAGCCATACCGGCACCACCTGGGGCGGCGTTCGCGCCGACGGCGGCGGTGTGAGCCTCAGCTATGACCGGGGCGAAGCGCACGGTATCTGGTCCTCGCTGGGGGCCGACTCGCTGACCGGTAAAAACGTGGCGGATAACTGGCGCGTGCGCTGGATGACCGGCTACTACTATAAGGTGATTAACGAGAATAATCGTCGCGTCACCGTCGGCCTCAACAATATGATCTGGCACTACGACAAAGATCTCAGCGGCTACACCCTCGGCCAGGGTGGCTATTACAGCCCGCAGGAGTATCTCTCGTTCGCTGTGCCGGTGACCTGGCGTCAGCGCACGGAGAACTGGTCCTGGGAACTCGGCGGATCGGTCTCATGGTCCCATTCGCGTACCCAGACGCAAGCCCGCTATCCGCTGCTGAACCTGATCCCGTCCGACTACCGGCAGCGCGCCAGCGAACTGACGGAGGAGGGCGGCAGCAGCCAGGGATTCGGTTACACCGCCAGAGCGCTGGTGGAGCGGCGGGTGACCAGCAACTGGTTCGTTGGCGCCGCGGTCGATATTCAGCAGGCGAAGGACTACACCCCGAGCCATGCGCTGCTTTACGTGCGCTATTCGGCGGCCGGCTGGCAGGGGGATCTGGATATGCCGCCCCAGCCGCTGGTGCCTTACGCCGACTGGTAGCAGAATAGGCTGAATTACGTCACAGAGCACCACTCCACGGCGCGCTTCGCGTATACTCGTGTGGCGTTGCCCACCGTCGGCCGCCGGGGAGGTCTCTCCGGCGTCTGCGCCACCGCGCGGAGCTATCCCGTCACTTCATCCCTCGCGGGCGTGGGCGAAGGATTTAAGTATATAATCAGCCTGAAACGACCGGGATTGAAGGATTAATGCCGGGTATGCATTCAGTATCAGTGGAGAACACCGTTGCGCGTCAGCCGTTCACTTACAATCAAACAGATGGCGATGGTCGCGAGCGTGTCCATGGCCTTTGTATTGGTTTTTTGCACTATTTTGCTGTTTCACTTTGTGCAACAGAGTCGCTTTACCACGGCCACGCAGTTAGAAAGTATCGCGCGATCCGTTCGCGAACCGCTGTCTGCGGCTATTCTGAAAGCCGATATTCCGGAAGCGGAAGCCATTTTAAGCCGTATCCAGCCTGCTGGCATCGTCAGCCGGGCGGATGTCGTCTTGCCCAACCAGTTCCAGGCGCTGCGGATGCGGTTTATCCCTGAGCGGTCGGTGCCGGTGACCATCACCCGGCTGTTTGAGCTGCCGGTGCAGATTTCGCTGCCCATTTATTCGCTGGAGCGGCCGGCCAACCCGCAGCCGCTGGCCTATCTGGTGCTGCAGGCTGACTCCTATCGCATGTATAAATTCGTCATGAGCGCCCTTGCTACGTTAGTGACTGCTTACTTACTTCTGGTGCTGATGCTAACGGTGGCGCTCACCTGGTGCATCAACCGGCTGATGGTTCGCCCCCTGCGGCGTATCGCCCGCGAGCTGAACGATCTCTCCCAGCAGGAGCGTCTTGGCCATCAGCTGACCCTCCCGCGCCTGCACCATGACGACGAGATCGGCATGCTGGTGCGCAGCTATAACCGCAACCAGCAGAGCCTGGTGCGCCAGCATGATGAGCTGTCCATCCAGTCGACCCGCTTCCCGGTCTCCGAGCTGCCGAATAAAGCCTTTTTGCTGGCGATGCTGGAGCAGACGGTGGCCCGCCCGCAGAGCGCCGCGCTGATCGTCGTCGCCTGTGAAACCCTGCAGGACGCCGCCGGCGTGCTCAAGGAGAGCCAGCGCGAAATGCTGCTCCTGACGCTGGTGGAGAAGCTGCGCGCCGCGATCCCGCCGCAGATGGTGCTGGCCCAGGTAAGCGGCTATGACTTCGCCATTCTCGCCGATGGCCTCGCCGAATCCTGGCAGGCGGTGACGATAAGTAAGCAAGTGCTCACTATTATTAATGAACGTTTACCGCTGCATGGTCTGCAGCTGCGGCCCTACGCCAGCGTCGGGATCGCCATGTTCCACCCCGGTCTCAGCGCCGAACAGTTTTACCGGCGCGCGGTCTCGGCCGCGGTCACCGCAAGACGCAAAGGTAAAAATCAGATTGAGTTCTTCGATCCCGAGCAGATGGAAAAGGCTCAGCGCCGCCTGATGGAAGAGCACGAAATTATGACCGCCCTCGACAACCAGCAGTTCGCGATCTGGCTGCAGCCGCAGGTGGCCTGCGCCAGCGGCGAGCTCTGCGGCGCCGAGGTGCTGCTGCGCCAGCGGCAGGCGGATGGCAGCTGGTCGCTACCGCCGGCGCTGATTGAGCGCATTGAGTCCTGCGGGCTGATTATCCCGGTCGGCTACTGGGTGATGGAAGAGGCCTGCCGCCAGCTGGCCGCCTGGCAAAGCCAGGGCATTATGCTGCCGCTGTCGGTCAATGTTTCTCTGCTCCAGCTGCTGGAGCACGACCGTGGCGAGGAGATGCTGAAGCTGATCGCCCGCTACCGCATTGCGCCGGGCACCCTCATCCTTGAGGTGACGGAGAGCTGCCGGATGGACGATCCGCAGGATGTGATGGCGCGGTTGCGGCCTCTGCGCGAGGCCGGCGTGCGGATTGCGCTGGATGATTTTGGCATGGGTTATGCCGGGTTGCACCAGCTGCAGCAGATGAAGGCTCTGCCGGTGGATATTCTGAAAATTGATAAGGTATTCATCGATATGCTGCCGGAGGATGTCAGCATGGTGCCGGCGATCATCCAGCTCGCGCGCGGCCTGTCGCTGCGCATTGTGGCGGAAGGGGTGGAAACGGAAGACCAGTCTCGCTGGTTGCAAGCCGCCGGCGTCGAGGTGCTCCAGGGCCACCTGTTCGGTTGCGCTTTACCGCAGGAGGCGTTCAGCGCCCGCTATTTATCCCCGGTCCGGGAAGATGCAAATTTGTAAATGTTTTGTTGACTTGTGCGAGTCAGCTCAAAGATTTTAACAATCGCGTTGCACTTTCGGCGTTAGTTATTTCTGAAATGTTTCCAGGGTGTTATTTTTAAGCCACAGACGTCAAATATCCCTTCTTGCTCTGTGGTTATTCCCAAAGGACACCCTATGAAAACCTCTATCTTTAAAAGCCTCTATGTCCAGGTTCTGACGGCCATAGCGATCGGTATTCTGCTGGGCCATTTTTACCCGGAACTGGGCGCGCAAATGAAACCCTTCGGCGACGCCTTCGTTAAGCTGATTAAAATGGTGATTGCTCCGGTTATCTTCTGTACCGTCGTGACGGGGATCGCCGGAATGGAGAGCATGAAAGCCGTTGGCCGTACCGGGGCGGTGGCGTTGCTCTATTTCGAAGTGGTCAGCACCATCGCGCTGATTATCGGTCTGGTTATTGTCAACGTGGTGCAGCCGGGGGCCGGGATGAACGTCGACCCGTCGACGCTCGATGCGAAAGCGGTGGCGGTGTACGCTGAGCAGGCGAAAGACCAGGGGGTAGTGGCCTTTTTACTGGATGTGATCCCGGGCAGCGTCATTGGCGCCTTCGCCAGCGGCAACATCCTTCAGGTTCTGCTGTTCGCCGTTCTGTTTGGCTTTGCCCTGCATCGTCTGGGCAGCAAGGGCCAGCTGATTTTCAACGTCATTGAAAGTTTCTCGCAGGTCATCTTCGGCATCATCAATATGATCATGCGCCTGGCGCCGATCGGCGCCTTCGGGGCCATGGCCTTCACCATCGGTAAATATGGCGTCGGCACCCTGGTGCAGCTGGGCCAGCTGATCATCTGCTTCTATATCACTTGTATCCTGTTCGTGGTGGTGGTGCTGGGGTCAATCGCCAAAGCCACCGGCTTCAGCATCTTTAAATTTATCCGCTATATCCGCGAAGAGCTGCTGATCGTGCTGGGGACCTCTTCATCCGAATCGGCGCTGCCGCGCATGCTCGACAAGATGGAGAAGCTCGGCTGTCGTAAATCGGTGGTGGGCCTGGTGATCCCGACCGGCTATTCGTTCAACCTCGACGGCACCTCTATCTATCTGACGATGGCGGCGGTCTTTATCGCCCAGGCGACCAACAGCCATATGGATATTTTCCATCAAATCACCCTGCTGGTGGTGCTGCTGCTCTCCTCGAAAGGGGCGGCGGGAGTGACCGGCAGCGGCTTCATCGTGCTGGCGGCGACCATCTCGGCCGTCGGGCATTTGCCGGTGGCTGGCCTGGCGCTGATCCTCGGTATTGACCGCTTTATGTCCGAAGCCCGTGCGCTGACTAACCTGGTGGGTAACGGCGTCGCCACGGTGGTGGTCGCGAAATGGGTTAAAGAACTCGATGCCAAACAGATGGATGATGTGCTGAATAACCGTGTTCCCGCGAACAAAACGCACGAATTATCCTCTTAAATCCTCCTCTTAGGCCCGTACTCCCTTGCTGGAGTACGGGCTCCTGCGCATAATTAGAGGTCATTTCCGCCCGGCGGGAATGACACGAAATGATTATTTTACGTTGTCATGCGACATTTTCGTCTCCGTGTGGTCTAACCGACGTATTTCACTCTCACTTTTTTCGGCAGCCCGTCAGTGGGATGCTGTTGTAACCAGGAATGTTCATCAGGGGTTCACATGCAGGGCACAACAATTAAACTCTTAACGGGCGGTTTGCTGATGGTAGCGGCGGCCGGTTATGTGCAGGCAGAAGCGCTCCAGCCTGATCCGGCCTGGCAACAAGGGACCTTAGCGAATGGGTTGTCGTGGCAGGTGCTGGCCACGCCGCAGCGTCCCAGCGACCGTATCGAAGTCCGTCTGTCCGTGAATATTGGCTCGCTGAGCGAAAGCACTCAGCAGAGCGGTTTCAGCCGTTTTATTCCCCGTCTGGCGTTGACGCAAAGCGGCAGCCTGCCGACGATGCAGGCGCGCTCGCTGTGGCAGCAGAGTATTGACCCGAAGCGTCCTCTGCCGCCGGCCATCGTCTCCTACGATTACACGATGTTTAATCTCAGCCTGCCGAATAACCGCAACGATCTGCTGAAAGAGGCGCTGAGCTGGCTGGCGGACGCCAGCGGTAAACTGACCATTACGCCTGAATCGATCAATCACGCGCTGCAGGGCAACGACATGGTGGCGACCTGGCCGCTGGATACCAAAGAGGGCTGGTGGCGCTATCGCCTTAAGGGCTCCACCATGCTGGGCCACGATCCCGCCGCGCCGCTGAAGCAGCCGATCGACGTGGCGCATCTGAAAGACTTTTATCAAAAATGGTACACCCCCGACGCCATGACGCTGATCGTGGTGGGTAACGTCGACAGCCGCAGCGTCGCTGAGCAAATCAGCAAAACCTTTGGCGATCTGAAGGGCAAGCGGGAAACGCCCGCGGCGGTGCCGACCTTATCGCCGCTGCCCACCGTGCCGGTCAGCATCATGACCAGCGCCGTGCGCCAGGACAAACTGTCCATCATGTGGGACGCCCCCTGGCAGCCGATCCGCGACTCCGCGGCGCTGCAGCGCTACTGGCGTGACGACCTCGCCCGCGAAGCGCTGTTCTGGCACGTGCAGCAGAGCCTGAGTAAAAATAACGTCAAGGATATTGGTCTTGGTTTTGACTGCCGGGTGCTCTATCAGCGCGCGCAGTGCGCCATCAACATCGAATCGCCGGGCGAGCGCCTGAATAACAACCTGAGCGTGGTCTCGCGCGAGCTGGCGAAAGTGCGCGACAACGGCCTGCCGCAGGAGGAGTTTGACGCGCTTATCGCTCAGAAAAGCCTCGAGCTGCAGAAGCTGTTTGCCACCTATGCGCGCACCGATACCGACATTCTGATGAGCCAGCGCATGCGCTCCCTGCAAAATCAGGTGGTGGATATCGCGCCGGAGCAGTACCAGAAGCTGCGTCAGGAGTTCCTCAACTCCCTGACGGTGGACATGCTGAACCAGTACCTGCGTCAGCAACTGTCTCAGGATATGGCGCTGGTGTTGCAGCAGCCGAAAGGCGAACCGGAATACAACATGAAGGAGCTGCAGGCCACGTGGGAAAAACTGATGGCGCCGAGTCCGGCGACCGCAGCGACCAGCGGCAGCGCCGATACGGTTGACGCCCACAGCGAGGCCAGCGACATCCCGTCGGGGCAGTAACCTGACGCCTCTCCGGCGCGCCAGCGGCGGCCGGAGAGCGCTTACAGGTGAGGATTATTGCGGCATTGCTTCCCGGGGGATAATCGCCCCGCGATACTGGATCACCGTGCTGGCGGTCAGATGTCCGCGTCTGGCGGCGGATTCAGCATCGCCGCCGGTCAGGCGCACGGCCAGATAGCCGGCGCTGAAGGAGTCGCCGGCGGCGGTGGTATCCACCACTTTCTCTTTGGCCAGTTTGACGGCCGGCACTTCCCGCAGCGGTTGCCCGCTCACCGAGACCAGGCAGGCATCCGCTCCGCGCTTCACCACCACCTCTTCCACGCCGGCGGCGTGGGTGCGGGCGATCACCTCGGCGACCGGTTTTTCCCCCCACAGCGCGTCTTCATCATCGAGGGTCAGAAACGCGATATCGGTGCAGGCGAGCATCTCCTGATAGACCTGCTGCGTCTCCGCCTGGCTGGCCCACAGGCGCGGGCGATAGTTGTTGTCGAAGATCACCTTGCCGCCGTTGCCGCGGCACTCACGCAGCAGCGTGAACAGCCTGGCACGACTGGCCGGGCTGAGAATGGCGAGGCTGATGCCGCTCAGGTAGAGATAGTCGAACGTGGCCAGCTCTTCGCAAATCGCCGCCGCGCGATCGCTCTCCAGCCAGAATTTTGCCGCCGCCTCGTTGCGCCAGTAGTAGAAGGTGCGCTCGCCGGCGTCATCGGTTTCAATGTAATACAGCCCCGGCAGGCGGTCGGCCATCCGCTGGATCAGGCTGGTGTTGACGTTTTCCTGCTGCCAACTGTCGAGCATCTGCTGGCTGAACGCATCGGTTCCCAGCGCGGTGACGTAGTGGACGCTCAGCGCGCTGGCATCCGTCTGCCGCGCGATGTAGACCGAGGTGTTTAAGGTATCGCCGCCAAAGCCGCGGTTAACGGCCCCGTTATTCTCTGACAGCTCAATCATGCATTCGCCAATGACGGCAATTTTTTTAGACATAGCCAGAACCTGCAATGGAATCGATATAAGCGCTAGTGTGCGCTGCGCTGTTTTGCTGGTCAATCATATTAAAACATCGTTCCATTATTTTTTTGACCTGACGCGCGTAATGTGACGAAAAGCGCATTTCCAGGAGAAACGCCGCTTTTTGACTATATTCAGGACTGACGTGATGCAAAAGGAGCGGAGTAGGGATGAGCAGAACCCGTAAAACGTTGGTTATCATCACAGGAACGATACTGTTGCTGATCGTTCTCTTTTTTATCGTGTTGGCCACCTTCGACTGGAACCGGCTGAAGCCGACGATTAATCAGAAAGTGTCTGCCGAGCTGAACCGCCCGTTCGCCATCCGCGGCGATCTCGGCGTGGTCTGGGAGCGGCAGCCGGAGGAGCGCGGCTGGCGCAGCTGGATCCCGTGGCCCCATGTGCACGCGGAAAATATCGTGCTGGGCAACCCGCCGGCCATTCCCCAGGTGACCATGATCCACCTGCCGCGGGTGGAGGCGACCCTCGCCCCGCTGGCGCTGCTGAGCAAAACGGTGTATCTGCCGTGGATCAAGCTGGAACAGCCCGACGTGCGGCTGATCCGCCTGGCGGAAGACAACAATAACTGGACCTTTCAGCTGGCTGGCGATCAGCGTGCCGCGGGGGACAGCGCCCCCTCCAGCTGGTCTTTCCGCCTCGATAACATTCTCTTCGATCGCGGGACTATCGCCATTGATGACAAGATCACCCGCAGCGATATCACCATCCTCGTCGATCCCCTCGGCAAACCGCTGCCGTTCAGCGAAGTCACTGGCACGAAGGATCGGCATAGCGCGGCGAAACCAGGCGACTACGTCTTTGGCCTGTCGCTGAAGGGCCGCTATAAGGACCAGCCGGTCACCGGCAACGGTAAAATCGGCGGCATGCTGGCTCTGCGCAGCGCAAGCACGCCTTTCCCGCTGCAGGGCGACTTCCGCTCCGGCAATACGCGGGTGGCGTTCAGCGGCACGGTCAGCGATCCGCTCAACGTCGGCGGCATTGACCTGCGGCTGAAATTCGCCGGCGATTCGCTGCGCGATCTCTACGACCTGACCGGCGTGCTGCTGCCGGAGACGCCGTCGTTCTCCACCGACGGCCGTCTGCGCGCCGACTTTAAGCAGAAAAACAGCATGCGCTTTGACTATCAGAATTTTAACGGCCGGATCGGCGATAGCGACATTCATGGTTCCCTGACCTATACCACTGGCAAACCGCGGCCGAAGCTCAGCGGCGACATGGAGTCGAAGCAGCTGCGGCTGGCGGATCTCGGGCCGTTAATCGGCGTCGACTCCGGCAAAGGGACGAAGAAAAGCGCTGCGCGCCAGGCGGGCGATCGGCCGCAGCCGGCGGGTAAAGTGCTGCCGGCGGACCGCTTTGAAACCGATAAATGGCAGGTGATGGATGCCGATGTACGCTTTAAGGGCCGGAGAATTGAGCACGGCGGTACGCTGCCGATCAGCGATCTGGCGACCCACGTGATCCTGGAGGATGGCGACCTGCGCCTGCAGCCGGTGCGCTTTGGCCTGGCCAACGGGTCGATTGCCGGCAGCGTGCACCTGCAGGGCGATAAAAAGCCGCTGCAGGGTGAGGCCAATCTGCAGGCGCGGCGCCTGAAGCTGAAGGCGCTGATGCCGAACGTCGAGATGATGCAGAAAACCCTCGGCGAGATGAATGGCGACGTTCAGCTGCGCGGCAGCGGCAACTCGGTGGCGGCCCTGCTCGGCAACAGCAACGGCAACCTGAAGCTGCTGATGAATGACGGCCTGATCAGTCGCAACCTGATGGAAATTCTCGGCCTTAACGTTGGCAACTACCTGATCGGTCAGATTTTTGGCGATGAGGAGGTTCGGGTGAACTGCGCGGCGGCCAATATCGACGTGACCAACGGCGTCGCCCGGCCGCAGATTTTTGCCTTCGATACGGAAAACGCGCTGATCAATGTGACCGGGACCGCCAGCTTCGCCTCCGAGCAGCTGGACCTGACCATCGATCCGGAAAGCAAAGGCTTTCGGGTGATCACTCTGCGTTCCCCGCTGTATGTTCGCGGCACCTTTAAATCGCCGCAGGCGGGGGTGAAGGCCGGGCCGCTGATTGTCCGCGGCGCGGTAGCGGCGGCGCTGGCTACTCTGGTGACGCCGGCTGCCGCGCTGCTGGCGCTGATCTCCCCGGCGGAGGGCGATAGCAACCAGTGCCGGACCATATTGTCGCAGATGAAAAAGTAGGGGAGAGCCCTGACGCCAGCGGCGTCAGGGCGAAGGATCACAACGACTGGTGGCGGGTCTCGTGGGTCAGCAGCAGGGCGATCAGCGTCAGCGCCGCCATCGCCGCCAGATAGGTGCCGACCGCCGCGAGGCCATAGTTGCCCTGCAGCCAGGCGGCAATGTACGGCGCGACCGAGGCGCCGAGGATCGACGACACGTTATAGGAGAACGACGCCCCGGTGTAGCGCACTTCCGTCGGGAACAGCTCCGGCAGCAGCGCGCCCATCGGGCCAAAGGTCAGTCCCATCAGGCTTAAGCCCAGCAGCAGGAAGGCAAAGACCAGCAGCGGGTTACCGGAACCCAGCAGCGGTTTAAAGGCGAACAGGGCGAACAAAATAATCATCGTGGTGATGATAATCATGCTCTTACGACGACCAAAGGCGTCCGCCAGCAGGCCGGCGATCGGCACCATCACGCCAAAGCCAATCACCGCCATCATCAGCATCCACAGCACTTCGTTACGCGGCAGGCCCAGGCCATTCGGCGCCGCGCCGGTGCTGAAGGTCATCGAGTAGACGGTCATGATGTAGAACAGGGTATAGGTTGCCAGCATGATGAAGGTGCCCAGCACCGTCACGCGGACGTGTTTGGTCAACAGGGTACCCAGCGGGATTTTGACCTGTTTTTTCGCCGCCGCCACTTTGGCGAAGACCGGGGTCTCATGCAGCGAAACGCGAACATACAGACCGATGATCACCAGCACCGCGGAGAAGATAAACGGCACGCGCCAGCCCCACTCCATAAACTGCTGATCGGTTAACAGCCAGGAGAGCAGCAGGAAGGTGCCGTTGGCGAAGAAGAAGCCGATCGGCGCGCCCAGCTGCGGGAAGGAGCCATACAGGGCGCGCTTGCGCGCCGGGGCGTTTTCCGTTGCCAGCAGCGCTGCGCCGCCCCACTCCCCTCCGAGGCCAAGTCCCTGACCGAAGCGCGCCAGCGCCAGCAGCATCGGCGCGACAATGCCAATGCTTTCATAGCCGGGCAGCAGGCCGATCACCACAGTGGAGATCCCCATGGTTAACAGCGAGGCCACCAGGGTGACCTTCCGGCCGACGCGATCGCCGAAGTGGCCAAACAGCGCGGAGCCGATTGGCCGGGCGACGAAGGCGATGGCGAAGGTGGCCAGCGACTGCAGGGTGGCCGCGGCGGCATCGCCCTGCGGGAAGAAGATATGCGGGAAGACGATGACCGCGGCAGTGGCATAGATGTAGAAGTCGAAAAACTCAATGGCGGTGCCAATGAGCGAGGCGACAACGACTTTATTGCGTGAGTTGACCGGGGCGGTTTCCTGCGTGTTTTCGAGTGTGGTGGCTGTGGCTTGCATAGATCTTTCTTATTTTTGCGCGAACGAAAAGCCATATAGCCACAGCCATCGGGACATTTCAATCTGTAACAAACGCGGAAAATGAGCAAAAAAGAGGCAAAAAGCGGATAATTTTTACGCCAGAAAAAATAGTTCTATGAAATGCTTCACACAATTAAAAAGATAGAGAATAAAACCAGTTTTTCGTTAAATAAAAGTTACGTCCTGGATTTATCTGCTGAAATCAAGCGCGAGGATGAATTTTGCCTCTTTTATTCATCCTCGCAATACCTCAGCGGTGGGTTTTGCCCGGCATCCGCCGGTCGTCTTTATACTCCGCGGTGGCGATCCACGCGGCGCAGAACAGCGTCAGGCGGGCAAAGAAATAGAAAAAGGCCATCAGCCCCAGCACCGATCCGAACGCCGCCCCGGAAGGGGATTTCACCAGCGCCGGCAGCGTCCAGGTCATGACGATTTTGATGATTTCAAAGCCAATCGCCGCGATAAGCGTGCCGCGAAACAGGGCTTTGCGCCGCGGACGGTGGCGCGGCAGCCGCCAGAAGATCCAGAAAAAGAGCAGATAGTTGGCAAAAATCGAGATGGCGAGACCGATCAGCCGCCAGGCGGGTTTCAGCCATTCAATATTGTCCAGATACAGCGCGGAGATAATCAACTGCTGGGCGGAACCGGCGACAGAGGTGATCGACAGCGTAATAATCAGCGCCACCAGCAGACCGATCAGCGAGATAAGATCGCGGAAGTATTTTATCCAGATTTTCTCCTCGTCCTGCGGCCGGCGCTCCCAGACGTCGCGCGACTGAGCGCGGATCGCTTCGCGCAGGTTGCCCATCCAGTTAATACCGGAATAGAGCGCCACCAGCAGGCCGACGAGGCCGACGGCGGTGCGCTGCTGCACCGCGGTGTTGATGGTGTTTTTCAGCGTCGCCGCCAGCGTCGGGTCGCTGACGTTTTGCAGAATTTTGTCGAAAATGTCCTGCAGCAGGGTCGGATGCCAGGCCAGCACGAAGCCGGCGGCGGCAAACGAGACCATCAGGATCGGGATCATCGACAGGAACGAGAAGTAGGTGATGGCCGCGCCGAACTGATTGCCCAGCCGGTCGTTGAAGCGCTCTGCGGCGCGTATCAGGTGGGCGATCACCGGGTTGCGCTGCACTTTGGCCGCCGTTCCGGTGACGGTCTTCAGCGCCTGGCTGGCTTTTTGCCCGACGGCCGTGTCATTGAGAGCGTCGAGGGGGCTTTTGTTTTTCTCCGGCTGCGTGTCCGGTTCCTGTGGGGGGCGTCGATCGTCGTTTTCCGGCGTCATACGTGATTTCTTCCTTTTTTACCGCGAGATTCAGCAAAAAGTATACCTTAAATGCCGTATCCTGCAGGAACGCATCTGCCCGCCCCCCGTTCACCCTCCGCGCGGATCAATCGACGTAACCTTTCATCAGCCCGCCCAGCCACTCCATAAACAGATGCACGCGGCGGGAGAGATTGCGCCGGTGCGGGTAGATAAGCGAGACCGGCAGCGGCTCAGCGCGGTACTGGGGCAGGATCTCAATCAGTTCGCCGGCGCGTAACGCCTCGCGCACGCCGGTGCGTGGCACCTGAATAATTCCCAGCCCGGCGATACAGGCCGCCTGATAGGTTTCCGTGCTGTTGACCGTCAATATGCCGCCGCTTTTTACCCAGCGCACGGCGCCGTCGATCACCACCTCGAAGCCGGAAGGACGGACCCCGAGGGTGCTGGCGTAGTGGATCAGGGCATGATCCGCCAGATCCTCCAGGGATTGCGGGTAGCCAAAACGGGTCAGGTAGTCCGGGCTGGCGCAGTTAATTTGCGTCAGCTTGCCCAGCGGGCGGGCGATAAGCCCGGAGTCTTTGAGCGCGCCGACGCGCACCACGCAGTCAAACCCCTCGCGGATTACGTCCACCAGCCGGTCGCTGCTGCTCAGCTCCAGTTCGATGCCCGGATACTGCTGCAAAAAAGCCGGCAGGTGCGGGATCACCAGCTTTTTGGCAAAACCGACCGGCATATCCACCCGCAGCCGGCCGCTGATGCTCGCCGGATCGTGCTGGAACATACCGTCCAGTTCGTCGAGGTTGCTCAGCAGATCCTTCGCCCGCTCGTAGTAGACCATTCCATCCTGGGTGAGCTGAACCCGGCGGGTGGTGCGGTGCAGGAGGCGCACGCCAAGATGGCTTTCCAGAGCCTGAATCTGCCGCGAGACGCTGCCTTTCGGCAGCGCCAGGGTCTCGGCGGCGCGGGAGAAACTCTCCAGATCCGCTACGCGAATGAATAGCTGCATTGCATGAATTTTATCCATGCCGATGGCCTATTGTTGTTGTGAATGAAACAGTAAAACGTAATGTAGCGTATTTATTGTTTCACTGGCAGTTAATAAGCTGGAACACAATCACAACGCAACCTGAAAGGGGTCTTCTGATGACACAACGTATCGCTTTAGTGACCGGCGGCAGCCGCGGTCTGGGTAAAAACGCCGCGTTGAAGCTGGCGGCGAAGGGAACCGACATTCTTCTGACCTATCACAGCAACCGCCAGGCTGCGCTCGAGGTGGTGGCGGAGATTGAGCAAAAAGGGGTGAAGGCGGCAGCATTGGCGCTGAACGTCGGCGATCCTTCAACATTCGACGCTTTCGCCAGCGAGGTGACGCAGGTGCTGGCGCAGAAGTGGGGACGCACCACCTTTGATTATTTACTGAACAACGCCGGGATCGGCCTCAACGTCCCCTTCGCCGAGACCAGCGAAGCGCAGTTTGACGAGCTGATGAACATCCAGTTCAAAGGCCCGTTTTTCCTGACCCAGCGGCTGCTGCCCCTCCTGCAGGACGGGGGGCGCATCCTCAACGTTTCCAGCGGCCTGGCGCGCTTTGCCCTGCCGGGCTATGCGGCCTACGCCGCGATGAAGGGGGCGATGGAGGTTCTGACCCGCTATCAGGCGAAAGAGCTGGGCGGACGGGGGATATCGGTGAACATCATCGCGCCGGGGGCCATTGAGACCGACTTTGGCGGCGGGGTGGTGCGCGATAACGCCGAGGTGAATCGGCATATCGCCGCCCAGACCGCGCTGGGGCGCGTCGGGCTACCGGATGATATCGGCGACGCCATCGCCGCCCTGCTCAGCGATGAGCTGGCGTGGATGAACGCGCAGCGCGTGGAAGTCTCGGGAGGGATGTTCCTCTGAACCCCGCTGTCGTCAGACCGTGAGCGGCGGTGCGCTAGGGCGCATCGCCCTCCGCGCGCAGCCGACCGAACAGCCAGTCGTTGTGCCAGCGCCCGTTGAGCCAGTAGTTCTCCCGCAGCTCCCCCTCCAGCCGGAACCCGGCTTTGAGCAGTAACTGCTTGGACGCCTCGTTGCCGGCGGTGACGCTGGCGGTCAGGCGGCGGACGCCGCCGGTGGTGAAGGCGTAGTCGCACAGCGCGCGCAGCGATTCGTAGCCGTAGCCACGACCCTGCGCCGCCGGGGCGAAGAGAAAGCCGACCTCGGCAATGTCGCGCTGATGATGTTGGTAACCGGTGAGGCCGAGCGGGGTATGGGTCAGCCTGTCGCGCACCACCAGGCACAGCCAGTGTTCATCCCCGGGCGTCCACGGCGGCAGCCGCGAATCGAACGCCTCGCGGATGGCCGCCTGCGGCCTGGGGTCGGCCACGTAAAGCATGACCTGCGGATCCTGCTGCAGGGAAAGAAAAAACGACCAGTCGTCCAGCTGCAGCGGTGAGCAGCGCAGGCGCGGCGTCAGAAGTTCAGGCATAAGCGTCATTCCGGGCAGGGCGAATCCTCTGAACATAGCAGGAGAAGGCCGCCGGGAACAGCCCGACTAGGTTGGCTCGCCGTAGAGGCCAATCAGCCGGCGCACGACGCCGTTGGTCCAGCCGAAGCCATCCTGCAGGGGATACTCCCCGCCGCCGCCCTCATGCGGAACGCCGGTGGCGATGTGGTATTTCTCAATCAGCTTGTGGTGCTGCTTGTAGAAGTGGTTGACCGTCTGCAGCCAGCTCCAGGCGATCTCATCGCCCAGCGGATCCTGGCCGTAGCGTTTAAATCCCTGCACCGCCATCCACTGCAGCGGCGCCCAGCCGTTGGGTTTATCCCACTGCTCGCCGCTCTCGTATTCGGTGGCCATGATCCCGCCGGGGGTGAGCAGGCGGGCCCGCACCGCATCGGCAAGGCGTTCCGCCTGTTCGTGGGTCGCCAGGCCGACGTAAAGGGTGACAATGCTGGCGGCGGAAAACAGCGCCAGCTGTTCGCGGCGCCAGTCATAATCGCGAAAACAGCCGTTCTCATCGTCCCACAGATAGCGGTTAACCGCCGCCCGCCGATCCTGAGCCTTCTGGCGAAAGGCCGCTTCCGTCTCGCGATCGCCCTTCAGGCCGGAGAGGTTGGCGATGGTCGTCTCCAGCTTGAACAGGAAGGCGTTCAGGTCGATGGGGATAAACTGCGTGGTGCGGATACTGGCCAGTCGCGTGATATCCCGCAGCCAGCGGCTGGAGTAGTCCCAGCCGGACGCGGCGCCCGCCCGCAGGTCGCGGTAGACTTCATTGGCCGGCCGTCCGGAGTGTCGGGCGGTCTCCACGTCCTCGCGCCACGATTCATCCCGCGGCGTGTCCCGGTCGTCCCAGTAGCGATTGAGCAGGGAGCCATCCGGCATGCGCACCACGTGCCGATACGCCTGATGCGGGATCAGCGACTCGGCGCCGTCCATCCAGAAGGCATGCTCCATCTTCAGATGATCCAGATAGCGCTTCGCGCCGCGCACGCCGTCCTCTTCAAAGAGTTCGACCATCAGGGCGAACACCGGGGGCTGCGAGCGGCTGAGGTAGTAGGTGCGGTTGCCGTTCGGAATGTGACCGTAGGTTTCAATCAGCCAGGCGAAGTTATCGGCCATGCATTTCAGCAGATCTTCCCGGCCGCTCTCCGCCAGCCCCAGCATGGTGAAATAAGAGTCCCAGTAATAGGTTTCGCTAAAGCGACCGCCGGGCACGATATAGGCCTGCGGCAGCGCCAGCAGCGATGACCAGGGGATATGATCCTGAGGCTCGCGGGTCAACACCGGCCATAGTTTATCGATATGCTCTTTCAGCGTCAGGCTGGGGTCGGAGGTGTAGACGTCGGTATGGCTCTCCGGCAGCCAGAAATTATCCTCAACGAACTGCCGCAGGTCGAAATCGGGCTGGCGTTTGACCTTCCGGTAGTTCCGCAGGATGTCCAGCGGGTCGTGTTTCGGCGCGCAGTCGGGAAAAGTTTTGCTGTCGGCAAAAATGCGTGATTTTTGCACGTTGGTAAACAGCTCAAGATAGCGATCCGCCGGGGTGAGGGCATCGGAGGCCGGAAGCCCCTCGATCACCTCAGGCTCCGGTTCAGCGTCAATCATCTCATCCAGCTTTAATTCGTACGGATCGGCTTCGTAGCAGGGATCGATGTCGATCCTTAACTCGTCGTCTTCAACGTGGCGTAATTTCTGGCTGAACATAGCGATACGGACCTCCGGATAGCGTGAGTTCGCGGCCGGGCGTACCCGGCCTTGTCTTTTAAGCGTAGACAGTCGCTTCGGTGAGTGTGAAGTAAACTGTGCGTTAGATCACGCTTTTCCGCCGGCAGGGGACGCCGTGATTTCTAATTAACACGTTGATAAATAATAAATAAGTCCGCGATTAGGTGAAGATAAAATTCGGAGCATTCATTATGCAACAAAATTTTATCCCGGCGCGCTCACTCCCACGCTGCCTCCAGCATCTCCAGCAGCTGTTCGCTGCTCAGGCTGACCGGATTGGCCTTCATCGACGAGGAGGTGCTGGCGGCCAGCGCCGCCGGCTCCAGGGCGTCGCGCGCCACGCCGAGGTCGCGCAGGGTGCCGAGACCGGCGCGATGGCTCCATTCCCGCAGGCTGTCCCAGACCCGATCCGCCGGGACCTCCAGCCCCTCGGCCAGCCAGCGGCGAACGTCGTTGAAGCGCTGGCGCAGGGCGGGGTCGTTTATCTGCGACTCATTCAGCGCCAGCCCAAACGGCAGCAGGCTGCCGCATAAGGCGCCGTGCGAGGCGCGGCTCAGGCCGCCCAGCGGGCCGGCGAGGCCGTGGATCACCCCCAGCCCGGCGTTCGCCAGCGCCACTCCGCCGCACAGGCTGACCCAGGCCATCTCGTCGCGGCTGGCCGGGCACTCTTTTTCCATCAGAACCTTCAGCGCGCGGATGCCGCGCGGGATCGCCTGCTGACAGAGGGCGTCGGTGAAAGGGGTGGCCCGGCTGCAGAGCCAGGGCTCGATCACCTGGGTCAGGGCGTCGAGGCCGGAACTCAGGGTGATGCTGCGCGGCGCGTTGTCGGTTAGCGCCGGGTCGACAATGGCCAGGTCAGGCAGCATCCGGTCGTCGCGCAGGCTCACTTTCCGCTGCTGTTCCACGACGTTGATCACCGCGTTTTTAGTGACTTCCGCGCCTGTGCCCGCGGTGGTGGGGATCGCCACGAACGGCAGCGGGCTGGCTTCCAGCTGACGGCCGGTTCCCACGACTTCCAGATAGTCGACCAGCGGGCCGGTGGCGGGCGCCAGCGCCGCAATCGCTTTACCGGCGTCAATCACCGCGCCGCCGCCGAGGCTGACCACCGCCCTGATCCCTTTCTCGCGCGCCAGCTGGACGCCCTGCTCAATATCGATAAGCCAGGGTTCGCGGCTTATCGCCAGCGTCGTGACCGCCAGCTGCAGCGCCTCCAGCTGATGGCGGAGAAACGCCGCCCGCTGCGGGCTGGCGCCATGCACCAGCAGAACAGGACCGCCCTGCTGCGCCAGCCAGGGGGCGGCGCTCTGGGCCTGACCGCGGCCAAAACGAATATTTTCAGGCATCAAAACGGTAAAAGGGGTCAACATGTCGGGTTCCTTTTCGGCAAACAGGCTGGAATCAACTATACACATTATCCAGCGCTCTGCCTTGTTGCTGGCTGGCAATAGAGTAGAGTGAATGAACTCTCTTTTATGGCTGAGGAATCGCTGACGATGCTAACAATTCTGGGCAAACGCTCTTCAATCAATGTACGGAAAGTGCTGTGGACCTGCGAGGAGATCGGGCTGGCGTACCAGCAGGAGGATTACGGCAGCGGGTTTAAGCCCCTGGACACCCCCGAATTTCAGCGCCTGAATCCTAACAGCCTGGTGCCGGTGCTGCTGGACGATGACTTTGTGCTCTGGGAGTCGAACAGTATCTGCCGCTATCTGGCGCGAAAAGCGGAGCGCTGGGATCTGCTGCCCGCCGGGCCGCAGCCCGCCGCCGAGGTGGAGCACTGGATGGACTGGCAGGCGACCGAGTTCAATAATGCCTGGCGCCATGCTTTTATGGGGCTGGTGCGTAAAGATCCCCGCTTTCAGGATCCGGCGGCGATTAAAGAGAGCATTGCCGCCTGGACCCACTGCGTGCGCATTGTCGAAGCGCAGCTGCAGCGGACCGGGGCGTGGGTCGCCGGCGAGCGCTTCACCCTGGCTGATATTGTGCTGGGCCTGTCGGTGCATCGCTGGAAGATGACGCCCTTTGCCCATCCGGAAATGCCGGCCGTGGAGCGCTGGTATATGGCGCTCAATCAGCGCCCGGCGTTTATGCGCCATGGAAATAACGGCGTGGCGTAGCGAACGGGCCAGGGCCTTATCGATTTTTCAGCGTATTCGCTTTGCACTGGCGGGGTAATGCCGCTACGATCCCGCGTCTGTTTTTTATCCCATCCCAAATAACGTGTGGCAGGCAGGTGCAGTTTGAAAAAACGGTTAGGCCTTGTGCTACTGGCATTACTGTTGATTTCAGGCTGTTCCGGCACGCTGTCGCAAATGAGCCCGCCCAGCAATGAAACCAGTCTGACAGGGCGCAACGGTCAGCGGCTTTCCGTCGATGATTATGTCAGGCATTACATGCGCGAGAAGCAGGTCAGCGGCATGGTGGTGGCAATTATTCATCATAACGGCCCGGCGGAGTTTCACTGCTTCGGCGTGACCGATGACCAACATCGCTACCCGATAACCCCGCATACGCTGTTTGCCCTCGGCTCGCTGAGCAAAGGGGTTACCGCCGAAGTGGTCACGATGCTGGTGAACGAAGGCCGTTTCCACTGGCACGACACGCTGCAGACCCTGCTGCCGCCGGGTACCGCGCTGAGTGAGGATGCCCGTAAGATAACCTTGCTGCAGCTGGTGACGCATACCTCAGGGCTGCCGCGGCAACCGATGAATATGCTGTCGCTTGAGCACCTGCTGGCCTATCTCAACGATGGCGAGAACTTCTACCATGAGCTCGATGCCGATGGCGTACTGAGTTATCTGCAGAATTTCCAGGCCCCGGCGGAACCGGCGCCGAGTTACTCCAACCTCGGCTACGCGATCCTCGGCTATCTTCTCCAGTACCAGACTGGCGAATCGATTGAGACGCTGGCCTCGCGGATGATCTTCCGCCCGCTGGCGATGGGGAACACCAGCTTCCTGCCGCAAACGCTGCGTGATTATCCGTGGCGGGCGCTGGGCCATGCTGGCGATCAGCCGAAGTTTAAACCCCGCGGCGCGCTGACGCCGGACTGGCAGTTCCGTCATAACATGGTCGGCGCGGCGAGTTTGTACAGCGACGCCGGGGATCTGATTCACTATGCCCGCGCCCACTTCGCGCCCACCGGTCAGGCGGCGCTGGACCAGGCGTTCCGCGACGTTAGCGTCGACTATTATCCGCGACGGATTGAAGCGGCGAATATCGCCTGGGTAACAGACACGTTCGGCGAGCAGCAATTAACCTATCAGGTGGGGTACATCGGCGGCTATTCGAGCTATATCGGTTTTGATAAAGCGAATCAGAATGCGGTGGTGGTGCTGCAAAACAGCTTTAACTGGAGCAACTATATCGGCCACCAGATCCTGCGTCACCTGGCGGCGCAATAAAAAAGCCCCGTCCGGAGACGGGGCTGCGCGCCTTAGCGCATGGTGACAAACTCTTCTGCCGCCGTTGGGTGAATAGCGACGGTGTTGTCGAAGTCTTTTTTGGTGGCGCCCATCTTCAACGCCACCGCAAAGCCCTGCAGCATCTCATCCATCCCGAAGCCGATGCCATGGATACCGACAATCTTCTCTTCCGGGCCGACGCACACCAGCTTCATGCGGCACGGCTGGCGGTGCGAGGTGACGGCGGTGTACATCGCGGTGAAGGAGGATTTGTAGACCTTCACGGCGTCGTCGCCATACTGCTCGCGCGCCTGCGGCTCGGTTAAGCCGACGGTGCCGATAGGCGGGTGGCTGAAGACCACGGTCGGAATGTTGTTGTAGTCCAGATGCTCTTCCGGTTTGTTGTTAAACAGGCGTTCGGAGAGACGACGGCCTGCGGCCACGGCCACCGGGGTCAGCTCAACGGCGCCGGTGTTATCGCCCACGGCGTAGATGCCCGGCACGCTGGTGTTCTGGAACTTATCGACGACGATGTAGCCTTTATCGTCAGTTTTCACGCCGGTAGCCGCCAGGTTGAAGTTATCGGTCGCCGGTTCGCGGCCAATCGCCCAGATCAGGCAGTCAACGGTCTGGCTGCGGCCATCTTCCAGCTCAAGGGTCAGGCTGCCGTCGGCATGCTTCACCACCGCTTTCGGGATGGCGTTGGTATGCAGCTGCGGGCCTTCGGCGTTCATCACTTCCACCAGTGTTTCGACGATCAGCGGATCGAAGCTGCGCAGCGGCGCATGCTTGCGCACGAACAGGTGGGTTTCAGCGCCGAGGCCGTTAATCACCCCCGCCAGCTCAACGGCGATGTAGCCCGCGCCGACCACCGCCACGCGCTTCGGCAGCGCCGGCAGTTCGAAGAAACCGTCGGAATCAATACCGTATTCCACGCCCGGAATGGTCGGGTGGCTCGGACGGCCGCCGGTGGCGATCAGGATATGATCGGCCGTAATGGTCTCGCCGTTCACTTCCACGGTGTGGGCATCGACAAAGCGCGCAAAGCCTTTGATCACGTCGACGTTGTTCTTACCCAGCACGTTGTCGTAGGAGGTATGAATGCGGTCGATATAGGCGCTGCGGCTGGCGACCAGCTTCTCCCAGTCGAAATGGTTGATGGTGGTATCGAAACCGTAGTCCGGGCCGTAAAGATGAATCGCTTCGCGGATCTGCGCCGCATGCCACATCACTTTTTTCGGCACACAGCCGACGTTGACGCAGGTGCCGCCCAGCGCTTTGGCTTCAATCAGCGCGCACTTCTGGCCGTACATGGCCGCACGGTTAATCGAGGCGATACCGCCGCTACCGCCGCCGATGGCGAGGTAATCATAATGTTTGCTCATGCCCATATGTCCTTAATCGTTGATTGCCGCGATTGTAACGCGAGGCGTAAAAGGTTCCACCGATGGTTGCGATTACTCCGGCACGATCCAGCTGACGGTCGTGTGACCGGTACCGGCCGGCACCAGCTTGCTGTGCAGCCACGGCAGCACATTGTTCATCTGCTGCTCCAGCTTCCACGGCGGGTTGATGACGATCATCCCGGAGGCGGTCATGCCGCGCTGGTCGCTGTCAGGACGTACCGCCAGCTCAATCTGCAGAATCTTGCGAATGCCAGTGGCTTCTAAGTCTTTGATCATGCGTTTGATTTGCGCGCGCAGCACCACCGGGTACCACAGCGCGTAGGTGCCGGTGGCGAAGCGTTTGTAGCCTTCGTTAATTCCGGTCACCACCGCCTGATAGTCGGTTTTAATTTCGTACGGCGGGTCGATCAGAATCAGACCGCGGCGCGAGACCGGCGGCAGTTTGGCTTTCAGCTGCTGGTAGCCATCGGCTTTATCGACGCGCGCGCGGCTGTCTTTCTGAAACTCGGCGCGCAGCAGCGGGAAGTCGCTCGGGTGCAGCTCGGTCATCTGCAGGCTGTCCTGCTCGCGCAGCAGCTGGCGGGCGATCAGCGGAGAACCCGGGTAGTAGCGCAGTTGGCCGTTACGGTTGAAGTGTTCGACCACCGAAATATAGGGCTCAAGCTCTGCCGGCAGGTCGTCCTGCTGCCAGATGCGGGCGATGCCTTCGAGATACTCGCCGGTACGCTCGGCGTGCTCGCCGCTCAGCTGATAGCGGCCCGCGCCGGCGTGGGTGTCCAGGTAGAGAAACGGTTTTTCTTTCTCTTTCAGCGCTTCAATGATCAGGCTCTGAACGGTGTGTTTGAGGACGTCGGCGTGGTTGCCTGCGTGAAAGCTGTGGCGATAACTGAGCATGGATGCAGAGATTCCGGGAAATAAACAAGTTAACCGATAGTTTACCGCAGATCGGCCGAGATTACCGCTGCGCCGCCGCGCTGTTTCATTTCTGCCAAAAGCGTTGCAAAACATAACGCTGTCATAAAAGCGTCAAACGGCCGCGCTAGCGTCGGATACAGGCAAGGTAATTGTTTGAATAAAAGGAAAAATAATGAAAAAGCAACTCTCGCTGCTGGCCGTCGCGCTGCTGCTGGCGCAACCGGTTCTGGCTAAAGACATCCCGCTGAACAGGGCGGCGGCCGTCGCCAATAGCGTGACGCCGGCTGCCTCCAGCCAGGCGTATGACGATCTTGAGCAACAGGCGCTGGCGCAGTTGCGCCACGCGCTGCAAGGGGATGCCGCGACGCTGACCCGCGATCGGTTGGCGCACACGAAACAAAACAAAACCCAGGCCGATACCGCCTGGCTGAAGGCCAGCGGCTACGACTTCCAGACCCGGGCAAACCAGCAGGCGGATATTGCGCTATTGTCGGCGTTCAGCAGTCTGCCGGAGACCGTCGTGAAGCAGAATCTGGCGACGGTGACCGCCATCAACCGCGACGCCGTGCAGACCACCCGCCGTCAGGCGCTGGCCGATGCGCAAGGGATTAGCTACCTCTATTTCCTCAGCGACGCGCTGGGGCCTCGTCTGGGCAACGCGTTTCTGACCGCCTATGACCAGGGCGCGCTGGGGAAAGCGGCGGCGCTGATCAAAGCCTCGGAAGTCAGCACCGGCGAGGCGAAAAAGCACTTCCACAATCCGCGGCCGTTCCTGGTCCAGGGCAACACCATTCACCTGGTGCCGGACGACGTGGTGGTGAAGGATAACCAGCCCTATACCGCCGACGGCGGCTCGTTCCCCAGCGGCCACACCAATACTGGCTATACCGATGCGCTGCTGCTGGCGGCGATGATCCCGGAGCGCTACGACGCGCTGGTGGCGCGCGGCGCCCGCTATGGCTACTCGCGCATTGTGCTGGGCGTCCACTATCCGCTGGACGTGATCGGCTCGCGGATGGTGGCCGAGCGCAACGTGGCCCATTATCTTAACGATCCGCGCTACCGGGTATTATTTAACGAAGCCCGCGATCAGCTGCGCGCCGCGCTGGCGAAAGCCTGCGGTACGTCGCTTGCCGAGTGCGCGAAGAGCAGCGTGAAAGACGATCCCTGGCGCGATCCGGCGATGCGTGATTTCACTCGTTTCACCATGACCTACGACCTGCCGCGGCAGAAGGGGCCGCAGCCGCGCCTGCAGGCGCCGGAGGGGGCGGAAGTGCTGCTGGAGGCTGCCCTGCCGCAGCTGTCTGCGGCCCAGCGCCGGGCGCTGATGGTCAACACCGCGCTGCCGGCGGGCTACCCGCTGTCCGGCGCCACCCCCGAACAGCAGTTCTGGCAGCGGCTGAATCTGTCGGCGGCCTGGGAGATGGCGCAAAAAAGGCATTAATGCGGTTTCCGGCACGCTGCGCCGCGTGTCGCGCTTTTCCGGCAACGGGCGGACTTATCGCAGCAATACCCAGGCTGACGCACCGCCCGTCATTGAAATTCCCCCAACTATCCCCCATTCTAGATCTCATGCATAAGCGCCGGACGCGCGCTTCACTCACCCTTTTCAACAGGACAGCGCATATGACCAATCCATTACTGACGCCTTTTTCCCTGCCGCCTTTTTCTGCGATCAAACCAGAGCACGTGGTCCCAGCGGTCACCAAAGCGCTGGAGGATTGCCGGGCCGCGGTGGAAAGCGCAGTGGCGCATGGCGCGCCGTATAGCTGGGAAAATCTTTGCCAGCCGCTGGCGGAAGTGGACGATGTGCTGGGACGCATCTTCTCGCCTGTCAGCCATCTCAATTCGGTAAAAAACAGCCCGGAACTGCGCGAGGCCTACGAACAGACGCTGCCGCTGCTCTCCGAGTACAGCACCTGGGTCGGCCAGCATGAAGGCCTGTATAAAGCCTACCGCGATCTGCGCGATGGCGATAACTACGCCACGCTGAATACCGCGCAGAAAAAAGCGGTGGATAACGCGCTGCGCGATTTCGAATTATCCGGTATTGGCCTGCCGCCGGAGGCGCAGAAACGCTACGGTGAAATCGCCGCGCGCCTCTCTGAGCTGGGCAACCAGTACAGCAACAACGTCCTTGACGCCACCATGGGCTGGAACAAGCTGGTGACCGACGTCGCCGATCTGGCCGGTATGCCGGAAAGCGCGCTGGCCGCCGCTCAGGCGCAGGCCCAGGCCAAAGAGCAGGAAGGGTATCTGCTGACCCTGGATATCCCGAGCTACCTGCCGGTGATGACCTACTGCGACAATCAGGCGCTGCGCGAAGAGATGTACCGCGCCTACTCCACGCGCGCCTCCGACCAGGGGCCAAACGCCGGTAAATGGGATAACAGCCCGGTGATGGCGGAGATCCTCGCCCTGCGCCACGAGCTGGCGCAGCTGCTGGGCTTTGACAGCTACGCCTTTAAATCCCTCGCCACCAAAATGGCGGAGGATCCGCAGCAGGTGCTCGACTTCCTCACCGACCTGGCAAAACGCGCCCGTCCGCAGGGCGAAAAAGAGCTGGCCCAGCTGCGCGCTTTCGCTAAAGCCGAGTTCGGCGTCGAAGAGCTGCAGCCGTGGGACATCGCTTACTACAGCGAAAAACAGAAACAGCATCTCTACAGCATCAGCGATGAGCAGCTGCGCCCCTATTTCCCGGAAAACAGAGCCGTTAACGGTCTGTTCGAAGTGGTGAAGCGCATTTACGGCATTACCGCCAAAGAGCGTACCGATGTCGACGTGTGGCATCCGGAAGTGCGCTTCTTCGAGCTGTATGACGAACACAACGAGCTGCGCGGCAGCTTCTATCTCGACCTGTATGCCCGCGAGCACAAACGCGGCGGGGCGTGGATGGACGACTGCGTCGGCCAGATGCGTAAGCTGGATGGTTCCCTGCAGAAGCCGGTCGCCTACCTGACCTGTAACTTCAACCGTCCGGTCAACGGCAAACCGGCGCTGTTCACCCACGACGAAGTGATCACCCTGTTCCACGAGTTCGGCCACGGTCTGCACCACATGCTGACCCGCATCGATACCGCCGGGGTTTCCGGCATCAGCGGGGTGCCGTGGGACGCGGTCGAGCTGCCGAGCCAGTTTATGGAAAACTGGTGCTGGGAGCCGGAAGCGCTGGCCTTTATCTCCGGTCATTATGAAACCGGTGAACCGCTGCCGCAGGCGCTGCTGGAGAAAATGCTGGCGGCGAAAAACTACCAGGCGGCGATGTTTATTCTGCGCCAGCTGGAGTTCGGCCTGTTCGATTTCCGCCTGCACGCGGAGTATAAGCCGGAGCAGGGGGCGAAAATCCTTGAGACCCTCGCGGAGATTAAAAAGCAGGTCGCCGTGGTGCCGGGCCCAACCTGGGGCCGCTTCCCGCACGCCTTCAGCCATATCTTCGCCGGCGGTTACGCGGCGGGTTACTACAGCTACCTGTGGGCTGACGTGCTGGCGGCAGACGCCTTCTCACGCTTCGAAGAAGAGGGGATCTTCAACCGTGAAACCGGTCAGTCGTTCCTCGATAACATCCTGAGTCGCGGCGGTTCTGAAGAGCCGATGGTGCTGTTCAAACGCTTCCGCGGGCGCGAGCCGCAGCTGGATGCGATGCTGGAGCATTACGGGATCAAGGGTTAAGTCTGCGGTGAAGATCTGCTTAATTGATGAAACGGGCGCCGGAGACGGCGCCTTATCTGTTTTAGCCGCCCGCTGGGGGCTGGAGCAGGATGACGATAACCTGATGGCGCTGGTGCTGACCGCTGAGCATCTGGAGCTGCGTAAGCGCGATGAGCCCAAACTCGGCGGTATCTTCGTCGATTTCGTCGGCGGGGCGATGGCCCACCGGCGCAAGTTTGGCGGCGGCCGCGGTGAAGCGGTGGCCAAAGCGGTCGGTATTAAAGGCGATTATCTGCCGGATGTCGTCGATGCCACCGCCGGATTGGGGCGTGACGCCTTTGTGCTGGCGTCGGTCGGCTGTCGCGTGCGGATGCTGGAGCGTAATCCGGTGGTCGCCGCGCTGCTCGACGATGGCCTGGCCCGCGGCTATGCCGATGCGGAAATCGGCGGCTGGCTGCAGGAGCGGCTGCAGCTGATCCACGCCTCCAGCCTGACGGCGCTGACCGATATTACCCCGCGTCCGCAGGTGGTCTACCTCGACCCGATGTTCCCGCATAAGCAGAAAAGCGCGCTGGTGAAGAAAGAGATGCGCGTCTTTCAGTCGCTGGTGGGGCCCGATTTAGACGCCGATGGCCTGCTGGCCCCGGCGCGCCAGCTGGCGACCAAACGGGTGGTGGTGAAGCGCCCGGATTACGCGCCGCCGCTGGCGGAAGTCGCCACGCCGAACGCGGTGGTGACCAAAGGGCATCGGTTTGATATTTACGCCGGCACGCCGGCGTAAATTTGCAATCTATCAGGCATCGCGCCGTCATGTTGCCGGGTGGCGGCTGCGCCTTACCCGGCCTACATAATCATTTATATATCAGATGGATATCATTCCCGCAGGCCGGGCTGAGAAAGGCGTAAACCGACGATCATCTCTACCGCTCAGCTTCCCCCGGGGTATTAATCATCCGGTTCAGCCACGGCACCATCAGCGCCATCACCACCGTGACCCCCAGGGTCACCAGGCCAATTTTACTGAACACGCTGGTGTAAACGGGCAGCGTCTGCAGCGGGTCGGTGATATTTTCCGGCACCGCGGTGAAGGTCGCCACATAGCCGCCGAGCAGGAACGCGGCGGCCTGGGTCAGGAACCACATCCCCAGAATAAAGCCCATCAGATGCTGCGGCACCAGCGCGGCGACCATCGCCAGCCCCAGGGCGCTGATCAGCAACTCGCCCAGGCTCTGGAACAGATAAACCAGCACAATAAACCACGGCGAGGTTAATCCCTGGGCGTCGGCGAACCACATCCCGGCGGCCGCGGCGGTAAGGAAGCCCAGCGCGCAGAGGAACATCCCGAGGGTAAATTTCACCGGCATGGTCAGGTCTTTACCCTTGTGGCCGAGATGGGTGTAGATCGCCGCCAGCACCGGGCTGGCTACCACCACCCAGAAGGGGTTCAGGGCCTGGAAACTGACCGGGTTGATGGTAAAACCCAGGATCTGATGATGGACGTTATTGATGGCGAAGAAGTTCAGCGAGGTCGGCATCTGGGCGTAGAGAATGTAAAACAGCACCGCCTCGATCATCAGGATAAAGGCGACGAACATTTTGTTGCGCCCGGTTTTATCAAGGCGAAACGCCTCGCGGAAAAAGAACGCAATGACCACGACCGACAGGACAATCAGCACCAGGTTGGCGATCATCACGTTATGCATCAGCCAGGCGCAGAGAAAAATCATCACCACCGTACCGGCCAGCACCAGCGCCAGATTGCGCAGGCTGAGGGGGCGATGATCGGGCTCGGAACCAATCTCTTTCACCATCCCGCGGCAGGCGAGGTAGACCAGCAGCGCGATAATCAGCCCCGCGCCGCACAGGTTATAGGTCACCGCGTAGCCAAACTTTTCCGCGATCACCGGCGCCAGCGACAGCGACAGCAGCGAACCGATGTTTATCGACATATAAAACAGGGTAAACGCCCCGTCGAGACGGGCATCCTTCGGCGGATAGCATTTTGACAGCAGGCTCGCCGGGTTGGCTTTAAACAAACCGTTGCCGACGGCGATGGTGCCGAGGGCGATAAAGATCAGCTGCGGTTTCAGCAGCGACATCCCGGTCATAAAGTAGCCGATGGCCAGCACAATCGCGCCGAGCACCAGCGTGCGTTTGGTCCCCAGCAGATGGTCGCCCACGTAGCCGCCGATGGAGATCAGCCCGTAAACCAGCGCCGCGAAGGCGCCGAAGGTGATAAAGGCCTGTTCCTGAGAGAAGCCCAACTGTTTAACAAAGAAGACCGCCAGGATCCCCTGAACGCCGTAATAGCCAAAACGTTCCCAGAGCTCCACAAAGAAGATCATAAAGAACGGACGAGGTTGCTGCAGCAAGCCCGTAGGTGCAGTTGTATTCATATTCCTTCGCCTTGTATTACTTTCCCAAAAAGTATGAACGCGTATGCCAGAACGCGCCGAAAATGTCTGATAACTCGCCATGCTGCGGTTATTGGCTTATTGAATAGATTATTATATAGATGTTTTAGTGAATAACTGGTTGATCACACTAATTGAATGGCTTTTTTATGGAGTTAAGCTCTATTGTCTGGCGAGGCGGAAGCGAAAATAAAAACGCCCGCAGCGGCGGGCGTCTGGCATGACACAACGGGACGGTTATTCGTCTTCTTCGTCGCGTAGCGGGACAATCAGCATGTCGACATGGACGGTGTTGATCAGCTGACGGGCAGAGGACATCAGCTTGCTCCAGAAGTCCTGATGGTGGCCGCAGACCACCAGGTCCATATCATATTTTTTAATCGCATCGACCAGCACCTGGCCCAGGTCGCCGCTGCCGCTCAGGGTCTCGGTGATCGGGTAGCCGGCGTTGGTCGACAGCTCGGTCAGCGCGTGATGGGTCTCTTCGGAGATGCGTTTTTGCATGTCGCCGAGGTTCACGTCAATCAGCCCGGTGTAGAGGTCGGAGTAATTCACATCCACGTGGATCAGGGAGACTTTCGCGTTATACGGGCGGGCCATAGAAACGGCTTTTTCAACCAGTACTTTACTCTCCGGGGACAGGTCTACTGCAATCAGAATATGTTTGTAAGCCATAGTGTTACTCCTTCCATAAGTTTGTCGATGACCATTGGACCTGACAGCTGGCGCTGCCGTTTCGCCCGCGTCCTGCGTGCTACATTCGCGGGAGGGTAGCCTTTAAGGACTTCATTGTAGAAGATATTTCTTACCTTATAGCGCCCCCCGCACTCCGTCAATGCACTGGGTTCACCTAAAAGTTAAACAAATTTATCCGTCTTACGTATTGATAACGAATAACCTTGTGGTAAAAAAATTAATGGATCTCCTACACTATTTAATGAGCCGGTCGGAAAAATAAATGTGATCGGAATCGCACTCTTTACGGTATTGTCGTCGGTTATTTGGGGAGCGGTAGCCGCGGAGGGTTTCTCCGTGGGCGGGTCGCCGGGGAGGAGGTATGATCAGCACTATTGCGCTGTTTTGGGCCCTGTGTGTCGTTTGTGTGGTGAATATGGCACGCTACTTCTCATCGTTGCGTGCATTATTGGTTGTGCTACGTGGTTGCGATCCCTTGCTCTATCAGTACGTCGATGGCGGCGGCTTTTTTACCTCGCACGGGCAGCCCAGCAAACAGATGCGCCTGGTGTGGTATATCTATGCCCAGCGCTACCGTGACCATCATGACGATGAATTTATTCGTCGCTGCGAACGTGTTCGTCGCCAGTTTATTCTGACCAGCGCCCTGTGCGGCCTGGTGGTGGTGAGCCTGATTGCGTTGATGATCTGGCACTGACGACATCTTCGGGATAAAAAAACGGGCCAGCAAGCTGGCCCGTTTTGAACGAATAGCGCTTAAATCAGCTTCAGGGAGAGCCAGTAAAGGACGCCTGAAAGGATAATCGCTGCCGGCAGGGTCAGTACCCAGGCCATCAGAATGCTCGTCACCGTCTTTTTCTGCAGACCACCGCCATCCACCAGCATCGTCCCCGCTACCGAGGAGGAGAGTACGTGGGTGGTGGAGACCGGCATCCCGGTGTAGCTCGCCAGACCGATAGAGACCGCCGCGGTCATCTGCGCCGACATCCCCTGGGCGTAGGTCATGCCCTTCTTACCAATCTTCTCACCGATAGTGGTCGCCACGCGGCGCCAGCCGATCATGGTGCCAATACCCAGCGCCAGCGCGACCGCCATGATAATCCAGATTGGCGCGTACTCGATGGTGCTCAGCATATCGGTTTTCAGTTTCTTCAGCAGACGCTGGTCGTCAGCGCTCACGTCCGGCAGTTTCGCCACTTTGTCGGTGGTGTCGGAGATGCAGAGCATGATGCGACGCAGCTGGCCGCGCTGTTCCGGTTTTAGCGACTCGTAGTTCTCAACGCCGGTCAGCATGGTCTTCACGCGGTCAAGGGCGTTGATGGTGTTCGCCGGATGACAATGAAACTCGCCGTTGGCCGCGGTATTGGTGTCCGGAGAGGGAACCAGCTGGTCAACGCCGGTGGCTTTCTTCAGCAGGTCAGGGCGCTGCTGGAAGAAGGTTTCCACGTTGTTGACCGCATCGCGGGTACGGGTGATTTCGTAACCGGAGGCGTTCATATTCACCACGAAGCCCGCCGGGGCGACGCCAATCAGGACCAGCATCACCAGACCAATGCCTTTCTGTCCATCGTTAGCGCCGTGAGAGAACGACACGCCGATAGCGGACAGGATCAGGGCGATACGGGTCCAGAACGGCGGCTTTTTCTTGCCGTCTTTCTTTTCACGCTCCGCTGGGGTCAGGTGGATACGCGCCCGTTTCTTGGTGCCGCTCCAGTAGCGACGCAGCAGGAAAATCAGGCCGCCCGCGATCACCAGGCCGACGATAGGCGAGATAATCAGCGATCCAAAAATGCCGATGACTTTCGGGATATTCAGCGCGTCAACGACCGACGTACCGGTCATTAAGGCATTGGTGAGACCGATCCCGATGATAGCGCCGATCAGCGTATGGGAACTGGATGCCGGCAGGCCGAAGTACCAGGTGCCGAGGTTCCAGATGATCGCCGCCAGCAGCATAGAGAACACCATGGCGAGGCCATGTGCGGAACCCATGTTAAGCAGCAGATCGGTCGGCAGCATATGCACGATGGCATAGGCTACGCTGAGACCGCCCAGCAGAACGCCGAAGAAGTTGAAGAGCGCCGCCATCGCCACAGCGAGCTGTGAGCGCATAGCGCGAGTGTAGATAACCGTAGCCACCGCGTTTGCGGTATCATGGAAACCGTTAATCGCTTCGTAAAACAGTACAAAAGCTAAAGCAAGCAATAATAATAGTCCGGTATGTAAATCCAGACCGGCAAATAAATGTAGCATAGGACGTTACGCCATTTTGAGGACATGAACGCGGCGCATTATCAGTGACTTTAGCGGCGCGGGCAAAGTGAAATATAGACTTTTTTTGATTTTCTTCCTGTTTAGGTTTTACCCTGTTGGGAGTAATCCTATATCTTTCAATGATGTATCTAATGCGGGATTTTTCCCGCTGGTGTGACCAGAGTGAAATATTTACAAAACCCGACAATTGGGGAACGAGGAATGCGCTGTGGAAAGGTTTGATGCCATTGTCGTTGGCGCCGGAGCGGCGGGAATGTTTTGCGCAGCGCAGGCGGGGCAGCTCGGCTGTCGCGTTCTGCTGCTCGACAACGGCAAAAAGCCGGGGCGAAAAATTCTGATGTCCGGCGGCGGTCGCTGCAACTTTACCAATATGTATGTTGAGCCGGCGGCCTATTTGAGCCAAAACCCGCATTTTTGCAAATCTGCCCTGGCGCGCTACACCCAGTGGGACTTTATCGAGCTGGTCGGCAAATATGGCATCGCCTGGCATGAGAAAACCCTCGGTCAGCTGTTTTGCGATGATTCGGCGGAACAGATCGTCAATCTGTTGCTGGCGGAATGCGAAAAGGGCGGCGTGCAGATCCGCCTGCGCAGCGAAATCCTCAGCGTCGAGCGCGACGAGCAAGGCTACCGGCTCCAGGTGAACGGCGAAACGCTGGCGACCAAAAAGCTGGTGATCGCCTCCGGCGGCTTGTCGATGCCGGGCCTTGGCGCCTCGCCGTTCGGCTATAAAATCGCCGAACAGTTCGGCCTGAAGGTGCTGCCGACCCGTGCGGGTCTGGTGCCGTTTACCCTGCACAAGCCGCTGCTTGAGCAGTTGCAGGTTCTCTCCGGCGTCTCGGTGCCGTCGACCATCACCGCCGAGAACGGCACCCTGTTCCGCGAAAATCTGCTGTTCACCCATCGCGGCCTTTCCGGACCGGCGGTGCTGCAAATTTCCAGCTACTGGCAGCCCGGCGAGTTCGTCACCGTGAATCTGCTGCCGGACTGCAATCTTGAAGACTTCCTTAACGAGCAGCGCGGCGCGCATCCCAACCAGAGCCTGAAAAACACCCTCGCGATGCAGTTGCCGAAGCGGCTGGTGGAGTGCCTGCAGCAGCTGGGGCAAATTCCTGATGTCACGCTGAAGCAGCTGAACGTTCGCGACCAGCAGGCGCTGGTGGAGACGCTGACCGCCTGGCGCGTGCAGCCGAACGGCACTGAAGGCTACCGGACGGCGGAGGTGACCCTCGGCGGCGTGGACACCAATGAGCTCTCGTCGCGTACTATGGAGGCGCGCAAGGCGCCGGGCCTCTACTTTATCGGCGAAGTGATGGACGTCACCGGCTGGCTCGGCGGGTATAACTTCCAGTGGGCGTGGTCAAGCGCCTGGGCCTGCGCGCAGGCGCTGGTGGAAGGGTAACGGCGGTATCGTTCCGGCGGATAGGTTTCGGCTTATCCGCTGATGTTATGCTGCTTCAGTTTTCGCCACAGCGTGGTAGGGCTGATGCCGAGGATGGCGGAGGCTCTGGTTCTGTCGCCATCCGTTTTTTCAATCACGCTCGCAATCAGCTGTTTCTCCTGTTTTTTTAACAGATCGCTCTCATCCGCGACCAGCGTGTGGTCAGAAACAAGAGACACGCTCTGGTGGCAGGCCGGCGAGAGGTGACTGATCTGCTGTAAAACCTCTTTGTTCACCGTGTTTCCGTCCAGCAAGACGATAAGACGATAGATGACCGCCTGCAGTTCACGAATATTGCCCGGCCAGTCATAGTTCTGTAGGCAGTTCACGGCATCCGCAGTAAAGGTGAGGTGCTTGTTTTGTTGCTGCAGAAGATGGTGAATCAGCACCATAATATCTTCGGGTCTTTCGCGTAATGACGGGAGCTGCAGTTCAAGGATATTGATTCGGTAATAAAGATCCTGGCGGAACTCCCTGCAGGCGACGAGCTGACCCAGATCTTTATTGCTGGCGGTGATCAGGCGAAAGTCGGCTGAGAGCAGGGTGTCGCCACCAAGACGGGAAAATTGCTTCTCCTGCAATACGCGCAGCAGCTTCACCTGGACCGACAGCGGGGCTTCGCTGATCTCATCGATAAATACCGTTCCGTTAGTGGCCATTTCAAAGACCCCGGGCTTGCCTCCCTTCCGCGCGTTGGTAAACGCGCCTTCGGCATAACCGAACAGTTCGCTTTCCAGCAGGCTCTCCGGTATAGCCGCGCAGTTAAGCGCGACAAAAGGACCATGGCTTCGGGCGCTAACGTGATGAATACTCTGGGCAAACAGCTCTTTCCCCGTGCCGGTGTCGCCCAGGATATGGACCGGAAGCTCATGTTGAGCGCACAGCCTGGCTTTTTGTATCACCTGATGCATGATCGGCGATTGCGCAATAATATTGTCAAAAGAGTAGCTGGTGGCATAGCCGCGTAAGTGACTTTTCTTACTGGTAGTCTGCTGCCAGAGCGTACTTTCCTGGCTTAAGCCGGTGATGACGGCATAGCTGTTGTGGCGATTGGAAAAATGCCGGACGGAGAGACTAACAAGTGCGCCATTAATTTCGATAGCTTGCTCTTTGACGTTGGACTCATTAATCATACTGGCATAGATATCTTTAAAAACCTCTTTTTTAAATAATTTGTCACCCACCTGACATTGAAATAAGATCATGCCGATAGCATTAATATGAATAATCTCACCCAGCTGATCAACGCACATAATTCCTTCGCGGGATTGGTTGAGCGCCGCATGGCTCATCACTAACTTTAAATTTTCCCGGTTGATATATTTTAGTAAGCCATGAGCTTCATTAATTGCTTGTTCAATAGAATTATTGTCAGCATCGCCTTCAATAACGTTGAGATTGTATTTCTTGGCCATTTCGGCGACCGTTAAACCGCCAATGACCATATGGTAATCATTTTCAGACAGGTTTTTTATAACATTTTCAATATCATGATGGTTATAGACCTGGCAAATCTTAAACTCGTCGTTGGTCATGCTTTGGTAATGCCGCAGCGCCCGGCAAAACTGGGGAAAACCGATGGCGGCGATTTTCTGCGATTTATTCTTGGCTTCCTGCAGGATGCGGTATACGCCATGAAAATCATGGGCGATTTCGATCACCGGAATGGGAATGTTATTGCGAAGCAGGGCGGCGGTACCGCCCCGACTAATAATGATTCGGGTACCGGACTGGATCATTTCATTGGCTTTATTGAGGACATCAGAATAACGAAACTCATAGACGGGGATTTCCAGTTTGCGCTCAATAAGGACATTGATTATTCGTTGGGTAATAGTGCTGGAAACTGAGAAGATGACAATTTCATTATTCTTCATACATTATTCACTTATCGGCTCAAGATTGGCTAAAATCATTATAATTTTAAGGTGCAGATAAATAATGACGAAGGTCATGGAAGGTGGGTTTTATCGTACCAGCCTTACGCCTGGAAAGACGCAAGGCCGGTGGCTGGCGAATTAGAACCGCAGACGGCGATAAACGATCTGCCCGTTACAGATAGTGGCGCAGTTATCGAGGTAGCGATCACCCTCCAGGGTTTTTCCCCGGGTATCTTCAAACATAATTTTATCTTTGCGTAATTTCACAATGGAAATATCGGCAAGAGCATTTGGCGCCAGAGTACCAATCTGCCCTTGCATTTTCATCAGGCGAGCCGGGGTGGCGGTGACGGCGCGGATAACGTCAAAGAAGGACATGCCCATATTGAGATATTTCGACATCACATGCAGCAGGCTATAGACCTTGTCGGTACGCAAGCTATTACGCAGGGTTAAATCGGTACTGATGATATCAGGGTAGAATCCCTGCTCCATCGCCGATTGCGCCACCTCAAAATCAAAGTGGGCGACACCGTTTGAACAATCGAAGATCACCCCCCGGGACTGCGCTTCTTTGATGGCGGCATAGACCTGCCCCTGTTCATTGAGAATGGAATGACCGGTACCGTGGAAACAGTGCGCGTAGATGTCACCCTCCTCGAAATAGCGGATCAGCTCATCGGCGCATAACAGGGAGTCGGTGACATGCACGCAAATGGAGGTATCCAGTTTTCGCGCCAGGGAGACCGTAGCTAACAGCGGATCGCTGGCATACTGTTTGCCCCGGGCGATATCCTGGCTATAGCGTAATTTCAAACCCAGGATGTTGTCTTTATTGTCATTCAGCGTCTGGGCAATTTTTTCCTCGTTGTAATTTGCTGGATTGGTATTTTCAAGATAGCCAGTTGGCCCACCGCCAAGGGTCGAAAGGCCAACGTTGACCACGTTTAAATAGCTCTTGATTTTCACCATCGCCGGATGAATCACGCTATTACGAAATAGCGAATAGTTTACCCATCCGCTGCTCCCGGCATCGACCATGCTGGTGACGCCGTTTGGTAAACAGACGATGTCGGGGTTGACGCTAATCGCCGTTCCGCCATGAAAAACGTGCCCATGAAAGTCGATGAGCCCGGGAAGAACAATACAGCCTGAGGCATCAATAACGGTTTCTGCCTGTCGTTCATCCTGATGCGTGATATCAACGATGCGGTTACCCTTAATACCAATATCGGCGTTGATATAAGTACGGTTTTCAATATCGGCGATCTGGCCGTTTTTAATGACTATATCCAGTTTCATTTTATGCTCCTGTCAGATACCGATAAGCTTCCAGTAAGGAATACCGATTAAGAAAAATATCAATACGTTAACCACAACCATAATGGTGCCGAGCATCCAGAACGTTTTTTGCGGCACGTATCCGCTGGAGAAGGTAAATACGCCAGCCCCATTACCATAGTGTGTCAATAACGCGCCATAGCCTGCGGAGAAGGCCAGAGAGAGCGCCACGTACATAGGATGTGCCTGCGTGGTCATTCCGAGGGTAAAGAGTACCGGATAGAAAGAGACGACAAAGGCGCTGTTTGAGACGAAGAAATAGCGGACCGCGAGGCTGATAAACACCAGCACAGCAATCGCGCTGAATTCACTCAAATGTGAGAGATCCAGATAATTTTTAATCACGTCGACCAGGTAAACATAGAATCCGCCTTTTGACAGCGCGACCGCGCAGCCGTAGAAGGCGCCGTACCAGACAAAAGTTTGCCAGGCTGATTTTTCGCTGACTACGTCATTCCAGCTCAGTACGCCGAAAAGCAACAGACAAGCGAGGAAGGCGAGTCCCACGGGAATAAAGGCAATGCCGGTGATAGACCCCGTCATCCAGCCTAACACGCCAAGAATAAAGAACGCGATTAACAGCTTCTCTTCGCGTTTTACCGGCCCTAATTCATTGAGTCCTTTTTCCGCAATTTCATTGACGTTCGTAATGACTTTCAGTTCCGGGGCATAGATTTTATACAGGATCCAGGGCGCCAGAATGAGCACCAGTCCCGCCGGGACAATGGCGGCTTTAAACCAGGTCATCCACTCAAGATTAACCTTCATAATCTCATTGGCTAATGAAACGGTGATCGAGTTGGTGGCCATCCCGGTCAGGAACAAGCTGGAGGTTCCCATCGAGACGACGTACATCAAAATAGTCAGGTAGGCGCCGATTTTGCGGCTGCCGTCGTCGGGCTTCGAGCCAAGCGCTTCGGCGATATTTCTGAAAATGGGGTAGGTAATCCCTCCCGAACGCGACATGTTTGAACCGGTCGCTGGGGCCAGCACGGTATCGGTGACCATCATCAAATACCCGAGCGTCAGGGTATTTTTGCCGTAGCGTTTGAGTAACAGATAAGCAATGCGTTTACCTAACCCGGTAATGACAAACGCTTTGCAAATAATAAAAGCGCTGATAATAAACCATACCATTGGGCTGCCAAATCCAGCGAATAGCGGACCGGGGTCGAGTACCAGAGAGGCGAATCCCAAAATAATCAGCATAATCACCGAATCGGTAAACGGGCGTAAAACCAGGCCACAGAGCATGGCCAGATAAATACCAACCATATGCCATGTCGGGGCGGCAACGCCTTCCGGATGCGGTATTATCCAAAATAAAACAGGGAAAAAGATAATCGGCAAGAGTTTTAAATAAAGCATTTTTGTTACCTTTGCTTTAAGGCCACGGCCGTTAAATGACCGTGGCTTATATTATTTAATCGAATTAACGATATGTGTCGTCGATAAATTCGACGCCGGTTGCATCCAGCGATTTTCTAACCCATTGGCGGTTGGCGGTGCCGTTTTTGGCGGCATCCACTTTGCTGGAGTCGAATTTGGCGTACTCTTTCGCTTTATCCAGCACAGTCTCTGCATCGCTCAGTGGGATGACAATGACGCCATCCGCATCACCGACAATCAGATCGCCGGGACAGACCGCGACGCCGCCCACGGCAATAGGGGTATTCACTTCCCCTGGACCCATTTTGAACGGGCCCGCCGGGTTCGAACCGGTGGCATAGAGCGGAAAATCAAGAACCGATAGCGCGTCGATATCGCGAATTGGCCCGTCGAGCACGATGCCGGCAATGTTCTTCATGTGGTGGGCATACGCCACCATGATTTCGCCCATCAACGCCCGCGAGCGATCTCCTTCGTTAGAGACCACAATGACGTCATTTTCCCCCGCCATATCCAGGGCGGCATGGAGCATCAAATTGTCGCCGGCGCGTGCTTTTACCGTAATAGCGAAGCCGGCCATTATCGGTTTTTTGGGTGAGGAAATGCGCTTGATGCCGTTGCCTAATACCGCAATACGGTTCATGGTGTCAGCAATATTTGCCGCCGGCAGGTGCTCATATTCTTTCAGCAGTGCAATATTTCCTGCCGGACGTTTTAAAAATACACGGTTACCAATAGTCATCTCTTGCTCCTTAAAAACCTGGGACCGGCCAGGACGGTTTTTTACCCGATAACACTTCGTCAATGCCGATGGCGGAATGCAGGGAAGCTCTGTCAGTCGCTTCGATGGTGGCGGCACCGATATGAGGACCGATGACGATATTGCTCAATGCGAAAATAGGATCGTTGGCATCGAAGGGTTCTTTCTTTAAAACATCAACGCCGGCGCCGGCGATAATTTGCTGGCTTAAGGCATGATAAAGCGCGCGCTCATCGACGAGCTTGCCGCGGGCGGTATTAATGAAATAGGCGCTGGGTTTCATCATCGAGAACTGTTTTTCGCCGACAAAGTCAGTGGTTTCCGCCGTTGTTGGGCAGTGCAGCGAAACGAAATCACTCTCTTTGAAAATACGGTCGAAATCGTCAGTGAGTTCGACACCTTCGGGGATCTGCTGCTGTGTTTTATAGGGATCATAGGCAATGACTTTCATATTAAAGCCATGCAGTGCTTTGATCGCGACGCGCGAGCCGATATTTCCTACGCCAATTAAACCCAGGGTTTTACCGTCAAGTTCAACTTTCGGCGTGCGCAATTTTGCCCAATAATAATCTTCAAGCATTTTCTCTTCGACCAGCTTGAAATTACGTGAGCAGTGCAGCATATAAAATATTGTCAGTTCAGCGACCGACATGCTATTGGCTAGCGGGGCATTTAATACCACAACGCCATGACGTTTGGCTGACTCCAGATCCACGGTATCGTAACCCGCGCCATGGCGGGCCACCACTTTCAGCTTTTTAGCGGCTTCAAATACGCGGTCGGACATTTTTGAAAGGCGTACGATAATACCGTCACAGTCGCCGATATCACGAATGATATCTTCTTCTTCCATCCCCGAACCTTTAATTAGCTGATAACCTCGGCTTTCCAGGTACGCTCTCCCTTCGGCCATGATTTCTTGCGGGAGTAGAATTTTATACGTCATGCCAATTTCTCCAGTGTTGTTTACGAGGAGGTAAATGCATGCCGGATGCCATAAATGACTTCAGCGTTGAGTTTATTTTCAATTCATTGAAACTAAACTACTTTTTATTATGTTAATTATTGGTGAATTGTTTTGGTGGTGATGGGTGTCACAAATTCATATTAGGCGTTATCGCCTGGTTTTTTCATTATGAAATGGCTGGATTGCAAAATTAAATAACAGTGTTATGCATTTCACATTGTTGCTTGACAGAGCCTGGGTCGAGAGGCATTGACATTTTGTTGTCGGTTAACTAAAACGAAGCGGGATGAATAAATACACAGGACGTATTGATCGTGAATAATACCCAGATTGAAATCTTCAGCGTCATGGTACAAACGGAAAATATTCATCATACTGCGCAACGGCTTGGCATTGATGCTGCTGCTGTCACTACCAGTATTTGTGCGCTGGAGAACGAGATTGGTTTTAATCTCATCTTGCGAGGAAAAAATATCAGGAAGGTGATATTAACGGAAAAGGGAAGGGCTTTTTATAAGCTGACGCCGCAGATCCTCGGCATACTGCATGCTATCGCGACTATTCGCCGCGCAAAGCACCTGGCTGAATAAGCCCGGCGCCAGTCGGCCGGGCTGTGGCATGGCGTCAGTTCAACCCAAGAAAATACTGGGCGATTTTGAAATAGATGATCAGTCCGGTGCCATCGATCAGCGTGGCGATAAACGGCGCGGAAACCACCGCCGGGTCGATGCCGATCCGTTTAAGCACCATCGGGATGACCGACGAGACAATCGCGCTCCACAGGGTAATGCATACCAGCGTCAGGCTGACGATCAGCGTGATTTCCATGCCGATGCCCATCATCCAGGCGCGCAGGCAGCCCGCCAGCCCCAGCGTTAAGGCAATCAGAAACGAGGTCGATACCTCTTTGCGGATCACCCGCCCCATATCGCGCAGCCGTACTTCTCCCAGCGCCATCGAGCGCACCAGCGTCGAGGTGATCTGCGTTCCGCTGTTGCCGCCGGTACCGATGAGCAGCGGAATAAAGAAGGCCAGCGCGATGGCCGATTCCAGCGCCTCTTCAAAATGCTGCAGCACGCTGCTGGTGTAGGCTTCGGCCACGAACAGCAGCAGCAGCCACACCGAGCGTTTCTTCCACAGCGTCCAGGGGCTGATGTCCAGATACGGTTTTTCCAGCGGCAGGGTCGCCCCCTGCAGCTGGGCGTCCTCGGTGACGTCATCCTCCAGCAGATGGGCGATCTCCTTTTCCATCAGGCAGCCGACCAGCTCGCCTTTATCGACGACGGGAACCAGGTCGAGGCCGCGCTCGTTGAGCTCGGCAATCACCTGCGGGCGTTCATCGTCAGGTTTGACGCGGAACAGGCAGCTGTCCATCAGGTAGCGGATAGACTGCCCGACATCCCCTTCCTGCAGTAGCTTTTTGACCGACAGGCTGCCGCGCAGCTTCTTGCCGGCGACCACAAACACCTGGCCGGGAATATCATCGCTGGTGAGCTGTGAGATAAAGTGCTCCCGCGCTTCATGGACGCTGAGATGTTCCTGCAGCGTAATAAAGTCGGTACGCATGTACTGGGCGATGGCATCGCCGTCGAAGCCAGAGGTCGCCTGATGGGCGGCGCAGAGTTGAATGGAAGACATGATTAAAATCCCTATAAAAAAATCACTCATAGGGGCGAACAAGACAGGGTTAGCGCAGGCAGATCCCTACGTCCTGGTTTTAGCACTGCATAACGTATCTGAACGGTCATGACCGCCAGAAGTTACCTTGGCAACACCTTGATTCGATGGAAGCCTGTATTTCCCTGAGTGGTCTCTCTCGATACCAACAGGGCGGTAACTTGTATTTATGCAGGAGCCTCGCCATAACGAGATCGTTAAATGAGGCGCCATTATTGGCGAAGAGGGATAATTCACAAAGCGTATAGTTTAGGTGGTTTATCAACTGTTGATAAACCACCCACTCATTTTCAAATAGTTAATCATCCGCTAAACACTGCAAATGCCCATGGCGCACACCGCGCTGGGCAATCACGTCGTCGGCAAAATGCTGCACCTCGGCCATGTCTCCCTTCAGCACCGCAATCTCCAGGCAGTCGTCATGGCTGATATGCACATGCAGCGTGGCGACGGAGAGATCGTGATGATGATGCTGGGTGGCCACCAGCCGGCTCGCCAGTTCGCGTTTTTCATGCTCGTAGACATATGACAGGACGGCATAACCGCGCCGCGGCTCCGACGGCGCGGGATCCTGGTTGAGGGCGTCGCGCAGAATATCGCGTACCGCCTCCGAACGGTTGTGGTAGCCGCGGCGGGCGCTGAGCGCATCGAGAGCGGTCAGCAGGTCATCATCAAGGGTCAGGGTTACGCGCTGCATGGCATGGCCTCGTTGAGCAGAGTGGCAGGAAAAGGTGGCAGCACCGCCTGCTGGAGCGCCTGTCCGGCAGGAGAGCGCAGGCGCAGCGGTAGACTGACCGTTGCGGTTTCGACGATGCGTCCGTGCTCCATCACCAGCACCCGCTGGCAAAAGCGCTCCACCAGCCGCAGGTCGTGGGTAATGAACAGGCAGGCGGTGCCAAACCGGGCCTGCAGGCGCTTCAGCAGGGCGATAATCTCCGCCTGCAGCAGCAGATCGAGATTCGAGACCGCTTCATCCAGGATCAACAGCTGCGGCCGCACCGCCAGGGCGCGAGCCAGGCAGACGCGCTGCAGCTGTCCGCCGCTGAGCTGTGCCGGGCGTTTATCGAGCAGCGTCGTGGAAAGGTCGACCGCGTGCAGCATCTCTTCCACCCGCCGTGCGCGTTCCTCGCGCGACAAGCGGAACAGATGGCGCAGCGGCTCGCTGACGATCTCGCGCACCGTTTTGCGCGGATTCACCGCGCTGAAGGCGTCCTGAAACACCAGCTGAATATCACGGCGGAAGGCGCCGACGGCCTCGCCCTTCAGGGCGGTCAGCGGTGTGCCGCGCCAGACAATATCGCCGTGCAGCGGCGTTTCCAGGCCCACCAGCATCCGCGCCAGGGTGCTCTTGCCGCAGCCGCTGCGCCCGAGCAGGGCCACCGTTTCGCCGGGGGCGATGGCGAGTTGGATCTCGTGCAGGACCCTGCCGTGGTGGGGGTAATTGTGGCTCACCCCGTTGACGCTGAGTAAATTCATGCTGTTTTCTCCAGTCCGTACAGCGCCAGATGCGCCGCCAGCAGGCGCTGGCTCAGCGGGTGCTGTGGGGCGCTGAACAGGGTGTTTACATCGCACTGTTCAACGAGGCGACCGTTCTCCATGACCATCACGTCATCCGCCAGCCGCGCCACAACGCCCATGTCATGCGTCACCAGCAGCAGCCCCAGACCGCGGCTGGCGACGATATCCGCCAGCAGATCGAGGATCCGCGCCTGGGCGATGGCATCGAGGTCGGTGGTCGGCTCGTCGGCGATGATAAAGGGCGCGCGGCTGAGCAGGGCGAGGGCGATCATCATCCGCTGCAGCATGCCGCCGCTCATCTCGAAGGGATAGCGGCTGAGCAGCGAGCGCGGATTATCCAGACCCACCTCTTCCATCACCGCCAGCAGGGCGGCGTCATTCGCTTCGCGGCCCGCCGCCCGGCAAGTTTCCCGAGCGTGGGCGGCCATGGTATGCAGCGGATTAAAGGCGCTGCGTGGGTTCTGCATGATGGTGGCGATAGTCGCGCCGCGCAGCTGTTCGCCGTGCACCGGCATGCCGTCAAGCAACACCCGGCCGGCGGTCTGGCTGACGCCGGGCGGCAGCAGGCCCAGCGCGGCGGCGCAGGTCAGCGATTTCCCGCTGCCGCTGCTGCCGAGCAGCGCCAGCACCTTGCCGCGGCGCAGGGTAAGAGAGACGTCGCTGACCAGCGGGCGGTCGGCGGCAAGGGCGATCTGTTGCAGTTGGATCTTTTGCGGCATCAGTGGCTATGCTCCGCGATCAGGTGAGGATCGAGGCGATCGCGCAGCGCGTCGCCCAGCAGGTTAAAGGCCATCACGCTGATGAACAGCGCCAGCCCCGGCCAGACCATCTGCAGCGGCTGGGTCCAGATATACTGCCGGGCGTCGTTGATCATCACCCCCCATTCCGCCGTCGGCGCGCTGACGCCGAGGCCAAGGAACGACATGCCGGCCACGTGAAGCATCATATGGCCGATATCCAGTGAGGCGAGCACCAGCAGCGAGGGGATCACCGCCCCTGCCAGATGGTCGCTGAACAGCCGCCACTGGCTGGCGCCGCTCAGGCGGGCGGCGAGGATAAATTCGCGCTGGCGCAGGGAGACCACCAGATTACGCACCATTCTGGCGTACCAGGCCCAGTGCGATAACGCAATGGCGAGGATCACGTTGGTCAGCCCGGTGCCGAGCACCCCCACCATAAAGAACGACAGGATCGAGGTTGGAAAGGTCATAAACAGTTCGGCGAGGCGCATCAGGCCGCGGTCAGCGCGGCCGCCCAGCAGCCCGGCGCTGCCGCCAACCGCCAGACCGATCAGCAGCACCAGCAGTAGGCAGGCCATTACCGCCCCCAGCGAGACGCGGGTGGCGGCCAGCAGGCGCGAGAAAATATCCCGGCCGAGATGATCGGTCCCCAGCCAGTGCGCTGCCCCTGGCGGCAGCAGCCGTTGCTGCAGGTTAATCGCCGCCGGATCCCAGGGCAGCCACCAGCCGCTGCCGATGGCGATGACCGCCAGCAGTGCAATAACCAGCAGGGCCAGTTTCACCGGCCAGCGGAAGTTTCGCAGCCATCTCATACGCTCACCTCCTCATGGCGGCGCAGGCGCGGGTCGAGCGCCGCGTTGAGCACATCCACCGCCAGGTTAGCCAGCACGAACACCGTGACCATCATCAGCGTAAAGCACTGAATCACCGGGTAATCGCGATTGAAGATTGCGGAAACCGCGTAGCGGCCGACTCCCGGCCAGGCAAAGATATTTTCAATAATCATGGTGCCGCCGATCAGCTCGCCAATGTGCATGCCCATGGCGGTCACCACCGGCAGGGTGGCGTTGCGCAGGATATGCCGCCGCTCCACCTGGCGCGCGCTCAAGCCGCGCAGCCGCGCCCACACCACGTGACGCTGACTGGAGACCTCCAGCATGCTGGCGCGCAACAGGCGGGCGTTGATCGCCAGCGACATAAAGGCGATGGAGACGGCGGGCAATATCAGGTGCTGCCAGTCGCCGTACCCCATCGCCGGAAGCCACTGCAGATGCACGGAAAAAAGCATCACCAGCAGAAAGGCCAGCCAGAAGTTCGGCATCGACACGCCGAGGAAGGCAATCAGCCGCACAGCAAAGTCAGGCAGGCGATCGCGATGGCGCGCCGCCCAGATCCCCAGCGGCAGCGAGGTGACGAGGATCAGCGCCAGCGCCGCGCCGGTGAGCAGCAGGGTGGCCGGCAGGAAGTGCAGCAGGTCATCCAGCACCGGTCGCCGGGTGGCATAGGAGAGGCCAAAGTCCAGGTGCAGCGCCCGCCACAGCCAGTGCAGATACTGCATCGCCAGCGGCTGGTTGAGCCCCAGCAGTTCGCGGGTCGAGGCGACCATCTCTTCAGTGGGCGGCAGGTTCGACAGGCGTAAATAATCCAGCGCCGGGTCGCCGGTGCCGAGCCGCAGCAGCAGAAAGATGATGGCGGAGGCGGCGAGCAGCAGCGGGATCAGCAGCAGCAGGCGGCGTAAAATATAGCGTAGCATTATGGCGTTACCGGTTTAATCTGGTCGAAAGGGAGCTCGGTGCTCACCGGCGCGAACGGGATCTCCCCGACCTCCTGGCGCGCAACCGACATCAGCGAGACATAGCTGATGGGCAGGTACACCGCGTCCTGATGCAGGCGGCTCAGCACATCGTGGTACAGCCGTTTCCGCTGCGCCTCGTCGCTGGTGGTCAGCACCTCGCTAATCTCTTTATCAATCAGCCCCTTGTCGGGCAGGCCGCGCTGGGCCTGATAATCGGCATGGGAGGGCACGCGCATCGAGCTTAAAAAGGCATGCGGATCATAGGGGGCGCCCCAGGTGCGATTGAAGATCATGCCGAACCGGCCTTCGCGCTGGCGCGCATAGATGCTGCTCTCCTCCTCGCCCACCAGGGTGACGCGGACGCCGACCTCCCGCAGATTGGCTTGAATAATTTCGGCCATCGATTTAGCCAGCGCGTCGGTGCCGATAAACGCCAGCTCAATCGCCAGCGGTTGCCCGGCCTTTTGTCGCCAGGGCTGGCCTTCCGGTTGCTGCCAGCCGGCCTGCGCCAGCAGGGCGCGGGCTTTTGCCGGGTCGTAACGGCGCGGCGTCAGATCCTGCGGGGCGTAGGGGACCGAGGGGGCAAACAGGGTGTCGGCAACCTGCTGGGTGCCGTAGAGCACGCTATCGACGAGGGTCTGCTTGTCGACGGCGTAGTTGAGCGCCTCGCGCACCGCCTGCTCGCGGGTCGGGCCCTGGCTGGCGTTCAGCGCCAGCATCACCGTCTCCGCCGGGGCGGAGAGACGAGCCGCGTAGCCGGGGTGATGACGAAAGCGTTCGAAGGTATCCAGCGGCAGCAGCCCCTCGTCGCCGTAGAGCATGTCGATTTCCCCGGTTTCGAACGCCACCGCGCGGCTGGTGGCGTCGGGGATCACTTTGATGGTGATTTGCTGTAGCGCGGGTTTATTACCCCAGTAGCGTTCGTTGCGTACCAGCACGTCGCGCTGATTGAGCTGCGAACTCGCCAGTCGCCACGGCCCGGTGCCGATCGGGGCTTTGATGCCGTTGGCGGTGCCGCCATCGATAAACTGCGAGGGGGCGATAAAGCGGAACGGGCGCGGCAGGGCCAGCTCTTGGAGTAAGGGGGCGTAGGCGCTTTTCAGGGTGAGCTGCAGCTCGCTGGCGCTGAGCGCCCGCACGTCGGTTATCTGATTGGCGAGTTCAAGCCAGGCGTGGCGTTGGCGGTTGGCGAGCACCGCCTGGAAATTAGCCGCCGCGGCCTGGGCGTTAAAGGGTTCGCCGTTGGAGAAGGTCACATCCTCGCGCAGGGTAAACCACCAGGTTTTACCATCGGCGGAGTGGCGCCAGCGGGTCGCCAGCCAGGGCTGCACGCTGCCGTCAGCCTGATACTTCACCAGCGGTTCATAGACCATGCTTTGGGCAAACATCTGGTTGGGCGTATAGAGATGCGGATTCAGCGGGCCGACGTTCACCGGCCAGGCGGTAGTAAGCGAGTGCTGCGCGGCCTGAGCCAGCAGAGGGGCGCAGGCGACCAGCGCCAGCAGAGTGAGGCGGAAAATAGACAAGACGGCGTTCTCAGCGACAGGAAAGTATGACGATTTTAGTGATTCATCATACTTTCGGAGTAACCTGGATCAATATTGCGCCGGAAAGTATAAGTAATCCGTATGATTATGCGCAGGGGCAGGCGCCGCCTTACCCCTCAGGGCGCCCGGAACAACCCCAGCAGCGTGGCCACCTGTTCGTCGATCGGCGCCAGATCCCGCTTGACGATCAGATGCAGCGGCGTCGCGCGGCGCGCGCCGTGGCTGAGGGGCAGCCGCTTCAGCACGCCCTGATCGAGATGGGAACGAATGCGCTCTTCCGGCAGCCAGCCGAAGCCGACCTGATACATCACCGCATCAATGGCCGCGTCAATGGTGGAGAAGGTCCAGGCGTCACGCGTCGCCTGGCCATCGCCGGTCTGGTCGGCAATGCGCACCAGCGGCCATGGCGCCAGCGCGCTATCCTCCAGCGGACCGTCGAGGGCGGCGAGAGGATGGTCGCGGTGGGCGACGGCGATAAAATCAATATTCATCAGCCACTCTCCGCGGCCGGTAATATCCTGGCGGCGGGTCAGAACCATGACATCGGCTTCCGTTCGCGCCGCGCCCTCGTCATCAATATTTTCCAGCACTTCGGTGAGTCTGACCTGAGTCTGCGGATAACGCTGCTGAAACTGGCGCAGAATGGCGAACAGCCGCTGGCGCGGGAAAATGCTGTCGACCACCAGATCCAGACGGGTGCGCGCCCCGTTGCGCAGAGTGGCAGCATGCGTCTCAACGTAGGCGAAGGCCTGCAGCAACGGTTTGACCTGATTCAGCAGCAGTTCGCCGGCCGGGGTCAGCACCGCCCGCCGACCGGACGGCGCCAGCAGCGCCACCCCTAAGCGCTCCTGCAGCAGCGCGAGGTTATAGCTCACCGAAGACTGACTGCGGTTGGTCTCCTCCGCCGCTCTGGCAAAGCTCCCGAGTTCCACTACCTTTTCCAGTAATGCCCACTGCTCCAGGGTTGTCTTGTGCATAATCAATCTAAAATTTGGATGTATTTAATCCAAACATAGCGTTATTCATTCAATTTTTAAAGACGTATGCTGTCCTCAACAACACAGAGGAGAATAAATGATGAGCACTTTCGACAAACATGACCTCAGCGGCTTTATCGGTAAACATCTGGTCTACACCTACGACAACGGCTGGAACTACGAAATTTACGTCAAAAACGGCCACACCCTCGACTACCGTATTCACAGCGGCATCGTCGGCAATCGCTGGGTGAAAGATCAGGAAGCGTACATCGTGCGGGTGGGGGAAAGTATCTACAAAATCTCCTGGACCGAACCGACCGGTACCGACGTGAGCCTGATCGTCAACCTGGGCGATAAACTGTTCCACGGCACCATCTTCTTCCCGCGCTGGATCATGAATAACCCGGAAAAAACCGTCTGCTTCCAGAACGATCACATTCCGCTGATGAATTCTTACCGCGATGCCGGCCCGGCCTACCCGACAGAAGTGATTGACGAGTTCGCCACCATCACCTTCATTCGCGACTGTGGCGCAGATAATGATGAGGTAATTAATTGCCCGGCGAGTGAATTGCCTGCGGATTTTCCTGCAAATTTGTAATTAAGCAGAAATAACTTTGTGATCTGCGCTAACTTTTTGTCATCAAGCGTGACAAAGACAGCGTCATTAATTGTTATCTGGTTTAACCCCCGTTTACTTTCCGCGATAGCGTTCCTGTTTGCTTTTCCAGACAGGAACGTTTTTTTGTCAAAATTCTGCCATAAATAAAACCTATCATTCTGTTTCTTAATGATTTATTTGGCTATGCTGAGAAAAGATTAATTTCTTAATATTATCCTAAGCAAGGTCAACTACATTAATAGTGGTCGAAATACCCTGAAATGGAATGCCGCGCTGAACTCACTTCATTTTAATTTCGTTTAAGTCCACAGGCGCAGGATATTTTATTCTAACGACCCTGATTTGTGCGTGGGTCATCTACAGAACAGGATGATGATGAGCGATTTTTTGCCTTTTTCGCGCCCGTCGATGGGCGACGCAGAGCTGGCAGCGCTGCGTGAAGTTTTAGCGTCGGGCTGGATCACCACCGGGCCGAAGAATCAGGCACTTGAAGCGGCATTCTGCCAGTTGACCGGCAACCGCCACGCGATTGCCGTCAGTTCAGCGACCGGCGGGATGCACGTGACCCTGATGGCGCTGGGTATTGGCCCCGGCGATGAAGTCATTACGCCGTCCCAGACCTGGGTCTCCACCCTCAATATGATCTGCCTGCTGGGCGCCACGCCGGTGATGATCGATGTCGATAACGACAATCTGATGATCACCCCTGAGGCGGTGGCAGCGGCGATCACCTCGCGGACCAAAGCGATTATTCCTGTGCACTACGCGGGGGCGCCAGCCGATATCGACGCCATTCGCGCGGTGGGCGAGCGCCATGGCATCCCGGTGATCGAAGACGCCGCCCATGCGGCGGGGACCCACTATAAAGGCCGCCACGTAGGCTGGCAGGGGACCGCGATTTTCTCGTTCCACGCGATCAAAAATATGACCTGCGCTGAAGGCGGGCTGGTTGTCACCGACGACGACGAGCTGGCCTCCCGCATCCGTAGCCTGAAATTCCATGGCCTCGGCGTGGACGCCTATGACCGCCAGACCCACGGCCGCGCGCCGCAGGCGGAGGTGATCGCTCCGGGCTTTAAATACAACCTTGCCGACATCAACGCCGCGCTGGCGCTGGTCCAGCTGGAAAAACTGCCTCACGCCAACCAGCGGCGGGCGGAAATTGCCCAGCGCTATCTGCGCGAACTGGCGGACACGCCGTTTACGCCCCTGACCGTCCCGGCCTGGGATCACCAGCACGCCTGGCATCTGTTTATCATCCGCGTCGATGAGGCTGCGTGCGGCATCAGCCGCGACGTGTTGATGGAAAAGCTGAAGGCGATGGGTATCGGCACCGGTCTGCACTTCCGTGCGGCCCATACGCAAAAATATTACCGCGAGCGCTTCCCTGAGGTTTCCCTGCCGAATACCGAATGGAACAGCGCCCGCATCTGTTCTCTCCCGTTGTTCCCGGACATGACCGATGACGATGTCACTCGCGTCATTTCCGCACTGCGCCAGCTGTCAGGACGTTGATATGCTTACTTACCCTCCCGTGAAGAAGGTCTCGGTAGTTATCCCGGTTTATAACGAACAGGATAGCCTGCCGGAGCTGCTTCGTCGTACGGAAACCGCCTGCGCCGCGCTGGGGCGGCAATATGAAATTCTGCTGATCGACGATGGCAGCAGCGATGACTCGGCGCGCATGCTCACCGAAGCCGCCGAGGCGGAAGGCAGTCACGTCGTCGCCGTGCTGTTAAACCGTAACTACGGCCAGCACTCGGCGATCATGGCCGGCTTCAGCCATGTGACGGGCGATCTGATTATTACCCTTGATGCCGACCTGCAAAACCCGCCGGAAGAGATCCCGCGGCTGGTGGCGAAGGCGGATGAAGGTTACGACGTGGTGGGCACCGTCCGTCAGAACCGTCAGGACAGCATCTTCCGCAAAACCGCCTCGAAGATGATCAACCGCCTGATCCAGCGCACCACCGGCAAAGCGATGGGCGACTACGGCTGCATGCTGCGCGCCTACCGTCGCCACATTATCGACGCGATGCTCAACTGCCACGAGCGCAGCACCTTTATCCCGATTCTGGCGAATACCTTCGCCCGTCGCGCGGTGGAGATCCCGGTGATGCACGCCGAGCGTGAATTCGGCGACTCCAAATACAGCTTTATGCGCCTGATCAACCTGATGTACGACCTGGTGACCTGTCTGACCACCACGCCGCTGCGTCTGCTCAGCATTTTCGGCAGCGTGATAGCCCTGCTGGGCTTCGCCTTCGGCCTGCTGCTGGTGGTGCTGCGTCTGGCCTTCGGCCCGCAGTGGGCGGCGGAAGGGGTGTTTATGCTCTTCGCCGTGCTGTTTATGTTCATCGGCGCCCAGTTTATCGGTATGGGCCTGCTCGGGGAGTATATCGGACGCATCTATAACGACGTGCGCGCGCGTCCCCGCTACTTTATTCAACGTGTTGTTCGCCAGCCGGAAACGGCATCTAAAGAGGAAGATCGTTCATGAAAGCCGTAGTCTTCGCTTATCACGATATGGGCTGCACCGGTATCCAGGCTCTGCTGGACGCCGGGTATGATATCGCTGCTATTTTCACCCACCCGGATAACCCTGGCGAAAACCATTTCTTTGGCTCCGTGGCGCGCCTTGCTGCCGAGCAGGGCATTCCGGTGTGGGCGCCGGAAGACGTGAACCATCCGCTGTGGATTGAGCGTATCCGCGAGATGAAGCCGGACGTGCTGTTCTCCTTCTACTACCGCAATCTGCTGGGCGATGAGATCCTCCGTCTCGCGCCGAAAGGGGCGTTTAACCTGCACGGTTCGCTGCTGCCGAAATATCGCGGCCGCGCGCCGCTGAACTGGGTGCTGGTCAATGGCGAAAGCGAAACCGGCGTCACCCTGCACCGAATGGTGAACCGCGCCGACGCGGGCGATATCGTCGCCCAGCAGGCCGTGGCGATTGGCCCGGATGACGCCGCCCTGACGCTGCACCGCAAGCTGTGCGCCGCCGCCACCGGGCTGCTTGGCCAGGCGCTGCCGGCGATCCTCGCCGGAACCACCGATGAACGTCCGCAGGATCACAGCCAGGCGACCTATGTGGGGCGTCGTACCCCGGAAGATGGCCGCCTCGACTGGGAGCAGCCGGCGCAGACCCTGCACAATCTGGTGCGCGCGGTCTCCGATCCGTGGCCGGGCGCCTTCGGCTACGCCGGCGCGAACAAGTTTATCGTCTGGAAATCCCGCGTCCGTCATGATCTGCCGGCAGCTAAGCCGGGTACCGTTATCTCCGTTGCGCCGCTGATCGTGGCGTGCCAGGAGGGGGCGCTGGAGATTGTCACCGGCCAGACCGAACGCGGGGTGTACATGCAGGGCGCCCAGCTGGCGCAGGGGCTGGGCCTGGTGTCCGGGGCGGTGATCAGCAGCAAACCGGTGGTGGCGGTTAAGCGTCGCACCCGGGTGCTGATCCTCGGCGTCAATGGCTTTATCGGTAACCATCTGACCGAACGCCTGCTGCAGGACGACAACTATGAGATTTACGGCCTGGATATCGGCTCCGACGCCATCAGCCGTTTCCTCGACTGCCCGCGTTTCCACTTTGTGGAAGGCGATATCAGCATTCACTCCGAGTGGATCGAATATCACATTAAGAAATGCGACGTGGTGCTGCCGCTGGTGGCCATCGCCACCCCTATCGAGTACACCCGCAACCCGCTGCGCGTCTTCGAGCTGGATTTCGAAGAGAACCTGAAGATCATCCGCGACTGCGTGAAATATAATAAGCGCATCATCTTCCCGTCGACCTCGGAAGTGTACGGCATGTGCACTGATAAAAACTTCGACGAAGACACTTCCAATCTGGTGGTCGGGCCGATCAACAAACAACGCTGGATCTACTCGGTCTCCAAGCAGCTGCTGGACCGCGTGATCTGGGCCTACGGCGATAAGAATGGCCTGAAGTTCACTCTGTTCCGTCCGTTCAACTGGATGGGGCCGCGTCTGGATAACCTCAACGCCGCGCGTATCGGCAGCTCCCGCGCCATCACCCAGCTGATCCTCAACCTGGTGGAAGGCTCGCCGATCAAGCTCATCGAAGGCGGTAAGCAGAAGCGCTGCTTCACCGACATCAGCGATGGTATCGAAGCGCTGTTCCGCATCATCGAGAACAAAGACGGCCGCTGCGACGGGCAGATCATCAACATCGGTAACCCGGATAACGAAGCGAGCATCAAAGAGCTGGCGGAGATGCTGCTGGCCTGCTTCGAACGCCATCCGCTGCGCGATCGCTTCCCGCCGTTTGCCGGCTTCCGCGAAGTGGAAAGCAGCGACTACTACGGCAAGGGCTATCAGGACGTTGAGCATCGCAAACCGAGCATCCGCAACGCCAAACGCTGCCTGAACTGGGAGCCGAAGGTGGAGATGGAAGAGACCGTTGAGCATACGCTGGACTTCTTCCTGCGCACGGTTGAACTGGTGGACGCTAAAAATCCATGAAACAGGTCGGCTTACGCATAGATGTCGATACCTTTCGCGGCACGCGGGACGGCGTTCCGCGGCTGCTGGACCTGCTGGGTCAGCACGGGATCCAGGCAAGCTTCTTCTTCAGCGTCGGGCCGGACAATATGGGGCGCCACCTGTGGCGCCTGGTAAAACCGAAGTTTCTGTGGAAGATGCTGCGCTCCAGAGCGGCCTCGCTGTACGGCTGGGATATTCTGCTGGCCGGCACCGCGTGGCCGGGACGCCGCATCGGCGCGGGGAACGAAGCGGTGATCCGCGCCGCCGCCGAGTCTCATGAAGTGGGCCTGCACGCCTGGGACCACTACAGCTGGCAGGCGTGGAGCGGCGTCTGGCCGCAGGAACGGCTGACGCTGGAGGTTGAGCGCGGCCTGCTGGAGCTCGAACGCATCATCGGCCGGCCGGTCACCTGCTCGGCTGTCGCCGGCTGGCGCGCCGATCAGCGAGTGGTGAAAGCCAAAGAATCCTTCGATTTCCTCTACAACAGCGACTGTCGCGGCACGCGGCCGTTTCTGCCCCAGCTCGGCAGCGGCGTCTCCGGTACGGTGCAGATCCCGGTCACGCTGCCGACCTGGGACGAGGCGGTGGGCACGGCGGTGGATATCGCCGGCTTTAACCGCTATCTCCTCGACTGCATCCATCGCGACCCGGGCGTGCCGGTCTATACCATTCACGCCGAAGTGGAAGGCATTGCCTACGCGGATCAGTTCAATGTACTGCTGACCATGGCGGCGGAAGAAGAAATTCAGTTTTGCCCACTGAGCCAGCTGTTGCCCGCTGACTTTAGCGAGCTGCCGTCTGGCAAAGTGGTTCGGGGTGAACTGGCTGGCCGGGAAGGCTGGCTCGGACGTGAACAATTACTGACTTCGGGTATTTGATGAAAAGCATTCGCTATGGCGTCTCTCTGATTGCGCTGTTTGCGCTGTATTACCTGCTGCCGCTTAATTTCCGTTTGCTCTGGCAACCCGATGAAACCCGCTACGCGGAGATCAGCCGTGAAATGCTGGCCACCGGCGACTGGGTGGTGCCGCATTTTCTCGGATTGCGCTATTTCGAAAAGCCGATTGCCGGTTACTGGATCAACAGTATCGGTCAATGGCTGTTTGGCCATAATAACTTCGGCGTACGCTTTGGGTCGGTCTTCGCCATCACCATGACCGCAGTGCTGGTGGCCTGGCTGGCGTGGCGCGTCTTTCGCGACAAAAAGGTAGCTGTCCTGTCGCCGGTGATTTTTCTCACCGCGATGCTGGTGTATGCGATTGGCACCTATGCGGTGCTGGACCCGATGATCACCCTGTGGCTGGCGCTGGCGATGTGCAGTTTCTGGGGCGCGACGCAGGCGCAGAGCCGCAGCGGCAAAATACTGGGTTACGCGCTGCTGGGCGTCGCCTGCGGTATGGGGGTGATGACCAAAGGCTTCCTTGCGCTGGCGGTGCCGGTAGTGGGCGTTCTGCCGTGGGTGATAGCCCGTCGACGCTGGCGTGAAGTGCTGACGTACGGTTGGCTGGCGGTGGTCGTCTGTACGCTGGTGGTGCTGCCCTGGGGGCTGGCTATCGCCCAGCGCGAGCCGGACTTCTGGCGCTACTTCTTCTGGGTCGAGCATATTCAGCGTTTCGCCGAAAAAGACGCCCAGCACAAAGCGCCGTTCTGGTACTACATCCCGTTCCTGATCGCCGGCAGCCTGCCGTGGCTGGCCCTGCTGCCGGGGGCGCTGAAGCGCGGTTGGCTTGAGCGCGATGAGGCCCGCGGCGCGCTGTATCTGTTAGGCTGGGTGGCGATGCCGCTCCTGTTCTTCAGTATCGCCAAAGGCAAACTGCCGACCTATATCCTGCCGTGCTTTGCGCCGCTGTCGATCCTGATGGCGCGCTACGCGCTGGAGGCGGCGAAGACCGGCGCGAAAGCGTTACGGGTCAACGGGATGATCAACCTGGGCGTCGGCCTGCTGGGGCTGATCGCCGTGCTGGTGGTCTCGCCCTGGGGCGTGATGCACAAGCCGGTGTGGACCAAGATTGAGCTGTATAAATGTCTGCTGGCGGCGATCGCCTTCGCCGTCTGGGCGCTGATGGGCTGGCTGGCGATGAAAGACGCTGGCCGCCGCTGGAGCCTGGCGGCGCTTTGCCCGCTCGGCCTGGCGCTGCTGGTGGGCTTCGCCATCCCGGACCGGGTTATCGACAGCAAACAGCCGCAGTTCCTCGTGGATATCGTCAGCGAATCCCTGCAGCCCAGCCGCTACGTCCTGACCAACAACGTCGGGATCGCCGGCGGCCTGGCCTGGGAGCTGAAGCGAAGCGATATTATTATGTTCGACAAACAGGGTGAGCTGAAGTACGGTCTCGACTGGCCGGACGCTCAGGGAAGCTTTGTCAGCCAGGCCGGGTTTGCCGACTGGCTGGCCGCGCATCGTCAGCAGGGGCCGGTCTCGCTGGTGCTGTTGATGGATAAAGGAGAGAGTATGCTCGACTTACCGTTACCGAAACCCGATAACGCTTACGAGCTGGGGCGGGTCGTTTTCCTTCAGTATCTGCCGCAATGAGCGTCTGGATCTGTCTGGTGTTCGCCAGCCTGCTGAGCTGCGCCGGACAGCTGTGCCAGAAACAGGCGACCCGCCCGTCCCGTCGCGGACGGCGGAGTCGTCATATACTCTTCTGGCTGGGGATGGCGCTGTTATGCCTCGGCTGCGGCATGCTGCTGTGGCTGAGCGTCCTGCAGTCAATTCCGGTGAGCATCGCCTATCCGATGCTGAGTCTGAACTTCGTCTGGGTCACCCTCGCGGGCTGGGGCATCTGGCATGAGCCGGTCGCTCCCCGCCACTGGTTTGGCGTCGGGTTGATCGTCGTGGGCATTGTCATTCTGGGGACCAGCGTCTGATGGGCTTTCTCTGGGCATTATTCAGCGTCGGCCTCGTCAGCGGCGCGCAGCTGCTGCTGCGCAGCGCCATGGTGGTGTTGCCGCCGCTGACCGATATTCTGGCGTTTCTCCAGCATCTGCTGCATCTCCAGCCCGGCACCTTCGGCCTGTTTTTCGGCCTGCTGGGCTACCTGCTGTCGATGGTCTGCTGGTACTTTGCCCTCCACCGTCTGCCGTTATCAAAAGCGTATGCGCTGCTGAGCCTGAGCTATATCCTGGTGTGGGGCGCCGCCATCTGGCTGCCCGGCTGGCATGAGCCGTTCCACTGGCAATCGCTGCTGGGCGTGGCGATTATCGTCGCCGGCGTATTGACCATCTTCTGGCCGGTGAAACGCCGCTAGCCGGGGAGCCGGCTTTTGGGGCGCCCCGGGCCGAGCAGGATCGCCAGCTTGCTGCCCCCGACGGTGGTCTCCATCCAGATTTTACAGACGCTGGTTAACGGCACCGAGAGCAGCATTCCCACCGGCCCCAGCAGCCAGCCCCAGACCAGCAGCGACAGGAACACCACCAGGGTCGACATCCCCAGCCGGTGGCCCATCATGCGCGGCTCCACCATGTTGCCCAACACCATATGCACCACCAGAAACAGCGCCCCGACCAGCAGGCACTCATAGATGCCGCTGAACAGCAGCGCCTGCAGCATAGGCGGGATGGCGGAGATAGCGGATCCGATATTCGGCACATAGTTCAACAGGAACGCCAGCACCCCCCACATCAGCGCGAACTGCACCCCCATCGCCAGCAGCCCCAGCCAGACAATCAGGCCGGTCCACAGGCTGATCAGCGTTTTCAGCGCCAGATAGTGGGTGACGCCTTTCAGCGCCCGGTGCAGCCCGGCGATATGCAGGCGAGGGTTATTGAGGGCAAAACGCAGTTTGTAGGGCAGGTGGCGAACCTCAAACAGCATAAAGATCACCGTCATCACCAGCAGCACAATGCTGGCCATCGCCCCGGAAAGCTGGGTCATCAGCGTCGTGGCCCAGGTCATCAGCCGTTCTGAATCCATACGTCGCAGCATGCGCTCCGGATTGATATGCAGGTTGAGAAAGGGGAGATACTCCTGGAGCTGGACGATCTTACGCGTCAGGGCGCGGTTGAAATCGGGCAGCATGGCGACAAAGTCATTGAGCGACGCCGCCAGCACGCCAAGCAGCGCGGTCAGCATGACCAGCATTGCCGTCACCACCAGCGTAATGGCGAACGGGCGCCGCACCCCGCGGCGAATGAACCAGGTGACCAGCGGGTTGAGGACGATAGCGAAAAACAGCGCCAGCAGGAGCTGCACCAGAATATCGGCGGCGGCGTGGATCCCGGCGAGGATAATCACCAGCGCCGCCAGCTTAAGTAAAATATGGAGCCCGGCTTTATCAGCCTGCGGAGGGGACATAGGTATTCCTTTTGTGAGTCGCGCCTGATAAGTGTAGCGGTTCGCTGGCTGCCAATATTCCGAAAGGCGAGCGGCTTTTCCGCCATCATCTTTTGATCGCTTAAACCACGCCGCTGAAATGTTGAATGCGCGCGTCCGTCAGCGTGAACGGCGTCGGCGTACAGACCGCAATACTTAACCCATCGTGCAGAATCTGGCTGAGCGACAGCGGGCCGTGACAGGCGCTGTCAACGGAGGCCATCTGCCAGGCGCTGCCGCCGCGCTGTTTCACCAGCGCCTCTTTGCGCGTCCAGATACGCCAGAAGACCGTGAGCTGCTGCGCCGGCGAAGCCTGCGCCAGTTCCTGGTGCTCGCTTTCGCTGAACAGGGCGTTAGCCAGGCGGCGCCAGCCTTCGCGCGGGCGAATCACTTCGATGTCGCAACCCACCTCGCCTTTATCGCTGAGCAGCAGGGCAATATCGTCGCCGCTGTGGCTAAGGTTAAACCACAGCCCGCGCGCGACGGGGAAGGCAGGCTTGCCCTGTTCGCCAAGCTGAATATCCGTCAGCGGGGCAGCCGCCTGCGCCAGCAGCGCGCGGCCGGCAAGCCAGCTGGCTCGTCGCGGTCCGTCCGGCGCCTGCGCCATCAACGCAGGCGGTAACGGCAGGGCGCTAAGGGCGGAGATCTTACCCAGAAAAAGCTGATACATTTCAAGGCCAGCGTCGAATAATGATTGAGGTGTTAATGCCGCCGAAGGCGAAGTTGTTGCTCTGCAGGAATTCACACTCCAGTTTGCGCTTTTCCCCCATGATGTAATCCAGTTCGCCACAGTTGGCGTCCGGTTTATGGAGATTCAGCGTTGGCGCAAACCAGCCTTCGCGCATCATCTGCAGGCTCATCCACGCTTCTAACGCCCCGCAAGCGCCAAGCGTATGGCCGAAATAGCTTTTCAGCGAAGAGATCGGCACGCTGTCGCCGTAAACGGCCGCCGTTGCCTGGCTTTCCGCGATATCGCCGCGATCGGTGGCGGTGCCGTGGGCCGAAATATAGCCGATATCCCGGGGGCTTAAGCCCGCCATGTTTAGCGATTGTTCCATGCAGATCTGCATGGTTTCGCGCTGCGGCTGGGTAATATGGGCCGCATCGCAGTTAGTGGCGAACCCGACGATTTCACCGTAGATGGTTGCGCCGCGCGCTTTGGCATGCTCGAGATCTTCAAGGATCAGCGTGCCGGCGCCTTCGCCAATCACCAGACCATCTCGCTGTTCATCGAACGGAGAGGGGGTGAGGGCCGGTTCGTCATTGCGTTGGCTGGTGGCGAAGAGGGTATCGAATACCGCGGCTTCCGAAGGGCAGAGCTCCTCGGCCCCGCCGGCCACCATCACCGTTTGGTAACCGTGGCGAATAGCTTCCCAGGCGTAGCCAATCGCCTGGCTGCCGGAGGTGCAGGCGCTGGAGGTGGGGATCACGCGCCCCCGCAGACCGAAGAATAATCCGGTATTCACCGCGGTAGTATGCGGCATCATCTGCACATAGGTAGTGCCGGTGATATTGTTGGTATGTTTCTCCGTCAACATGGTGGCGAACTCGCTCACCGGACCGGTACTACCGGTTGACGAGCCGTAAGCGATGCCGGTTTGGCCGTTGGTCAGCACGGTGTCGCCGATAAGCCCGGCCTGCTCCAGCGCGAGCTCAGTGGCGCGGGTGGAGAGTCGCGATACCCGCCCCATCGCGCGGATACGCTTGCGGGTATAATGCTCCGGCAGGGTGAAATCGTCGATTGGCGCCCCCAGCAGCGTATGCAGTCCGTCATACGCCAGCCATTCCGGCATCTTACGCACCGCATTTTTATATTCCCGCAGCCTGGTGGCGACATCCTGCCAGTTTTCGCCAAACGCGGTCACCCCGCCCATCCCTGTAATGACCACCCGGCGTATCATAGCATCCCCCCGTTGATGGAAATGACCTGGCGGGTGACGTAGCCCGCGATATCCGACATTAAATAGCTGGCAAGCCCGGCCACCTCGTCGGCCTGACCCATGCGTTTCATCGGGATCATGGTCATCGCCTCTTGCAGCGCGCGCTCTTCCATTTCAATCATCCCGGTGTCGATAAGACCCGGTGCAATACAGTTAACGGTGATTTTGCGTTTTGCCAGTTCTATCGCCAGCGCTTTGGTGGCGCCGATAATGCCCGCCTTGGCGGCGCTGTAGTTGACCTGGCCGCGGTTGCCCATGACGCCGGAAACCGAGGAGAGGGTGATGATACGTCCGCCCTGGCGCGCGCTAATCATCGGCATGATGCAGGGATGAATGACGTTATAAAAACTGTCGAGGTTGGTGTGGATCACGGCGTCCCAGTCGTCATCGCCAAGCGCCGGGAAGGCGCCGTCGCGGGCGATGCCGGCGTTGCTGACAATACCATACCACGCGCCATGGTCGGCCATATCCTGCTCCAGTACCTCGCGGCATTGCTGACGATCGGCGACGTCAAAACTCAGCAGCCGGCCGTCGCCGCCGGCGGCGGTTATCGCCTCCAGCGTCTGTTGCGCCCCCGCGCGGTCGCGATGATAGTGGACGCCCACCACAAAACCGTCCGCTGCCAGCTGGCAGGCGATAGCGCGACCGATGCCTTTGCTGGCGCCGGTAACCAAAACTGAACGACTCATTCTGACGCTCCTTGTTGAAATAAAGTGCTAAGTTCTTCTGTTGTGGGCTGGAAGGTGTTGACCCGCCCGCTGGCCAGGACGTCATCGTCCACCATAATGGTGCCTTCGAAGCTGCCGAAACGTTCATCCTGCATCAAGAGCTTCACGCTGATGGACAGCGTCTTTCCGCCCGGCAGGCTCCCGGCCGCGCAAACCAGTTCGCGCGCGCCCAGCACCATGCCTAAAGCGAGCGATGTTTGTCCTTGCTGCTGGCGGTGCCAGCCGGACCAGACGCCGACGGTCTGCGCCATTAATTCAAGGGCGAACCAGCCGGGAAGATCGCCGTTGGTATCGAGAAATGGCGCCAGAACGCTGCCGGGTGAGACCGCGACGCGGCAGGTGGCGGTGTCGGCGGTCACCGCCTCGACCTCTTCCAGCAGCAGCATCGGCGCGTCGTGCGGCAGGTAACTGCCGGGTGATAAAAAGTGGCTCATGACATTCTCCCGAGCAGGATGCTGGTGTTATTGCCGCCAAAGGCAAAAGAGTTCGACAGGATAACTGGCCGCGACAGCGGCTGCGGATGTTCAATGAGCCCGCACGGCGGTAGCGTGTCATCCTGCGGAGACTGACTGAAATCCTGTGCCGGTAACAACAGATTGCGCTGCAGGATCAGCATGCCGATGGCGGCCTCGGTGATCCCCGCCGCACCCAGCGTATGTCCGGTCAGATGTTTGGTGGAACTACAGGGCACCCTTTCGCCAAACAGCGCGTTGATCACCCGGGCTTCTATCTGGTCGTTAAGCCGCGTAGCGGTACCGTGCAGGTTAATGTAACCCACCTGCTCCGGCATGATGCCCGCGTCGTCCAGCGCCTGCTGAATGGCGCGCATCGCCCCTTCTCCTTGGGGATGCGGGGCGGAAATATGCCAGGCGTCGCTGGATTCGCCGATACCCAGCAGCGCGATGGGCTGCGGCTCGCGGGTCAGCAGCATCAGCGCCGCCCCTTCGCCGATGGTGATCCCGCAGCGGTCGCGGCTAAACGGCTGGCACTGCGTCGTGGAGAGCGACTCCAGGCTGTGAAAGCCGTTGATGGGCATCCGGCTAAGGGTATCCGCGCCGCCGACGATCGCCACATCCGCCAGTCCCGCCTCAATGAGCCGCCGTCCGCTGATTATCGCCCGCGCGCTGGAGGAGCAGGCGGTTGACAGGGTATATGCCGGACCATCCAGCGCCAGCCAGCGGCTGAGAAAACGCGACGGGTCGCCCAGCTCCTGCTGTGGATAGCGCCAGGCCTCGCTCGCCTTGCCGTTAAGCGTCAAATTAACGTGTACGTCGCCTTCATCCAGCCCTGACGTACTGGTGCCCAACACCACGGCGACCCGAGCCCGGCCATAGCGGGCGATGGCGCGATCCACCTGCGGCCGGATCTGCGCCAGCGCCGCCAGCAGCAGCTGATTATTGCGCGAACGATGGTCGCGAAAGGTATCGGGAATGGCGGGTAGTTCGCCGTCCACCCCCGCGAAAATCGCCTGCGGATGCCCCTGTAACCACCCTTCACGCGGGCGCATGCCGGGCGCTATGCCGCGGGCCAGATTGGCAGCGATTTCATCATTATCGCGTCCCAGGGCGTTAATCATGCCGACAGCAGAAATGAAGATCATCTCAGTCACCCAGGTATTGAATGGTGATGTGGTATTTAAAGACGTGCTGCTCGATGCTAATCGGCACGCGCTTGCCTTTGCGGTTGATATAGGTGATGTCGGTGACCAGTTTTCCGCGCGCGTTACGCAGTTCGCGTTTGTCGCCGCGGTCGGTTAGCGTCCAGCCTTTCGGCAGCTGCAGCAGCCATGCGCTAAGCGGCCAGTGGCTGAGCATCACATCGGCCAGCACCTGGCTGGCGGGCGGCAGTTGCGGGATCACCATCGACTGTTCCGCGCGCAGCCCTTGTTGATCATAGGTCACCAGGAACAGGCGGATACCGACGGACGACAGGCCCGCCAGCGTGAGCTTTTTATCATCGGCATTGAGCAGCACCAGCAGCGACTGGGTTTGGCCGTTGAAGCGGCCGGTCAATAACTGCTGGGAACTGATGGCCGGCGAGATGCCCGGCGGCGGCAGCGTGACGCGCGTACCCGGCTCCAGCCACGCCTGCGGACGGCCTTGCGGCTCCGGCGGCGAATAACTGCAGCCGGCCAGCAATAAGGCGGCGAAGAGCGCGAAGGCGCGCCAGAATGATGGTCTTCTCATCGTCTTTTTTTCTCTTTTTTGCTCGGCATCGCCAGCGGCGACAGCAGGAAAGCGGTGAAAATACCGCTGACCAGGACAGTGCCAAAGCTGCTGATGGCCTGGGTGGCGCTAAACACCAGCATGCCAAGCGTTAATAAGGTGGTCATCATCGCCAGGGTAACCGCCAGCAGCGATGTCAGCGGCGTGCCGCGCGGGTTGCTGAAAAACAGGGTGTAGTTGATGCCAATCCCAAGTACCAGCACCAGCGCCAGTAAGGAGAACAGGTTAACGGCGTGGCCGGTGAGCGCCAACGCCCCCAGGCCGCATCCCAGCGACAATACCGACGGCAGCAGGCTTATTAAGCCCTTGCGCCAGCCAAGGCGGATAGCGGCGCCGCAGGCAATCACCGCCAGCGCAACGCCGAGCAGCCCGGTTAAAATATGACGGTAGAGCGCGAAAAGCTGGTCGAAATCGCTTTTACGATCGACCCACGCCACGCCAGTCTGGGTTGTGCTGAGCGCCTTCAGCGCCGGGCTATCTTTCACCCCGCTCACTGGCACCAGTACGCCGCTTTCGCCATCCGGCAGCGTCAGCCATAGCAGCCGCCAGCCTTCGCTGGCCGGACTGGCAAGCCAGTCGCCGACTGTCACCGGCATCGGCCGCAGGTCGGGGTGAACAGCGGTGAGTCCGGCGTTATTCAGCGCCTGGCCGACGGCCGGCGCCGCCTGCTTCAGCAGGGCCAGATCCTGCTGCTGGCGGGCCAGTGAATTGAGCGGAATGGCGCGATACCCGCCAAGCATACCGTCGGTTTGCGCTTTAGCCAGTGCGGGCATAAAGGCTTCAAGCCGCTGCAGCGTTTGTTGCGCCGTGTCGCCGTAAACCACGAACCACTTTTGATCGACGCTTTGGCCAGTGAGCGCGGTGATGGCATGCTCCTGGGAGAGGATATTCTGCGGTAGCGCCTGCAGCTGTGAGATATCGTCATCCACCCGCAGGAGAGCGAGCCCCGTCAGGGAGAAAATGGCCAGAACCACCGGCAGACCGATGGCGAGTTTTTTGTTACGCCGCCATGCCGCGAGCCAGCGCGACATCAGCACCATCGCTGGAACGGGACGCACCGGGAGCCCATGGCACAGCCATGGCTGCCAGAAAATCACCGTCAGGCATGAGGCGCTTAGCCCCACGGCCGCAAATAGCGCCATCTGGCGAATGGCCGGGAAGGGGGCCAGCATCATGATTAAATACGCCGCCACGGTGGTAAGCAGCGCCAGCAGCAGCGCTTTCCGTACTTTAACAAGGCTTTGCCACGGTGAAGCCGCTGCGCCATGGACCATCCGTTCGGTCAGGTAATAGAGCGTGTAATCTGCGGAAATGCCAATAATGCTCATGCTCATCACCAGGGTCATCAGATGCAGCTCGCCAAACAGCAGCAGCGTGGCAACGGTGCCGGCCAGTGCGCCGATAGCGATAGAGATCGCGCATAACAGCAGCGGACGCAGCGAGCGGAACACGGCCACGATCAACAGGATGACGCCGAACAGGGTGGCCGCGCCGAGAGTGGAGATATCGCGCTTCGCCTGCTGGCTGGCGTAATCACTGTAAAATACGGTGCCTCGCGACAGCAGCTGCGCCTGCGGGTGGCGCGCTTTTAATTCCTTTTCAAGCTGCGCGAGGGTGGTCACCAGGCGGTGCGTCTGTCGCATATCGAACGACGAACCCGCCAGCTCGCCGTGCAGCAGATACCAGACATTGCCTTGCGCGTCTTTACTGGTCAGCCACCCGTCCTGCAGTTGCATCCGCTGGCCGCTATTCGCCATCGCCAGCTGTGAGCCGCGCATCAGCATCAGCGGGTCGTTTTGTAACTCTTTACCGCTGACCCCGGAAAACGCCGAATAGAGCTGCGAAAGGATCCACTGGGCCTGCGCTTCGCCGCCCTCCTGCAGACGCGCGCGGGTGGCGGGGTCGATTAACGCATTGCGATGTTGCCAGAAAAACGTTCCCCAGGCCTGCTGACTGGCGGCATCCATTGGGCCTTTGACCTCGGCCAGCGCGTCTGAGGTTTGCAGCAACCGCAGCCAGTCGCGAGCCACCTGCGGGTCGGCCTGTTTACCGGGGCTGACCAGCCAGACCAGCTGGCGATCCAGACGCTGCATAAAGCCGTCGTTCAGCGCGGGGGGGATCGCGCCGAGCGTCTGTTTGGGCAGCATCGCCAGCACGCTGCTGTTGAGCCGGGCCTGCGGCAACAGCGCCAGCAGCGCGCCCGCCAGTATCAGGCAGACGACGCCCCAGATCAGCGCAGGACGTTTACTGGGCGGCAAAGCGTTGGCGTTCGTCATCGGTCAGTTGCGCTGGCGTCAGTTGATGTTGGGAAAGGGCGATATCGGTGCGATCGCCTTGTTTATCGTTGAGTTGAATATGCTCCAGGTAGGTTTTTCCGGCGAGAGCGATGCTGGCGAAAATCTTATCCAGCGGCGTGGTGACAGGCGTCAGGCGCAGCGTCCATCGCCCGTCGCCTTTATCGGCGAATTCCACGCGGAAGTTCTCCTCCAGCACGTTACGATCGGCCTGGAACAGCGCGCGCAGCAGATGGTTGAACTGGAACATCTGCGGGTTGTTTTCGGCGGTGACGGTCTGCGGCGGCTGGCCGTTAATCGCCTGCACCATCCGTTTGTCATCCAGCAGCAGTTGCATCGGGAACGGTGAGGTTTGATCCCACAGCAAGCCCTGGTCGCGGGCGATCAACATCCGCCCCTGGGATCGCAGCGGCTGCGGAAGATCCTTTATGGTGCGGGTTTGATCGAAGTGGGCGCGCACCACCGGCTGTTCGCTAAATTGTTTTTGCAGGTCATCGAGCGTCAGCGCGCTGACCAACGGACTGATGAACAGTCCCACCAACAGCAGCAATCTCATGGCGTGACCCCCATGCGTTCAAACAGAACTTGCGGGCTGACAAAACACATCTCGCCGCTTTTTTCGTCCACCGCGACCTGGATGGTGTAGCCGGTGGTGGTGCGTTTGCCGCTCTCGGCGGCAAAAATTTCATAGCCAATGCGCAGGCGGTTTTCGAACTCTTCCAGACGCGCGCGGACGCGAATACGCTGCTCGAAGGTGATAACGTCCCGGTACTTCACGCGGGTATCCACCACCGGCCACAGATAGCCGGAGGCTTTCATCTGCCGGTAGCCGTAGTTGAACTGGTTAAGCAGCGCCTCGCGGGCAATTTCGAAGTAGCGGAAATAGTTGCCATGCCAGACGACGCCCATCATATCGACGTCGTGAAAGGGAATGGTTAGCTCTACTTCAGCAGTAAAACGGGGATCGTTAAGCACCCTTTACTCCTTATCTTTGGGCTCCGGCAAACGCCAGAAATCGAAAAAGTTAAACCAGTCGAGCGGCGACTGCAGCGCGTAATATTCCAGCCGTTCGGCGTAGCGATCGATGATATGTTGCAGTGCCTGCTGGCGATTGGCGCGCGGCAGCGGCAGCGGGTCAGCGAACGGCTCACAGTAAATGCGCAGCTTGCCCTGCTGACGCAGAGCGAACATCAAATTGACCGGGCAGCGCAAAATAGCCGCGAGGATAAAGGGCCCCTGCGGGAAGGGGGCCGGTTGCCCCATAAAACGGCTCCAGCAGACGCGCCACTCGCCGCCGCGCTGCGGATTGACCGCAATACGATCGCCGACAATAGCGATCCATTCTCCGCGATCCAGTTTTTCCTGCAGCAGCATGGCGGTCTCCGGACCGATATCGGTGACCGGCAGCAAGTTGAGTCCGGCCTGCGGGGCCATCTCCGCCATAATCTGCTTAAAGCGTTGGGCATTGTCGCTGAACACCAGCGCGTTGATGGTCTTGCTGCCCTGCAGCTGCGCCAGCGCACGGCAGGCTTCAACATCGCCGAGATGTGAGGCCAGCAGTAGTTTGCCGCGCGGATCGTCGATATTGAGCGTCTCTTCGGCACCTGCGGCAAACACCACATCGCGACCAAACTGCAGTTCGCCGCGCCAGCTGGCGATTTTATCCAGCATCGCGTTGCCAAAGCGCAGGAAGTGACGATAGCTACTGAGTTCGCCCGGCTCCGGCAGCTGACGAGCGGCTAACTGGTCGCGCACGCGGGTAAGCCAGTTTTGTGAAGCGCGGCGCGCGGTGCTGGCCGTTAGCCAGTAGACGCCGACCACCGGGTAGAGCAGCAGCGAAAACGCGTGTCGTCCCAACAGCCGCCACACCAACAGCATCAGGCGCATGCCCCATAAGCCTTTGACCTCCTTCTGACGCGCCCAGTGCGGCGAAGCGCGGCGAAACAGCAGCGAGGGGATCCGCGGCAACATGCCGAGGAACAGTCGGGTATGCATCAGCGAGATGCGGCAGTTATCTCTGAGGGCATCGAAATGCGACAAACCGTCCGGCGGATAGGTCACGCGGGTCGGGACAAAGTAGCTGGTGTTCCCCTGCCAGTAGAGGCGCACCATCACTTCGGTATCAAAATCCATCCGCTTGCCGAGGGGCACGCGCTTAGCCAGCTGCAGCGTCGGCGCCAGCGGATAGACGCGAAAGCCGCACATGCTGTCTTTTAGCTGCAGCGATAGCGTTTCAATCCATACCCAGACGTGGGTGATCCAGCGTCCGTACAGGCGCGAGCGCGGGATTGAGTCGTCGTAAACCGGCTGGCCGGAGATCAGCGCCTCGGGATGCTTCTGCGCCAGCGCCAGCAGCTGCGGAATATCTTCGATGGCGTGCTGCCCATCGGCATCGACCTGCACCGCGTGGCTGAACCCGGCTTGCGCTGCGGCCTGTAATCCGCAGATGACCGCGGCGCCTTTTCCGGCGTTCTGCGGTAAGCGGATCAACGTCAGATCCGGGTTTTCCAGCGCCAGTCGCTCCAGCTCCAGCTGTGTGCGACTGTCGCTGCCGTCGTCCACCACGATACAGGGAAGATCAAACGGCTGCAGGCGCGCCAGCACCCGCGACATCATCGCGCCGTGGTTATAGCACGGGATCACCACGCAGGGGGAAAAGGTTAGCGACATAAGCGAATCTTCCCGCTGCTGGCGGTATGTCGTGTTTCGCCATCGTGGCGCTGATAGCTGAAGGTGATGAGCTGACGCGCCTCCTGCCAGCTAAGAGTGAGCGTCACGATCGCCCCCGGCAGGAGTGGCGACTGGAATTTCACATTGTGTATATCGTGAAAGCGCCAGCCGGGCGCCAGCAGGGTGGTGGCGTAATGCATCGCCCAGTCAATCTGCGCGACGCCTGGCAACAAGGGCTGAACGGCAAAGTGGCCGCGAAACCAGAATAACGCCGGATCCACCGATAAAATGATTTCAACCCGATCGGCTTGTGGCTGACGGCGCTCAATTTCATGGGGCTGCATGAAATAACTCCTGTAACTGCGCGTAGACACGCTTGTTCATACTATTGACGGGGATCTCGTCGATAACCCGCCAGTAGCGGGGAATGGCGACCGGTTCCAGCAGAGGGCGCAGTGCTTTTCGCCAATGAGTCTCCTGGCTTTTTCCCCAGCGCTGGCGGGCATGGTTATCCAGCACCAGCAATACGCCAATACTCTGACGGCTGCCGCGGGTGATGGGTAACACGGCGGCATCAATGATGCCTTCAAGTTCCAGCAGGCGCTGCTCCACTTCGCTCAGCGATATGCGCTTCTCTTCAATTTTGACCACGCGATCCCGACGGCCTGCTAAATGGAAGTGGCCACTCTCGCGAAAATGCAAAATATCCTCGAGCAGCTGGCCGCGGTTATCGGTAATAAGCGGAGAAAAGAGGCGGAACGCATCGCCTTCTGGCTGAAAGCGGATGCCGGGAAACGGTTGCCATGGCGCCTCATCCTGCACGCGCTGGCGGCAGGCGATGACGCCGCTTTCCGTACTGCCGTAAATTTCATCCGGCCAGGTATTGCACCAGCGGGCCGTTTGCACGGCATCCTGCCAAAGCAGCTTGCCGCCTGCGGACACGATCATTTCGATCGGCGGAGGGGTAAGCCGGTGGTCGAGACGTTTAAGGAAGGCCGGACTACTAATAAACAGATAGCGATACTTCCGGCTTAACGCCGTTAACTGCTCGGTGTACTCCAGCATGTCCGCGTGAAGCGGTAAACCCAACGCCATTGGCAAGAACAGTCGAAACGTCAGGCCATACATATGCTGCGGCGCTACGGATGCCACCACCCGACAGCCTGCCAGACGCCCGGCATAGCAGGCGGATAACAGCGCCGCCTCGCGGTCGAGCGATCCGATCGGTTTGCAAATTCGCTTCGGTTGACCGGTGGAACCGGAGGTGAATAATTCAATGCAAGCCTCTTTGCCTGGCGCGGGAAAATGCATCTGGCCGCTCGTTACCGCCATCGTGGACTCGACAATCACCAGCGCGCCATCCCATGCCAGCGCTTTATCGCTGAGAATGCCGTCAAACAGCGCCTTCTGCTCATTTAACAGCGAAATACGGCCGTGGCCGGGAAGGACCGGCGTTTTACCGGCATGCAGGGTTGCCAGCAGAGCGACGATAAACAAGTAGCTATTTTCAATGCACAACGCCCAGCGCATGGCTGGCTGCTGACGCAAGTGCGTGAGCAGGTGGGCGACATCATGGCGCAGATGTGCAAGCGTCCAGAGGTGCGTGTCATGCCAGGCGATCGGCGTTTCCGGCGAACGCGCGGCGCTGAGCCACTGGTCCAACGGGAGAGGCTGCTTCATGGTTTATCTCGTTTTATCACCCGCTGGCGCACCAGCCACTCGCCGGCCATGAGCGTGCCCATCAGCAGATAGGAAATCATGCCGTTCCACGCCGTCCACAGGGACAGATCGCCATACAGCGCGGTAAAAAGCGCAATGCCACCGTTAATGATGAAAAAGGCGCACCAGATTTGGGTGACGCGCCGGGTATAGCGTACAGCCCGCTCCGGAAGATCCGGTTCACGCAGTCGCGCCAGACGCTCGATTATCGGCATCCTGGACCATAGCGAACCGCCAAACACCGCCAGCATCACGCTGTTCACCACCACCGGGTAAAATAGCAGTAACTGATGGGTTTTCAGCAGGTAGCTGGCAATACACAGCGTCATGCCGGCCACCGCCACAATCTGAGTGACCACGCTCAGCGCTCCCGCCCGTCGCCGGGTCTGACGAAAGCGTAAAAACAACATCAGCGCCATGAGCGGTAACAACCCTTGCAGGCTGTTATGCGCGAGGCCGAACCAGATTATAAACGGCCAGGCCAGCAGCAATATGCCCGTCAGCAATGGCACAACTGGCAGTGAGCGAATGCCCGACACGGTGAATTATTCTTCTTTGAACAGGCGTTCTACCGCATCGACCACATCCTGCACGGTGCGGACAGTTTTGAACTCTTCTGGCTTGATTTTCTTACCAATTTTCTTTTGCAGATGGACGATCATGTCGATGGCGTCGATACTGTCCAGTTCGAGATCTTCGTACAGGCGGGCCTCAGGCGTAATATCCTGCGGATCGATTTCAAACACGTTCACCAGCAGCGCGGAGATTTCTTCGTAAATGGCTTGTTGTTCATTCATAACCACTCTCCTCAGGCGCGCTGTGCTTGAATAAATGCCGCCAGCGTGGCGACAGAGTAGAAATGCTGACGCATCTCTTCACTTTCAGCCGACAGCACCACGCCGTACTGATTTTTCACCGCCAGACCCAGCTCCAGCGCATCAATTGAGTCCAGGCCCAGACCATCGCCAAAAAGCGCGGCGTCGGTGTCGATATCATCAGCGGACAGCTCGTCCAGGTTCAAGGTACTGATGATCAGATTTTTAATTTCAAGATAGAGCGCTTGCATCATTCATTCCTGTTTCAGGGAGAGTGCCTGTTTCTAATTTAAGCAAAATATGACGGTTCAACTGTCTTGCGGCCAGCGCCGGTTCTTGTTTATTGGCATCATAAAACTGATGTATTGGCAGCCGCTCTCCAACCTCGACGGTAAACCGCGGCTTAGTTGGCGGCGCGTCGTACCATTTGCTTTGTTTACCCAGCATATGCTCGGTACAGCGGATGACGACAATGCGTAAATCGCTGCCACAGCGTACCGCGATATTAGCCGCCCCCCGCTGTAGCTGCATTTTTTTCCCCGGCACGGTGCGCGTGCCTTCAGGGAAAATCAAAATCGTATCGCCTTGCTGTAAACGCTGCCGGCTTGCCGGCAGCAGGGCATCGGCCTGATCGTTAATCAGATAATCGGCGGCGCGGATCACGCCGCTGACGAATGGATTTTTCAGCAGCGCGCTTTTTACCATGCAGTCGGTCTCCGGCATCACCGAGGCCAGCATTACGTAGTCAATAAGGCTGGGGTGATTGGCGACCACCAGGCAACCGCGCTCCGCGCGCAAAATATCGCGGCCATCGATACGGTAATCGAGAACGCCGACGCTTTTCACCATGCTGAGGAATACGCGAAAGCTAACGGAAATGCTGCGCCGCGCGATACGGCGTCGGCGGGTTTTATTACGTACCAAAACCAGCAGCAGATTAAACCAGATGAGCGAGAGCAGCAGGCCGCCAATGCCAAACAGTGCGAAGCAGAAACCGGTCATCGCTGCGCGCCAGAGCCGATTAAGCCGGTGGAAAAACGGCTTCATGCGCGGCTCCATTGCCATTGCACGCGATCGCCGGGAAGCGCGAACGTGCGGGCATTCTGCAAATAGTACTGCAAGAACAGTAAACTTTGCGGTAATGGACTTTCAGCAACGGCTGCATGAGGCTGGGCGTGGCATTGCCACTGGCGACCGGGCTCAATCACCCAGGCTGCCGCATAGGGCCAGGTGGTGATACCTGGCGGCAACTGAGCGTGGTAAAACTCAGGGAGAAAACCGTCGAAATCAACCATCAACACGCGCTGATAACCCGCCTGTAGCAGGCCCATCACTTCGTATAATCCCTGCTGAAACGTATCGCGTCCGGCAGAAAGGGATGACGACATAATCGCTTTTTTTGCAGCAATCGTCAGATTACCCACGGCGGAATTATGCACCGATAAGGCGAAATCGGTCGGCGAGATCGCTTGCTCCATAGCCAGCGCATGGAGGATCCGATAGTTGCGCTCCAGTTCGCCGTGACGGCTGGTATAAAGAACGGCATCGATTTCATGGCGACGGAGCATAGCCAGACCGCATTCAACAGCCAGCTTACTTCCCGAGCTGAGTCGGCGTGCGGTCATCATCGGCAATTCGCTGAGTTTGGGTGGCGCCGCGGCGGGATCGATGGCGTGCAAATGCTGTGACCACCGTTGCCATTGCTCGGGGCCACTGACGCCAGGCGCGAAGGCCTGCCAATCAACAATGTTAAATGAAAATGTCATCCACTCGCATCCGCGATCAATCAATTATTCTTGTGGCATATCAACAAGGTATGCCCAACGCCTAAATTATCGTGACGCTGTTCTACTTCGAACCCCGCCATTTCAAGATAGCGGTAAAATTTCTCTACGCTGTAGAAACGGCTGTTGCCGTTGGCCATACAGGTAAAATAGAGTGAAGACGCATTCAGACTAAATGATGCTGCTTCAAATTTCTGCGCATCCCAGAACAATTCCAGAATGTACAGGCGGGCGCCAGGTTTCATGACCTGTGCCACGTTACTGAGTATGGTGATGATTTGTTCTGGTGAGAAACAGTCCAGGAACTGACTCATCCACCAGATATCCGCTTCTCCGGGTAGGGGGGCGTCACTCAGCATATCCACAGCATGAAAATCGATGCGATGGGCAAGGCCAGCATTTTCTATATTTTCCCGTGCCAGTGCAATTTGTTGCGGTAAATCTAATAACGTGACCGCGATATTTTCATCGTACTGGCAACAGCGTAGCGCCCATTTCCCGGTATTACCGCCTACATCGTACAGCCTTGCGGGCTGGCTGGCGAATACATAGGGCAGCGCTGCAGTGAAGGCGCCATCGGAATAGTAATGGTCGAAGGCAAACCAGCTTTTGCGCGCCGCGGGTGGTAGCTGTGACAAGGCAGGGTAAATCGTTGGCCACTCACCAAAAACTTTTAATCCTGAAGGCTTTCCCTCCTGGAGCGCATTTTCCAGAAAGAATAATCCTTGATAACAAACGTCTTGAGTAAAATCCATATTTACTCGCGTCATCGGATCATGAAGTAAGAAATGTCCTATTTTAGAGAGGTGGTAGCGTTCCTCTTTATAGGTCAGGATACGACCGCTTAATCCCATATCGAGCAAAACGCTAACGGCATATTCTTTTCCATCGAGAATTTCACTGATGTCTGCAAACGTTGCACCGCGTTTACCTTGTTGGTCCAGATAACCCAGAATACCTGAGTTGCGTAGACATAATGCGGTTTGAAAGAGCATGGGGGCAAAAGCAATACGCTGCGCTTCAGTAATGGCATCAAGTGCGCTGAGAGAATCCTTTTGGTACACGTTCGGTACAACCTTATTACAAATAATCGGCGAAACGGGTCAGTAGTGACCCGTATGTATATTTATTGTTGCAGAGCGGTGTTTGCTGCCAGCGTAACCTGAATATCTTTATCGAGGTTGTGTACCCAGCGGTTATAGTTTCTATGAATTTTTCCGTTGGCGGCCATGAGATTAATGCTACTCACATAGACAATAGAATAACTTGTTGCGGAGTAGTTAATTTTAATATCCGCGACATGGTCGCGATTTTGCAATTTACCTTTTATGACGCCAGGGCCCGCGTCAGACATAATCCATTGGCGCTGAGCACCTGCTTTGATAATGGCATCCTTGACCTGCGCTTCCGTATGGCCGGCGCTCACTATCGCATTGACCTGTTCAATAGGGGCTGTCCGTGCGCAACCGGCGAGCGCACCGACAACCGTAGCGGCAATCATCCAGTGAATAATTTTTTTCATGAATACTCCATGTCAATATATTGGCTACTGGCATTAACTTATGCCACGTAAGAAACTTTTATATAGGCTGATATGCTGTGGTTGTTCTGTCAGGCAATATGTTCATCTGTATTAAAACAGGCCGGAGAGGGAAATATGATGTTATAGAAATATTAACATCATGATAAACAATGAGGCGCTATCAGAGCCGTGAGGAAGTATAAGTAATTTAACCCTGCTCAGGCAATAGCGATAATTATTAATATGTATTTATCCTTCCATTAAGGAAAGTCGAATAATCGTCGCGGCAATTTATGCTGATGAGCGCGGCGATGGCGCCGCTGAGGTTATTGCCATCGGAAGGCTGCTTTTCAACAGAAGTCGTGGTAATAGTGGCTCTGTATAGTACAAATCTGGTGGAACCTGATGCCCGAACCCGTCGCCGAACCGGCGCTCAATGGACTGCGCCTCAATCTGCGGATTGTCTCCGTGGTTATTTTTAACTTTGCCAGCTACCTCACCATCGGCTTGCCGCTGGCGGTACTTCCTGGCTATGTGCATGATGTAATGGGCTTTAGCGCTTTCTGGGCCGGCCTGGTGATTAGTCTGCAATATTTCGCCACGCTGCTCAGCCGCCCGCACGCCGGGCGCTACGCTGACCTGCTGGGGCCCAAAAAGATAGTCGTCTTCGGCCTCTTCGGCTGCTTTTTAAGCGGTCTGAGCTATCTGCTGGCCGCCTGGAGCAGCTGCTGGCCGCTGGTTAGCCTGCTGCTGCTATGCCTCGGACGAGTCATTCTCGGCATCGGCCAGAGCTTTGCCGGCACCGGCTCGACGCTGTGGGGCGTCGGCGTTGTTGGGTCGCTGCATATCGGGCGGGTGATCTCATGGAACGGCATTGTGACCTACGGGGCGATGGCGATGGGCGCCCCGCTCGGCGTGCTGTGCTATTCGCAAATTGGCCTCAGCGGCCTGGCCGGGGTCATTATGGCGGTTGCGCTGGTGGCTATCCTCTGCGCGCTGCCCCGCGCAGCGGTGAAGGCGGCGAAAGGCAAAGCAATGTCGTTTCGCGCGGTGCTCGGGCGGGTGTGGCCCTACGGCATGGCGCTGGCCCTGGCCTCCGCCGGTTTCGGGGTGATCGCCACCTTTATCACGCTGTTTTATGACGCCAAAGGCTGGGACGGGGCGGCCTTCGCCCTGACGCTGTTCAGCTGCGCGTTCGTTGGCGCGCGGCTGCTGTTTCCCAACGCCATTAACCGCCTCGGCGGGCTGAACGTGGCGATGCTCTGCTTTAGCGTGGAGATCATTGGCCTGCTGCTGGTCGGCTTTGCCGATACGCCGCTGCTGGCGAAAATCGGCACCTTTCTTACCGGGGCCGGGTTCTCACTGGTCTTTCCGGCGCTGGGCGTGGTGGCGGTGAAAGCGGTGCCGCAGCATAACCAGGGGTCGGCGCTGGCCACCTATACCGTGTTTATGGATTTGTCGTTAGGCGTCACCGGGCCGCTGGCCGGCTTGCTGATGGCGTGGATCGGGATCCCGGTGATATATCTGGCGGCGGCAGGTCTGGTGATGGCGGCGCTGCTGCTGGGCTGGCGGTTAAAAAAACGGCCCCCGGTCAGCGAACCGGAGGCCGTCGCACCAGGCCAGTAATTACTGGATGGTGAGGGTGCTGATGATGCTTTCCGCTTCGGTCTGCGCCTGCTGCTGGTTGTCCGCCGGCAGGGTGACCTGCAGGGTCAGCAGTTTGTCATCCACTTTGCCGAGGAGCACGGAAGACCAGGCGGTCTGCCCCTTGGCGGAGATGATGCTGTCCAGCTGCTGCAGGGTGTGACCTTTGATCTCCAGCGATTTATTGCTCACCACCTGCAGCTGCGGGTCGCGGCTACGCTGCTGATCTTCCAGGCGCTTCGCCAGCACCGCCAGGTCTTCATTGGTGCTGTCGCCGACGATGACGATGACTGCTTTCTGGCCGGTGGCGTCAGAATAGACGTGCATGTTGTTCGCCTGAGTACCCAGTTTGCCGCTCTGGTCGGCCATGCCCGCAGGCAGGGTGAAGCTCAGTTTGCCATCCAGCAGGCTGATCGCCTGGCCGCTGGTGTTGCTCTCCGCTGCTGCCCCAACGGTTGGCGCTTTTGAATCGCTGTTATCGCAGGCGGCAAGCCCCATCACCAGCAGGCCAATACCGACATATTTAACCAAATTGCGCATTGACATCTTCCTTTCGATAAACGGCCACTAATGGCTCATCCGGCTATCTTAACACATCAGCCCGCGAGTACCTTTAACTCGGCTGCAATGCCGACAAATCAGATTTATCCGCCAGCCTTTTCAACAGCATATTTAACAGTACGCCGTACATCGGCAGGAAGAAAATGATGCTGATAAGCACTTTAAAGCTGTAGTCGACGAGGGCGATTTCCCCCCAGTGGGCGGCCATAAATGGATCCGGGCTGCGCCAGAAGGCGATGAAGAAGAACGCCACGGTATCGCTGATGTTGCCGAACAGCGTCGAGGCGGTGGGGGCCAGCCACCAGCGGCGGCTCTGCCGCAGGCGGTTGAAAACGTGGACGTCGAGGATCTGCCCCAGCGCATAGGCCATAAAGCTGGCGATGGCGATACGCGCGACGAAGAGATTAAAGGTGCCCAGCGCCGCGAAACCCTGCCACTCGCCCATGTAAAACAGGGCGGAGATGGCGTAGGAGATGACCAGCGCCGGGACCATCACCGCAAAAATAATGCGTCGCGCCAGCGGTGCGCCAAAAATTCGCACCGTCAGATCGGTGGCGAGGAAGATAAACGGAAAACTGAACGCCCCCCAGGTGGTATGGAAACCAAAGATGGAGATCGGTAGCTGAACCAGATAGTTGCTGGAGGTGATCACCAGCAGATGAAATAGCGAAAGCCAGACGAGCGCTTTTTTGCGCTGTACGGTAGTAAACGGATTCATATTGTGACCTTTTTATGCCCGTCATGCTTCAGGTAAATGAGCAATCGGCAGCGGAACGTTGGGGTGAGGGAACCCAATGAAAAACGGCTGCATGATACTGCGTTGCCGGCGTAATGCAATGGTTGTTTTTCGCGCAAACGTTAACCTGGCTTGCGTACTGGCGAACTGGGGGTAAACTAGGGCCGTTTTGTTGATGTGAGACTAAAATGAGCGAACTTTTCTCCACTCCAGACCACACTCTGGATGCCCTGGGACTGCGCTGCCCGGAGCCGGTCATGATGGTGCGTAAAACCGTGCGGACAATGCCCGTCGGCGAGACGCTGCTGATTATTGCTGACGATCCGGCCACCACCCGCGATATCCCGGGATTCTGCCGCTTTATGGAGCATGAGCTGGTGGCCCAGCAAACCGAAGCTCTGCCGTACCGCTACCTGATCCGCAAAAGCCACTGAGTCTCTCCCGGATGGCGGCGCGTAGCGCCTTATCCGGGCTACCCGACGGTCCGGAACCGTAGCCCTGCTAAGCGTAGCGCGAGCAGGGAATACCCCGGATGGCGGCGCGTAGCGCCTTATCCGGGCTACCCGACGGTCTGGAACCGTAGCCCTGCTAAGCGTAGCGCGAGCAGGGAATATCCTGGATGGCGGCGCGTAGCGCCTTATCCGGGCTACCCGACGGTCTGGAACCGTAGCCCTGCTAAGCGCAGCGCGAGCAGGGAATACCCCGGATAGCGGCGCGTAGCGCCTTATCCGGGCTACCCGACGGTCCGGAATCGTAGCCCTGCTAAGCGCAGCGCGAGCAGGGAATATCCCGGATGGCGGCGCGTAGCGCCTTATCCGGGCTACCCGACGGTCCGGAATCGTAGCCCTGCTAAGCGCAGCGCGAGCAGGGAATATCCCGGATGGCGGCGCGTAGCGCCTTATCCGGGCTACCCGACGGTCTGGAACCGTAGCCCTGCTAAGCGTAGCGCGAGCAGGGAATATCCCGGATGGCGGCGCGTAGCGCCTTATCCGGGCTACCCGACGGTCTGGAACCGTAGCCCTGCTAAGCGCAGCGCGAGCAGGGAATACCCCGGATGGCGGCGCGTAGCGCCTTATCCGGGCTACCCGACGGTCTGGAACCGTAGCCCTGCTAAGCGTAGCGCGAGCAGGGAAGCCGGTATCTATGCTACAACTTCTTACGCAATAACCGCAGCGCGTTAGCCGTTACCAGTACGGTGGCGCCGGTATCCGCCAGCACCGCCAGCCACAGGCCGGTCAGGCCGAGCAGGGTGGTGACAAGGAAAATCCCCTTCAGCCCTAAGGCAATCGCGATGTTCTGGCGAATATTCGCGTGGGTCGCCCGCGCCAGGGAGATCATCTGCGCCAGGCCGGTCAGACGGTTGTGGGTCAGCGCGGCGTCGGCGGTCTCCAGCGCCACGTCGGTGCCGCTGCCCATGGCGATGCCGATGGTCGCCGCCTTCATCGCCGGGGCGTCGTTGATGCCGTCCCCGACCATCGCCAGCGGCGCATCGGCATTCAGCGCCATCACCGCTTCGACTTTGTCCGCCGGCAGCAGGCCGGCGCGGAACTCCAGCCCCAGTTCGCTGGCGATGGCCGCCGCGGCGCGCGGGTTATCCCCGGTAAGGATCACCCCCTGCACCCCCAGCTGGTGTAAGGCATCCACTGCCTGACGCGCGTCGTCGCGCAGGGTGTCGCGCAGCGCCAGGATGCCGAGAAGCGTCTCGCCGCGCATGACCAGCACCACCGTTTGACCGGCGCTCTCCAGCTGCTGGATCTGCGCCTCATGCTCTGACGGGGCGGCTTTGCTGGCCGCGCAGATCACGATACGGCTGCCGTTGACCTCGGCTTCGATACCGGAGCCGGCCAGCGCCCGCTGGCCGCTGGCCTGCGGAATACTCAGCTGACGCCGCTGCGCTTCGCGGACGATAGCCTGCGCCAGCGGATGGCTGGAGCCTTGCTCAACCGCCGCCGCCAGCGCCAGCAGCGTGTTATCGTCATTCTCAGCCGTGGCGATGACCGAGGTCACCTGCGGCTGGCCGACGGTCAGGGTGCCGGTTTTGTCGAACGCCACCTGGCGCACCTGGCCCAGCTGTTCCAGCGCCGCGCCGCCTTTAATTAATGCTCCGCGTCGGGCGGCGACCGCCAGGCCGGAAGTGATGGCTGCCGGGGTGGAGATGACCAGCGCGCACGGGCAGCCGATCAGCAGCAGCGTCAGCCCTTTATAAATCCACGGCAGCCAGGCGCTGGCGAAGAGCAGGGGCGGGACAATGGCGACCAACAGGGCCACCACCATAATGGCCGGAGTGTAGATCCGGCTGAAGCGATCGATAAAACGCTCGATCGGCGCCCGACGCTCCTCCGCCTCTTCAATCAGCTTCAGGATGCGGTCGATGGCGCTGTCGCCCGGTTCGGAGATTACGGTCAGCTGCACCAGGCGGTCGACGCTGGTGGTGCCCGCCGCTACGCGTTCTCCGGCCTGGCGCTCCACCGGCACCGACTCGCCGGTCAGAGCGCTTTCATCAAAGCTGGCAAATGGCGACAGCAGCTGACCATCCGCCGGCAGACGCCCGCCGGCGGCCACTTCGATCACATCCCCCGGGCGCAGATCGCGCTGGGCGACGGTTTCCCGCACGCCGTTGCGCAGGCGAATGGCGGTGTCGGGCTTCAGCGCCATCAGCGCGCTCACCCCCTGCCGCGCGCGGCTGGCGGCCCAGCCTTCGAGACGCTCGCCGATCAGGAACAGCAGCAGGACCATCGCCGCCTCTGCGGTGGCGCCGATAAACAGCGCCCCGATGGCGGCGACGCTCATCAGCGTTTCAATGGCGAACCAGCTCCCGCTCTTGATCAGGCGCAGCGCCTGGCGGGCAACCGGCCACAGGCCGACCAGGGTGGTGGCAATAAAGGCTAACTGACCGGCAGGGTGGTTGGCCTGCTCCAACCCCCAGCTCAGGGCCATCATCATGATCAGCGTCAGCAACGGTAAATTGTCGCGCAGCCGCGAGCCCTGAGTTTTCTCTGACGCGGGGGCATCGGCATCGCGCAGCGTATAGCCTGCCTGACGTACCGCCTGCTCAACCTGAGCCCGAACGTCGCCCTCGGCGTTAACCAATAATTTTTCAGTGGCGAACAGCACCTGAACCTGACTGACGCCGGGCACCTGACGAACCGCCGTTTCCACCTTGCGGGCGCAGGCGGCGCAGTCCATGCCTGCAACCTGCCAGCTGTAGCGGGCGTCGCTGAGCGCTTCGGCGGCAGGCGCGCTCTCTGCGGCGCAGGCGTGGTCTGTGCAGCAGCTTTCCGCCGGGGCGGGCGCTGGCCGCATGGTGAATGACGAGAATTGTGGGACTTTTTTATCCTGCGCGTCTGGAGTCGACATGGCACCCTCCGGTAAATGATAATTTTCTCATTAGCCGTAGGATACACTCTGGAGTCGACTCCAGAGTCAAGGACTAAATTACAGGTACAGCGCGCGCACGATGAGGAAGTGGCCGGCAAAGTAAAACGCGGCGGCAATGGCGTTATCGGCGCGGAAACGGCGGCGATAGTGGCTCACCAGCCACACGGCATTGCTCAGCAGCAGCAGAGCGGCGCCGGCGAATCCGGACAGCGCGGTGTTGGTAGGGCGGGCAAACCACAGCTCACCGGCCAGCCAGACCATCACCAGCGTCATGCCGATAAAGGTCAGCACCGGCATTTTCATCTCTTCCAGCCGGCTCCAGATCACCGCCATCAGCAGGGCGCCGAATACCAGCAGCACCAGCGGCAGCGGCCAGAAGAACGACAGCGTCAGCTGGCTGGCGAACCAGATGGTATACAGCAGATGCGACAGGAAGAAGGCGCCCACTGCGTACATCACCCGCTGGCGCGGCAGCAGGGTCAGGGCGTCGCCGAGCAGGGAGGCGCACAGGCCGGCCAGCACCAGGTAGCTGATGGCATTGAACATCGGCGCCTGCCAGGCCAGCAACAGCAACAGAATCAGGGTGACAGGTTTAAATACCCAGCGTCGCCAGGCCGGCCCGCGATAGGATGCATCGACATAAAGCCATGCGGAGAAACAGACAGCAATAAATGACCAAAGCATAGTAAGTCCCTGTATCTGTTATCATAAGGAAAGTTACGGATGCGTGAAGCTACCACTCAGTGTAGTGGTTTGGCGCAGCAGATGACAATGTTATTCCAGTCGCAGTATGCTGATTCCTGATATTTTTTATGGGTAACCTTAATGAGTAAAATGCCGCTCTTTTTTGTTCTGGTCGTCGCGGTGATTGTGGTGGCGGCTTCGTTTCGCTATGTGCAGCAGCGCCGCGAAAAACTGGCGAACGACGCCGCGCCGGTGTTGCAAAAGCGGGTGATCGTCAGCAATAAGCGGGAAAAAGTGATTAACGATCGGCGTTCGCGGCAGCAGACGGTGACGCCTGCGGGCAGCGAGATGCGCTATGAAGCGAGCTTTCGCCCTGAGAACGGCGGGCTGGAGGTGGTGTTTCGCCTTGACGCGCCGCAGTATCATGCGCTGAGCGTCGGCGATCGCGGGATGTTGAGTTATAAGGGCACAGCGTTCGTGGCGTTCACGCCCGATCCCTGAGCCCTTGTCAGGACTATTTCTTCAGCGTCGCCTTCAGTTTTTTCTGCCAGGCGACGAGCTCAAACACGCCGAAGATAAAAATGCGGATTTGCTCAAAGCGGCCCAGCGGCGGGGCATCCTTCGGCTGCGTCGCCTTGAGCAGCGTCAGCTGCAGACCGTGCATCAGGATCATAAAAATCAGCGCGACGTTGACGAAGATATTCAGCGGCTTCGGGAAGGGCTGAAACAGATTCAATAACAGAAAGGCCCAGACGCACAGCATCAGCAGGCGGCCTAAATTAATCAGCATGGTTCTCTCCTTGGGCCTCACGTTGGTAAAGACGGTACGCGACCTGTCCGGCCACTTTTTCACGATACAGATGCCAGTTCGCCGGTACCGGCGGTAAACCGTTTTCGACTTCGCTTTCGACGTACACCAGGGCCTCGTCGGCCAGCCAGCCCTGCGTTTCCAGCAGGCGCAGCGTCTCCTCCAGCAGCCCCTGACGGAACGGTGGGTCGACAAACACAATCTGATGCGGCGTGCCCGGTTGGCTCAGGAAGCTGAGGGTGTTAGTCGCGATCACCTTGCCGCGATCCGCTTTCAGGGTGGCCAGGTTTTTTTGCAACTGCTGAGCGACGCCGCGCTCCATCTCCAGTAGCGTGGTGCTGGCCGCATAGCGGGACAGCGCCTCAAGCCCCAGCGCGCCGCTGCCGGCAAAGCAGTCGAGGCAGTGCGCGTCAACGATGGACGGCGCCAGCCAGTTAAAAAGGGTTTCGCGAACCCGGTCGGTGGTCGGCCGCAGGCCCGGGCTTTCCGGCACCGGTAATTTACGGCCGCGCCATTGCCCGCCGATGATGCGGATCTGGCCGCTGCCCGCGTGGTTTGGTTTTTTCATCTCTCTGCTCAAGTCTCAACTTCCGGCCTGCTATTCTAGCGATCGACGGCGGTTGACGAAACCTTAATCCGGGGGCGGTGCTGCGAGTTAAGTTAAGTGATAGACTATCCAACTAATTTCATCATTTTTTCAGCTTCTGATGAAGCTGCGCCATGAATAAACAGCGAGGAGTGTGGTCGCAAATGGCAAAAGAGAAAAAACGTGGCTTCTTTTCCTGGCTGGGCTTTGGACAGAAAGAGCAGGCACAGGAAACCGAGACTGAACAAAAAGTAGAAGAACAACAAGCGGTTGCCCAGGAGACGCCGGCGGCGGAAACCCCTGCTGAGCCGAGCGCGCCGAAAGCGGACCCGGAGGCGTTTGCCGAAGAGGTCGTCGAAGTCACCGAGACGGTGGTCGAAAGCGAAAAGGCCCACCTCGCGGAGCCTGCCAGCGCGCAGGAAGAAGAGGCGGCGCCAGCGCCTGCTTTGGTTGAAGAGGCGCCGGTCGTCGCGCCGGAGCCTGCGGTCAGCGAACCGCTGAAGGCGGAGGAACAGCCGGCAGCGGTTGAGTCGCTGGTGGAGGACGTTATCGCCGAACCGGTGGCGGCGGAGGCCGTGGCTGAGCAGCCTGTAGAGGATGTCGTCGCCCAACCTCAGGAGACGGAAGCGCCGGAAGAGGACGCGCCGTTAAGCGATGAAGAGCTGGAAGCGCAGGCGCTGGCGGCCGAGGCGGCGGAAGAGGCGGCGGTGGTGGTGCCGGCGCCAGAGGAAGAGGCGCCGGTGGAAGCGCTGGTCCAGGAGCAGGAAAAACCGACGAAAGAAGGCTTTTTCGCCCGCCTTAAGCGTAGCCTGCTGAAAACCAAACAAAATCTCGGTTCCGGATTTATCAGCCTGTTCCGCGGTAAGAAGATCGACGACGATCTGTTTGAAGAGCTGGAAGAGCAACTGCTGATCGCCGACGTCGGGGTGGAAACCACCCGCAAGATCATTACTCATCTCACCGAGGGCGCCAGCCGTAAGCAGCTGCGCGATGCGGAAGCGCTGTACGGTCTGCTGAAAGAAGAGATGGGCGATATCCTCGCCAAAGTGGATGAGCCGCTGAATGTTGAAGGCAAAACGCCATTTGTTATTCTGATGGTCGGCGTGAACGGGGTGGGGAAAACCACCACCATCGGCAAGCTGGCGCGTCAGTTTGAGCAGCAGGGCAAATCGGTGATGCTGGCGGCGGGGGATACCTTCCGTGCGGCGGCGGTGGAACAGCTGCAGGTCTGGGGCCAGCGTAACAATATCCCGGTGATCGCCCAGCACACCGGCGCCGATTCCGCCTCGGTGATTTTCGACGCCATTCAGGCGGCGAAGGCGCGCCATGTTGATGTGCTGATTGCCGATACCGCCGGGCGTCTGCAGAATAAATCGCACCTGATGGAAGAGCTGAAGAAGATCGTCCGGGTGATGAAAAAGCTGGACGTCGACGCGCCGCATGAGGTGATGTTAACCATCGACGCCAGCACCGGGCAGAATGCTATTAGCCAGGCCAAACTGTTCCATGAAGCGGTAGGTTTGACCGGGATCACCCTGACCAAGCTGGATGGCACCGCCAAAGGCGGCGTGATCTTCTCGGTGGCCGACCAGTTCGGCATTCCGATTCGCTATATTGGCGTCGGCGAGCGTATTGAGGATCTGCGTCCGTTTAATGCGGGCGACTTTATTGAGGCACTTTTTGCCCGAGAGGATTAAGAATGATTCGCTTTGAACAAGTCAGCAAAGCCTATCTCGGTGGGAGACAAGCGCTGCAGGGGGTGAACTTCCACCTGCAGCCGGGCGAGATGGCGTTTCTGACCGGCCACTCCGGCGCAGGGAAAAGTACCCTGCTGAAGCTTATCTGTGGTATCGAACGGCCCAGCGCCGGGAAAATCTTCTTCAGCGGTCATGAAATCAGCCGCCTGAAGAGCCGTGAGGTGCCGTTCCTGCGCCGCCAGATCGGCATGATTTTCCAGGACCACCATTTGCTGATGGATCGTACCGTGTATGACAACGTGGCGATCCCGCTGATTATCGCCGGCGCCAGCGGCGATGACATTCGTCGCCGGGTCTCGGCGGCGCTGGATAAGGTCGGGCTGCTGGACAAAGCGAAGAACTTTCCGATTCAGCTCTCCGGCGGCGAGCAGCAGCGCGTGGGGATCGCTCGCGCGGTGGTCAACAAGCCGGCGGTGCTGCTGGCGGATGAACCGACCGGTAACCTCGACGAGGCGCTCTCGGAGGGGATTTTACGTCTGTTTGAAGAGTTTAACCGCGTCGGGGTGACGGTACTGATGGCCACGCACGATCTGGGGCTTATCTCCAGCCGTCCGTACCGCGTGCTGACGCTCAGCGACGGCCATCTGCATGGAGGCATTCGGGGTGAATAAGCGCGACGCAATGAACCAAATCCGCCAGTTCGGCAGCAAGTTCGATCGCCTGCGCAACGCGGCGGGCGGCGGCGGCGGCGGGCGCAATGCGCCAAAACGGCCGAAAGCGGCGCCTAACCCGGCCTCGCGTAAGAGCAACGTGTTCAACGAGCAGGTGCGCTACGCCTGGCACGGCGCGCTCCAGGATTTAAAAAGCACGCCGCTGGCGACCTTCCTGACGGTGATGGTTATCGCCATCTCGTTGACCCTGCCAAGCGTCTGCTACATGGTCTACAAAAACGTCAGCAGCGCGGCGTCACAGTACTATCCCTCGCCGCAGATCACCGTGTATCTGGAAAAAACGCTGGATGACGATGCCGCGGCGCGAGTGGTCGGCCAGCTGCAGGCGGAGCAGGGCGTCGACAAGGTGAACTATTTGTCACGTGACGAGGCATTGGGTGAATTCCGTAACTGGTCCGGCTTTGGCGGCGCCCTGGATATGCTGGAAGAGAACCCGCTGCCGGCGGTCGCCATCGTGGTGCCGAAGCTGGATTTCCAGAGCACGGAAGCGCTGAACACCCTGCGCGATCGGGTATCGCGGATCCAGGGGGTCGATGAAGTACGGATGGACGACAGCTGGTTTGCCCGCCTCTCCTCGCTCACCGGGCTGGTGGGCCGCGTGTCGGCGATGATCGGCGTGCTGATGGTGGCGGCGGTGTTCCTGGTGATCGGCAACAGCGTGCGCCTGAGCATCTTCGCCCGCCGCGATACCATTAACGTGCAGAAACTGATCGGCGCCACCGACGGCTTTATCCTGCGTCCGTTCCTCTACGGCGGGGCGATGCTGGGCTTCTCCGGCGCGTTTTTATCGCTGATCCTGTCGGAGATTCTGGTGATGCGCCTCTCGTCGGCAGTGACCGAGGTGGCGAAGGTGTTCGGCACCCAGTTTGAGCTGAGCGGCTTAGGCTTTGACGAGTGTCTGCTGATGCTGATCGTCTGCTCGATGATCGGATGGGTGGCCGCCTGGCTGGCGACAGTGCAACATTTACGTCACTTTACTCCCGATTAAAAAAAGCGTGATATAATCTTTCCCTGCTGCAATGAGTTCCTGTTCGCAGGGAAAGATACCGCAAGCTTGTTCTCCTTTTCCTGCCCTCACTTTTTCATCGTGGTGTCACATTTTGTGCGTAATTTATTCACACCGTTGCAGGGAACTTGTGGATAAAATCACTGTCTGATACTAATGTGAGTGATATTCTCGTTGCTCATGAATGCTGGCATGCTTGTTGCCTGATGGGGACAAGACCACGTCAGAAGATATCAATTGAGAGGATTTGAATGACCAAAGAAATGCAAACTTTAGCTTTAGCCCCCGTTGGTAACCTGGAATCGTACATCCGGGCCGCTAACACTTGGCCGATGCTGTCGGCTGATGAAGAGCGGGAGCTTGCTGAAAAGCTGCATTACCAGGGCGATCTGGAAGCAGCGAAAAAGCTGATTCTGTCTCACCTGCGCTTTGTTGTTCACATTGCTCGTAACTACTCGGGCTATGGCCTGCCGCAGGCGGATCTCATCCAGGAAGGCAATATCGGCCTGATGAAAGCCGTGCGTCGCTTCAACCCGGAAGTGGGTGTGCGCCTGGTCTCCTTCGCTGTGCACTGGATTAAAGCCGAAATTCACGAATACGTGCTGCGCAACTGGCGTATCGTGAAGGTCGCTACCACCAAAGCACAGCGTAAGCTGTTCTTTAACCTGCGTAAAACCAAACAGCGTCTGGGTTGGTTCAACCAGGATGAAGTGGAAATGGTGGCCCGTGAGCTGGGCGTGTCGAGCAAAGACGTCCGCGAGATGGAATCCCGTATGGCGGCCCAGGACATGACGTTCGACATGTCGTCGGACGATGAATCCGACAGCCAGCCGATGGCGCCGGTCCTTTATCTGCAGGACAAAACGTCAAACTTTGCCGACGGCATCGAAGACGACAACTGGGAAGAGCAGGCGGCGAATAAGCTGACTGACGCGATGCAGGGCCTGGACGAGCGTAGCCAGGATATCATCCGCGCCCGCTGGCTGGACGAAGACAACAAGTCCACGCTGCAGGAGCTGGCTGACCGCTACGGCGTCTCCGCAGAGCGCGTGCGTCAGCTGGAAAAGAACGCCATGAAAAAACTGCGTGCCGCGATCGAAGCCTGATACGCCACCCCTGCCTGACGCCAGGCACCCCGATAACGCCCCGCCTCAGGTTGGGGCGTTTTGTTTTTCTGCGCCATCCATGGGCAGCAGCACCTCTGGACAGTGCGTCCGCAGGCAGCCTATCAGCACGCTGAACGCCGGCGCCATCTGCTCCTCGGGCTGGCTGGCAAATCCCATCAATAATCCTTTCTTACGCGCCGCTGTCAGGTAGTAGCGCGAGAGCGGCCGCACCAGAATGTGGCGCGCATTGGCCTCGCGGGCGATCGCCACATCGTCAGCCTCCTCCGGTAAATTGAGGATCAAATGCAGTCCGGCATTATCGCTGAAGTCCGACAGGGCGTCGGGCATACAGTGCCGCTGAATCAGCTCGGTTAAAAAGGCGCGACGACGGCTGTAGAGCAGCCGCATGCGGCGGATATGCGCCGAGTAGTGACCAGCGGTAATAAACTCCGCCAGCGCCATCTGGATCAGCGAATGGCCGCCGCGATAAAGCTCGGCGTGGGCGTGCTTCAGATCGCTGACCAGCGGGCGGGGGATCACCACATAGCCCAGGCGCAGGCCGGGATAGAGCGTCTTGCTGAAGGTGCCGATATAGACCACCGGCGCATCGGCCACCAGCCCCTGCAGGGCGGGGATGGGCTGCCCGGAAAAGCGAAACTCGCTGTCATAATCATCTTCGACGATCCAGCTGCCCTGCTGGCGGGCGAGCGCCAGCAGCCGCTGACGGCGTTCAAGGCTCATCACCGCGCCCAGCGGATACTGGTGAGAGGGGGTGACGAAGATGAGCCGCGGCGCATCGTCAACCGTTTCCGGCGGGCACAGCCCATTGGCATCGACGGTGATGGGGGCCGCCCGGACGTCGTTCATCGCCAGCACATGGCGAATGCCCCAGTAGGAAGGCTCCTCCACCCACGCCAGATCGCCGTTGTCGCACAGCATGCGAGTGACCAGGTCAATCGCCTGGTGGATCCCCTCGGTGATAAGAATTTGATCTGCCTGACAGTGGACGCCGCGCGATACCCGCAGATAATCCACCAGCGCTTGCTGCAGTTCCGGGGTACCGCCGTTGCAGCTGTAGCTGAGCCGCTCCGGCTTTGGCCGGCGGCTGATGCGGGCCTGGATCTTGCTGAACAGCGGATGGGGAAAGGCGTTAACGTCCGGTACGCCGGGAATAAACGCTCCCCACTGGCGTGGGCTGGCGCTGACCTGGCCGAGCAGGTGCTGGCCGCGGCGTGAAAGATGCGCCGTCGATGTCGCGATACTGCTGTTTTCCCGCCTCCCCTTAGCGGTCAATGAACTTTCAGGCGCGGTTTGGGCAACGAATGTTCCGCTTCCCCGACGGGAAACCACATATCCTTCCGCCAGTAATTGTTCATAAGTTGTTAATATGGTGTTTCTTGATACGCCGAGTTCTCCCGCCAGGTCCCGCGACGGCGGCAGGCGGCTTTGCGGCGCCAGCGAACCGTCAAGGATCGCGCGGCGAAGCGCGTTGTATAAGCGTTTGTGCAGAAGAGGGTCGCGCTCTTCCTGCAGACGGACCAGCACCAGGTCACCCACCAGCGAACGCAATTGGATCCCTCAGATATTCAAAATTGGTACTCGATTATAGGGCCAACTCCTGTGTAAATAAACGACATCGTTTCTAATTTGTTGCGATAACGTGACATACACGACAGGAGATTCGCAGGTGAAAAGCTCAGAACTGAATCAACGTCGCCAGCAGGCGACGCCGCGCGGCGTAGGCGTAATGTGTAACTACTTTGTCGAGAAGGCGGAGAACGCCACGCTGTGGGATATCGAAGGCAATGAGGTGATCGATTTCGCCGCCGGTATCGCCGTGTTAAATACCGGTCACCGTCATCCGAAGGTGGTTGCCGCGGTCGCTGACCAGCTGCAGGCGTTCACCCACACCGCCTATCAGATTGTGCCGTACGAAAGCTATGTCGCGCTGGCGGAACGTATCAACGATCTGGCGCCGATTGACGGGCCGGCAAAAACGGCCTTCTTCACCACCGGCGCGGAAGCGGTCGAGAACGCGGTGAAAATTGCCCGCGCTTACACCGGCCGTCCGGGGCTGATTACTTTCGGCGGCGGCTTCCACGGCCGTACCTTTATGACCATGGCGCTCACCGGTAAGGTCGCGCCCTACAAAATCGGCTTCGGCCCCTTCCCGGGCTCGGTGTATCACGGTGTCTACCCGAATGCGGCGCACGGTGTCTCCACCGCGGATGCGCTGAAAAGCCTGGAGCGCATTTTCAAAGCGGATATTGCGCCGGACCAGGTCGCGGCCATCATCCTCGAGCCGATCCAGGGAGAAGGCGGCTTTAACGTCGCGCCAGCCGATTTCATGCAGGCGCTGCGCGATCTGTGCGATACCCACGGCATTCTGCTGATCGCCGATGAAGTGCAGACCGGTTTCGCCCGTACCGGCAAGCTGTTCGCCATGCAGCACTATGATGTGAAACCGGATCTGATGACGATGGCGAAAAGCCTCGCCGGCGGTTTCCCGCTGTCGGGCGTCGTTGGACGCGCCGAGGTGATGGATGCCCCAGCGCCAGGCGGCCTGGGCGGAACCTATGCCGGTAACCCGCTGGCGGTAGCCGCGGCGCACGCGGTGCTGGATGTGATTGCTGAAGAGCAGCTGTGCCAGCGCGCTGAACAGCTGGGTAGCCATCTGCAGGAAGTGCTCAACCAGGCGCGCGCCACCTGTCCGGCGATTGTCGATGTCCGCGGTCGGGGGTCGATGGTGGCGGTGGAGTTTAACGATCCGCAAACTGGCGAACCGTCGCCGGAGTTCACCCGTCAGGTGCAACAGAAAGCGCAGGAGAACGGCCTGCTGCTGCTGAGCTGCGGCGTCTACGGCAACGTGATCCGCTTCCTCTATCCGTTGACGATTCCGGACGCCCAGTTCTCGAAAGCGCTGGATATTCTGGCGCGCGTACTGAAGAGCTAACGTCTCCCCGGTGGGCTGCGGCGGCAGGGAAGCCGAACAGAAACAGGAAGCCGCAGCCGGCTGTTCATGCTCAGCGTGAGTGGTTTATCACCCTGATATCACCTTTTTTCCGGCGGAGAAAACCGCCGGAGT
>NZ_JBMEZZ010000014.1:0-105557 GCF_048822415.1 Klebsiella sp. C360
CGTTAAGAATCCATGTCACTTTGAGTGCCCACACAGATTGTCTGATAAATTGTTAAAGAGCATTTGCGACGCGCCTTAGCGCTCTGTCGCGAGGTCCCGTATAATACGTTTTCCTCATTCAGAGTCAAGCCCTTATTTTGCTTTTCTCTGTCGGTTTTCAGCGCTGAACTTCATCGCCGAAACCCTGCTGACCCGGCGGCTTGCTTGCCGTTGTTCCGTGTCAGTGGAGGCGCATTATAGGGAGTTCTGAGACGTTGACAAGCCCTGTTTTCAAAAAATTATTCAACCGTCTCTTTTTTGTGCAAAACGCCGTTAAAGCGGTAATTTTTCCAGCGTCGAGAAGCCATAGCGATGCAAAACGGGTAAAAGTTGTTCCGTTTCTGCCGTCAACGCCATGCAGAATGCTTTATTCTCGTCGCTGGACTTCGCATCCGGCGCTTCATGCTCTAACAGCCAGGCGGTGCGACGGGCAATCGCCGCGCCGGAATCGATCAGCCGCGTGCCCTCGGGCAGAACGCGCTGCAGCTCCTCCTGTAAAAGAGGAAAGTGGGTGCAGCCCAGCACCACCGTATCCGGCGGCTCCTGCATCCGCAGCCACGGGCGCAGGATACGGCGCAGTTCTTCTAACGGCACAGGCTCGCCGTGCAGCTTCGCTTCCGCCAGCTCCACCAGCTCCGCCGACCCCAGCATTTCAATCCGACATTCATTGGCAAAGCGGTCGATCAGCTCACGGGTATAAGGACGCTTTACGGTGCCGCGCGTCGCCAGCAGGCCGACAATGCCGTTCGCCGTTAAGCGGGCGGCGGGCTTGATCGCCGGCACCACGCCGACAACGGGGAAGGCGAACTTTTCACGCAGAGCAGGCAGAGAGACGGTACTGGCGGTATTGCAGGCGATCACCGCCAGCGCCAGGGGATAACGCTGCTGGACAGCGGTGACGATTTCCACAACGCGCTCAACGATAAACGCCTCGCTCTTCTCGCCATAGGGGAAGGCAACGTTATCGAAAGCATAGATGTAATGCAGATTCGGCAGCAGCTGCCGAATCTCATTATAAACCGACAACCCACCGACGCCGGAATCAAACACCAGCACGGTGGGACGTGGATCAGAAGGTGTAGCTGCCAGACAAGGTGTATTCCCGTCCTGCAGATTGGTAGCCATAAACTGTCTCGTAATCTTTATCGAACAGGTTGGCTATTTTACCACGAACTGTCAGGTGTGAGGTGACGGGATACGATAAACCGATATCCCAGAGGCTCAGACCGCCCATTTTGACATCGCGCCCATTGTCGTAGTCATTATCGTAGCGTTTGCCGATGTAGTGATACGTCACATCCCACCCCAGATCGTAGACCTGGCCGTTCAGCTCGTATTTCACCTGCTGCTTCGCCCGGCGATAGAGGATCTTGTTAGTTTCATCATCGCGAGGGTCAACATACTGCAGCGTCAGATGGTGCTCCACCGGCCCTGTGGTGACATTCCCCGTCCACTCCAGCCCCTTGATCGTCGCAGACTTGACGTTGTAATAGGCGTTGTTGTCGTAATCGATGAGGTTTTGAATCTCATAGCGATACGCGGAGAGACGCCAGTCGACCGGCCCCGTCAACCCTTCGAGGCCCGCTTCCCACTGCTTCGACTCCTCTGGCTTCAGGTTCGGGTTAGAGGCGATGCCAAAACGTTCTGCGCCGTACTGCTGTCCGAGGGAGGGGGCGAGGAATCCTGTACCGTACGAGAGCGTTGTCCGATAACCCTCGATAAATTCCCAGCCTGCCGCCGTCTGCCAGGTACCGTGCCAGCCAAACTGCTCGTCATGATCCTCACGGCCGGAAGCTTCCAGCGTCACGCTGTCAATCTGCTGCTGGCCCGTCAGATAAAGACCGGTGGTATCGCGCTTATACACGTCGGTGCTGGTCGTTCCGCTGGATTTCAGCTTCTCCTGTTTCCAGTCTACGCCACCGCTCACTGCGCCATGGCCCACCACAACATTATTTCCCCATTGGATATAGCGTTGTTCCATATCATCCAGGGTGGTGCCCGCGGCATAGCGGCCAGCGTCGCTGCTGTAGTTGTAATCTTTAATACGCTGATAGTTCGCAATCAGCTGGGAGGAGTAAATTCCGGAATGGTAGTGCAGACCGGTGTCCCAGGATTGGGTATAGGACTGATCTTCATCGTTTCCACCTGCGTAGCCCCAGTTACCCTGGTCATAGTCAGCATTGGCGGAATAACCATAGCCGCGGAAGAACCCCGAGAAGTTGTCATCGAACTGATGCTGTACCCCGCCCCATAGCATTTTATTGCGGTAGCCGTCGCGATCGCTGTCGCCGCTATAAGAGGAGTTCGGCTGGACGTTAAACCCTTTGGTGGTCTGATAGGCGCCGGCAGCGGTAACCAGCGTATCGCCAAACCGCTTGTTAAAGGCGCCATCGTAGGACTGATAGCCGTTCGTTCCCGCGCCGGCGTTGATCTGCGAACGCTCAGCATCGGTCATGGTGATGATGTTCACCACCCCGCCGATCGCCCCGGAGCCGTACACCGCGGAGCGCGGGCCGCGGATGTATTCCACCCGCTGGACCAGAGAGATAGGGATCTGACTGATATCCACGCCGTTGGAGATCCCCGGACGCGCCATCGGCACACCGTCGATCAGCACCAGCACGTGGCGAGCCTCCGTCCCCCGAACATACAGCGAAGCGCTCTGCCCCATGCCGCCGTTGCGGGCAATATCGACGCCGGGAAGACGACGCATGACATCGTTTAAATCTTTGGACTGCCAGCGGTCGATGTCATCGCGCGTCACTATATCGGTCGGCGCCAGCACGGTATTGACCGGCTGTTGAAAACGGTTTGCTGTCACCACCAACGTGTCTGAATTGCTGTCCTGCGCCCAGCCGGAAAATGCCGTGACGGATAAGGCCGTCATCAGCGAAGCTTTTTTAATCATTGTAAAAGCATCCGAAACAGAAAAAGGATGCCGCAGGTTTTATCAGTTGCTCGCGACGATAAAACCCAGTGCGACGTATTCCGGCAGGTCTTCGGGCTTGGAGGCTGTTTCAAGAAATAATGACTTCCCACGGCTAACCGCAGTGTCTGCACCGAGTGCGCTCATTTCTCACCTTCCTTACCGCTGCGCGTCAGCCCCAGATTTCCACTGGGTTCCCTTTTAACTCACAGGACCGGTAGGCGAATGCTACAATCAGAAACATATAGATGTCCAGACTGCTAATTATATTTCCCGCGGCATTCGAGGCTGGACATCCCCGGCGCTTTCCCTACAATCCCCGCGTACTTATTTTATTCAGGATACATCATGACCCCCGAACACCTTCCTACCGAACAATACGAAGCGCAGCTGGCAGAAAAAGTCGTCCGTTTGCAAACCATGATGGCGCCTTTTGCCGCGCCGGTTCCGGAAGTGTTTCGTTCGCCGGTCAGCCACTACCGTATGCGCGCCGAGTTCCGTCTGTGGCACGATGGCGACGACCTGTACCATATTATTTTCGATCAGCAGACCCGGTCGCGGATTCGCGTTGACAGCTTCCCGGCCGCCAGCGCGCTCATCAATCAGCTGATGACCGCCATGCTGGAGGGCGTGCGCAACAATCCCGTGCTGCGCCATAAGCTGTTTCAGATTGACTATCTGACCACCCTCAGCAACCAGGCGGTCGTCTCGCTGCTGTATCATAAAAAGCTCGATGATGCCTGGCGTGAGCAAGCGGAGGCGCTGCGTGACGCCCTGCGAGCCCAGGGGCTCAATGTGCATCTGATTGGTCGGGCGACTAAAACTAAAATCGAGCTCGATCAGGATTATATAGATGAACGCCTGCCGGTTGGCGGTCGGGAGATGATCTACCGTCAGGTGGAAAACAGCTTTACCCAACCGAACGCGGCAATGAACATTCAGATGCTGGAGTGGGCGCTGGATGTCACCAAAGGGGCGACCGGCGACCTGCTGGAATTGTACTGCGGCAACGGTAACTTCTCGCTGGCGCTGGCGCGTAATTTCGATCGCGTACTGGCCACTGAAATCGCCAAACCGTCGGTGGCGGCGGCGCAGTACAACATCGCCGCCAACCATATCGACAACGTGCAGATTATCCGCATGGCGGCTGAAGAGTTTACTCAGGCGATGAACGGCGTGCGTGAGTTCAACCGGCTGCAGGGTATCGATCTGCAAAGCTATCAGTGCGAGACTATTTTCGTCGATCCGCCGCGTAGCGGGCTGGACAGTGAAACGGAGAAAATGGTGCAGGCCTATCCGCGCATACTGTACATTTCGTGCAACCCGGAAACGCTGTGCCGTAATCTGGAAACGCTAAGCCAGACGCACAACGTTACCCGGCTGGCGCTGTTCGACCAGTTCCCGTATACCCATCACATGGAGTGCGGCGTTCTGCTGACCCGGAAATAGGCCAAAAAAAACCGGCAACGTCATATTGCCGGTTTTTTATCACTGGCGGCTTATTCGGCTGCGGTATTTTTGCGGTTACGCATCTTGTAGCCAATCCAGAAGACCATCGCGACGGACAGAACGGCCGGGAAGAAGTTAGAGCCGATATCCGGGTACTCCGCACGCACGACGGTGCTGTACAACAGCACCCCGAGAATAAAAAAGGCGGCGGCCAGGCCCGGTAGCCCGACAGGCATACTGCGATTCTGATAGCGCTGATGCAGACAGTAGACCGTCAGCAGCAGTGATAAGATGGGGAAGACGGAAAACGGAACTATCGAACTGAACAGCGCCGCAAAGGCGCCATTAATAGATAACCCGGCAATCAGCGCCAGCAGCAGCGTACCTTTATCTTGAACTGAGTGTTTCATTGCTCGTCCTTCACGTTATTCGGAATGATGTGACATTTTTTCTTGTTCACGGCGATACCAGTAATACGCGCCTTTAGAGATCATTCTGAGCTGCAGTACCAACCGTTCTTCCAGCTGTCGGCGCTGTTCAGGGCCGACATCCAGCGCTTCCGCGCCAGCGCTAAAAACGATGGTGACCATAGCTTCAGCCTGCGCTTCGGTAAAGGCGCGCGGCATATGGTTTTCGAGTTCTAAATAGTCGGCGAGTTCCGCAATAAAATGCTGGATTTCGCGTGCGACGGCGGCGCGAAACGCCGCAGACGTTCCCGAGCGCTCGCGCAGCAGCAGGCGGAAAGCGTTCGGGTTGTTACCGATAAACTCCATAAAGGTCGAGACCGAGGTGCGGATCACGCTGCCGCCTTTGGCAATCCGCTGGCGCGCCTGGCGCATCAGCTGGCGCAGCATCAGTCCGCTCTCATCGACCATCGTCAGGCCTAACTCATCGACATCGCGAAAATGACGATAGAAGGACGTCGGCGCGATCCCTGCTTCCCGCGCCACTTCACGCAAGCTCAGGCTGGCGAAACTCCGCTCAGCGCTAAGTTGGCTGAATGCCGCTTCCACCAGCGAACGGCGGGTTTTTTCTTTTTGTTGTGCTCTTACGCCCATCACGATGTATGAATCCTTCCAATAGCCCTGCTGGCACTATACCAGAGATTAAAACTAATCGGTTTGCCCTGGATTGTGAATGATTGTTTACGAGCCGTTTCTGCTTTTATGCCGCAAAAAAGCACAACGATAATTGGGTTAAAGCGCAGCGAATGTTATCATCGTGTTTATTTTATGTATAAAACAGGTGAGTAATGCCATGTCACACTCTTGGGATTATGATGCAATAGTGATTGGTTCCGGTCCTGGCGGCGAAGGCGCCGCCATGGGACTGGTGAAACAGGGAGCACGCGTTGCCGTCATCGAGCGCTACCATAATGTCGGCGGCGGTTGCACCCACTGGGGCACCATCCCGTCGAAAGCCCTCCGCCATGCCGTCAGCCGTATTATCGAGTTTAACCAAAACCCCCTCTACAGCGACCACTCCCGCCTTCTTCGCTCTTCTTTCGCCGACATCCTTAACCATGCCGACAGCGTCATCAACCAGCAGACTCATATGCGCCAGGGATTCTATGAGCGCAACCACTGTGAAATTCTGCAGGGCAATGCCCACTTCGTTGATGAGCATACTCTGGCGCTGGAGTGCCATGACGGCACGGTCGAGACGGTGACCGCGGAGAAATTCGTTATCGCCTGCGGATCTCGCCCCTATCATCCGGCGGATGTCGATTTCCACCACCCGCGCATCTATGACAGCGATTCGATTCTCAGCCTGCAGCATGAGCCGCGCCATGTGATCATTTACGGCGCCGGGGTAATCGGTTGTGAATATGCGTCGATCTTCCGCGGCATGGAGGTGAAGGTCGATCTGATCAACACCCGCGATCGTCTGCTGGCGTTTCTCGATCAGGAGATGTCTGATTCGCTCTCCTATCACTTCTGGAACAGCGGCGTGGTGATTCGTCACAACGAAGAGTACGAAAAGATTGAAGGCGTTGATGACGGCGTCATCATGCATCTGAAATCCGGCAAAAAGCTCAAAGCGGACTGCCTGCTGTACGCCAACGGCCGCACCGGCAATACCGACACTCTGGCGCTGGAAAACATCGGTCTGCAGACCGACAGTCGCGGCCAGCTGAAGGTCAACAGCATGTACCAGACCGCCCTTCCGCACATCTATGCGGTTGGGGATGTCATCGGCTATCCGAGCCTCGCCTCCGCGGCGTACGATCAAGGACGCATTGCCGCCCAGGCGCTGGTGAAAGGCGAAGCCTCAGCGCATCTGATTGAAGATATCCCGACCGGGATCTACACCATTCCGGAAATCAGCTCCGTCGGGAAAACCGAGCAGCAGCTGACGGCGATGAAAGTGCCGTATGAGGTGGGTCGCGCTCAGTTTAAACACCTGGCACGGGCGCAAATCGTTGGCATGAGCGTGGGAACCCTGAAGATCCTGTTCCACCGGGAGACCAAGGAGATCCTCGGCATTCACTGCTTTGGCGAACGCGCAGCCGAAATCATTCACATCGGCCAGGCGATCATGGAGCAGAAAGGTGGTGGTAACACCATTGAGTACTTCGTCAACACCACCTTTAACTACCCGACCATGGCGGAAGCGTACCGGGTTGCCGCGCTGAACGGCTTAAACCGCCTGTTTTAACGCCTTGTCGAAATGGCCATCCATCGTGCCGCGGATGGCCTCCGCCAGATGTTCATAGCGGCTGCGCAGCGGTGAGCCCGGACGGTAAACCAGACCGATGGTGCGTCTTGGCTCTGGCTTAATGCACGGCAGGTAGACCACGCCATCGCGTTTTCTTTCCTGCGGCACTGCCAGCGCAGGCAGCAGGGTAATACCGCTGCCTGCCGCCACCATATTGCGCAGCGTTTCCAGGCTGGTCGCGCGGAAGTGGGTATCCTCATCCGCCCCCGCTTCAAAGCAGAAGCCCATCGCCTGATCGCGCAGGCAGTGGCCATCCTCCAGCATCAGCAGCTTTTCACCGGCCAGATCCGACATCGGCACCCGGTCGCGGTTTGCCCACGGATGATCTTCATAGATAGCCAGCATCATCGGCTCATCGAACAGCGGCACCTCGATAAAGGCCTCGCTCTCTTTGACCAGCGCCAGGATGGCGCAGTCGAGCTTACCGCTGTCGAGCTGAGCCAGCAGCTGATGGGTCTGCGCTTCGTGCAGATACATTTCCAGCTTCGGGAAGGTCTGATGCAGCATCGGAATGATGTGCGGTAGCAGGTACGGGCCAATTGTCGGGATCAAGCCGATATGCAGCGGCCCGGACATGGTTTCCCCTTGTTGGCTTGCCATCTCCTTGAGCACTTTTACTTCGCGTAACACGGTACGCGCCTGATCCACCAGCAACAGCCCCGCCTGGGTAAACAGAACCTTACGGCTGGTGCGCTCCAGCAGCATGACGCCAAGCTCATCCTCCAGCTTGCGGATCTGTCCGCTGAGCGTCGGTTGGCTCACATGGCATGAGTCAGCCGCCCGCCGGAAGTGGCGGTGTTCGGCGAGCGCTACCAGGTATTCAAGATCGCGAATATTCATTATTCATCCTCCATCGCCACGATAGTCCATGGCGATAGATAGCATAGCAACGAACGATTATCCCTATCAAGTTTTCTGTTCAATAATACGCCCATAAAGACGGTGAACCTGTGAAAACCACTGACCCGTCACACTGTTTCTCTACCCGAACAACTAAAGCCAACGTGAACTTTTGCGGACCTTGCGTCCGCTTTTTTTTTGCATAAAAAACCCGGCGTCGCTGGGCTCGGCCGGGTCAGGGAAGGCAGATATCTGTGGATTAGCTCAGACGGGCCTTCGCCTCGTCGATAGCCTGCGCCACCTGCTGCGGCGAGACGCCGCCTTTTGCCGCGCGTTTATCAAGGCAGGACTGCAGCGACAGAATCGGATAAACATCGTCCGCAATCACCGGGCTGAATTTCTGCAGGTCGGCCAGGGCCAGCGCTTCCAGCGGTTTCCCTTGCGCAATGGCTTCCACCACCGCTTCACCGACAATATGGTGCGCCTCGCGGAACGGTACGCCTTTCGCCACCAGATAATCCGCCAGCTCAGTGGCGTTGGCATAGCCCTGCTGCGCCGCTTCCGCACAGCGCGGACGTTTCACCTGGATGCCATCCAGCACCAGGGTCGCCATATGCAGGCAGTCGAGCCAGGTATCCAGAGCGTCGAAAAGTCCCTCTTTATCTTCCTGCATATCTTTGTTGTAGGCCAGCGGCAGCCCTTTCAGGGTCATCATCATGCCGGTCAGCGCGCCCTGCACGCGGCCGCATTTGCCACGGATAAGCTCCAGGGCGTCCGGGTTTTTCTTCTGCGGCATCAGCGAGGAGCCTGAGGTTACGCGGTCGGAAAGCTCGACGAAATTCGCTTCGCCAGAGTTAAAGAAAATCAGATCTTCCGCAAAGCGCGACAGATGGACCATGCCGATAGAGGCATCGGAAAGCAGCTCCAGAACATGGTCGCGGTCGGACACGCTGTCGAGGCTGTTGCGGGTGGCGGAGGCAAAGCCCAGCCAGCCGGCCAGCTGCTCGCGGTCGATTTCATACGCCGTTCCCGCCAGCGCGCCGCAGCCCAGCGGGCTAACGTCGAGGCGCTTCAGCGCGTCCTGCAGGCGGCTTTCATCGCGCGCAAGCATTTCGACATAGGCCAGACACCAGTGCGCGAACGTCACCGGTTGGGCGCGCTGCAGGTGGGTGTACCCCGGCATCACCGCGTCCTGGTTCTGCTGGGCCGTCTCCACCAGCGCGCTCTGCAGCTGGCGGTTCGCCGACAGCAGTTCGACAACGGTATCTTTGCACCACAGTTTAAGATCGGTAGCGACCTGGTCGTTACGGCTGCGGCCGGTATGCAGTTTCTTGCCCAACTGGCCCACTTTGTCGATCAGTTTGCCTTCCACCCAGCTGTGAATATCTTCAGCATCGCTGGCGAGGATTTGCTGCGGATTGGCCCGCACCTCTTCCAGTAGCACGTTCAGCGCTTCTTCCAGCTGCTGTTGTTCATCGGCACTCAGTACGCCAACCGTTACCAGCGCTTTCGACCAGGCGACAGAGCCAACGATATCCTGCTCCGCCAGACGATAGTCGAAGCGCAACGAGTCGTTGAACTGTTTGAACCGTTGATCTGCTGCCTGTGTAAAACGCCCGCCCCAAAGTGCCATAACATGCTTCCTTTATTCGTTAGTTCCGCCGGTGGCGTTGTGCCTCCCCGGCCTACGGTCTTGTAAGCCCGGCAGACAACGCGCCGCCGGGCATGAAATCTTAAGCCAGAATACGTGTGCCGATAGGCGTGCCGTTAAACAACGCCGGCAGCTGCTCGGCGTGACGCCAGGAGGCGATATCCACCGGACGGCCCAGAGCACGCGCCGCGTCGAGGGCCGCATTCACTTTGACAATCATGCCGTCAGTGATAATCCCCTGCTCGATCAGCTGCTCCGCTTTCTCGGCGGTCATCTCGGCAATACGCTGCCCTTTACCGTCGAGGATACCGCTGACGTCAGACAGCAGGATCAGATCCGCCCCCAGGGTAGCCGCCAGCGCCGTCGCCGCCTGGTCAGCATTGACGTTCATCAGCTGGCCCTCGTCGGTCACGCCGATAGAGCTCACCACCGGCAGGTAACCGCCCGCCAGCAGGGTGTTGATCAGCGTCGGAGAGCCCGGCTGCGCCAGCCCGACATGGCCCAGCTCAGCATCCAGCTGTGTCACCTTCACGCTATCGCCATCGCCGAGGAACAGGCCGACAGAGGCCAGACCGTGCTTTTTCGCCCACGCCAGCAGCGTCTTGTTGGCGGTACCCGCCAGCGCGCCGGTGATGATGTCGATTTGCTCAGCCGGCGTCACCCGCAGACCATTTTTCTTCTGCACCGGCAGGTTGAGCTGCTTCATCAGCTCATCCACCACGCAGCCGCCGCCATGGACGATAATCAGCGGACGCTGGTGCGCTTCACGGTAATTGACCAGCGCGGTAAACAGACGCTCCAGCGCTTCTTCGCTATCGAGTAATACGCCGCCGAGTTTGATAATTAATGGGTTCATCATCACACCTTAAATAAGAGACTGCGTCTCAGCGAAGCCGAAACGAATATTCGCGCACTGCACCGCCTGCGCTGCGGCGCCTTTCAGCAGGTTATCTTCTGCCGCGACGACGATAAGATGGTCGTCCTGCACGGCAAAACCGATATCACAGAATGGCAGACCTTCGACGCTTTTCAATGCGGGCACGCCTTTATCATATAAACGTACCAGCGGTTTATCGGCGTAAGCCTGCTGGTAAACCGCCGCGATCTGCGCATGGCCAACGCCCGGCTTCAGGCGGCAGGTAATGGTTTCCAGAATGCCGCGCTTAAAATTACCCAGATGCGGGGTAAAAATCACCTTCGCTCCGAGGTGGCTGGCAATCTCCGGCTGATGACGATGGTTAAAGATGCCGTATGGCTGCAGGCTGACTTCACAGAAGCTGTTGCCGATCGCGGCTTTGCGTCCCGCGCCGCTCACCCCGCTGGTGGCGTTGATCACTGGCCACTGGTTGAGATCCAGCAGACTGGCATCAATCAGCGGCTTCAGCGACAGCTGCGCCGCCGTCGGGTAGCAGCCAGGCACCGCGATTAACTGCGCTTCTTTAAGCGCATCCGCGCTCCACTCCGCCAGACCATACACCGCCTGTTTGAGCAGGTCGGGATGCTGATGAGTGAAACCATAATATTTTTCGTAGAACGCCCCATCGTTAACGCGGAAGGCACCGGAGAGATCGAACACCACGCAGCCGGCGGCAAGGAACTGCGGCGCCAGATCGTGACTCACTTCGTGCGCGGTGGCGAGAAACACCACGTCCACGCCAGCGCTGAATTCGCTGATATCGGACATCGGCTGCAGCGGCATATCGACAATGCCTTTGAGCTGCGGATGCAGGTCGGAAATTAATTTTCCCGCATCATTGCTTTGCGCGGAGACCGTCAAAGCGGTTATGTTCATATGCGGATGACGATTGATATAGGTCACCAGCTCTGCGCCGGCATAACCACTGGCACCCACAATCAGCGTATTTAACATTGGAAGCGCATCTCCTTACATTCGATGGGTTTTCTTACGCTCAACGATATTGTATTTTTATTCACAATAAATGCATGAATATTGATACTATCACGACCCAAGGTGTGTCAACAATGAAAAACAATTTACCGCCCTTTATCGAGATTTACCGCGCGTTGATCGCCACACCGTCCATCAGCGCGACCGAAGAGGCTCTCGATCAGAGCAATGAGTCTTTAATCAATTTGCTGGCCGGCTGGTTCCGCGATCTCGGCTTTAATGTCGAGGTACAGCCGGTGCCGGATACGCGCCATAAATTCAACCTGCTGGCCAGCACCGGACACGGCGCCGGCGGCCTGCTGCTCGCCGGGCATACCGATACCGTGCCGTTCGATGACGGCCGCTGGACGCGCGATCCGTTCACCCTTACCGAACACGATAACAAGCTCTACGGCCTCGGCACGGCCGATATGAAAGGCTTCTTCGCCTTTATTCTCGACGCCCTGCGCGATGTCGACGTCACCACGCTGAAAAAACCGCTGTATATTCTGGCCACCGCCGACGAAGAGACCAGCATGGCCGGCGCGCGCTATTTTGCCGAAACCACCCGGCTGCGCCCCGACTGCGCCATCATCGGCGAGCCCACCTCCCTGCAGCCGATCCGCGCCCATAAAGGACATATGTCCAACGCGATCCGTATTCAGGGCCAGTCCGGCCACTCCAGCGATCCGGCGCGCGGGGTCAACGCGATCGAGCTGATGCACGACGCCATCGGTCGGATTATGCAGCTGCGCGATTTGCTAAAAGAGCGCTACCACTTCGAGGCGTTCACGGTCCCTTACCCGACCCTCAACCTCGGCGCCATCCATGGCGGCGATGCCTCAAACCGTATCTGCGCTTGCTGTGAACTGCATATGGACATCCGCCCGTTGCCGGGGATGACCCTCAACGACCTCAATGGTCTGCTGGACGAGGCGCTGGCCCCGGTCAGCGAACGCTGGCCGGGCCGCCTGACGGTCTCGGAGCTGCATCCGCCGATCCCCGGCTACGAGTGCCCGCCGGACCATAAGCTGGTGCAGGTGGTTGAGAAACTGCTTGGCGCCCAGACCGACGTGGTGAACTACTGTACCGAAGCGCCGTTTATCCAGACGCTGTGCCCAACGCTGGTTCTCGGCCCGGGCTCAATCAATCAGGCCCATCAGCCTGACGAGTTTCTGGAGACGCGCTTTATCAAGCCGACGCGGGAGCTGATTAGCCAGGTGGTTCACCACTTCTGCTGGCACTAAAATCGCCCTCTTTTTCCGCCCCGCTCTCCCGGGGCGGAACGGTGACGATCGTCACATTTCCATAAGCGATGCTTATCCAGCGCCCCCTGAGTTAAATTTCGCAAATTACGGGTATTTACTCGTTTGCTGAAGCGATTTCGCAGTAATTGACGTGGGGGTATTTACGTGGCTTTATAAAAGACGGGTTGCTTATCCGTTGCTCACGTTCCAGCGCAGCGGATATAACAAAATAAAATGAGATGGGGTGTCTGGGGTAACATGAACGAACAATATTCCGCATTGCGTAGTAATGTCAGTATGCTCGGCAAGGTGCTGGGCGATACCATCAAGGATGCATTGGGAGAAAATATTCTTGATCGTGTCGAAACTATCCGTAAGTTGTCCAAATCTTCACGCGCCGGCAACGAAGCTAACCGCCAGGAGCTGCTGACCACGCTGCAGAATTTGTCTAACGACGAACTGCTGCCGGTGGCCCGTGCCTTCAGCCAGTTCCTGAATCTGGCCAACACCGCTGAGCAGTACCACAGCATTTCGCCGAATGGCGAAGCGGCCAGCAATCCGGAAGTCATTGCGCGCACCCTGAGAAAGCTCAAAGACCAACCCAATCTCAACGAAGACACCATCAAAAAAGCGGTGGAATCTCTGTCCCTGGAGCTGGTGTTAACCGCCCACCCGACCGAGATCACCCGCCGGACGCTGATCCATAAAATGGTGGAAGTGAACAACTGCCTCAAGCAGCTGGATAACAAAGATATCGCGGACTACGAGCACCACCAGCTGATGCGCCGCCTGCGCCAGCTGATCGCCCAGTCCTGGCATACCGATGAAATTCGTAAGCACCGCCCTTCCCCGGTCGATGAAGCCAAATGGGGCTTCGCGGTGGTGGAAAACAGCCTGTGGGAAGGGGTCCCTAACTACCTGCGCGAGCTGAACGAACAGCTGGAAGCCAACCTCGGCTATCAGCTGCCGGTGGACTTTGTCCCGGTGCGTTTCACTTCGTGGATGGGCGGCGACCGCGACGGCAACCCGAACGTGACTGCCGATATCACCCGCCACGTGCTGCTGCTCAGCCGCTGGAAAGCGACCGATCTGTTCCTCAAAGATGTGCAGGTGCTGATCTCCGAGCTGTCGATGGTGGAGTGTACTGACGAATTGCGCGCCCTGGCCGGCGCTGAGGGCGCTCAGGAACCGTACCGTTACCTGATGAAAAAACTGCGCACTCAGCTGATGGAAACCCAGGCCTGGCTGGAAGCGCGTCTGAAAGGTCAGAAGCTGCCGAAACCGGCGGGACTGATCACTCAGAACGAGCAGCTGTGGGAGCCGCTATACGCCTGTTATAAATCGCTGCAGGCCTGCGGCATGGGCATTATCGCCAACGGCGAGCTGCTCGACACCCTGCGCCGCGTGAAGTCTTTCGGCGTACCGCTGGTGCGTATTGATATCCGTCAGGAAAGCACCCGCCACACCGAAGCGCTGGGCGAAATGACCCGTTACCTCGGGATCGGCGATTACGAAAGCTGGTCAGAAGCCGACAAACAGGCTTTCCTGATCCGCGAACTGAATTCCAAACGTCCGCTGCTGCCGCGCCAGTGGGAGCCAAGCGAAGAGACCCGCGAAGTTCTCGATACCTGTAGAGTGATCGCCGAGGCGCCGCGCGGATCGATCGCCGCCTACGTGATCTCGATGGCCAAAACGCCGTCCGACGTGCTGGCGGTTCATCTGCTGCTGAAGGAGGCCGGGATTGGCTTTGCCCTGCCGGTGGCCCCGCTGTTCGAAACGCTGGATGACCTGAACAACGCCAACGACGTCATGACCCAGCTGCTGAATATCGACTGGTACCGCGGCTTTATCCAGGGCAAACAGATGGTCATGATCGGCTACTCTGATTCCGCGAAAGACGCAGGCGTGATGGCCGCCTCCTGGGCGCAGTACCAGGCGCAGGACGCGTTGATCAAAACCTGTGAGAAAGCCGGGATCGAACTGACGCTGTTCCACGGTCGCGGCGGCTCCATTGGCCGCGGCGGCGCGCCGGCCCACGCCGCGCTCCTCTCACAGCCGCCGGGAAGCCTGAAGGGCGGCCTGCGCGTTACCGAGCAGGGTGAGATGATCCGCTTTAAGTACGGCCTGCCGGAAGTCACCATCAGCAGCCTGTCGCTCTATACCAGCGCGATCCTCGAAGCCAACCTGCTGCCGCCGCCGGAACCAAAACCGCAGTGGCGCGACATCATGGCCGAGCTGTCCGACGTGTCGTGCAAGATGTATCGCGGCTACGTGCGTGAAAACAAAGATTTCGTGCCTTATTTCCGCTCCGCCACTCCGGAGCAGGAGCTGGGCAAACTGCCGCTGGGTTCGCGTCCGGCAAAACGTCGTCCGACCGGCGGCGTCGAGTCGCTACGCGCCATTCCGTGGATCTTCGCCTGGACCCAGAACCGCCTGATGCTTCCAGCCTGGCTGGGCGCTGGCGCTGCGCTGCAGAAGGTGGTTGAAGGCGGAAAACAGAGTGAACTGGAAGCGATGTGTCGCGACTGGCCGTTCTTCTCCACCCGCCTCGGCATGCTGGAGATGGTTTACTCGAAGGCCGACCTGTGGCTGGCGGAGTACTACGATCAGCGCCTGGTGAAACCGGAGCTGTGGGCGCTGGGTACCGAGCTGCGCAAGCTGCTGGCTGCCGATATCAACGTCGTGCTGGCCATCGCCAACGACTCTCATCTGATGGCTGACCTGCCGTGGATCGCCGAGTCTATCCAGCTGCGTAATATTTATACCGACCCGCTGAACGTCTTGCAGGCGGAACTGCTGCACCGTTCGCGCCAGGCTGAAGAAGAGGGCAAAGACCCGGATCCGCGCGTTGAACAAGCGCTGATGGTCACCATCGCCGGCGTCGCCGCCGGTATGCGTAACACCGGCTAATCGCTGTCTTTCCCCCGGCCGCCCGGCCGGGGGATTTTTCACCCGTTCTAGTGGTGCAGCATCTCATCAACGATCTGCTCTTTATGCAGCGCATATGGATAATAGGTCGGCCAGTTATCCATCTCTTTCAGCAACGCTTCCTGTGATTCATTGCCCATGAAAATATGGAAATGCTGCGATTTACGCGGGCCAATGATGTGGTCGCTGAACTGGACATATTTTGGCGCGCTGGCATCGCCCTGCTGGCACTCGAACAGATAACGTACGCCCTTCTTACCGGAGGCGTAATGCAGGATTTTGTAGCCTGAATAGCGGTATTTGCAGCTGTTGACGGTCTCGCCAATGTGGAACTCAATCACGTCATCTTCAATGCCAATCTGTTCCACATCGGTGGCGTAGCCCTTCTTATAATAGGCGCGATACTCCTCCACGCTCTTGCCGCCGGGCTTTTTCGCCTTCTGCTCCAGCACCGGATCGAGATCGCCGTTGAGCAGATACGGGTTCACCGACTGCCAGACGCCCTCCCAGTCGCTCAGCGCGCGGTCCTGCACATCTTTATCCGCAAAAATGCCTTCGCTGGCCTGACGCTCCACTTCGGTTAGCGCCGGCCCATGGCTATGGTTGCCGTGGGCGAACGCCTGGGCGCTGGCTAGCGCCATGCCGAGTCCCAAGGCCAGCAGGGGGATCTTTCTGGTCATTACTCTCTCCTGAGTTTGCTATCAATGGCGACAAATTGTTACGATATAACATATCGTGACTGAGAAGCAATAGCGACAGGCTGGCGCTTTTACCGCTGGAATAATGTCCGGTATGATGAAAAGGGTGATGCGCGGGGCGGAACAATGATGGACAACGATATCAATCAACTTATTGATGCATTGCTAAAAAAGCAGACCAGCCTCGGACGGGTTTATTTCGCCGGCGAGACGCGCTCGCCTGCTGAACCGGTGGTGCAGGTTGATTTTCCCCGTCTGAATATCCTCCTCGATGGGCAGCTGCGCGACCAGGCGCTCGGCGATAACGCCCCGCTCCTGGAGGCCCATGACGTACTCTATATTCCTGGCGATAGCTGGAACTGCCCACAGTGGCAGGCGCCCTGCCTGCTGTTAAGCATCCTGTTCGCTAAGCAGCAGCTGGAGTGCTCGCTGCAGCGCTGGAATGGCAAGACGATCGCCGTTGTTGAAAAGCTACAGGCGCTGCGTCGCGGGCCGCGCGTCGGTTCCTTCCTGCTGCAGGCGCTCAACGAGATCCGGATGCAGCCGCAGGAGCAGCAAACCGCCCGCAGCATCGTCATCAGCCTGCTCAGCCACTGCCATGATCTTCTCGGCAGCCAGGCGCAAACTTCCTCGCGCAGCCAGGCGCTGTTCGAGGCAATCCGTCAGTACATCGAGGTCCATTACGCGGAGCCGCTGAGCCGGGAATCGGTCGCCCAGGCGTTCTATCTCTCTCCCAACTATCTTTCCCATCTGTTCCAGAAATGTGGGCCAATGGGCTTCAATGAATATCTAAACCACATTCGTCTCGAACAGGCCCGTATGCTGCTGAAGGGCCACGATATGAAAGTGAAAGACATCGCCCACGCCTGCGGCTTCGCCGACAGCAACTACTTCTGCCGCCTGTTCCGCAAAACCACAGAACGCTCGCCGTCTGAATACCGCCGCCAGTACCATAGCCAGCTGACGGAAAAATCGTCCGCGGCAAAGAACTAGATTTTTGTGTGTTAAACCTGACTTTTGTGCGCGCTATAGTTTCCTGCCATCCCAGCCAGCGTCGATAAATGTGATCTAAATCATCCTTAATCGCGATGCGTACATTTATCCAGTTTTTGGCAAATTTGTCATCTGGCGATCCTTCGAACGAAAGCCGTATGCTTACCTCAACGACAGCACCGAATTAAGCATTGAGGAAAACGCTATGGAACTCTATCTGGATACCGCCAACGTCGCCGAAGTGGAACGCCTGGCCCGCATCTACCCGCTGGCCGGGGTGACCACCAACCCGAGCATTATCGCCGCCGGTAAAACCCCGGTCTGGGATGTACTGCCGCGCCTGCAAAAAGCCGTTGGCCCGGAAGGAATTCTGTTCGCGCAGACCATGAGCCGCGATGCGCAGGGCATGGTGGCAGAAGCCAAACGCCTTAGCAACGCCGTGCCGGGCATCGTGGTCAAAATCCCGGTCACCGCCGAAGGCCTCGCCGCTATCAAGCTGCTGAAGAAAGAAGGCATCCCGACCCTTGGCACCGCCGTCTACAGCGCTTCACAGGGTCTGCTGGCCGCGCTGGCCGGCGCAAAGTACGTCGCGCCTTACGTTAACCGCGTCGACGCTCAGGGCGGGGACGGCATCCGCATGGTGCAGGAACTGCAATCCCTGCTGGAAATGCATGCGCCCGAAAGCAAAGTGCTGGCGGCAAGCTTCAAAACGCCCCGTCAGGCGCTGGATTGCCTGCTGGCTGGCTGCGAAGCAATCACCCTTCCACTAGATGTAGCGCAACAAATGCTCGGCACCCCTGCGGTAGAGTCAGCCATAGAGAAGTTTGAACAGGACTGGAATAACGCCTTTGGCACGCTGAACCTGTAACCGGACCCGCGCGCCGCCTGCGGGCGGCATCACGGTCATCGAGGAGGAATCGAAATGGATCGCATTATTCAATCACCAGGCAAATACATCCAGGGCGCAGGCGCCATCAAGCGCCTTGGCGACTACCTGAAACCGCTGGCCGAACGCTGGCTGGTCGTTGGCGATAAATTCGTGCTGGGATTCGCGGAAGAGATGCTACGCAAAAGCCTGGCTGACGCCGGCCTGGCGGCGGAAATCGCGCCGTTCGGCGGTGAATGTTCGCATAATGAAATCAATCGCCTGCGCGATATCGCCGGCAGTGCGAAATGCACCGCCGTGCTGGGGATCGGCGGTGGTAAAACCCTGGATACCGCGAAAGCGCTGGCCCATTTTATGAAGGTGCCGGTGGCGATCGCCCCCACCATCGCCTCCACCGATGCGCCGTGCAGCGCGCTGTCGGTGATTTACACCGACGAAGGCGAGTTCGACAGCTATCTGATGCTGCCGCACAACCCTAACATGGTCATTGTCGATACGCAGATCGTTGCCGGCGCGCCGGCTCGCCTGCTGGCCGCCGGGATTGGCGATGCGCTGGCCACCTGGTTCGAAGCCCGCGCCTGCTCACGCAGCGGCGCCACCACCATGGCGGGCGGGAAATGCACCCAGGCGGCGCTGGCGCTGGCCGAGCTGTGCTACAACACCTTACTCGAAGAGGGTGAAAAAGCGATGCTGGCCGCCGAACAGCACGTGGTCACTCCGGCGCTGGAGCGGGTGGTGGAAGCCAACACCTATCTGAGCGGCGTCGGTTTTGAAAGCGGTGGCCTGGCGGCAGCCCACGCGATTCATAACGGCATGACGGCCATCCCTGACGCACACCACTATTATCACGGTGAAAAAGTGGCGTTCGGCACCCTGACGCAGTTGGTGCTGGAAAACGCGCCGGTGGAAGAGATCGAGACTGTCGCCGCACTGTGTCACAGCGTTGGGCTGCCGATCACGCTGGCGCAGCTGGATATCAAAGGCGACATCCCGACCAAAATGCGCCTGGTAGCGGAAGCCGCCTGCGCTGAAGGCGAAACCATCCACAATATGCCGGGCGGCGTCGACGCCGACCAGGTCTACGCCGCGCTGCTGGTCGCCGACCAATATGGCCAGCGCTTCCTGCAGGAATGGGAATAATCCAGAGCAAAACAAAACACCCGGCGTCAGCCGGGTGTTTTTTTATGTTTATCAGCCGGACGCGTCGCCCACTGACGGCGGAAACGACAAGCACTCAGGCAGGACGCACGCCCAGCGTATGACAGATGGCGTAGCTCATTTCGGCGCGGTTAAGGGTGTAGAAGTGGAAATCTTTTACCCCTTCCCGACTTAAGATCTTCACCATGTCCATGGCGATATTCGCCCCCACCAGCTGACGGGTTTCGGTGTCATTATCCAGCCCTTCGAACATTTTCGACATCCACACCGGGATACGAACGTTGGTCATATCCGCAAACTTTTTCGCCTGTTTAAAGTTGGAAACCGGCAGGATACCCGGAATAATTTCCACGTCGATGCCCGCCGAGACACAGCGATCGCGAAAACGCAGGTAGCTTTCCACATCGAAGAAGAACTGGGTGATCGCGCGGTTGGCGCCTGCCTCGACTTTGCGTTTCAGATTGAGCAAATCCGCCTGCGCGCTTTTCGCTTCCGGATGCACTTCCGGATACGCGGCGACGGAGATATCAAAATCTCCCACCTCTTTCAGCAGAGTGACCAGATCGGCGGCGTACATCTCCGGTTTACCGCTGCCCGGCGGCAGGTCGCCGCGCAGAGCGACGATATGGCGGATGCCGTTGTTCCAGTAATCCTGGGCGATAGTGCGCAGCTCATCGCGAGTAGCATCGATACAGGTCAGGTGCGGCGCCGCTTCCAGACCGGTTCGCTCTTTAATACCTTTGATGATGCTATGGGTGCGATCGCGCTCGCCGGAGTTCGCGCCATAGGTCACCGAGACAAACTTCGGTTTCAGACTGCTCAGGCGATCGATGGATTTCCACAGGGTTTGCTCCATTTCACTGGTGCGCGGCGGAAAGAATTCAAAGGACACATTAATCTGGCCCTGGACTTCCGCCAGGCTCTGATTCAGGGCTTCCCGCTGATTGGCGTGAAAAAAGCTCATACCTTACCTCATCAATCGCATGTAATGGCTGTTGTATTGCGAACTTCTATACGTTTAGACGTCCAGATGTAAAAATGACGGAAAAGCGCCCGGGCGTCAATAGAAAAATCTGCGTAAAGAGTGAGGAAAAGGCTGCCTACATGAAAAAACTTCATCTACCGGCGCTTTGCCAGCCGATAGAGCCCGCTCTGCGGTCAACATGGGGTAGGACGATGTTCAGCATGGGACGAGCGAGCCGTCAGGTGATCATCCAGCAGTGAGAGCCATTGCCGCACGGCTCCTGCCTGGTGAGGCGCATAGATCACCCCAAGGCTTAACGGCATGCTGTCGCCTTCAGCGACAGGACAGAACACTACCCCCTGACGCTGGATGGCGGAAAAGGACGCCGGCAGGAGGATCATGCCTTCCCCACGCGCGATTCGCGCCAGCAGCACATCATGTTCGGCAGGCTCTTCCACATAAGCGGGGGTATAGCCAGCCCGGTCGAAAATGCGCCGCGTGTAGTCAAAGAAATCGGGGTTACGCTCGCGTTTAAACCAGAACAGCGGCCGATGATTGAGCTCGCTTAGCGTTAACGCTGGTATGACGGCTTCCGGCCAGGAGGCTGGCACTGCCGCGATGAGCGGCTCCTGATACGGCAATGGATGCAGGTGCAGCCCTTCAGTATTGAGCGGCAGCGCGACCAGCGCCGCATCGAGTTTGCCTTTGCGCACCTGCTGCGCCAGCGCCGGTGAGGCGTGGCGGGTGATATGCAACCCGCGGGTATGTTCGCTCAGCGCAGATTCAACAGCAGCGAAAATGCCTTGTTCGAAGGCGGTGGTCACGCCCAGACGCAGAGACGGCGGCGAGTGAACGGAGAGCTCACTCAATGCCGCCAGCGTGCGTTCCTGGAGCGCCAGCATGGGCCGAATGATCGCCAGCACCTCTCTGCCCGCGTCGGTAAGGATCAGGCCTTTGCTATGGCGCTGAAACAGCGTCACCCCCAGCTGCGCTTCCAGATAGCGCATATGGCGACTCAGCGGCGGCTGCGAGATAAATAACCGCTGCGCCGCCCGGCTGATGTTATTTTCCTCCGCCACCACGGCAAAGGCACGCAGCAGGCGGATATCGAGAGAATGTAATCGCGAAGTTGTCATACTGAAAAGGTATCACGAAAAGGGTATTACTCAAGTCCGGTAAACTTCCCTACCCTTCCTCTCAACGCATCATCACAGAGAGGAAAAAACGATGTCCAGCGAACGTTATACCACCGGTCAGGAAATGCTTCAGCGCGTGGACGGTAGCGGCGGGGAGGCCGTCGTTAACAGCCTGCGGGATATTGCCCCCGACTTCGCCCGCTATCTGATTGAGTTCCCCTTCGGCGATATTTACGCCCGGCCAGGGCTTGATTTGCGTAGCCGGGAAATCGCCACCATCGCCGCGCTCACCGCGCTGGGTAACGCCGAGCCGCAGCTGAAAGTGCATATTGCCGCGGGATTAAATGTCGGTCTGACGCAAGAGGAAATTACGGAAGTGATCATGCAGATGGCGGTCTACGCCGGCTTCCCGGCGGCGCTAAACGGCCTGTTTGCCGCTAAAGCAGTTTTTGCGGCGCACTAACAAAAAAGACCAGGCCGCGCCTGGTCTTTTTCCCAGGACTACAGCAGCTGCGCCAGACGGTTAATATCCGACTGGATCGCCCCGGCGGTCACATCGCGCCCGGCGCCGGGCCCGCGGATCACCAGCGGATTATCGCGATACCAGCGGCTTTCGATAGCGAACACGTTATCGCACGGCAGCAGCGCCGCCAGCGGGTGCTCTTCGCGTACCGCCTCCACGCCGACGCGTGCTTTGCCGTTGGCATCAAAACGCGCCACGTAGCGGAGCACCAGCCCCATCTCGCGGGCCGCCTCCAGGCGCTGCAGCATCTGCTCGTTCAACTCTTCGCCATTCTCAAAGAAGTGATCGACCGAACCCTCTTCACAGTGCGCCGGGACCAGTGATTCCACGCGCACCTGATCCGGCTCGATGTCGTAACCCGCTTCCCGCGCGAGGATCACCAGCTTGCGCATCACATCTTTACCGGACAGATCGACGCGGGGATCCGGCTCGGTCAGACCCTGCTGCCACGCCTGATCCACCAGGTCGGTGAACGGCACGGTGCCATCAAACTGCAGGAACAGCCAGGAGAGCGTTCCCGAGAAGATACCGCTCAGGCCGAGGATGGTATCGCCGCTGTCGATCAGGTCGCGCACCGTATGGTTCACCGGCAAGCCGGCGCCCACGGTGGCGTTATACAGCCAGTGGCGCCCTGTCTTCTCAAACGCGTCGTGGATCTGGCGATACTTATCGCTACTGCTGGCCCCCGCCAGCTTGTTGGCGCTGATCACGTGGAAGCCATGGCTGGCGAAATCAAGATACTGGTCGGCCAGCTGCTCGCTGGCGGTGACGTCCAGCACCACTAAATCATCATACGGGTGCGCGCGCATCCACAGGAACAGCGACTCTTCATCCTGCTCCACCGCTTCATCGTTGAAGAAAGCCAGCGCCCGGCTGGCGTCCAGCCCGTCGTAGTTCAGCAGACTGCGTTTACTGTCGACCACGCCGGCGAGCACAAACTCAAAGCCGGTGCGCGCCGAGAGCGTGGTTTGTTCACGGGCGAACAGCTCCAGCCAGCGGGAACCGATGTTCCCTTTGCCGAACAGCATCAGGCCGATACGCTTTTCGGCACGAAATAAGGACTGGTGCAGCCCCTGGATCAGGCTTTCCGTCGGCCCGGCGCGCAGGACGGCCACCAGGCTGATCCCCTCTTCCGACTGCCAGGTGAACTCCACCGGCTGCCCTTTCAGCTGCTGCCAGAAACGGTGGCAGTGCAGTGGGTTACGGGTGACGCCCGCGCCCACCATCGCCACCAGCGCCAGCTTCTGACGCAGACGCAGCTCGCCCGGCAGACCTGCCTCATCGAGCAGCTTCAGCGCGCTGTCGGCCACCTCGGAGGTATAGCAGAACTGCAGCAGTTTGCGGTCGGCATGGACGCCAACGGCTAACGGGCGCAGCTGGGCGCGTTTGAGCAGGGCGTCCAGCTCTTTATGCGCCAGTTTGAAATCGTGACCGGCCGGCACCTGGAACTCCACCAGGCAGACATCGTCATGGCTGGTGACAATCCGGGCGCCAGTACCGGAGGCCAGCACGCGCTCAATGCGCGTGGAACCCTGTTCCGGCGTATAGCTGCAGCGTAACTGCAGATCGATATCGCTGGCGGAAACCGGCTGTAGCGTGCGGGCATGGAGCACCGGCGCGGCCAGACGCGCCAGCTCGCTGGCTTCGTCCAGACGCAGCAGCGGCAGCAGACAGGCGTCTTTCACCTTGCGCGGATCCGCGCTGTATACCCCGGCGACGTCGCTCCAGATAGTGACGCGGGAAGCGCCCGCCAGCGCGCCGATCTGGGTGGCAGAGTAGTCAGACCCGTTACGGCCCAGCAGGACGGTTTCACCGGCCTGGTTGCGGGAGATAAAGCCGGTCACCACCAGACGCTTGTTAGGATGCTGCGCCATCAGCTGCTGCAGCAGTGGATAGGATAATCCTTCATCCACCTGCGGCTGCGCGGCGCGTTCCGCGCGCAGGAACGCGCGCGCGTCCAGCCAGGCGGCTTCCATTCCCAGCTGGTTGAGAACCGCCGCCATCAGGCGCGCGGACCATACTTCCCCATGGCCGACCACTTCCGCATAGACCGCTTCGGAAACCCCGCCGTCCAGCAGACCAGCCAGACGCTCAAGGTCGTGGATAAAGGCGGCGATCAACGTATCCGCCGCCGCAGGCTCCACCAGACCGCCAATCAGCTCGGTGTGATAGCGGCGAAGCGACTGCTGAACCTGATGCGCAGCAAGGCGATCGCTCTGGCTAAGCTTAAGCCAGCTGATCAGCTGGTTGGTGGTGCTGCCAGCGGCGGAGACGACCATCATGTCCCCCGCCTGCGAATACTCCTTCATGATCCCCGCGACGCGCAGGTAACATTTCGCATCCGCTAAACTACTCCCACCAAATTTGTGCAGCTGACGACCCTTCGCCCCTGCCTGCGCAATCACACTCATCTTTATTCCTCGTTTGCTGCCCGGAAGCCATTTTCCAGGTCGGCAATTAAATCTTCACCATCTTCGATACCGGTCGAAATACGCAGGAGCGTTTCTGAAATTCCGGCGGCGGCACGCGCTTCAGGCGCCATGCCGGCATGCGTCATCGTTGCCGCATGGGAAATCAGGCTTTCAACGCCCCCCAGCGATTCCGCCAGTGTAAACAGCGACAGCCCGCTCAGGAAGCGGCGCAGCGTCTGCTCGTCACCGTCCAGCTCGAAGCTTAACATTGCGCCAAAACCTTTTTGCTGACGCGCCGCAATTTCATGCCCCTGGTTTTCCGGCAGCGACGGATGATACAGCTTTTTCACGAGCGGCTGGGTTTTCAGATACTCGACGATCGCCAGGGCATTACGTTGCGCCACTTCCATGCGTGGAGAAAGCGTCCGCAGCCCGCGCAACAGCAGATAGCTGTCGAAGGCGCTGCCGGTGACGCCAATGTTATTCGCCCACCATGCCAGTTCGGTGACAGTCGCCGGATCGTTGGCAATCACCACCCCGGCCACCACATCAGAGTGACCATTAAGGTATTTAGTACAGGAGTGCAACACCAGATCGGCGCCCAGCGCCAGCGGGTTTTGCAGCGCCGGACTCAGGAAGGTGTTATCGACCACGCTGATCGCCCCGGCTTCGCGCGCCAGACCACAGATTTTCGCAATATCCACCACCCGCAGCAATGGATTACTTGGGCTTTCGACCAGCACCAGCTTCGGTTTTTCCGCCAGCGCCGCCCGCAGCGCTTGCTCATCGTTTTGATCGACGAACTGAACGCGATAGCAGCCGCGCTTCGCCAGGCTATCGAACAGACGGTAGCTGCCGCCGTAGCAGTCGTGCGGCGCCACCAGCAGATCGCCAGGCTTAAGGAACACCGTCGTCACCAGCAGGATCGCCGACATACCGGTATTGGTCAGCACCGCGCCAGCGCCGCCCTCCAGCTCCGCTAAAGCGCGCTGCACCACATCACGCGTCGGGTTGCCGCGGCGGGAATAGTCGTGAGCGCGAGGTTCATTAAAGTCGGTGAAGTTATAGGTACTGGAGAGGTGGATCGGCGGGACAACGCAACCGTACTGCTCGTCGTCATTTAAACCGCTACGCACTGCGATGGTGGCCTGTTTACGCGTCATGTTGGGAAGTTCCTGGGCTGAATCGGTGAAAAGTCAGGCTCCAGAGTAAACATTGTCACAATAGACGTCAATACATCTGGACATCTAAACTTCTTTGCGTATAGATTGAGCAAAGTGCAAATAGCCGTTAAAATTATATGCATTAGCGCACGTCGGCGGCGGCTTATCTCATGTCAGAAAGCCTGCGCATACGGTAAACTACGCGCGATTATAGCCCGGGCGGAATATTCTGGCCCTTCACTAATAAACAGAGGATTAAGGTATCTCATGGCTGAATGGAGCGGCGAATATATCAGCCCATACGCTGAGCACGGTAAGAAGAGTGAGCAAGTAAAGAAAATTACGGTTTCCATTCCTCTGAAGGTGTTAAAAATCCTCACCGATGAACGCACGCGTCGTCAGGTGAATAACCTGCGTCACGCGACCAACAGCGAACTGCTGTGCGAAGCGTTCCTGCATGCCTTTACCGGACAACCGTTGCCTAACGATGAAGACCTGCGTAAAGAGCGCAGCGATGAGATCCCGGAAGCGGCGAAAGCGATTATGCGTGAACTAGGTATCGACCCGGATACGTGGGAATACTGAGACGATAAAAAGGGCGGAAGCGTGCTTCCGCCCTTTTTCTTTCCCGCCCAGGCAGGCGAGAGACACAAAAAAGCCGCCCTGAGGCGGCTTCTTCTGGCAACTTACTTGCTGCCCGGGATGCTGAAGCGCTTGTTGAAGCGGTCAACACGGCCACCGGTAGCAACATCACGCTGTTTGCCGGTGAAGAACGGGTGGCATTTGCCGCACACGTCGAGGTTCAGGTCGTGACCTACGGTGGAGCGGATTTTCATGACATTACCGCAAGAACAGGTAGCAGTAATTTCGTCGTAATTTGGGTGAATACCTTTTTTCATGGGAGAACCTCAGTTAAGGCCGCGTCGCTCTTCCAGCCCTAACGCCAGACACCACGCGATATTAGTAATTTCCCGTCGCCCTCTACGCTGCTGACAGCGTGAAGCACGCGGTAATGGTCAATCTTCAATGCGATATAAAGCGCATCAAAGGCGGCGAATCATACAGAATTTGACCAGCATATGCAAACTGATCCGCGCCGCCTTATCGTAATGTGTATACTATCCCGCCAGATTTCAAGTCAGGAAGATGACATGCCCGTCGCCCACGTTGCCCTACCCGTTCCGCTACCGCGCACTTTTGACTATCTGCTGCCTGAAGGCATGGCGGTCAAAGCGGGCTGTCGGGTGCGGGTGCCGTTCGGCAAACAGGAGCGGATCGGTATTGTCGCGGCGGTCAGCGAACGCAGCGAGCTGCCGCTGGACGAGCTAAAACCGGTCGCGGAAGCGCTGGACGACGAACCGGTCTTCTCCGGTACCGTCTGGCGGCTGCTGATGTGGGCGGCTGAGTATTACCATCATCCGATTGGCGATGTGCTGTTCCATGCGCTGCCCATTCTGCTGCGCCAGGGCAAACCCGCCAGCGCGACGCCGCTGTGGTACTGGTTCGCCACCGAGCAGGGGCAGGCCGTCGACCTTAACGGTCTGAAACGCTCGCCGAAGCAGCAGCAGGCGCTGGCGGCGCTGCGCCAGGGAAAAATCTGGCGTCATCAGGTTGGCGAACTGGAATTTAATGAAGCGGCGCTGCAGGCGCTGCGCGGCAAAGGGCTGGCGGAGCTGGCCTGCGAAGCGCCCGCCCTCATCGACTGGCGCAGCGCGTATTCGGTTGCCGGCGAACGCCTGCGTCTTAATACCGAGCAAGCCACCGCCGTCGGGGCGATCCACAGCGCCGCCGATCGCTTCTCCGCTTGGCTGCTGGCGGGTATTACCGGCTCAGGGAAAACGGAAGTCTATTTGAGCGTGCTGGAGAATGTGCTGGCGCAGGGGCGCCAGGCGCTGGTGATGGTGCCGGAGATCGGTCTGACGCCGCAGACCATCGCCCGCTTCCGCCAGCGCTTTAACGCGCCGGTGGAAGTGCTGCACTCCGGACTCAATGACAGCGAACGTCTTTCGGCCTGGCTGAAGGCGAAAAACGGCGAAGCGGCCATTGTGATCGGCACCCGCTCCTCGCTGTTTACCCCGTTTAAAGACCTCGGCGTCATCGTTATCGACGAAGAGCATGACAGCTCCTACAAGCAGCAGGAGGGCTGGCGCTACCATGCCCGCGACCTGGCGGTATGGCGCGCCCACAGCGAACAGATCCCGATTATTCTCGGCTCGGCGACGCCGGCGCTGGAGACCCTGCATAACGTCCGCCAGGGCAAATACCGCCAGTTAACCTTAAGCAAACGCGCGGGCAATGCGCGCCCTGCCCAGCAGCACGTGCTCGATCTCAAAGGGCAACCGCTGCAGGCGGGTCTGTCTCCCGCGCTGATTAACCGTATGCGCCAGCATCTGCAGGCGGATAACCAGGTGATCCTGTTTCTTAACCGCCGCGGCTTTGCGCCAGCGCTGCTGTGCCACGACTGCGGCTGGATAGCGGAATGTCCGCGCTGCGACAGCTACTACACGTTGCACCAGGCGCAGCACCATCTGCGCTGCCACCATTGCGACAGTCAGCGCCCTATCCCGCGCCAATGTCCCTCCTGCGGCTCCACGCACCTGGTGCCGGTGGGTATCGGCACCGAACAGCTGGAGCAGGCCCTGGCGCCGCTGTTCCCTGACGTGCCTATCTCGCGTATCGACCGCGATACCACCAGCCGCAAAGGGGCGCTGGAGGAGCATCTCGCCGCCGTCCATCGCGGCGGGGCGCGTATTTTAATTGGCACCCAGATGCTGGCCAAAGGCCACCACTTCCCGGACGTCACCCTCGTCTCCCTGCTGGACGTCGACGGGGCGCTGTTTTCCGCGGATTTCCGCTCCGCCGAGCGTTTCGCTCAGCTCTATACCCAGGTCTCCGGGCGAGCGGGACGGGCAGGAAAACAGGGCGAAGTGATCCTGCAAACCCACCATCCTGAACACCCTCTGCTGCAGACCCTGCTGTATAAAGGCTACGACGCCTTCGCCGAACAGGCGCTGGCAGAGCGGCAGACAATGCAGCTACCGCCGTGGACCAGCCATGTGCTGATTCGTGCGGAAGACCATAACAACCAGCAGGCGCCGCTGTTTTTACAACAGCTGCGCAATCTGCTGCAGGCCAGTCCGCTGGCCGACGACAAGCTATGGGTGCTCGGTCCGGTTCCGGCGCTGGCGCCGAAGCGCGGCGGCCGCTGGCGGTGGCAGATATTGCTGCAGCATCCTTCGCGGGTACGCCTGCAGCATATCGTCAGCGGTACGCTGGCGCTGATCAATACGCTGCCGGAGGCGAAAAAAGTGAAGTGGGTGCTGGATGTCGATCCTATTGAAGGGTAAGCCTTCTCTTGCGAGCCGGATCGAAAAATTTAACAAGCATCACGTTTTTCATGAAAATTCTGTAACTCACTGCCGCGACTATCTGATAAAAATGATGCAGCAGTTAGCGCGCAAGGGAAATGCCAGCGCCATTCAGCGAGGAGAAACCAGGTGAAGCCCAAAAAACAAGTGGTTGCCGCCACCATGAAAGACGTCGCCTTAAAGGCAAACGTTTCCACGGCAACCGTGTCCCGAGCGTTGATGAACCCTGATAAGGTGTCGCAAGCCACCCGTAACCGGGTCGAGCAGGCGGCGCTGGAAGTCGGCTATTTACCGCAGTCGCTCGGACGCAATATGAAGCGCAACGAATCGCGGACGATCCTCGTGATCGTCCCGGATATCTGCGATCCCTTTTTTAGCGAAGTGATCCGCGGTATTGAAGTCACTGCCGCCGAGCACGGATATCTGGTGTTAATCGGCGATTGCGCCCACCAGAATCAGAAAGAAAAAACCTTTATCGACCTTATCATCACCAAGCAGATTGACGGCATGGTGCTGCTCAGCTCGCGCCTGCCGTTTGACGCCAGCGTGGAAGAGCAGCGTAATTTGCCGCCGATGGTCATGTCGAACGAGTTCGCGCCGGAGCTGGAGCTGCCCACCGTCCACATCGATAACCTGACGGCGGCTTTTAACGCGGTAAACTATCTTCACGAGCTGGGACACCAGCGTATCGGCTGCATCGCCGGCCCGGAAGATATGCCGCTGTGCCATTATCGCCTGCAGGGTTACGTGCAGGCGCTGCGCCGCAGCGGTATCACCGTTGATCCGCACTATATCGCTCGCGGCAACTTTACCTTCGAAGCTGGCGCCAATGCGCTGGAGCAGCTGCTGTCGCAGCCGGTACCGCCCACCGCGGTCTTTTGCCATAGCGATGTGATGGCGCTGGGCGCCTTATCGCTGGCGAAACGCCGCGGTCTGAAAGTGCCGGACGACCTGTCGATTGTCGGCTTCGATAACATCGCGTTGTCTGAATTTTGCGATCCGCCATTGACCACCGTGTCACAGCCGCGTTTTGATATCGGCCGTGAAGGAATGCTGCTATTACTTGAGCAAATGCAGGGTCATAACGTGAACAGCGGCTCGCGCCTGCTCGATTGCGAACTGATTGTTCGCGGCAGTACGCAAAAAATCAGACGATAACCATCAGGCTTTCGGGCCTGCTCTTCTGGTCAAAGGCCCGCCGCTTAAGTAACATGGCGGGCTGACGAACGAATATAAGACAGCGAAACGATAGTGGCACAACGAGATTATGTACGCCGCAGCCAACCGGCTTCTTCGCGGCGCAAAAAGAGCACTACCCGAAGCTCAAGGAATAAGCAAAGCAGCCTCCCGGCAATTTCACCGGCTATGGTGGCGATCGCGGCGGCTGTGCTGGTGGCCTTTATCGGTGGACTCTATTTCATTACGCACCATAAGAAAGAAGAAGCGGAAGCGATGCAAAATCGCCAGGCCGCCGGCAACGGCTTGCCGCCAAAACCGGAAGAGCGCTGGCGCTATATTAAAGAGCTGGAAAGCCGCCAGCCGGGCGTTCGCGCGCCGACCGAACCGACCGCCGGCGGCGAAGTGATGAAACCGGAGCAACTGACCGACGAACAGCGTCAGCTGCTGGCCCAGATGCAGGCCGATATGCGTCAACAGCCGACTCAGCTGACCGAAGTGCCGTGGAACGAACAAACGCCGGCCCAGCGCCAGCAGACGCTGCAGCGCCAGCGTTTAGCGCAGCAACAGCAGCAGGCGCAACAGCAACAGTGGGCGCAAACTCAGCAGCAGACCGTGCAGCAGCCGCCGCGCGTTCAGCAGCCGAAGCCGGTCCAGCAGCAACAGCCGAAGCAGACCGCGTCAAACCAGCAGCCGTACCAGGATCTGCTGCAGACGCCGGCGCACACTACGACTACGCAGCCGCGCGCGCAGGCCGCCGCGCCGGTGACTCGAGTGGAGGAAGCGCCGAAAACGACCGCCGAGAAAAAAGACGATCGTAGCTGGATGATCCAGTGCGGCTCCTTTAAAGGCGCCGAGCAGGCCGAAACCGTCCGCGCTCAGCTGGCTTTCGAAGGGTTTGCCTCGCACATCACCACCAACAACGGCTGGAACCGCGTGGTCATTGGCCCGCTGAAAGGCAAAGAAAGCGCCAACGAGATGATCACCCGCCTGAAGATGGCTGGACACGCGAACTGCATTCGTCTCGCCGCCAGGGGTTGAAACCCTCAAAATCCCCCCCATCTATAATTGCATTCGGCCCCGCGGACAGCGCGGGGCCCCTGTTCCGCTTTTGCAACCAAGGGGTCTGCTCGTGACTACAATTGTAAGTGTTCGCCGTAACGGCCATGTTGTTATTGCCGGTGATGGCCAGGCCACGCTGGGCAACACCGTAATGAAGGGCAACGTGAAAAAAGTGCGTCGTCTGTACAACGATAAAGTGATTGCCGGTTTCGCTGGCGGCACCGCCGACGCCTTCACGCTGTTCGAACTGTTTGAACGCAAACTGGAAATGCACCAGGGCCATCTGGTGAAGGCCGCCGTTGAGCTGGCTAAAGACTGGCGAACCGATCGGATGTTGCGCAAGCTGGAAGCGCTGCTGGCCGTCGCGGACGAAAACGCGTCGCTTATCATCACCGGTAACGGTGACGTGGTACAGCCGGAAAACGATTTGATTGCTATCGGCTCCGGCGGTCCTTACGCCCAGGCCGCGGCCCGCGCGCTGCTGGAAAACACCGATATGGGCGCGCGCGATATCGCCGAGAAAGCGTTGGATATTGCAGGCGATATCTGCATCTATACCAACCATTTCCACACCATCGAAGAATTACCTTCTAAAGCGTAAGGATCTCCCATGTCTGAAATGACCCCACGCGAAATTGTCAGCGAACTGGACAAACACATTATCGGCCAGGACGCCGCCAAGCGTTCTGTTGCTATCGCCCTGCGTAACCGCTGGCGCCGGATGCAGCTTAACGAAGAGCTGCGTCATGAAGTCACGCCGAAAAACATTCTGATGATCGGCCCAACCGGCGTCGGTAAAACCGAAATCGCTCGTCGTCTGGCGAAACTGGCCAACGCGCCGTTTATTAAAGTTGAAGCGACGAAGTTCACCGAAGTGGGCTATGTCGGTAAAGAAGTGGACTCTATCATCCGCGATCTGACCGATGCGGCGATCAAAATGGTTCGTATGCAGTCCATCGATAAGAACCGTTACCGCGCGGAAGAGCTGGCGGAAGAGCGCGTGCTTGACGTGCTGATCCCACCGGCGAAGAACAACTGGGGCCAGACTGAGCCGTCGCAGGAACCGTCTGCGGCGCGCCAGGCGTTCCGTAAGAAACTGCGTGAAGGCCAGCTGGACGATAAAGAGATTGAAATCGATCTCGCTGCGGCGCCGATGGGCGTTGAAATCATGTCCCCTCCGGGCATGGAAGAGATGACCAGCCAGCTGCAGTCCATGTTCCAGAACCTCGGCGGCCAGAAGCAGAAACCGCGTAAGCTGAAAATCAAAGACGCGATGAAGCTGCTGATTGAAGAAGAAGCGGCCAAACTGGTCAATCCGGAAGAGCTGAAGCAGGAAGCCATCGACGCTGTTGAGCAGCACGGTATCGTCTTTATCGACGAAATCGACAAAATCTGTAAGCGCGGCGGCAACACCTCCGGCCCGGACGTCTCCCGTGAAGGCGTACAGCGCGACCTGCTGCCGCTGGTGGAAGGCTGCACCGTCTCCACCAAGCACGGGATGGTCAAGACCGACCACATCCTGTTTATCGCCTCCGGCGCGTTCCAGGTGGCCAGCCCGTCCGATCTGATCCCGGAACTGCAGGGGCGTCTGCCGATCCGCGTTGAGCTGAAGGCGCTGACCACCCATGACTTCGAGCGCATCCTGACCGAACCGAACGCCTCCATCACCGTGCAGTACAAGGCGCTGATGGCGACCGAAGGGGTGAATATCGAATTCACCGAAGACGGTATCAAGCGTATCGCTCAGGCCGCATGGCAGGTAAACGAAACCACCGAGAACATCGGCGCGCGCCGTCTGCACACCGTGCTGGAGCGCCTGGTGGAAGATATCTCCTATGATGCCAGCGAGATGAACGGCCAGACCGTCACTATCGATGCCGAATATGTGAGTAAGCACCTGGATGTTCTGGTGGCAGATGAAGATCTGAGCCGTTTTATCCTATAATCCGGTGCAATGCATTTTCATCACTGTTGATGGGGGCTATCGCCCCCATTTTTATTGGCTAAAATAACTATGACTGATATCAGCCGTTCTCAGGCGTGGCTGGAAAGCCTGCGTCCTAAAACGTTACCGCTGGCGTTTGCCGCGATTATTGTTGGCACCGTCCTTGCCTGGGAGCAGGGGCATTTTGATCCCTGGGTCGCCCTGCTGGCGCTGATCACCGCCGGCTTGCTGCAAATTCTTTCCAACCTCGCCAATGACTACGGCGACGCGGTCAAGGGGAGCGATAAACCGGACCGCATCGGGCCGCTGCGCGGGATGCAGAAAGGGGTGATTACCCCCCAGCAGATGAAGCGCGCCTTGATTGTCACCGTCGCGCTGATCTGTCTGTTTGGTCTGGCGCTACTGTGCGTCGCCTGGCAGAGCGTCGGCGATTTCATCGGTTTCCTCGCGCTGGGTGGCCTGTCGATCGTGGCCGCCATCACCTACACAGTGGGCACCCGCCCGTATGGTTATATTGGCCTCGGTGATATTTCGGTACTCGTTTTCTTCGGCTGGCTGAGCGTCCTCGGCAGCTGGTATCTGCAAGCCCACAATGTGGAAGCGGCCATTTTTCTGCCGGCAACGGCCTGCGGTCTGCTGGCGACCGCCGTACTGAACATCAATAACCTGCGTGATATCGACAGCGACCGGCAGAACGGGAAGAACACCCTCGCCGTGCGCCTGGGGCCGGTCAATGCCCGCCGCTATCATGCCTGCCTGCTGCTCGGCGCCCTGCTGTGTCTGGCGCTGTTTAACCTGCTGGCGCTGCATTCTGCCTGGGGCTGGCTGTTTATTCTCGCCACGCCGCTGCTGGTCAAACAGGCGCGTTACGTCCTGCGCGAATCCGATCCGCTGGCGATGCGGCCGATGCTCGAAAAGACGGTCAAAGGGGCTTTACTGACCAACCTGCTGTTTGTTATCGGGATTATTGCCAGTAAGCTGGCGGCTTAACTGACAAATATCAATTAACAATTGATGATTTTGCCAACAATGCGATTCGCGGGATATACTAAAAACTCTCGCAGCAACTGAACGTTAAGCCTATGAAATACGATACTTCCGAGCTTTGTGACATCTACCAGGAAGATGTCAACGTCGTGGAACCGCTGTTCTCTAACTTTGGAGGACGGTCGTCGTTTGGTGGACAGATCATTACGGTAAAATGTTTCGAGGATAACGGGTTGCTCTACGATCTGCTCGAGCAGAATGGCCGTGGTCATATTCTCCTGATCGACGGCGGCGGCTCAGTACGACGCGCGTTAATTGACGCTGACCTGGCGCGTCTGGCCGTACAGAATGAATGGGAAGGGTTGGTGGTCTATGGCGCGGTGCGCCAGGTTGACGACCTTGAGGAACTGGATATCGGCATCCAGGCGCTGGCGGCCATTCCGGTCGGCGCGGCTGGCGAAGGCATCGGCGAAAGCGACGTGCGCGTCAATTTCGGCGGCGTGACCTTCTTCAGCGGCGACCATCTGTATGCCGATAACACCGGGATGATTCTGTCGGAAGACCCGCTGGATATCGAATAAACCTTGCGCCATAAAAAAGGCCTTCTCCATGAGAAGGCCTTTTGTTTATCCGGCGCGTAACTTAGTACAGTTTCTTCGCGCAATCCAGCCAGTCGTTCTTGAACGGACGCTTCATGTTCTCGATGGCATCGATGATGTCGTGGTGCACCAGCTTCTCGTTCTGGATGCCGACGCAACGGCCGCCATGGCCCTGCAGCAGCAGCTCAATCGCATAGGCGCCCATGCGGGAAGCCAGGATACGGTCGTAAGGAACCGGGGAACCGCCGCGCTGAATGTGGCCGAGGACGGTAGCGCGGGTTTCACGGCCGGTCTCTTTCTCGATGTAGCTTGCCAGCTCGTCAACGTCGCACATGTGCTCGGTGATCGCCACGATAGCGTGTTTCTTCCCTTTCGCGATGCCGGCTTTGATTTCCGCTACCAGATCGTCACGGGTATATTCCACTTCCGGCACCATGATGAACTCACAGCCGCCGGCAATCGCCGCCGCCAGAGTCAGGTCGCCACAGTAACGGCCCATCACTTCCACCACGGAGATACGTTGGTGCGAAGAGGAGGTGTCGCGCAGACGGTCAATCGCTTCCACCACGGTGCTCAGAGCGGTGAAGAAGCCGATGGTGTAGTCAGTGCCTTTGATATCGTTGTCGATGGTGCCCGGCAGGCCGATGCACGGGAAGCCCATCTCGGTCAGGCGCATCGCCCCCATATAGGACCCGTCACCACCGATAACCACCAGCGCGTCCAGGCCACGCTTCTTCATGTTTTCGATAGCCACTGCGCGGATGTGTTCTTCGCGGAATTCCGGGAAGCGAGCGGAGCCCAGGAAGGTGCCGCCGCGGTTGATCATGTCGGAAACGCTGTAACGGTCGAGCTGAACCATACGGTCTTCGTACAAGCCGAGGTAACCGTCATAGATTCCAAAAACTTCCAGACCTTCCGTTAATGCCGCGCGCACAACGCCACGAATTGCTGCGTTCATGCCCGGCGCATCACCGCCACTTGTCAACACACCGATTTTCTTAATCATGACTACCTCTGAACTTAGGAAGCAAAAAATAATTCTGTTGCCTGAAGCGCTCCCTCACCAGGAGTGCACGACGCTAATGACAATAGTATATCAAACGCCTCAAGCTGAATTGATTCAGGTCAGACCAAACGGCGGTAATTTATACAAAAAATGCCGAGCTGACCCACATTTTTACATCGAGTTTACAGACTATAACCTAACGCTCAAAAAAGCCCTGCTGCGCCGCCGGCACCACAGAACTGGGATCCTGATGGATAATGACATCGGAACCCGGGAAACGGCGCAGAATCGCCTGCTCCACCTGGTCTGCAATCACGTGGGCTTGCACCAGCGGGAGGTTATCTTCCATTTCCAAATGAATCTGAATAAAGCGGGTCGGCCCTGACTGCCGCGTTCGTAGATCGTGCGCCCCGCGGATGCCGGGCCATGCGGTCACGATGGTGATAATGTCCTGACGCTCCTCGTCAGGCAAAGCGCGGTCGAGTAACGACTGAACCGCCTCATAGCCCATCCGCAGCGCGCTATATAAAATATAGATGCCAATTCCTAAGGCAAACAACGCATCGGCGCGATGCCAGCCGTACCAGGAGAGGCCCAGCGCCACCAGAATGGCGCCGTTCATCATAACATCAGACTGATAATGAAGCATATCCGCCCGCACCGCCTGGCTTTGGGTTTTTCGCACCACCCAGCGCTGGAAGGTCACCAGCGCCAGCGTGCTGAACAGGGCAATCAACGTGACGACAACCCCGACGCCGGCAGCCTGTAGTGGCTCCGGACGCACCAGGTGCTGAATACCGGTAAGAAACAGAAACAGCGCCGAACCGGAGATAAACATGCTTTGCGCCAGCGCCGCCAGCGACTCCGCTTTGCCGTGGCCAAAGGTATGTTCTTCATCAGCAGGCTGCAGCGAATAGCGCACCACCAGCAGGTTGGTCAGCGAGGCGGCAATATCCACCAGCGAATCCACCAGCGCGGCCAGAATACTGACTGAACCGGTATACCACCACGCAAAAATTTTGATCAAAAGTAACGCGGAGGCCATCGCCGTCGCAGCGATAGCGGCGCGACTGACCAACCGGCCATAAGATTGATTCATATAGGCTCCTTCTCCTGCACTGCGCTTAGTATAACCTGAACTGGTGACGCTCACGGGACAGGCGAAGAAGTTGATTTGCCGAAAAAAGGGCAAAAAAAACCCCCACATCATGTGGGGGAAGACAGGGATGGTGTCTATGGCAAGGAAAACAGGGTTTGTTACTGGGGTTGCAGGGTGTTGCTACTACTCGAAAGCATCATCGCTGAGCCTTTCTGCGTCCTTGCAACCTCACGCAACTGATCCATACGTTGCTGGTGCTTAGCATTTAAAACCGCTTGCTGCTCTGGCGTAAGCAGGTGGAACATCTGGTTGCGGACCTTAGCCATCTCGACCTGGCGAGCAACCTGTTCCTGCGCCATCTTTTCTGCCTGAGCGCGCACAGCGTTTTCATCAAAATTTTCTGCGGTGACAAGGCGATGCATTGTCTCCATTTCGCTAACATTAACGGGGAGCCTGTCGTGGCGTGCCCGTTGCATAAGATCCCGTAACTGCTGACGTTGCTGCTCGGTTAAACTTATGCCGTCAAACATATGGCTCTGGCTACCGCGCTGTCCCCCTTCGTCTCCGGGGAGCCAGTTAACGCTGGTAACGACTTCAGCGGCCTGGCTATATGCACTTAGCGCCAGCGTTGAGGCCATGACGGCAGCGATAACATTGCGCATCACATACTCCCAAAACGTTTGTGTCGCGATTCAACGAGAGACAGTCTACGATTCAGGCTGCAAACATGCGTCAGGGGGTGTAAAACAACGTAAAGTCATGGATTAGCGGGCCTTGATGACGTAATTTCTGCCTCGGAGGTATTTAAACAATGAATAAAATCCTGTTAGTTGATGATGACCGGGAGCTCACCTCCCTGTTAAAAGAGCTGCTCGATATGGAAGGTTTTAACGTGCTGGTGGCCCATGATGGGGAACAGGCGCTGGCCCTTCTGGACGACAGCATTGATTTATTGCTGCTCGACGTAATGATGCCGAAGAAAAACGGTATCGATACGCTTAAAGAGCTGCGTCAGACACACCAGACTCCGGTTATCATGCTAACAGCGCGCGGGAGCGAGCTGGATCGCGTTCTCGGCCTCGAGCTGGGCGCAGATGACTATTTGCCTAAGCCGTTCAACGATCGCGAACTGGTGGCGCGTATACGCGCGATTCTGCGCCGTTCCCACTGGAGCGAACAGCAGCAGACGACCGAAGCCGGCTCGCCGACCCTGGAAGTGGATGCCTTAAGCCTCAATCCGGGCCGTCAGGAAGCCAATTTCGATGGCCAGACGCTGGAGCTCACCGGCACCGAGTTCACCCTGCTCTATCTGTTAGCGCAGCATCTCGGCCAGGTGGTGTCACGCGAACATTTAAGCCAGGAAGTGTTAGGCAAGCGCCTGACGCCGTTCGACCGCGCCATCGATATGCATATTTCCAACCTGCGGCGTAAGCTGCCGGAGCGCAAAGATGGCCATCCGTGGTTTAAAACGCTGCGTGGCCGCGGGTATCTGATGGTTTCCGCTTCATGATTGGAAGTTTGACTGCACGCATCTTCGCCATCTTCTGGCTCACGCTGGCGCTGGTGTTGATGCTGGTGCTGATGCTGCCCAAACTGGACTCCCGGCAGATGACCGAGCTGCTGGAAAGCGAGCAGCGTCAAGGCATCATGATCGAGCAGCACGTCGAGGCCGAGCTGGCCAACGATCCGCCAAACGACCTGATGTGGTGGCGTCGTCTGTTTCGCGCCATCGATAAATGGGCGCCTCCGGGTCAGCGCCTGCTGCTGGTCACCAGCGAAGGCCGCGTGATCGGCGCAGAACGCAACGAGATGCAGATCATTCGCAACTTTATCGGCCAGGCCGATAACGCCGATCATCCGCAGAAAAAACGCTATGGCCGCCTGGAAATGGTGGGCCCGTTCTCCGTCAGGGATGGGGAGGATAACTATCAGCTGTATCTGATCCGTCCCGCCAGCACCTCACAATCCGACTTTATCAACCTGCTGTTTGACCGGCCGCTGCTGCTGCTGATCGTCACAATGCTGGTTAGCGCCCCGCTGCTGCTGTGGCTGGCGTGGAGCCTGGCGAAACCGGCGCGTAAGCTGAAAAATGCCGCTGACGAGGTCGCCCAGGGCAACCTGCGGCAGCATCCGGAGCTGGAAGCCGGACCGCAGGAGTTTTTAGCCGCCGGCGCCAGCTTTAACCAGATGGTGACGGCCCTGGAGCGGATGATGACCAGCCAGCAACGGCTGCTGTCCGATATCTCGCACGAGCTGCGCACGCCGCTCACGCGCCTGCAGCTGGGCACCGCCCTGCTGCGCCGCCGCAGCGGTGAGAGCAAAGAGCTGGAGCGTATCGAAACTGAAGCGCACCGGCTGGACAGCATGATCAACGACCTGCTGGTGATGTCGCGCAATCAGGCGAAAAACGCCCTGGTGAGCGAGACGGTTAAAGCCAATCAGCTGTGGGGCGAAGTGCTGGACAACGCGGCGTTTGAAGCCGAGCAGATGGGTAAATCGTTCACCGTTGAGTATCCGCCGGGTCCGTGGCCGCTGTACGGTAACCCCAATGCGCTGGAAAGCGCGCTGGAGAATATCGTCCGCAACGCCCTGCGCTACTCGCACACCAAGATTTCCGTCAGCTTCTCAGTGGATAAAGACGGGATTACGGTTAACGTCGATGACGACGGCCCGGGAGTCAGCCCGGAGGATCGCGAGCAGATTTTCCGGCCATTCTACCGGACCGACGAGGCGCGCGACCGCGAGTCCGGCGGCACCGGCCTGGGGCTGGCGATTGTCGAAACCGCTATTCAGCAGCACCGTGGCTGGGTGAAGGCCGACGACAGCCCGCTGGGCGGTCTGCGCTTAACCCTCTGGCTGCCGCTGTATAAGCGGACCTGATTCTCCCGGCCTGCGCTTCGCCAGGCCGGGTTCGAAACGGGTAGCCCGGATAAGGCGCAACGCGCCGCCATCCGGGAAAGCGCACGGGAGCGCTATTTCCCCCACAATCGCCGTGAATTATCCTCGATCTTGCCGCTTAAACGCCGCTTCTGCATGGTTCGGCTCCAGCTCACCGACAGGCCCGCTGCCGACAATAAGCGGTGGTACTGATCGTCATCAAACGGCATATGCCAGGCAATCGCCCCGGCCTCACGGACGCTGACATCACTCAGGCGAGAGACCAGTTCGAGCGGCGCATCGCTGGAGACTTGCCCCCCGGCGATCACCCGGTACAACCAGCCGGTCTTCCCGCTGTTTTGCATCAGCTGCGCCATATCACCGATCGCAAAATGAAAGTTGAGCTTGAAGCACGGAGAGCGCGGCTGGGTGACCTGGATCAGCGCCTCGCCCCAGCGAAAGATATCGCCAATGTAGACGTTTTGTTCGGTGAGGCCGGTAGTGGAGAGGTTTTCGCCGAACGCCGGGGCGCAGAACCGATCGGCCTGCTGGGGGAATTCACGGATCCAGTCGGCATAGTGTTCGCGCGGATAGTGACACAGCGCGCGGTCCGGCCCGCCGTGTATTTTCTTCTCCGCCTGCTCATCCCCTTCGAGACCGAGATCGCCGAGCTGCAACTCGCCGTCAACCTGGATTTTGCCGATCGCGCTGGGACGACTGCCCGTGTAGTCCCTGATTTTGCCGACAAAGACATTCACCGGATAATGCATGTCTGCTCTCCTTGCTACCGATATAAAAAAAGCGAGCCATCAGACTCGCTTCTCTCTTAGCACATTGCAACCTTATTTTTTGGCGGCAAAACGCGCTGCAGCTTCGTCCCAGTTCACCACGTCCCAGAAGGCTTTGATGTAGTCCGGGCGACGGTTCTGGAATTTCAGGTAGTAAGCGTGTTCCCACACGTCCAGACCCAGGATCGGGAAGCCGGAAGCGCCGGAAATGGCTTCGCCCATCAGCGGGGAATCCTGGTTTGCGGTGGAGACAACGGCCAGTTTGTCACCTTTCAGGACCAGCCACGCCCAGCCGGAACCGAAACGGGTCGCAGCGGCTTTTTCGAATTCCGCTTTGAAGTTGTCCACAGAGCCGAAATCGCGCTCGATAGCCGCTTTCAGGTCGCCCTGCAGGGTGGTACCGGTTTTCAGGCCTTTCCAGAACAGGCTGTGGTTCGCGTGGCCGCCGGCGTTGTTACGCAGTACGGTTTTTTTGTCAGCCGGCAGCTGATCCAGCTTGGTGATCAGCTCTTCAGCGGACAGGTTAGCGAACTCCGGCAGGCTTTCCAGCGCGGCGTTGGCATTGTTCACGTAGGTCTGGTGGTGTTTGGTGTGATGGATCTCCATCGTCTGCTTGTCGAAGTGCGGTTCCAGAGCATCGTAAGCGTACGGCAGGGATGGCAGGGTATAGCTCATAATCATCTCCATTATTGTCGAGCGGCTCAAGTGTTAACGCCGCGTAAGCAGTTTGTCCATTATAGTTAATTAAATGGTATTGAAAATGCTTATCAATGCCGTATTTTTCATATGGATATAACCAGAAGAAATACCCGTCGTTTTGTGATGTAGAACAACTAATTAAGCCCATGGTTGCCAGAGTTCGCCATCCTGTGGCAACGTCCTGAAGGCGGCCAAAGCGGCTAATTTTTACACTCATCGCATCGGAAGCCGCCGTCTCCGATAAAAAAAGATGAGGATAAAATCAATGAACCACGCGATTACGATGGGTATTTTTTGGCATTTGATAGGGGCCGCCAGTGCCGCCTGTTTCTATGCCCCGTTCAAGAAAGTAAAACACTGGTCGTGGGAAACCATGTGGTCGGTCGGGGGGATCGTCTCCTGGCTGATCCTGCCCTGGGCCATCAGCGCCACCCTGTTACCCGATTTCTGGGCCTACTACCGCTCCTTTAACGCCTCCACGCTGCTGCCGGTCTTTCTGTTCGGCGCCATGTGGGGCATCGGTAATATCAACTATGGCCTGACCATGCGCTATCTCGGCATGTCGATGGGGATTGGCATCGCCATTGGCATCACGCTGATTGTCGGTACGCTGATGACGCCGATTATTAACGGTCAGTTTTCGGTGCTGATGCACACCCAGGGCGGTCAAATGACGCTGCTCGGCGTGCTGGTGGCGGTGGTTGGCGTTGGCATCGTCACCCGCGCGGGCCAGCTGAAAGAGCGCAAAATGGGCATCAAAGCCGAAGAGTTCAATCTGAAGAAAGGGCTTCTGCTGGCGGTGATGTGCGGTATCTTCTCGGCAGGGATGTCGTTCGCGATGAACGCCGCCAAACCGATGCATGATGCCGCCGCGGCGCTCGGCGTCGACCCGTTATATGCGGCGCTGCCAAGCTACGTGGTGATTATGGGCGGCGGGGCGCTGGTCAACCTTGGCTTCTGCTTTATTCGTCTGGCGAAAGTGAAGACCCTGTCAGTCAAAGCCGATTTCTCACTGGCCAAACCGCTCATCATCAGCAACCTGCTGCTTTCCGCCCTCGGCGGCCTGATGTGGTATCTCCAGTTCTTCTTCTATGCCTGGGGCCACGCCAGCATTCCGGCGCAGTATGACTATATGAGCTGGATGCTGCACATGAGTTTCTACGTACTGTGCGGCGGTCTGGTGGGTCTGGTGCTGAAAGAGTGGAACAACGCCGGTCGTCGTCCGGTGAGCGTCCTGAGCCTCGGCTGCGTGGTGATCATCATCGCCGCCAACATCGTCGGTCTGGGCATGGCCAGTTAAGCACCGGATCATCTGCCTGACAAAGACGATCTTCAGGCGGCGGCGCGACTGCGCTGCCGCCACTGACCCGGCGACATGCCGATTTCCCGGCTGAACACCACCGAAAAGTAGTTACTGTCCTCAAAGCCGCACTGCATGGCGATATCGCCGATTAAGCGCTCGGTATGCTGCAACAGATACTGCGCATGGCAGATCCGTAGCTGGCGTAAATAGTGATTGATGGTCATGCCGGTTTGCTGGCGAAATTGCTGCCGTAGCGCCCGCTCGCTGCCGCCCTCCTGCTCGCAGAAACGCTCCAGGACAAAGGGTCGGCTCAGGCTGGCCGCCAGCGCGGCCAGCAGTTTGTCCAACAGCGCTTCGCGCTGCGTTGCCGCCAGATTATCCGTTGCGTAGCGATGGCGCTGGAGGGTCAGCGCCAGCTGAGCAAACAGCAGCTCGGCCATCGCATTCCCCTGCGCATCGTGCCGGGAACACTCATGCTCAAGCTGGCTAATTACCTGGCGCGCCTGCGCCATACCGGTGCTGCCCATGCGCCAGTGGGGCTTCCACGGCGTGCCGAAGAGGCCAGGGATCGCCCCCGCCCAGTCGAAATTGAGCTGCAGCCGCTCCGGGCAATAGATGATGTTCTGCAGAACCAGATCGTTAACGGAAGCATAGGAGTGTTTATCTTCGGCGCGAATATAGAACAGATCGCCGCGGGTAATGCGCCAGGGACGGTCGTTGAGAACGTGCAGCCCGTTGCCCCGCCACACCAGCACCAGCTCGCAGAACTCATGAGTGTGTTCAGCGAAGACGTTTTGCGGGTAGCGGTCGGCCACCGCCACCGCCTGCGTGGCGGAAGGGAAAAACTCCTCTTTACGTAGAATCAGACCGGCCACGGCTCACACTCCCAACGCGGATAACGGCGCATTATTCGCGTTTTTGGTCCGCAATACGTTGACTCCTCTCGCGTTACTGAAGAATAGCGTCGCGCCCCTGGCGGATATCGCGCGGCGACCAGGAAAACTCGCGGCGAAAAAGCGTCGAAAAGTGGTTACTGTCGCCGAATCCGCAGCGATAGGCGATATCAGTCACGCTTTCATCGCTGTGGCGCAGCAGGTGGCGGGCTTTCATCAGGCGCACCCGGTTGAGATAGCGCTGCGGCGTCAGGCCGGTCTGCTGCTTCAGCTGGCGGTGTAGAGTACGCAGCGACAGCGAAAACTGCGCCGCCACCTCCTCCCAGCAGATCTCCTGCGCAAAATGGTCTTCCAGCCAGGCCAGCAGCTGATTCAGCCGCGCATCGTTGTTGGTGGCCTCTTCCGCAAGGCTGCTTTTCCGCAGCAGCACCAGCAGCTGCATAAACAGGATCTCACGGCTGGCGACGGCATGGGTATCCGTTTCGCTCCCCATGGCCTCCATCTGCGCCACGATATGCCGCACCTGCTGCAGGACCGTCTGGTTTACCCGCCAGTGCGACGGGTAGTTGCCCTCTTGCTCCTGGGGCAGCAGCTGGCTGACCCCGGCGAGAAAACGAAACGCATCCGGCGCGCGATAGAGCACGTTGGTCAGACACAGATTGTCCGTGTGCTCGTAAAGATGCCGGTCGTGATCGCGAATAAAGCAGACCGAGCCGCCGCCGATGGTATAAGGCTGGCCATTGAAGACGTGAATGCCCGTGCCCTGCTCCACGATGACAATTTCATGGAAATCATGGTGATGCTCCGGAAAGGCCGACTGAGGGAGGCGGGGTTCAATAGCCACCGTCGAGATCCCGGCCTTAAAGAAATCCGTACTGTGCAATATGGTCATGATGCCACCCTCGTAATGAGAAAAATTATCAGTCACCGGCTGATAGTAATGAAGGGTTGGCTATCCGGCCTTCAATTTTTGACCGCGAAATTCGTAAATCCTGCCGCTTTTTCAAGAATCAGCCGGAAAGATGCGGAACTGCGGACCCCATCACATCCTCCTCACCACCGCCCAAAACCGCAATTTGTGATTTTCCTCACGGTCACCTTTGCTTTCTTGCCAGCGGCCAGTTTCGGCTGTCCGTAGCGAGAAGGTGTTAATCAGCGCCCTTTTTTAGACTGCGGACAATGATTTTAAGAAGGGTCGTTCCATGAGTATTCGTCATTGTGTCGCCGTCGATTTAGGCGCCTCCAGCGGGCGGGTCATGCTCGCCAGCTATCAGTCCGGGCCGCGCGCCCTGACGCTGCGTGAAATTCATCGCTTCACCAACAGCCTGCAGAAGGTGGATGGCTTCGACTGCTGGGATCTCGATAGCCTCGAAGGCGAGATCCGCCGCGGGCTGGAGAAAGTGTGTGAGCAGGGCATCCTGATCGACAGCATCGGCATCGATACCTGGGGCGTGGATTATGTCCTGCTGGATAAGCAGGGTCAGCGCGTCGGGCTGCCGGTCTCCTATCGTGACGATCGCACCCAGGGCCTGCTACGTCACGCTGAAGAACAGCTGGGCCGGGCGGAGATCTATCGCCGCAGCGGCATTCAGTTTCTGCCGTTTAACACCCTTTATCAGCTGCGCGCCCTGGTGGAGCAGCAGCCGGAGCTGGTCAGTCAGGCCGCCCATGCCCTGCTGATCCCCGACTATTTCAGCTTCCGCCTGACCGGCAATCTGAACTGGGAATATACCAACGCCACCACCACCCAGCTGGTCAACATCCACAGCGATAGCTGGGATGAGACGCTGCTGAACTGGACCGGCGCGCCGCGCGAATGGTTCGGTGCGCCGACGCATCCCGGCAACGTTATCGGCCACTGGATTTGTCCGCAGGGCAATAGCATCCCGGTGGTCGCCGTCGCCAGCCACGACACCGCCAGCGCGGTGATCGCCTCCCCGCTGGCCGACCGCCACGCCGCCTATCTCTCCTCCGGGACCTGGTCGCTGATGGGGTTTGAAAGCCTGACCCCGTACACCTGCGACGCGGCGCTGCAGGCCAATATCACCAACGAAGGCGGGGCCGAAGGCCGCTATCGGGTGCTGAAAAATATTATGGGGCTGTGGCTGCTGCAGCGGGTGCTGAAAGAGCAAAACGTCAGCGACCTGCAGGGGCTAATCGCCCGCACCGCCGCGCTGCCGGCGTGCCGCTTCATCATTGACTGCAATGACGACCGCTTTATCAACCCGGCCAGTATGAGCGCCGAGATCCAGGCCGCCTGCCGCGGATCCGGTCAGCCGGTGCCTGACAGCGACGCCGAACTGGCGCGCTGCATTTTCGACAGCCTGGCGCTGCTCTACGCCCGGGTGCTTAACGAGCTGGCGGCGCTGCGCGGCCAGCCCTTCAGCCAGCTGCATATCGTCGGCGGCGGCTGCCAGAACGAACTGCTCAACCAGCTGTGCGCCGACGCCTGCGGGATCGTCGTCGTGGCCGGCCCGACAGAGGCCTCCACCCTCGGCAATATCGGCATCCAGCTAATGACCCTCGACGAGCTGGCCAGCGTCGATGAGTTTCGTCAGGTGGTGCGCGGCAACGCGTCCCTCACCACCTTTACCCCCAATCCTGATAGTGAAATTGCCCGTTTCGTGGCGCAGTTTCAGCCACAACAGACCAAGGAGCTTTGCGCATGACCACTCAACTTGAACAAGCCTGGGAAATTGCTAAGCAGCGCTACGCCGCCGTCGGCGTGGATGTCGAGGAGGCCCTGCGCCAGCTGGACCGTCTGCCCGTATCCATGCACTGCTGGCAGGGTGACGACGTCGCCGGGTTCGAAAATCCGGCGGGAAGCCTGACCGGCGGCATCCAGGCCACCGGCAACTACCCGGGCAAAGCGCGCAATGCTCAGGAGCTACGCGCCGACCTTGAGCAGGCGCTGAGCCTGATCCCGGGGCCAAAGCGTCTCAACCTGCACGCTATTTATCTGGAATCCGACGCGCCGGTGGCGCGCAATGAGATTAAGCCGGAGCACTTTAAAAACTGGGTTGAGTGGGCGAAAACCAACAAACTGGGGCTGGATTTCAACCCCTCCTGCTTCTCGCATCCGCTGAGCGCCGACGGCTTTACCCTGTCGCATGCCAATGATGAGATCCGCCAGTTCTGGATCGACCACTGCAAAGCCAGCCGCCGCGTATCCGCTTATTTTGGCGAACAGCTGGGCACCCCGTCGGTGATGAATATCTGGGTGCCGGACGGCATGAAGGATATTACCGTTGACCGCTTCGCGCCGCGCCAGCGGCTGCTGAACGCGCTCGATGAAGTCATCAGCGAAAAATTCGACCCGGCGCATCACATTGACGCTGTGGAGAGCAAGCTGTTCGGTATCGGCGCCGAAAGCTACACCGTCGGCTCCAACGAGTTCTATATGGGCTACGCCACCAGCCGCCAGACGGCGCTGTGCCTGGATGCCGGCCACTTCCACCCGACGGAGGTCATCTCCGACAAGATCTCCGCCGCCATGCTCTACATCCCGCGTCTGCTACTGCACGTCAGCCGCCCGGTGCGCTGGGACAGCGACCACGTGGTGCTGCTGGATGATGAGACCCAGGCCATCGCCAGCGAAATCATTCGCCATAACCTGTTTGACCGCGTGCACATCGGCCTCGACTTCTTCGATGCCTCCATCAACCGCATCGCGGCCTGGGTGATTGGTACCCGCAATATGAAAAAAGCGCTGCTGCGCGCCCTGCTGGAACCGACCGATCAGCTGCGCCAGCTGGAGAACGACGGCGATTACACCGCCCGCCTGGCGCTGCTCGAAGAGCAAAAATCCCTGCCGTGGCAGGCCATCTGGGAGATGTACTGCCAGCGTCACGACACGCCGGCGGGCAGCCAGTGGCTGGACAACGTGCGGGCTTATGAGAATGCGGTTCTGAGCCAGCGCGGGTAATGCACGGGCTTCCCCGGGTCGCGGCTGACGCCTTACCCGGGCTACGAACCGGTAGCCTGGATAAGCCGTTTACGGCGCAATCCGGGGGCACGCACATATTTAGGGTGAGGGGGTCAACCCCTCACCGAATCAACAGGAAAGACAAGACTATGCAGACCATTATCGACGCCTGGTTCGTCCAGGGCATGATCAAAGCCACCTCCGACGCCTGGCTGAAGGGCTGGGACGAGCGCAACGGCGGCAACCTGACGCTGCGTCTGGATGAGGCGGATATCGAACCTTACGTGGCGGATTTCCACGCTAAACCGCGCTATATCGCCCTCAGCCAGCCGATGCCAACCCTGGCTAACCAGCCGTTTATCGTCACCGGCTCCGGCAAATTCTTCCGTAATGTCCAGCTGGACCCGGCCGCTAACCTTGGCGTGGTGAAAGTCGACAGCGACGGCGCGGGATACCATATCCTGTGGGGTCTGACGGAGGATGCGGTGCCGACCTCCGAGCTGCCGGCACACTTCCTGTCGCACAGCGAGCGCATCAAACTGACCGACGGCAAGGACCGGGTGATCATGCACTGTCATGCCACCAACCTGATCGCCCTGACCTACGTCCTGGAGAACCACAGCGATCTGTTCACCCGCAAGCTGTGGGAAGGCAGCACCGAATGTCTGGTGGTGTTCCCGGACGGCGTCGGCATTCTGCCGTGGATGGTGCCAGGCACCGATGAAATCGGCCAGGCCACTGCGGAAACCATGCAAAAACACTCGCTGGTGCTGTGGCCGTTCCACGGCGTCTTCGGCAGCGGCCCAACCCTGGATGAGACCTTCGGCCTGATCGACACCGCCGAGAAGTCCGCCGAAGTGCTGGTGAAAGTCTTGTCCATGGGCGGTATGAAGCAGACCATCACTCGCGAAGAGCTTATCGCCCTTGGCAAACGCTTCAACGTGCAGCCGCTGCAGTCCGCGTTAGATCTTTATCCATAACAACATCGCGCCCCGCTCACCGAGACGGGGCGAAGCCTCACCTGCAAACCCTACAAAACTGACTCATGTGGAGTAAAAGCAATGAAAACAAAGACAAGCTTGATCCTCACCGTTGCCGCCCTGGCGTTGTCCGGTTCCGCCTTAGCAGAAGTCAAAATCGCCCTCGTGGCGAAATCGCTGGGAAATGGCTTCTTCGAAGCCGCCAACGTTGGCGCCCAACAGGCAGCCAAAGAGTTAGGTGATGTCAAAGTGATCTACACCGGCCCGACCACCACTACCGCCGAAGCGCAGATCGACGTGCTGAACGGGTTGATCGCCCAGGGGGTGGATGCGATCGCCATTTCCGCTAACGATCCGGACGCGGTGGTGCCGGTGCTGAAAAAAGCGATGCAGCGCGGCATCAAGGTGGTCTCGTGGGACTCCGGCGTGGCGCCGGCAGGCCGCCAGATCCATCTTAATCCCTCCAATAACGCCTTAATTGGCGAGACCAACGTCAAGCTCGCCGCCGATGCGCTGAAGGCGCTGAACGTGGCGAAGGGGGATGTGGCAGTGTTAAGCGCCACTCCGACCTCCACTAACCAGAATATCTGGATTGAGGAGATGAAAAAGGTGCTGCCGCAGTATCCGTCCGTACACCTTGTCACGGTCGCCTACGGTGACGATCTGTCGGATAAAAGCTACCGCGAAGCGGTGGGCCTGCTGAAATCATATCCGGACCTGAAAGTCATTGTTTCGCCGTCATCGGTGGGGATCGTTGCCGCCGCGCAGGCGGTGAAGGACCAGGGCAAAATCGGCAAAGTGTATGTCACCGGGCTGGGGCTGCCGTCGGAAATGGCCGGCGCGATCAAGTCTGGCGCCAGCAAAAGTTTCGCCATCTGGAACCCGATTGACCTGGGCTACGCCGCCACCTATCTGGCCGACGATTTAGTCAAAGGCACCGCGACCAAAACCGAAGCCAGTATGGGCAAGCTGGGCAAAGTGAAGCTGGATGCCGAGGGGAACGGCGCGATGGCCGAGCCGTTTGTCTACGATGCGAGCAACATCGATAAGTTCTCGAAGATTTTCTAACCCTTGTTCCCTCACCCCGGCCCTCTGCGCGATGCGGCCAGCGGGCGCCGGACCGTTCCCTCTCCCCTTTGGGGAGAGAGTTAGGGTGAGGGGCGATTTTACGGAGAACTATCATGTCAGCATCAACGCCACTGCTGTCGCTGAAGGGCATCACCAAGATTTTTCCCGGTGTGCGTGCCCTTGAGAACGTACAGCTTGATCTCTGGCCCGGCAAAGTGACCGCCCTCATCGGCGAAAACGGCGCGGGGAAATCCACGCTGGTCAAAGTCATGACCGGTATTTATCAGCCCGAAGAGGGGGAGATCCTCTATAAAGCGATCCCCATTCATCTGCCGACGCCGGAATCGGCGCACAAGGTGGGGATCACCGCCATTCACCAGGAAACCGTGCTGTTTGACGAACTCTCGGTCAGCGAAAACATTTTCGTCGGCCAGTATCTGTATAAGGGGCTGCTCAAAACGCTCGACTGGCCCGCGATGCATCGCCGGGCTGGCGAGATCCTCACCCGGCTTGAAGTTCTGATCGACCCGCGCGCCACGCTGAAAACGCTCAGCATCGCCCAACGACACATGGTGGCGATTGCCCGGGCGCTGGCTTTCGACGCCCAGGTGGTGATCCTGGATGAGCCGACCGCCGCGCTCTCGCAACATGAAATTCTGGAGTTTTATCAGATCGTTGAGCGTCTGAAGCAGGACGGCAAAGCGATCCTGTTTATCTCGCATAAGTTCGATGAAATTTTCGAGCTGGCCGACTATTACACCATCCTGCGCGATGGCGTGTACGTGAGCTCCGGGGCAATGAGCGATATCACCGAAGAGCGGATGGTGGCGATGATGGTGGGCCGGGCGATTACCCAAACCTACCCGAAAGTTGACTGTACCCCAGGGGAAACGGTGCTGGAGGTGCAAGACCTCTGTCACCCCACCGAGTTTGCCCATATCAGCTTCAGCCTGCGCAAGGGAGAAATTCTCGGCTTTTACGGCCTGGTGGGCGCCGGACGCACCGAGCTGATGCAGGCGCTCTCCGGCGTAACGCATCCCTCCTCCGGCGAGATCCGGCTGAACGGCAGCCCCATGCGCTTTCGCCAGCCCGCCGACGCCATCCGCGCGGGCATCGTCTGCGTACCGGAAGAGCGGCAGAAACAGGGGGCGATCATCGCCCTGCCCATCGCCCAAAACATCAGTCTGCCGCAGCTCAGTAAGCTCAACCCTAACGGCGTCCTGAACGACGCCCGGGAATGGCGGCTGGCGGACGAGTACGCCTCGCGCCTGCAGGTTAAAGCCTTCAGTTGGCGGCAGCCGGTGGAGACCCTCTCCGGCGGCAACCAGCAGAAAGTGGTGATCGGCAAATGGCTGGCGACCCATCCCGAGGTGATTATCCTCGACGAGCCGACCAAAGGCATCGATATCGGCTCAAAAGCCGCCGTGCATCAGTTTATGTCCGAGCTGGTCAGCCAGGGGCTGGCGGTGATTATGGTCTCGTCAGAGTTGCCGGAAGTGATGGGCATGGCCGACCGGATTATCGTGATGCACGAAGGGCTGATGGTCGCCGAGTACCGGGCCGGAGAAGCGACGGCGGAAACCATCGTCAGCGCCGCCAGCGGCATTGGCCAGGAGGCAGCATGATGGGACACGCATGGCTGAAGCATCGCGAAGCGCTGCTGGCGGTGGTCATCATTTTGATGATCGGCGCCATTGGCAGCCGGGCGCCATCGTTCGTTTCACCGGGCAATCTGGTGGAGATGTTTAACGATACCGCCATCCTTATCATCCTCGCCCTCGGGCAGATGATGGTGCTGCTCACCAAAGGCATCGATCTGTCGATGGCCGCCAACCTGGCGCTGACCGGGATGATCGTCGCCCTGCTTAACGCCCACTATCCGGGTATTCCGGTGGTGGCGCTGCTGGCGCTGGCAACCCTGCTGGGCCTGCTGATGGGGGTGATTAACGGCCTGCTGGTCTGGCGCCTCGGCATTCCCGCCATCGTGGTGACCCTGGGCACCATGAGCATTTATCGCGGCATTATCTTTCTGCTGACCGACGGCGGCTGGGTTAACTCACATCAGATGAGCGCTGATTTCCTCAGTCTGCCGCGCAGCGCCCTCCTGGGATTGCCGCTGCTGAGCTGGTGCGCCATCGCCGCGCTGCTGCTGGTGGGTTATTTCCTGCGCTACAGCCGCACCGGCCGGGCCTTATACACCGCAGGCGGCAACGCGACGGCGGCGTACTACACCGGTATTAACGCCGGGAAAATGCAGTTCGTCAGCTTCTGTCTCTCCGGCGCGCTGGCCGGCTTCTGCGGCTATCTGTGGATCTCGCGCTTCGCCGTCGCCTATGTCGACGTAGCGAACGGCTTTGAACTGCAGGTGGTCGCCGCCTGCGTGATCGGCGGTATCAGCACCATGGGCGGATGCGGACGGGTGCTGGGCTGCCTGTGCGGCGCGCTGTTCCTCGGCGTCATCAATAATGCCCTGCCGGTGATCGGCATCTCGCCGTTCTGGCAAATGGCGATTTCCGGGGCGGTGATCGTCATGGCGGTGCTGCTTAACGAGCGCGGCAATCGCGGTCACGGGCGGTTAATCCTGCGTAACGCGGCGCTAGCCCGGCAGAAACAGGGGGTGAAATCATGAGCAAGATGATGGTATCTGAAGAGATGAAAAACGCCCCGGCCGCGCCGTCGCCGCTGCGCCGCCTGCTGTGCTGGGAAGGGTTTTTACTGGCGGTCACCCTGGCGGTATTTATCGGCAACGCCCTGGCTTCCCCTTATTTCCTTAATATCTGGAACCTGTCGGACGCCACCTTCACCTTTACCGAGAAGGCGATCGTCGTCCTGCCGATGGCGATGCTGATTATCGCCCGGGAAATCGATCTGTCGGTAGCCTCGACGATGGCGCTCAGCTCAACGGCGATGGGCTTCTGCGCGGCGGCGGGGATGGATACGCCGCTGCTGGTATTGGTCGGGTTGGGCGTGGGTCTGCTGTGCGGCCTGTTCAACGGTATCCTGGTGACGCGTTTTAACCTGTCGTCGATCGTGATCACCATCGGCACCATGAGCCTGTATCGCGGCATCACCTATATCCTGCTGGGCGATCAGGCGCTCAACCACTACCCGGAGAGCTTTGCCTGGTTCGGCCAGGGGTACGTGTGGGGCGCGCTCTCTTTTGAGTTTGCGCTGTTTATCCTCCTCGCGGCCGCCTTCACCTTCCTGCTGCATAAAACCAACTTTGGTCGCCGGACCTACGCCATCGGCAATAATCCGACCGGCGCCTGGTACTCCGGGATCAACGTGAAGCGCCATAACCTGGCGCTGTTCGCGCTAGTCGGGCTGATGGCCGGACTGGCGGCGGTCCTGCTGACCTCACGGCTCGGCAGTACCCGCCCTACCCTGGCGATGGGCTGGGAGCTGGCGGTTGTCACCATGGCGGTGCTCGGCGGCGTCAATATTCTCGGCGGCTCCGGCAGCATGCCCGGGGTGATCATCGCCGCCTTTCTGATGGGGCTAGTGACCTTCGGCCTGAGCCTGCTCAACGTCCCCGGCATCGTGATGTCGGTGATTATCGGCGCGATGCTGATCGTGGTTATCTCCCTGCCGATTATGACCCGGCGGATGCTGCAGCGAAGACGATGTTAATTTCCCCTTCACCCTAAATCCCGGAGGCGGTGCTACGCACCTGTCCTGGCTACCGGCCTGCAGACGCCAGTGAACCTGTAGCCCGGGTAAGGCGCCAGCCGCGACCCGGGAGCGGGTGAAGGGAAACGGATTACCCAAATCAACATTAAGGAGAATTATCATGAGTTTTATGTTGGCACTACCTAAAATCAGCCTCCACGGCGCAGGCGCTATCGGCGATATGGTCAAGCTGGTAGCGGGTAAACAGTGGGGCAAGGCGCTGATCGTCACCGACGGGCAGCTGGTGAAGCTGGGCCTGCTGGACAGTCTGTTTTCCGCGCTGGATGAACAGCAGATGGCATATCAGCTGTTTGACGACGTGTTCCCCAACCCTACCGAAGCGCTGGTGCAGCAAGGCTATGCGGCATACCAGGCGGCCCGCTGCGATTACCTGATCGCCTTCGGCGGCGGCAGCCCGATTGATACCGCCAAGGCGATAAAAATCCTCACCGCCAACCCTGGCCCCTCCACAGCCTATTCCGGCGTCGGCAAAGTGAAAAACGCTGGCGTGCCGCTGGTGGCCATCAACACCACTGCCGGCACGGCGGCGGAGATGACCAGCAACGCAGTGATTATCGATAGCGAGCGTCAGGTAAAAGAGGTGATTATCGACCCGAACCTGATCCCGGATATCGCCGTCGACGACGCCAGCGTGATGCTCGACATCCCGCCAGCCGTTACCGCCGCCACCGGCATGGACGCCCTGACCCACGCCATTGAGGCCTTTGTCTCCGTTGGCGCCCATCCCCTGACCGACGCCAACGCCCTCGAGGCCATCCGCCTGATCAACCTGTGGCTGCCGAAAGCGGTAGACGATGGACACGATCTGCAGGCCCGCGAGCAGATGGCGTTTGGCCAGTACCTGGCGGGCATGGCGTTCAACAGCGCCGGCCTCGGGCTGGTACACGCCCTGGCCCATCAGCCTGGCGCCACCCACAACCTGCCGCACGGGGTGTGCAACGCCATCCTGCTGCCGATCATCGAAAACTTTAACCGCCCGAACGCCGTGGCGCGCTTCGCCCGCGTGGCGCAGGCGATGGGTGTCGATACCCGCGGCATGAGCGATGAAGCCGCCAGCATGGAGGCCATCAACGCCATTCGCGCGCTGAGCAAACGCGTGGGGATCCCCCAGGGCTTCAGCCAGCTTGGCGTCAGCAAAGCCGATATCGAAGGCTGGCTGGACAAAGCGCTGGCCGACCCGTGCGCGCCATGTAACCCGCGCCCCGCCAGCCGCGATGAGGTCCGCGAGCTCTATCTGGAGGCATTATGATCCGTAAAGCCTTTGTCATGCAGGTGAACCCCGACGCGCACGAGGAGTACCAGCGCCGTCATAACCCCATCTGGCCGGAGCTGGAGGCTACGCTGAAAGCCCACGGCGCGCACCACTACGCCATCTATCTCGATAAAGAACGCCACCTGCTGTTCGCCACGGTGGAGATTGAGTCTGAAGCGCGCTGGAACGCCGTCGCCGGGACCGAGGTATGCCAGCGCTGGTGGCAGCATATGCGTGATGTGATGCCTGCCAATCCGGACAACAGTCCGGTGAGCGCGGAGCTTAAAGAGGTGTTTTATCTGGAGTAAAACTACGGCTGCCCCGTAGTGCTGAGCGGGGCAGCCGTTTCAAGCTCTTAGAAGAAGTACTTAAAGCGCACGCGCGCGCCGTAGCGATCGTCGTCATCGCTCTGGCTCAGCTTATTGTCGCTATCCAGAATGGAGTAATAGGCGCCGAGATAGATATTAAAGTTCTGCATATTCATCACGTTCGGAATTTGATACGACGCGTGGAAGGTATGAATATTGTAGGTGCCTTCATCCTTAATCCAGCAATCGTTATCGCAAATCACCCCGGCATAATCGCTGATTTTGTTATGCGCGTAGATATATCCCAGCTCGAAGCGCCGCCACAACGCGTTCACCCCGGCGGTCAAATCCTGTTCGTTGCTGGCGTCCATATAAGCGGTGTTCAGATTCACCACCACCCCGTCCTCCGGGTCGCGCTTCAGGCCGTTCCAGGTCATGGTCAGGCCATAGCCGGTGCGCCCCGACTGATCGATAAAGTTGCCCTGGGCATCTTTATAGCCGTAGGCGTTCTGCACCACGTTCGCTTCCATGGCCGCGGCAACGGAAAATTCGTCTTTCGCCCATGACACCACCGGACGCAAATAGGCGACGTTCTTTTTCTGCTCCATATCTCGACCATGGTAGCCATCGTTGTCGTACAGCGACGTACCGTCTTCCAGCAGGGTGTTGAGCTCAAAATACCAGTTATCAAGCTGCTTGCTCAGCAGAAAGTTGCCGCCTGCGTCAGAGCGGCCGCGCCCCTCTTTCATCATATAGATATAGCCATGGCCGTCGCTGTAGAGGTCGTTGGCGGTATTACCGGAGTGCTCGACGAAGGTGTCCTGGTTCAGCGGGAACATATCGTACGCTTCAAAGCGCCCCACTTTCACCTTCCAGTCGTTCTCCTGACCAAAGAAGAAAACCGCGTCGTCGAGGTTCATTGAGCCGGTCATATCCGCCAGCGGCTGGACAGAGAAACCGGCAAAATAGCCGTTATCCGTTTTGCGGATACCGTCGAAGCCGAGCAGGATACGGCCGTTTAAATCCCACTTATCGTAGGTGGGATCGCTGCCGACATCGGCGTTGGTCATCGCCAGCAGACCGTGTTTGCTTTCCGCGTCCATGTTGAATTCCACGTCGCCGTAGATTTTCAGATCGCCATAGCCGGATAATTTCAGCTCCGGGACGCTAAGATTCTTTTTACTCTCCGCGGTTGCTGCCGCGCTGTTTACCGGCACACGAGTTTGCGCCGCCTGAATCGCGGCATTCTGCTTCGCCTGCAAATCCCGCACCTGGCCTTCCGCTACCGTCGCCCGGCTTTCCGCGGCGGCTAGCCGCGCTTCAAGCTGTTCCATTCGTTGTTCCAGCGTCAGTTGATTATTTTTTCCGACCGCCGATCCCGTCATTAAACACAAGCCTAGCGCTATTGATAATGTTGTTTTATTCATTTTTATTTTCCCAGAGGTAAAAGGTGGGATAAGGTGAATAAAAATATTCACCTTTTATATTTTGATTTTTATTTAGCAGAAGAATGAATGAAATAACGTGTAATCTGCCTCCTTAAATAACGTCATTCGCTATACGGATTAACAAACAGAGTGAATATTAATTTCCAGCAACCGGTGTCGCCCTGAAGGCATTACGCGCTCTGTCTATGACCACCTGTGCGTCACTGCCGCTATCAAGTATCGTGTTTTGCGCGGATTCTTTTTCTACCTGTACGGCGACCGCATCGAGTTCTTTTAACCTGGCCGTCGTCAGCAAAGCGCTGACCTGCGCCGCAAAGCAGGCATCCTCTTCAGAGGGCTGCGCCTGCGCCGCTGACGTCTCCGTGGTCGCCACGATATGGTTATTCACAATATAATTCCCTTTGCCGGAAACAAGGCGGATGATGACCGGTTTTATTCCCAGCGGCTTGAGATACTGGACATCAATCGTTTCGGAAATATGATTGGCAATAACCGAATTATTACTGCCGTTTATATGCAGCAAGCCATAGGCGTCATCCAGGCCGTTGTCATAGGCCTGCATCGGCGGCCAGGGTTCACGATCGCGCAAGAAATGGTTTGCCGAGATCAGATTCTCCGCGCAGTTGTGCTCGAGAACGAGCATTCCCGGATAAAATGAATGGAATCGATTGCTGGTGATGCTAGAGCGGACCACGCCCGATAAGTGCACGCTGCTCGCGCCACGGGGAAAAATATTGTTGGTAGAAATCAATAACCCCCCGAAGTTTTGCGCGTAAATAGAATAGCCTTTATAGCCCGCGCCAATCAGGTTATCGGTTATTTTTGAAGCCTGCCCGGCGCCACGCAGCTCGATACAGTTACCGCATTCGGCGATAAAGTTATTATGGATCGCCATTGCATCGCTATTGTACGTGGTGAGGCCATGCTCCAGATAGATAAATCCCATCCCGGTAATGCGGAAAGCGTCCTGCGCGCTGGCGATATAAATGCCGGTTTTGCCGTTCGTATAGGTATTTTCCGGGTCGTTGTTTCCCAGCCCATCATCAACAAAGTGCAAACCATCAATACAGAAGTTTTCGAACGCCACCGAACTGATACGCGGCGCCCCGCTGCGTTTCACGTAAAATGCAGCGCCAGCATGTTCTTCATCGCCGGGCTGCGGGCAGAGATCGACCAGGATACGGCTCCCGCCCGGCCATATATCGTGCAAATTCGCCCACTCGTCCGCCGGCGTATTAAAGCGAATGCTCGAGGAGACAAAACCATGCCCGGAGCCCATAATTTTTAAATAACTGATATCAATTAAGACCTGCGTCTTCAGATGATAATCACCGGGCGGAATATAAATCGCGGCGCCCGGTTTACCCCCGTCGTTAATATCGGTTTCAGTTTGTCGCGATTTAATATCGGCGAGAATACTGTTAATGACTTCGCCAATATCCTCATACGGGTTGCCGACGTGCCACTGCGTAACATCATAATAATTTTTACGTACCATGAAAAACCGCCTCTAATGATAATAAGAAATCGAACATCAACGCTTAAATTTGACTTTGCTTATTCCTGCGAATACGTCGAGCGATATTGCGTAAGCTGTGCCGGCGCGCCGGAGAGCTGGATCCGGGTGAGCTGACTGCATGAGTAATAGCGTCGCGTACCGCATACGCTGCCCTGATTTGCGAAGACCTCAACAATCCCGGCATCAAAACACAGCGTGACGTCGCTGACGCCGGCCACCGGCGCGCGGTAACGCCCATCGTCCCGGCCTTTTTCATATAGCGTCAGATTTTTACCGTCCTGTTCGAGGATGATTTGCTGGCCGCTATCGCCCGTTAACGTCAAACGGAAACCATCGGCAGGCATAAAGGTTACAATGCCGGCTTTACAGCCTTTCTCATTAACCCAGATATCACCGTCATCCAGCGCATGGCGGCTGACGACCAATGATTCCGGCGGCAGCTCCGGCATCATGCATAGCCGCTGCTGCGCATTGAGATGAAAGCGACGCGGGAGCGACATTTCCCCCGAGTAAGCGGAGTCCACCGGTTTCTGCGTCGCCCAGTTATATAACCAGGCAAAGCCGATTCTTCGGTCGTCCTCACCCCAGGTTTGCAGGGCGTAGAAATCCGTACCGAAATCTAAAGTCTGCAGCGGCTGCTCGGACGGCGTGAAATAGCCGTTCCGGAAAGTACCGGTCTGGGCAAAAAGCAAATTATGTCGCCCGGTTGTCGGCTCCGTGTAGCCAACGACGCCGATAATTAATACCCATACGCCATCCAGGCAGAAGAAATCCGGGCATTCGACGCAGCGACCGCCGTTTTCGCGAAAATAGCCGGGAGCGACATACAGCACATGATGGAACGTCCAGCGTTCACTATCCGCCGAGTGAAATAGCAGCATCGCCGGATCGCCATTTACCGACGCGCCGAGGATCATATAAAAGGTGGCATCGGCCTCTTCGTACCAGACTTTTGGATCGCGGAAATCGCAGTCCACGCCCGCAGGCAGGTCGGTTAAGACGGTTTTTACCCATTCCGGCTTATCGTAGTCGTCGTGCGCAACGGCCATTTTCTGCACTTCCCGGTATCCGCGATACAGATCGTAAGCCGGGAGTCGTTCGGTATACCAGAAGCGGGTTTTTCCTTGTTTATCAATATACGCGCTGCCGGAAAACGCACCGCCCGTCGCGCCTAACGCGGAAAGATTCTGCTCTGGCTGCAGGAAAACCGGATAATGCCGCCAGTGATACAGATCGCGGCTCACCGCATGATTCCAGTGCATTGGGCCCCATTGGCTGGAGTGCGGATGATACTGATAAAACAGATGCCACTCGCCGTTCTTGTAGTGCAGCCCGTTAGGGTCGTTCATCCAGCCGGTACGCGGCGAGAAATGCAATGCCGGACGCAGCGGCTCCTGCAGATACTCGTCAGCAATATCCTGACCGCTCATCAGGCGCAAATCCTGCCCGGCTGTCGCGATAAAGGTGACGCCGCTCGCGCGCAGTGAATCCGGATGCCAGGTGTAACAAAGCGATATCTCGCTATATTCCGACTGCCACTCCAGGGTGGCAACGCCGTCCTGAAACGAGGTCCAGGTAAAATACTGGAAATAGCCCGACGCCTCCTGAATCTTAAATATAACCTGACCGTTCACGCGAATAGAAAACAGGGGTTGCGCCGCCGGTTTGGACGCTTTCAGCCACAAATCAATGCGCTGACCTTGTTTTATATTAAATGACAGGGACATCCTGAACCTCCTGTGGTTGACCGCGACCTTTTTCCAGCTCACGTTTTGCAAGATCCGTTTTGATTTTCTCAAGGAACGCGTTATTCAGCTTGAAGTAGCGCACCAGATACGCGCTGATGAAATAACTCACCATCGGCAACAGTGAGAACATCATGATAATTCCTTGAATAGTCTGAGAATTCTGCTGCGGCTCATTCGCGACATAGCCGGTAAACGCCAGAATCCAGGCGACGATTGCGCCAGCGACCGCCAGCCCCATTTTGAGCATAAACAGGTTTCCCGCAAAGGAGATGCCGGTCAGGCGTTTACCAAATTTCCAGTCACCGTAGTCATCGACGTCGGACATCATCGCCCACAGGATGGGGCCAGACTGAATTAAATGCAGAATGTTAATGACGATAAATAGCGCCATCAGCGGGGTCAGTGATTGCGGATCGATAAACCACAGCGCAAATGACAGAATACCGAGAATAATGTTAATAATGCGGAATAGCGCCAGCTTATCAAAGCGATCGGTAAGCGGTTTAGCAAGCACGCTGCCCAGCATATTACAGGCCACGCCCAGCGCCATAAAGAAGGTAATAAATCCGACAGGCGCCTTCATGACATAAGTCGCATAATAAATAGTGACGCCACCGCGGATAAATGCCGGAAAAACGTTCAGGAAAGTAATAGAGATCATTAAGAGCCACTGATCGTTTTTGATAATGTCCCGCAGGTCTTTTTTCAACGACTCGTTTTGCTTAACCGATACCACCCGCTCTTTAATGCTGGAAAAGCAGAACAGGAACATCAGCGTTGCCGCACCACCCATAATGACCATGGTCAGCTGGAAACCGGAGGCGCGGTCGCCATTACCCAGCCAGTCCGTTAACGGCAGAATAGAGGAGGAGATAATTAATGTTGCCAGGCCATTCAGGAAAAAGCGCCATGACAAACAGCCCATACGCTCTTTCTGATTGAGGGTAATGACGCCGCCGACCGAGCAATAGGGAATATTAATCGCGGTATAAATCAGCGACATAACCAGATAGGTAACCCAGGCATAAATAATCTTGCCGTTCATGCTGAGCTCTGGGGTCGTGAACATCAGTACCGCCCCCAGACCAAACGGAAATGCCATCCATAATAGCCATGGACGGAATTTTCCCCAGCGCGACACGGTGCGGTCGCAGATTGCCCCCATCAGCGGATCGCTAAACGCGTCGAAGATGCGAATCACCAGGAATAATGTGCCCACCACTCCGGCATTGAGGCCATAGACATCGGTATAGAACCACGTCAGATAGAGCGCCAGTACGCTCCATATCATTCCTGAACCGGCGTCACCCATGCCGTAGCCGATCTTCTCCCTCAGCCCCAGCTTTTCATAAGCGCTTGGCTTTTCCATTGCGGTAGCAGACATAAATACACCTATTTTTTGTTAAAAGGAGCCCATGGCGCCAAATTTCGCGCCATTTCTAAACATAAATCCCTTACAGGGAAGTAATATTAATTTTTACGCTGCTCTCACGAATAATTAACCGAGAGACAATTTCGTGCATTTCAATACTGTCCGGCTGCTGTTGATGTTTCACCATCTGAAACGCGAGGTGAGCAATTTCATTTACCGGCTGTGCAACGCTGGTGATTTTTTTTGTTTGCGCCAATAGGGTATTATCAAAGCTGGCAATCGCAATATCTTCAGGAGCGGAGATGCCTTTTCCTTTTAGTCCATCGATAATATAGTTTGCCGCAATATCATTATACACTAAGAGGCATGTACAGGTTCGCGTCGGCTCGCTGAGTTTCTCGATAACATCATCAAGAATACTAATATGGCCTGATATCTTTTCACCCTCGCCTTTGGCTATCCAGAACGAATTATCTTTAGCAAGCTTTAAACCGTGACTCGCTATTTTTTTGCTGTACGACGAAACCTTACGGCTATCCACCCCTTCCTGGGCCACAAAGCCAAATGAAAGATGGCCTGTATGAATAAAATGTTCCGCAATACTTTCTGCGCCCCGGTCCTGATTAATCGATACGGAATTAAAGAACCGGGATACCTGGGTGACGACGGCGACCGGGATCCGGGTAATGCTTAACCATTCTGAAAGTTCGGCTTCTGCTTCTGTCGGCACCCATAGCAAACTGTCAATGCCCATCCCCACTAAGGTCTGAATAATATGTTTATCCTGCTGCGGCTGATTCTGATGCGTTTTAACGATCACCGATTTGCCGATATACCGGGCCTCTTCTTCCACCGTCGCCAGCAGTTCACAGAAGTGAGGATTCACCAGATTAGGCAAAACCACACCAATCAGCCCTGAACATTTCCCGCTAAGCTGAAACGAACTTTTGCTGGGAACATAGCAAAGATAATCCATCGCCTCCCGCACCGCCTTACGCGTTTCCGCGACTACGCTGGGGTGATTATTCAGGACTCGTGATACGGTCGCCGTCGAGACCCCAGCTCTTTTCGCTACGTCTTTAATCGATGCCATGGTGATTGATCATACCCTCTAACAATGGTGTTCACTATAAATTGTGAACTCTGCCAGGAATGTAATCCAGTTCACATGTTGCTGCGTTACATAGATCCATACTCTGGCCTCGCATTTTTATTTTACTGGTCATCTTTATTAAGATACGTTAATTGAGAAAAATAAAATAATAAAAAGATATCAAGCTTTCCAGACAGGAAATACAGAGGTGTGATGATATCATTACAGCTCATCACGAGTATGAGGGAGTTAACTTTTATTGACCGAAAGGATTATCTCTTTTTTACAAAAAGAAGAATAAGTTATAGCCCTTATATAGGGTAAAGCCGGGTACAATTCTGGCGGTTATTGTTCATTCCTTATATTTTAATGCCTACCGCTGCTTATGCGCCCTTTCATTTTCACCATAAAAATATTCTTATCTTTCAGTCACATCCATGTGATCTTACCTTCCAATGATTAAACCGTCATCGCATTATCGCGCAGCGGCTCAGTTTTCGTCTTACCCGCTAACGTAAACGCCGATATTAAAGTGACGGTGAGGGCAATACCGCCGAGGATCAAATAGGTCTCCTGGAAACCAATCCGATCATACATATTCCCGGCGAAGGCGGAGAGGAAGATCGCCGCCACCTGCTTGGCGAACTGGAAGCCCACCAGGTAAATGGTCGCCGACAGCCGGACGTCAAACACGCCGGTAATATATTTAAAGGCGCCCACCAGCAGGAACGGCACCTCCAGCGCATGGAGCATTTTCAGCGCCACCACTTCCGCGGCGGTGGTGGCGAAGGAAGAGCCAATCATTCTTGCCGCCATCACCATCCCGGCAATCAGCAAGGTATTCTTCGCCCCGATGCGGTTAATAATCCACGGCGAGCTGAACATAATGATGGCGTTACAAATTTCTCCCGCGGTGGTGGCGAAACCAAAGGCACGGGTGCCTGCTTCCGGGGTCGCGAAGAACGATTTGAAGAAAGTGGCGAACTGCTGATCGAAAACGTCATACACGCAGGCCACGCCGATGACGTACAGAATAAACATCCACATCTTCCGCTGGCGGAACATGCGCACCGCCGTTTTTAAATCGATCGCCGGGCGATTGGCGCCGAGCGAGTCCATTACCTGCGCGGACTGACTAGCCTGCGGTTTGGCGATAGCCACCAGCACCACCAGCAGCAGCGCGGCGGCCGAGCCCATCCAGAACACCCACTCCGGGTTAACGCTGAACAGCATCCCCGCCGTGGTGGCGCACAGCGCCCAGCCCAGGCAACCAAAGGTGCGCGCCTTGCCGTATTCAAACCCGCTGTTGCGGCTTACCCGTTCGATATAGGCCTCCATCGCGCCGGCGCCGGCGGAGAACACAAAGCCAATGTAAGCGCCGCCGCTCAACGCCCCGAGCCAGATATTGGTTTTCAGCAGCGGAGCGAAAACATAAAGGAAGAAGGGAGCAATCAGCACCAGCAGAACGGTCACGATCCACATCAGGTGTTTTTTCAGCCCCAGCTTGTCAGAGATCACCCCGAGGATCGGCTGGAAACAGATGGCGAACAGCGACAGGCTGGAGAAAACGAGGCCGGTTTCGGTTTTATTCAGGCCGATGACGTCCGACAGCCAGATCGGCAGAAACGGAAAGCAGGTGGCCATGATGAAGAAGTAGAGAAAGAAGAACAGCCCGAAAATCCAGAAGTTGGGGTTGTTTTTGTGGGTACAGACGGTCGGGTTCATTATATTTTCCTCAAGAAGGGCCGCGGCGCGGCCCGGTACCATCACACGCGTTGCAGGCCAATCAGAATGGCGCTTTCCGGGTCGAGGATGGGCAGCGCCAGCCCCGCCTGCTGTAGCCACTCACCGCTTACGGTCTGCGGCGTCGTCATCCATGCCGGCAGCTTCCGCATGGTGTGGCCGCCCTCGCCGGTAATCTGTATGTTCGGATGATCGAGGAGCGTCACCTGATAGCGGGCGCTCGCCTCCAGCCCCGCCAGGCGCAGCGGCGCCATCAGGGTGTAGTCCGGCATCGCCAGCTGGCTGACGAGGAAAATCGCCTGCGCTTTATCCGGGCTGACGACGCCATGGGCAAGGGTGGTGGCGTCCGGCATATCCATCCGCCACTGCACGCCGTGATGGATCACGTCGCGCCATTGCTTATGCAGGGCCGCGTATTTCCGGTACCCGGCGCGTTCTTCTTCATCGGCGCTCACCGGATCCAGCTCAAGCCCCATATGACCGAACAGCGCCGTCAGGCCGCGGAAGGCGATACTGTGCTGGCGGAAGGTGGCATGACAGTGGCGATTACCGATGTGCGCGCCCATCACCTCCGGCGGGAAGAAGTAGCTCATGCCGCGCTGGATGGTATTGCGTTCAAGGGCGTCATTGTTGTCAGAAGCCCAGAAGCGATGGCTGCGCTTGAGGACTTCATAATCGATACGACCGCCGCCGGAGGAGCAGGATTCAAATTCAATATGCGGGAAGCGGGCCACCAGCGTATCGAGCAGGCGATAGAACTGGCGGGTTTGCGCATCGGCGGCAGCTTTACCGTTATGCCCGGGCTGCACCAGCTCGCGGTTCATATCCCACTTCACATAATCCACCGCGTGCTCGCCCAGCAGCCAGCTCATCCGCTCCAGCAGATAATCAAAAGCTTCCGGAATATTCAGGTTCAGGACAAACTGATGACGCCCGGGAAGCGGCGTATAGCCCGGCAGCGCCAGCAGCCAGTCGGGATGGGCGCGGTAGAGATCGGAGTTCGGGTTAATCATCTCAGGCTCCACCCAGATGCCGAACTCCATCCCCAGCGATTTCACGTGGTCGATAACCGGCGTCAGACCGTGGGGATATTTGTCCTCATCGAGATACCAGTCGCCGAGCGCCGCCCAGTCGTCGTTGCGTCCTTTAAACCAGCCGTCGTCAATGATAAAACGCTCCACGCCCAGCGCCGCTGCTTCATCCGCCATGCGCATGATGTAGTCCGGATCGTGGTCGAAATAGATCCCCTCCCAGGTATTGAGATGCACCGGGCGCGGCTTGTTGCCCGGGAAGCGAATAATCCGTTCGCGCAGATAACGATGGAACTGCTGGCTCATACCGTTCAGCCCGTTCGCCGAGTAGCTGGCATACAGGTACGGCGTCCATAAGGTTTCCCCTTCCGCCAGCGCCATTTCGCCAGGCAGATAGAGCGCCTCGGCCTGCAGATAGCGGCGGCCATCGGTTTTCACCTCCGCCCGCAGGCGATGGTTGCCGCTCCAGCCCAGATGCACACCCCAGACTTCACCCTGCATCTCGCTAAAGGCGTGGCTGCCGGTGATCAAGGCCGGGAAATGTTCGTGAGAGGTACGCCCGCGGCGGTTCTCCAGCACAAAGCTGTCGTGCTCCAGGGTCAGGCGATGAGGCTGAAACTCGCGGATCCAGCGGCCGTGGAAAGCCATTACCTCGCGAGCGCGTTCGGCGACCGGCAGCGTGACCGCCAGGCGCTCCACCTGCCATGGGCTGGCGCGCAGATTGGTCACGCCATGGCGCACGCTCAGCACGCCGCTGCTATCAAGCTGGATTTCACTGCACAACCGCAGGCCGGCCTGCGGGTCTTTGCTGACCAGGGTCAGCGTCTGGCCCTCGTGCCGCACTTCGCTGGTGGCGAAAATCGGCGAGGCATCCAGCCCCTGGCGATGGCCTTCAATGCCCGGAGCGCCAAACAGACCATGGCCCAGCTCCGCCATTAAGGTGACCGGGGAATCGACGTCGAGGCGGCCATTGGCGACCGGCCGCGTCAGGCTGTCGGCATCCTGCGGCGAAAAGTGGCTTAAATGCGGCCCCCAGTAGATAATTTCGGCGAAAGGGTGGGATTTGATCACCACGTCAGCCGTTGCGCTTTGCAGGCGTATAATCGAATCAGACATTAGACATCTCCACTTCAAGGAATGCCTTACTGTTGATCCGAAACGTTTCGGACACCAACCAAAACGTTTCGGATCCGTGATCGAGTTCAGGAAATTAATCTGTGGAGAGCGGTATTAGGCGGTTTCGCCGGGGATGAATTCGGGCTGCCAGAGCACCTGGAGCGAGGCCAGATCCTCGCCGGCGATTAAGCGGCGGACCATCGTGGCTATCTGGCGTCCCACCCCCTGTCGGGTGGACTGAACCACTGCGCCTACCGGGGTGTCGATGATGCTGTCCTGCGGCAAACCGTCGTAGACCACCAGTGAGACGCGATCGGCGCCGGTAAGACGCCCAAGCTGAGCCAGGGCCATCGCCGCGCCGTCGCCATGGGTGTTGCAATCGGTGACAATTGCCGTTGGCGGTTCAGGCAAGCGCAGCAGTTCCATCGTTGCCTGAAACCCGCCGCGGCGGGTGGGCGGCACGCTGCGCAGCCAGGTTTCCGCCAGGCCCGCTTCGCGCAGCGCTTCCAGGTAACCGTTGCGCCGTTGGGTAATAAACGCCTGATTATTATTTTCACTCAGCAGCGCGATGCGCCGATGCCCCTGGCTAATCAGATGGCGGGTGGCGCGGTAGGTGCCCGCCTGGTTATCGAAATCAAACCAGGCGTAGGGCTGCGGCAGGCGGCTACGGCCCAGCGCGAGGAAAGGAAAGCCGGAAGAGAGCAGCTGAATCAGGCGCGGGTCGTCGTCCAGGGTATGCGCGACGATCAGCGCATCGACGCGACGGCTCTGCACCATGCGCATATACCCGTGCTTATCGGCCTGTTCATCATCGGCGATCAGCAGTAAATCAATCTCATAGCGCGCCAGTTCGTGGCTGATTTCTCCCACCATTTCGAGAAAGACGTTGTTATTCAGCGGCGCGGGGCGCACGGGGAACACGAGGCCAACGGCGTCGATTTTGCCCATTTTCAGGCGACGCGCGAACGTGTTTGGCCGATATCCGCGACGCTGCGCTTCAGCCTCGACGCGAGCACGGGTCTCCTGCGACACATCATCATAGCCGTTTAACGCGCGGCTGACGGTCGTAACCGAGATCCCAAGTTCTTTAGCAATGGCTTTCAGCGACATAGGTATGCCTGTCTTCGCGGAAGAATGCGGCTAGTGTCCCGCAATACGGCTATGGCGTCCAGCAAGAGCGCGACGCCCGCCGGTGCGATGTCAGTTTTGCTCAGCGATCAGCAGCGCCTGCGTATCCGGCTCCAGGGCCTGAAACACATGCTCCTGATCCGCCGGGTAGCAGATATAGTCGCCCTCGCCGAGCTCTTCCGGCGCCGACGTCAATCCTACCCGCGCGCGCCCCTGAGTGACGATAATATGTTCCACTGACCCTGGCGGATGCGGATGCGAAATGCGGTCGGCGCCGGGCTGGGTGAGTAGCAAATAGATGTCCCGACGCGCGCCGGGCGGGCAGGCGGCCAGCAAAATAGCCTGATAGTTCGCCTGCTCCGCCACCACTTTTGTCCCCTCGCCGCGGCGGATCACCTGCGTTTTGTTCACCTGCGGCTCAAGCAGCCGGGCAAATGGAATATCCAGCGCCACGCAGAGCGACCACAGCGTTTCCAGACTAGGATTACCGTTGCCGGACTCCAGTTGCGATAGCGTGGATTTGGCGATACCCGCCCGACGCGCGACTTCCGCCAGCGAAAGCCCGGTCCGCGCCCGCTCCCGCACCAGACTTTTGGCGATAACGCTGATTGGCTGTGTCATACCCGCCCCTTTGTTTTTTATATCGAACGATTCGTTCGCCTTGAAAAACGATTATTATGTGTTCATTATAATGGAAATTCGTTCGATATGGCTAAGTGATATGAAACAAACTCTCTCCAGTCTCAGCGGAGACACGATAAAAGCAATTGCTTTAGTTTGCCTCGCCGTCGGGGTGGTGGGCATGTCCTATGGGTCGCTGGCGGTGGCTTACGGCTTCCCCTTATGGGTGCCGCTCGTGCTTTCGGTGTCCGTGCTGGCGGGCGCCTCTGAATTTATGTTTATCGGCATTGTCGCCAGCGGCGGTAGCCCACTGGCCGCCGCCGCCGCTGGCCTGTTAGTCAACGCGCGTCATATCCCTTTCGGGGTGACCGTGCGCGAACTGGTGGGTCGGCGCGCCTTAAGCTTTATCGGGTGCCACATTATGAACGACGAGAGCGTGGTCTTTGGCTTGTCGCAGCCCACCCCCGCGCAGCGCAAAGCGGCCTACTGGCTGTGCGGCGCCGGCGTGGCGCTGATCTGGCCTTTGGGTACGCTCACCGGCGCCGCCGTCGGCAAACTGCTGCCGGCGCCGGAGACCATCGGGCTCGATGCGGTCTTCCCGGCAATCCTGCTGGCGCTGGTGATCCCGGCCTTTAAAAACCGTACCACACTGATCCGCGCCGCCAGCGGCGCCGCGCTGGCGCTTGCCGCCGTGCCGTTTGCGCCTACCGGGCTGCCGGTGCTGCTCTCGCTGTTTGGTTTACTGTCGAGGAAAAAATAATGGGCAATATGACGCTGTTTATCGCCGGTATCGCCATCCTGTCGCTGGGAACCTATCTGATGCGTCTTGGCGGCGCGAAGCTTGGTAATCGGCTGGCCTTTTCCGAGCGCTCGCAGGCGCTGCTTTCCGATGCGGCGACGGTGCTGCTTTTTTCCGTCGCCCTGGCCACCACTTTCTATGAAGGCGCGCATTTCGCCGGCATGGCGCGCGTTCTGGGCGTTGCCGTCGCGGTGTTCCTCGCCTGGCGCAAGGTGCCGCTGATCGGCGTAATTATCGCCGCGGCGGTGGTGACGGCGCTGCTGCGGCTGGCGGGTATGCCCTAGGACGGGTATGCGAAATTCGCCAGGCCGGTGCGTTGTCCGCTAATTGTGCCTTCAAGCCAGTGAATAACCGGCGTTATCTCCAGCGGGCGCCGCTGGTCTATCGTCAGAAGGGGCCCTAAAGACATGGGCTGCGCACACCCGGCCAGCTGGGCCAGCTCCGGCAGATACTCTTCGCCGGGGTGGCCCGGCGACCGCGTCGCCAGCCGCGAGGCATAGCGCGCGACCGCCAGCTCGGGGGAGATATGGTTCCAGATCTCAATCACCTGCTCCACGCCCGCCTGCTGCAGCAATTTTTGCAAGGTCTCCCGGGGCTGGAAGCCGAACCAGGCGTCGATCAACCAGACCATGCTGGCAGGCGATGCGCCGACAATCGACCAGATCACCTCATACGCCGCACAGCCCAGTTGGCGATTCATTGGCCGGTCGACCGGGGCCAGACGCGCCATAAACGGCTCTTTGATGCCGTCGATCGTCAATACCGGCAGGCTGAAGGTCTCCGCCAGCAAACGGGTGATGGTACTCTTCCCCGAAGCCGGAATGCCGTTGATTAAAATAGCCGTTTTGCAGACTGGGGTCAGATGTCTGTTCATAGTAATGCGACAACCTCCTCCCGGCTGCGGGCCATCCGCAGTTTGGCCATCGTGTCATTGTTATCCAGCAGCGCGACGATGGAGCGGATCCCCTCCTCGATATGCGCATTGCTATCCCGGGCGCCAAACATAATGACAATGTCGGCCTTTTCACTGTCTGCAAAGGGAATCGGCTTTTCCAACAGCACCAGGCTAAAGCAGTTGCGTCTGACGCCGCACTCGGGTCGGGCATGGGGGATAGCAATACCTTCATCGAAAACGTAATAGGCGCCATGGTTCAGGGTATTGTCGATCACCGCCTGGCTATATTCGGTCGAAATAAAGCCTTTTGCCTCCAGCGGGCGGGCAGCCAGCTTTATTACCCGCTGCCAGTCGGACTCCACAACGCCAACCTGAATGGCATCGGCCTCAATAAGCAGTTCTTTTATGGTCATTCTGTATTCCTAAATATTGCGGCGAATAATATTGCGTAAATTATCAATCTGTAGAAACAGCGTATCAATATCCTGCCGGTGGGTGGTGCTTTTGGCATATATGGATAGCGCCCGGTTGTAAGTCAGCATCAATGTTTTTTGCACCTCGCTATTGCCAGGCTGGCGCTGTAGTTCGCCTTCCAGCCTGGCAATCTCCTCCGCCAACTGACGGGACTGTTGATCATAATCCTGCAGCGGGGATTGCTCTTTTTTCCACAACGTTTTCAATGATTCAAACATAGCAAGTTCCCTCCCTGGCGGAAGACAGGGCAACGATATAGAAAGTGACGGAGAAAACGTTATTTAAATAACGCCATTTTTTCCATTAAGACATCAGTGACAGCCTGGTTGGCGGGAATTAAGAATTTCCGTACGCTGTCATTCACTTTCCCTTTCTCAAACGTCGTTTTACAGCGGTCAACCCACTGCACGTTCATTTCCGTCCCGACGTTCACTTTATTAATCCCTTCGGTGACGGCCAGCCGCATATCCTCATCGCTGACGCCGGTACCGCCGTGCAGCACCAGCGGCACGCCGGTCGCCGCGCTAATCTGTTTCAGCCGCTGGTGCTGTATCTGCGCTTTACCGGTGTAGAGGCCATGCACAGTTCCCACCGAGACGGCCAGCATATCGACCTGGGTCTCCTCCACAAAGCGTTTCGCGTCTTCGACGGTGGTAAAACAGATATCTTCCGCCGCCACCGCTTTTCCATCCTCTGACCCACCGATCGCCCCCAGTTCGCCTTCTACCGTAATATTGCGCGGGCGGGCCATCTCCACCACTATTCGCGTATTACCGATATTTTCCTCAAGGCTTAAATGTGAGCCGTCGTACATCACCGACGAAAAGCCCGCGTTCATTGCCGTCTCGATGGCCTTAATATCTGAGCAGTGGTCAAGATGCAGACAGGTTGGAATATTTTCACTGTCCGCTAATGAACGCACGGCGTCGACCAGCAAACGATAGCCGAGGTACTCCGCGGTCCCGGTTGAAATTTGGATCATTAACGGGCTGTGGCTGTTTTGCGCGGCTTTGAAAAATGCCGGTAGCATCTCAATACAGTGCAAGTTAAACGAGCCAATCGCTTTAAAATTTCTCTCTTGGGCGATTTTTAAAATCTCATTGAAATTATACAGACTCATGAACATTTTCCCCTTTCGGCTTAGCGGATTTCCCGTTGACAAACCATGCCAGTGCGGCGACAAACACAATAAATAAGGCGACAAAGAGCCAGTTATTCTGGAAGGCGTGGCCTAATACCAGACCCGAGCTGATGACGTCAGAGTCGCTGAAGGTGACGCCCGTAAAGCCGTAACTCTCCATCATGGGCACCAGAATGGCCGGCAGAAACGTGATAAACAGACCGTGAATAACCCCGCCGATCATCGCCCCGCGGCGTCCGCCCAGCGCGTTGCCAAATACCCCTGCCGTGCCGCCGGCGAAAAAGTTGGTTAACAGCCCGGGGAGGATCATCGCCAGACCGAACATTGGGAAGATCAGCATGCCGATAATCGAGCCGACGGTCGTCGCCAGAAATCCGACAATCACCGCATTCGGCGCATAAGGAAACAGTACCGGGCAATCGAGAGCCGGCTTCGCATCCGGAACAATACGCATCGCGATACCGCGAAAGGCCGGCACCAGCTCATTGAGCAATAAACGCACGCCGCTATAGAGGACAAAAACCCCGGCGACAAACTGAATGGACTGCATAAAGGCATACATCAGGTAGTTAATCCCGCCGGAGAACTGCGCGATGTACTGCGGGCCCGCCGCGATAGCCGGGATGAGATACATCGGCACCATCACCACCGCCATGGCCAGATAGGTATCCTGCAAAAACTTAAAGTTATCAGGCAGCTCGAGATCTTCCGTGGAGCGGGAACCTTTGCCAACGACTTTCGCGACGGCGGCCTGCACCAGATAACCGATGGTACAGAAGTGCCCCAGGGCTACGTCGTCAGACCCGGTTATGCGCCTGACCACCGGCTGCGCCAGGGCCGGCATTAACACCGCCATCACGCCGCCGAAGATGCCCCCGGTTAAAATCAGCGGTACGCCGGTGAGCCCGGATTTATAGCCAATCACGGCGCCGATCGTCGCCATCCACAGCAGCGCCTGACCGGTCAGGAAAATATATTTTAGCGGCGTCAGACGGGCGATAATTATATTGACGGCAAAGATCACCAGCAGCGTCAGCGCCACTTCCGAACCTAATTCCCGATTCGCTAACCCGGCGATGGCGGCCACATCGGTAATGTAGCCCTTCATGCCAAACCCCTGGGTGAAGATATCGTTAAGGAAGGTTAGCGTGGCGACAATGATGTTGATCCCGGCCATCATAATTAAGAAGCCGAGCAGCGTTTTAAACGTCCCTTCCGCGGTTTTGCCCGGGGATTTCTTTTGCAGGATCAGGCCAAGCATGGCAATAAAAGCAATAAGAATAGATGCCTGACCAAGTAAATCCTTAACGATAAACGCAACGAAGCTATTCATAATCAGCCACCTTCAGATGACGTTCTTTTAAGAATGCGACGATTTTGGTTTCAATTTCCTCTTTATCCGTAAGTTTATTGAGCACCACGACGCGTTTAATTTCCTCTTCAGTGGCATCAGCGGTTAAGATGTCGGCAAAGGTTTTTTGCGTCAAAATCATATCCGATTTAAAGGCTCCGGCTTCGGATACGGTGGTGTGTTCAATATGAGCGGGAATTTCCAGCTTTTTTAAAACTGCCTTCGCCGTCATTTCAATGGCAAAGCTTGAACCGAGGCCGCAGCCACATACGCATAAAATTTTCAGCATGGAGGGTCTCCTCAAATAATATTGAGTTGCTTGGCAAGTTTATAATGATGTCCTTCAGTATCGACCAGACGTTTTTTCATACTGACTAAATCAATCGGAATAGGTTTATTACTGGAATTAATTATTATGGCTTTATTTTTCATACCTGACTGAATACAGCGAACCACCTCACTGGCCATAATGGTGCCCTGATAAATCTCTTCACAGGTCGGTTCACCGCTGCGTAAGCCATAGCCGACAATCGTTTTACGGATACGGACGCCAATTTGCGGTTCCAGCTGTTTGATCATGGTATCAATCGCTCCCTGAAAGCCGGGAGAGTACTCTTTGGTGTAGCCTTCTGAGCAGAGGATAACGACGCTGTTCTGCATGCTCAGCTTCCGGGTAATCCGTTCCGCAAGCATGGCCAGCGGCATCTGCGCCTCCGGGATCAGGGCAATATCCGCATTGCATTTAATGGCGGACTGTAACGTTAGTTCTCCACAATAACCTCCTAATATCTCAACCATAAAAACCCGCCCCGGCAGCGCTCTTCCGGTATTTCTTAAACGGGAGACTTCTTTAATAATCTGCTCGCAGGCCGTGGAAAAACCAATCGTATAATCACTGCCATACACATCATTATCGATAGTCATTCCCACGCCAAAGCAATTAATATCAAATTCACTTAGGGTATTGAGAAACTGCAGGCTGCCATCCCCCCCGGCCATAATAAGCACATCAATACGCAACGATTTAATTTTTTTAGCAATCATTTCATATTCGCTGCGCTGCAGTTTGCGACTGGTGCGTCCGGAGGTAATGATCGGCACAGCGGTAATAGAGAAATCAACCAGATCGCGCCACGCGATATCCTGATGATTTTTCTCCAGCAGGCCAGGAATACCGCCATTAAACAGCGTGATCTCGGCATCAGCCTGCCTGGCAATCTGGAATATAAAATTATTCATTCCCGAAACATCCCCGCCGCTAATAACGATGCCAATTTTCATGACGCTTCCTCGCTCATTTGCCTGACGACATTTTTCCCTGACTGCAAGACTTCCATTTGCAATGGAGATCACATAATGCGTATTAAATTAAGTCCGTGAATAGTTGACAGGAGTGATATCACGCTTATTTTTGTGATAAACATCTCATTAAAAGAGAGTGATCTTCATCGCTTTCTGGTTTTAATATCTTTATATTTCATAGCGTTAAAACATCGAGATATTCAGCATTGAAGATGTTTCATTTGCGGTAATAATGGGGATTTAAGAAAAGAACGGAAACGTGAGTACTGCCACATTTTTTTCGCGGCGGTGGGAAATAGTGACTGTTTTTTGCCAAAGCGGAAACAAAAAAAGCGCCCTGAGGCGCTCTTTCGACAGTAGCGTTACGCTTATTTGTTCAGTTCCGCAGTCATATGCACGCGGTTGCCGGTAAACGCTTCGGTAATTTTGTAAGACGAAGCGCCAGCAGCCTGGGCCTGAGCGGCGATTTTCGCTTCCGCGCCATCCATCGTTGTCGCGGTAGCGGTGACGGTTTCAGCAGCGAAGGAAGCAAAAGAGGCGGCCATAGCGATTACTGCGACAAAAGTTTTGATGCTTTTCATGAGATAAACCCTTTCATTTAGTTGTTTAGATAAGGCGTTGTGCCTTGATGTGTTAAATAGTAGCCCGCCCATCACCAAACAAAAAGCGGAAGGATTTGCTGTCATTGTTCAAATTTACTGATCAACTTTTAACCCGCATTCAAACGCTGCGGGTGGGTGTAGATCGTCGCCCTGCCCGGCTTGCAAAAGCCCACCAGCGTCAGGTTGCAGCGCTCGGCGACTTCCACCGCTAAGGTGGTAGCTGCTGATACCGCGAACAGGATCTCGACGCCGCACATCGCGGCTTTCTGCACCATTTCATAGCTGGCGCGGCTGGATACCAGCGCGGCGCCAGGCAGCCAGCCCTCGCCGATTTCCGCCCGCCGGCCGAGCAGTTTATCCAGCGCCACATGCCGGCCGACGTCTTCAAAACCGCCCGCCAGTTCGCCCGTCGACCGGACCCAGGCGGCCGCGTGGGTGCAGCCGGTGAGTCGGCCGATCGGTTGAAAGTCGTTAAGATGCGCCAGAGCCTGGTCGAGGTTGGCGAGATCGAACGTCTGGGTGAACGGCAGCGGCTGGACCGGCTTACCAATATCATTGAGCTGCTCGACGCCGCATACCCCGCAGCCGGTGCGCCCGGCCAGCGCGCGTCGCCGGGCTTTGAGCCCCATAAAACGCCGGCTGGAGAGTTCAATCTGCACCTCAAGGCCGTTGCACATCGACACCACGTCCATGCCGAAAATCTCCCGCCGATGCTCAATAATCCCTTCGGATAAGGAGAAGCCGACGGCGAATTGCTCGAGGTCTTTCGGCGTGGCCATCATCACTACGTGGGAGATACCGTTGTAGACCAGCGCGACGGGGACCTCTTCCGCTAACTCATCTGGCTGAGGGTGTTGCAGATCCTCGCGCTTCCAGAGGGAGACCTGGCGATATCCTGTGATATTCGTCACATTTTCGATTTGTTCGAGAGGCTTCTTGTTCACTTTGCTTTAACCGTATTGGAACAGGCATACACACAATGTGGTATTCTGTTTTTATCCCTTCAGGAATGAGGGAAATATGCCCTAATTCTGAACCTTTGCGGCCTTCACCGCAAAGCAAATAACTACATGTGACAATGTCGAAACAAGGAGCGAACCATGCAGGTCAGCAGAAGGCAGTTCTTTAAGATCTGCGCTGGCGGTATGGCGGGAACTACGGCAGCAGCGCTGGGCTTTGCCCCGGCAACTGCGCTCGCGGAGACACGGCAGTACAAATTGCTGCGCACACGCGAAACCCGTAACACCTGCACATACTGTTCTGTCGGCTGTGGGCTGTTGATGTATAGCCTCGGCGACGGCGCAAAAAACGCCAAAGCATCCATTTTCCATATCGAAGGCGATCCGGATCATCCGGTTAACCGTGGTGCGCTCTGCCCGAAAGGGGCCGGTCTGGTGGACTTTATCCATTCTGAAAGCCGCCTGAAATTCCCGGAATATCGCGCGCCAGGCTCCGATAAATGGCAGCAAATCAGCTGGGACGAAGCGTTCGATCGCATCGCGAAGCTGATGAAAGAGGACCGCGACGCCAACTTTATCGCGCAAAACGACGCCGGCACCACCGTCAACCGCTGGTTGACCACCGGGATGCTGTGCGCCTCCGCTTCCAGTAACGAAACCGGCTATTTAACGCAAAAATTCACCCGCGCCCTCGGGATGCTGGCGGTGGATAACCAGGCGCGTGTCTGACACGGACCAACGGTAGCAAGTCTTGCTCCAACATTTGGTCGCGGTGCGATGACCAACCACTGGGTGGATATTAAGAACGCCAACCTGGTCGTGGTGATGGGCGGTAACGCCGCTGAAGCGCATCCGGTGGGATTCCGCTGGGCGATGGAAGCCAAAATCCATAACGGTGCCAAACTCATCGTTATCGATCCGCGCTTCACGCGTACAGCGTCGGTGGCTGATTTCTATACCCCGATTCGTTCCGGTACCGACATTACCTTCCTGTCGGGCGTGATCCTGTACCTGCTGAATAACGAAAAATTCAACCGCGAATACACCGAAGCCTACACCAACGCCAGCCTGATCGTGCGTGAGGACTACAGCTTCGACGACGGGCTGTTCAGCGGCTATAACGCAGAAAAACGCCAGTATGACAAAACCAGCTGGAACTATGAGCTGGACGAAAACGGCTTCGCCAAACGCGATACCACGCTGCAACATCCGCGCTGCGTCTGGAACCTGCTGAAGCAGCACGTTTCCCGTTATACCCCGGATGTGGTCGAAAACATCTGCGGTACGCCGAAGGCCGACTTCCTCAAAGTCTGTGAATACATTGCCGAAACCAGCGCGCCGGATAAAACCGCGTCGTTCCTGTACGCTCTCGGCTGGACCCAGCACTCCATCGGCGCGCAGAACATCCGCACCATGGCGATGATCCAGCTGCTGCTCGGCAATATGGGGATGGCAGGCGGCGGCGTCAACGCCCTGCGCGGCCACTCCAATATCCAGGGTCTGACCGACCTCGGCCTGCTCTCTACCAGCCTGCCGGGCTACATGTCGCTGCCTAACGAAAAACAGGCCGACCTGCAGACCTACCTGACGGCTAACACGCCGAAGCCGCTGCTGAAAGACCAGGTCAACTACTGGGGCAACTATCCGAAGTTTTTCGTCTCCATGATGAAAGCCTTCTTCGGCGATAAAGCGACAGCAGAAAACAGCTGGGGCTTTGACTGGCTGCCGAAGTGGGATAAGAGCTACGACGTTCTGCAGTACTTCGAGATGATGAATCAGGGCAAAGTGAATGGCTATATTTGCCAGGGCTTTAACCCGGTCGCCTCGTTCCCGAACAAAAACAAGGTCGTCGCTTCCCTGTCGAAGCTGAAGTTCCTCGTGACCATCGACCCGCTCAATACCGAAACGTCCACCTTCTGGCAAAACCACGGTGAGTCGAACGATGTTGACCCGTCGAAAATCCAGACCGAAGTGTTCCGTCTGCCGTCCACCTGCTTCGCCGAAGAGAACGGGTCTATCGTCAACTCCGGCCGCTGGCTGCAGTGGCACTGGAAAGGCGCGGACGCCCCGGGGATCGCTGTCACCGATGGCGAAATCCTCGCCGGTATCTTCACTCGCCTGCGTAAGATGTATGCGGAAGAGGGTGGCCCGGCGCCGGATCCGGTGCTCAACATGACGTGGAATTACTCCACACCGCATGAGCCGGCGTCGGAAGAAGTGGCGATGGAAAGCAACGGTAAAGCGCTGGCGGATATTACCGACCCGGCGACCGGCGCGGTGATCGTCAAGAAAGGGCAGCAGCTAAGCTCCTTCGCACAGCTACGCGACGACGGCACGACCTCCAGCGGCTGCTGGATCTTCGCCGGAAGCTGGACACCGGAAGGCAACCAGATGGCGCGCCGCGATAACGCCGATCCGTCCGGTCTGGGCAATACGCTGGGCTGGGCCTGGGCATGGCCGCTCAACCGCCGCATCCTGTATAACCGCGCCTCCGCGGACCCGCAGGGTAAACCGTGGGATCCTAAACGTCAGTTGCTGAAGTGGGACGGCGCGAAATGGGGTGGCGTGGATATTCCGGACTACAGCGCCGCCGCGCCTGGCAGCGACGTCGGTCCGTTTATCATGCAGCCGGAAGGGATGGGCCGTCTGTTCGCTATCGATAAGATGGCGGAAGGACCGTTCCCGGAACACTACGAGCCGTTTGAAACGCCGCTCGGGACTAACCCGCTGCACCCGAACGTGGTCTCTAACCCGGCAGCTCGCGTCTTCAAAGGCGATCTCGAGCAGATGGGCAAAGCGGAGAAATTCCCGTACGTCGGCACCACTTACCGCCTGACCGAACACTTCCACTACTGGACCAAGCACGCGCTGCTTAACGCCATCGCGCAGCCGGAGCAGTTTGTGGAGATCGGTGAAAAACTGGCGAATAAGCTTGGCATCAGCCATGGCGATACCGTCAAGGTCTCCTCCAACCGCGGCTACATCAAGGCCAAGGCAGTGGTGACCAAACGTATTCGCACGCTGAAAGTGGACGGTAAGGATATCGATACCATCGGCATTCCTATTCACTGGGGCTATGAGGGCGTGGCGAAAAAAGGCTTTATAGCCAATACCCTGACGCCGTTCGTCGGTGATGCGAACACGCAGACGCCGGAGTTCAAAGCTTTCCTCGTGAACGTGGAAAAGGTGTAACGGAGACGACTTATGGCTTATCAATCGCAAGATATTATTCGTCGTTCCGCGACTAACGGTTTCACCCCCGCGCCTCAGGCGCGGGACCACCAGCAGGAGGTGGCGAAGCTTATCGACGTCACCACCTGTATCGGCTGTAAAGCCTGCCAGGTGGCCTGTTCCGAGTGGAACGATATTCGTGATGAAGTCGGTCACAATGTCGGGGTGTATGACAACCCGGCGGACCTGACCGCCAAGTCATGGACGGTAATGCGCTTCTCGGAAGTGGAGCAAAACGACAAGCTGGAATGGCTCATCCGCAAAGATGGCTGCATGCACTGCGCCGATCCGGGCTGCCTGAAGGCCTGCCCGTCAGAAGGCGCGATCATTCAGTACGCCAACGGCATCGTCGATTTCCAGTCCGAGCAGTGCATCGGCTGCGGTTACTGTATCGCCGGCTGTCCTTTCGATGTGCCGCGTCTGAACCCGGAAGACAACCGCGTCTACAAATGTACCCTGTGCGTAGACCGCGTCACCGTCGGCCAGGAACCGGCCTGCGTGAAAACCTGTCCAACCGGCGCCATCCACTTTGGCTCCAAAGAGGATATGAAAACGCTGGCCGGCGAGCGCGTGGCTGAGCTGAAAACCCGCGGTTACGACAATGCGGGCCTGTACGATCCGGCCGGCGTCGGCGGCACCCACGTCATGTACGTGCTGCACCATGCCGACAAGCCGAATCTGTACCACGGCCTGCCGGAAAACCCGGAGATCAGCCAGACCGTCAAGTTCTGGAAAGGCATCTGGAAACCGCTGGCGGCCGTCGGCTTCGCCGCGACCTTCGCAGCCAGTATCTTCCACTACGTCGGCGTCGGTCCGAACCGCGCGGAAGAGGAAGAGGACAACCTGCATGAAGAGAAAGACGAGGTGCGCAAATGAAACGACGTGACACCATCGTGCGCTACACGGCGCCGGAACGCATCAACCACTGGGTCACCGCCTTCTGCTTCATCCTGGCGGCGGTAAGCGGGTTAGGCTTTTTCTTCCCGTCCTTTAACTGGCTGATGCATATCCTCGGCACGCCGCAGCTGGCGCGAATTCTCCACCCATTCGTCGGGGTGGTGATGTTCGCGTCGTTCATCATCATGTTTTTCCGTTACTGGCAACACAACCTAATCAATCGGGATGATATCTTTTGGGCGAAGAATATTCGTAAGATCGTCGTCAACGAGGAGGTGGGCGATACCGGGCGCTATAACTTCGGCCAGAAATGCGTATTCTGGGCGGCGATTATCTTCCTGGTACTGCTGCTGGTGAGCGGTGTGATCATCTGGCGTCCGTATTTTGCGCCGGCTTTCTCAATCCCGGTGATCCGATTTGCGCTGATGCTGCATTCATTTGCCGCAGTGGCGTTAATTGTGGTTATCATGGTGCATATCTACGCCGCCCTCTGGGTGAAAGGCACCATTACCGCGATGGTGGAAGGCTGGGTCACCAGTACGTGGGCGAAGAAACATCACCCGCGCTGGTACCGAGAGGTCCGCCAGAAACAGGAAAAGTCATCTGAATGAGTATTCGCATAATCCCGCAAGACGAGCTGGGTTCGAGCGAGAAACGCACGGCGGAAGCCATTCCGCCGCTACTGTTCCCCAGACTGAAAAATTTGTATAACCGCCGCGCTGAACGCCTGCGCGAGCTGGCCGCCAACAACCCGCTGGGCGATTATCTGCGCTTTGCCGCGCTGATCGCCCATGCCCAGGAAGTGGTGCTGTACGACCATCCGCTGCAGATGGATCTCACCGCCCGCATTAAAGCGGCCAGCGAACAGGGCAAGCCGCCGCTGGATATCCACGTCCTGCCGCGCGACAAACACTGGCACAAGCTGCTGCACTCGCTGATTGCCGAGCTGAAGCCGGAGATGAGCGGCCCGGCGCTGGCGGTGATTGAAAATCTGGAAAAAGCCTCTGAGCAGGAGCTGGAGCAGATGGCCAGCGCGCTGTTTGCTTCCGACTTCGCCTCGGTCAGCAGCGATAAAGCGCCGTTCATCTGGGCCGCGCTGTCGCTCTACTGGGCGCAGATGGCCAGTCTGATCCCCGGGAAAGCGCGCGCCGAATACGGCGAACAGCGCCAGTTCTGCCCGGTGTGCGGCTCGATGCCGGTCTCCAGCATCGTGCAGATCGGTACCACCCAGGGGCTGCGCTATCTGCACTGCAATCTGTGCGAAACCGAGTGGCACGTGGTACGCGTCAAATGTAGCAATTGCGAACAGAGCCGCGATCTGCACTACTGGTCGCTGGACAACGAGCAGGCTGCGGTGAAAGCTGAAAGCTGTGACGACTGCGGAACCTACCTGAAGATTATGTATCAGGAGAAGGATCCGAAAGTCGAAGCCGTCGCCGACGATTTGGCATCCCTGGTGCTCGACGCCCGCATGGAGCAGGAAGGCTTCGCCAGAAGCTCAATAAACCCGTTCATGTTCCCCGGCGAAGGGGAGTAAGTTCTCATCAAACCGGGAAGCACTTGCGACCCGGTCTTTCAATGCGCTTCTATAAAGCTCATCTTGCTACGCCATTGGCTTACAGTAATCGAATCAGGCTCGTACAGCTACCAGTCACACATTACAAGTGCCAAACCGCAGTATCCAGCACCTCGGCCGGCGTACACGCATTTTTGCGAGCCGCTTTCCAGAACGTAAAGGCGATCTCATCAAGTCTGTCTTTTCGCCATAATCCAGGCTATAACACTGGATATTAAAACAGTATAAGGAACTTCACATGGCGCTGGAAAAAGGGATTGCTTCGCTGGTTGAGGCGTTTATTGCGGCAGAGCGTCCGTCATCACGCGATCAACATATTGATGATCGGAGAGCCGGCTATATCGCCAGCGCGGTGCTCGCCGGGGAGATGGAAACCAGAGTGCGGGTGGAGGATATCACGCTGGAGGGGATGAACTTCCGCATCGTTTCACCGCCCACCGCCAGCGGCTTGTTGCCGACACTTATCTACTACCACGGCGGCTGTTTTGTCAGCGGCGGCTTTGCCACCCACGACAATCAGCTCCGTCAGCTAGCCTGGTTCAGCGGCTGCCGGGTGATCGCCGTGCAGTACCGCCTGGCGCCGGAGCATACCTTTCCGGCGGCGCACGATGACGCAGAACAAGGTGTCATGATTATCCACCGACACGCGGAGCAGCTTGGCGTTGACGCATCACGCATCACCCTGGCTGGCGACAGCGCCGGCGGGCACCTCGCTCTGGTAACGGCCCTGCGCCTGAAAGCGAATACGGCGTGGCAACCCGCGCAACTGATTCTGATTTATCCCATGCTTGACCCCACCGCCAGCATGGCGAGCTACGTCAGCAACGGCGCTGACTATGTGATTACCCGGGACACGCTGCTGAGCGGCTATGAAATGTACCTCGCCTCGACGCCGGCGAACCATCCGGATGCCAGTCCGCTCTGGCGAGACGATTTTCACGGTTTGCCGCCGGTGCATATTCTGACGGCGGAGTTCGATCCTTTACGCGACGAGGGCGAAGCGCTGCATCGAAGGCTGATGGCGCAAGGGGTGGAGAGTTCCTGTCAGCGCTATCTGGGAGTGATCCACGGCTTCTTTCAGCTGGGGGGGATCAGCCGCGCCGCGCGAGAGGCCATGCGGGATATCGCCTGGCGCGTAGCATCGCCAGGACGATAACCGCCCGGGGCTACTCTTCCTCGTTGCCGCCCTCTTCGTAAGAACCAAAGGGCTTCGCCGGCAGCACGATGTAGATCCCCTCGAATACGGCGCCCTGTTTATCGTCGCCAAAAAGCTCCACCTGCATTTGCACGCGGGCTTTACGCCCACGCGCCAGACGGTCAAGATCGCCGCTCAGAGAACCGAGGTCGGCAATGGCGCTGGGGCGGCCGCTAATGGGCTGACTGTAGCGGATGTGCGCATCCGCCAGAATGATGGTGCCCCCCAGGTGCCGCTCGCGCAGCATCAGCCAGATAAGCCCCCATCCGGTTAAGGTGGCGAGCGAGAACAAGCTGCCGGCAAACAGCGTGTGGTGCGGATTCTGATTCCCCGCTTCCGGCATGGTAGTAATAAATTTCTGCCCGGTGTACTGCTGAATGCGCACGCCCATCTTTTCACTCAGCGGGATATGCTGATACCATGCCTGCTGTAGCTGCGCGCACCAGTCGCCGCGGTGGAGAATATCGTCCAGCGACGCGACCGGTTTAATCATCAGGAAATGACGGATCGGCGTGGTGGTCGGGGTAGTAATCTCCCCCTGATTGACAAAGCCGAGCTTGGCGAAAAACTCTACCGCATCTTCGCGAGCGCTACAGGTGACCCGCTTAACCCCTTCCTGACGCGCGACGGACTCGAGGGTCATCGCCATCAGCGTACCCAGCCCTTTATCCTGCACCGAGGGATGAACGGCCATAAAGCGAATGGAAGCTTCATTCTCCGCATTGATATATAGCCGGCCGACGGCCACCAGGTTGCCCTCTTCATCCACCACCATCTGATGATGCGCCATCGCATCCCAGGCGTCACGTTCCGAACCCTTAGGCTGATGCAGCGGCTTACGCAGCATTTCCCAACGGAACTGATAGTAGCTCTCTAACTCTTCTGCTGTTTGCGGTACACGAAGGTGATACATAGTTGTACTCTCTTTTGTTACCCGCAGCCTGCCCGGAAGCTGGGTCATACCTGCAACCAAAAGGTCACGGGACCATCATTGACCAAAGAAACCTGCATATCCGCAGCGAATCTTCCGGTCTGGGTGTTCATTTCCTGCTGGCGACAGCGGGCGACGAAATACTCATACAGCGCCTCAGCGCGGTCCGGAGCAGCGCCTTTCGAGAAGCTCGGCCGCATCCCCCGCTCGGTATCGGCCGCCAGCGTAAATTGCGAAACCACCAGCACGCTGCCGCCCGCCTGCTGAACATTCAGGTTCATTTTCCCCTCCGCATCGCTGAAGATGCGGTAGCCCAGCACGCGCTCGCAGAGGCGATTCGCTTTTTGTTCATCATCGTCTTTTTCGACCCCCAGCAGCACCAGAAGCCCCGGGCCAATTTCGCCCGTCACTTCGTCCGCCACAGTAACGCTTGCACGGGATACGCGTTGAATTAATGCAATCATGGTTGTTCTGTTTCTTCTGTTTTAAGTTTGCGGTATTCACCGAGAGTGACAGTAATTTCAGCGCCAAGCAAGACGATACACCAGGTCCAGTACACCCAGACGAACAAAATCGGCACCACCGAAATCACGCCATAAATGAGCTGATAGGACGGAAAGGTGGTGATATAGAGGGCAAACGCTTTTTTACCTGCCTCGAACAGCAGCGCCGCCACCAGCGCCCCGATCACCGCGTCCCGGTTACGCACCTGGGTGGTGGGTACAATACTGTAGAGCAGCCAGAATGCTGCCCAGGAGAGGATCAGCGGGAAAAGGCGGAGCAGATTATCAATTACGCCGTCCAGGTCGCTTGCCCAGCGCAGCGACAGCAGATAGGAACTGATCGCCAGGCTGGCGCCCGCCAGCAGCGGACCAAGGGTCAGGATCATCCAGTAGACGGCAAAGGAGTAAACTTTGGGCCGGCTGCGCGTGCTGCGCCAGATGGTGTTTAGCGCGCTGTCGATCGAGTACATCAGCAGCAGCGAGGTCACGATCAGGCCAAAGGCGCCTACGGCGGTCATGCGGCTGGAATTGGCGACGAACTGCTCGATATATCCCTGGATCACATCCCCGGTCGCCGGAATAAAATTGGCGAAGATAAAATGGCGGATCTGCACGCTGACTTCGGAGAACATGGGGAAGGCCGCAAACAGCGCGAACACGACGGCAATCAGCGGCACCAGGGACAGTAATGACACATAGGCGAGGTTCCCCGCCAGGGTGGTCATATGGTCTTCATCAATACGCCGCCACAGCAGCTTAAGCCACGCCAGCAGCGGCCGGGTATGGTGGAGTAATTTTTGATGAACGGTTCTTAGCATAGCTGTTTCGCGAAATAGTCAGGGATGGTCTTCTTCCCGGTCACCAGAATACTGGTGATCCCCAACCGGTTAGCCCCTGCTATATTATCGACGTTATCATCAAAAAAGACCGTATCTGCGGCGGAAAAACCCTCTTCTTCCAGTACTCGCTGATAAATTTGCGCTTCAGGCTTACGCATTCCCATCTCCTGAGACAGATAGATGCGATCGGCGGCAGCGCGCACTTCCGGGTATTCATCCGGCCAGAACGTGGTGTGAAGACGATTGGTATTGGAGAGCACCACCACGCGATGGCCCTGGGCACGCAGTTTTTGCATGATCGCAATCACTTCCGGACGCAGCGCGACAAACACCGCCTGCCAGCCGTGAGCAAACTGCTCATAGCTGAGGGACATATTCATTTCATGGCACATGGCGGCGGCAAAATCTTCATCGCTGAGCTCGCCGCGCTCATGCTGATGGAAAGCCTCTCCCATGGTGAAATGCTGCTTCAGCGTCGCCAGCGGGATGCGGGTTAAATCGCTCCAGGCCCCCAATACCCGGTTGAAGTCAATGTCGACAATCACATTACCTAAATCAAAGATATAGAGCATTTTCGTCTCCTTCCGCGCCGTGGAAAATTAACTTTAGCGGGAAAGATGAGGTTTGACTATGCATAAACCTGAAACAACAAGCCACTCGCGAACAAAGCCGCATAATGCGGCTTTGAATAAGCAGAATCAGGCTGGCGGGTTATTCTGTCGCAACGCGCAGCGTTTTCCTGCCACCGCTAATGCGTTTAACCAGCATGACCGAAACGAACGCGCCACAGAGCGCAAAGCACGCCATGATGCCAAAGACTAGCTTGTAGCCTGTCAGACCGGGGTTGAGATCGAGAATGTAGCCATACAGGCTGTAGCAGAACATGGCCGGTGCGTAGCCAATAAAACTCCCCAGCGCCATAGCGGCGCCGGTCCGGTTCTCCGCGATGTTGGCTTCACCGATCGGGGCAAAGAATACCGCTCGCTGGGTAAACACAATTGCGCCAAATCCCAGGGTGCAGATCATGCCGAGGTAGACTGGCATGCTTTCGTGGGGCAGCAATATTAACGCCACCAGGGCCACGGTGCTGGCACAGAAGGTATAGAAGAGATATTTGCTTGGCGACTTGAGGATTTTATCGGCTATCAGGCCGCCAATCGGTCCACCCACCATTTTCAAACAATACTGGTTAATGATGCCGTAGGCGCCCACCAGCGCCACTGGCAACAGGTAGATATTTTTCAGGAAAGGAATAAAGAAAGTGAGCCCACAGTAAACTGCATAAACAAAGAAGACGTTGAACGCGATAAGCCAGATGGTTTTATCTTTTAAGACTGAAGAGATGCTACTTTTCTCTGTGGCACTCTCGAAAGTAGCTTTCTCTGGCGCGTCCTCATCCTTCTCTTTCAGCATAAAAAACAGCATGATCCCGACAACAATTACGATCAGCGCGTAGAACCAGATCCCGGCTTTAAACCCCAGCAAACCACTACCAAACCAGGTGAAAATAGCTAAGGCAGAGAAAGCAATAATTGTGTCGACAACCCCCCGCCCGGTCTCAAAGAAACCAAACAGACGCCCCTGCTGTTCGCTGTTGCCCAACCGACTTACCGATTTTAATAGCACCGGCCAGTTCATCATGTCGCAGGTAACGCCAAAGAGAGCCCAAACAAAGAGAATTCCCCAATAGCCTGGCATGGTCGTCAGATAGATCCCCAACAAGCCTGTCGCTATCAACGATAGCGACATGGTGTAGCGGCGAGGCAGTTTATCGGCAAAGTAAATTGACAGGAAAAAACCAATCGTGGTCACCACGGAGTTCACCGACATGGCATTGCCTATCTGACCATTAGTCAGATGGAAATAGTCCTGCATCGGAATATAAAAAGCATCTTTCAGAGAAGGCAGCTTATAAATGGTGCCACCGCACAGGGTTAATAAACTGAATATAGCCCATTTCTTTTTTGTGAGCATAAGTTCCCCTAATGATTTAACATCATTTGGTTTAAGGAAAATAACAGACCATCATCATTTATTAAAAATGATGTCCCGGCATAACGAATTATTGGTAAATTTAGTGTGCCAGCACCGTAAGCGCTTCGTCTTTTATTCTCTGCAACGTCTCTTTGACATAATGGAGCTGCGCTATCGCATCCTCTTTTTCTTTTAGTAGACGTTCTTCAAGCTGATCGGCGTCTGGCAGTGGGGTTTCACTCATCTGTCTCCAGGGGATCCACGGGTTGTCCCCCTCCGTGGCAAAACGGAACGGGGGTGCATAGTAATCCACCTCTTCTTCCAGACCGTATGCCATGACCTGCGGATGGTCATCGCCAAGACAAAGTAATTCCGTCAGCAGCGCCTTAAACGGCATATCGCCCTTGCCTGAATTACAGGCACAATGCCCAAGCCCACCGTTCTCAGCAATAATGCAGGCGTCTTTGATATGAACCTGCGTAATGTAAGGTGACATCAACGCTAACGCCTCAAGCGGTCGCTCATTAGCATTGATCATATTGGCAAAGTCAAAAAGGAGCGATAGCGATGGCATCTCGCTTTGTTTAATTAAATTCACCAGTTCAGCGCTTTTGAGATCTTCATGTTGCTCAAGAGTAAACGTCAGGCCGGTATGGCTATAAGCCTCCTTAATATATTGAATATCTGCCGAAATTTTTGCCATTACGTCATGTAAATGGCCTTCATAACGCGGATAAAAACGAACGGAAGACGCTCCTGTTTTTAAGGCGATAGTCGCGGCCTGATCGATGGTCTGTTTATCGGAGGCGCTGGTTTCGATGTGAATATCCAGCTGCAACGCTTTCGCTTTGTCAGCAAACCCGGCTAACTGGGCATCATTCATATTGTTCAGAGAATAACGCTCACCGTCAAGAACGTGTATTTTCACCCCCTTTAAATGCAGACTATCTGCAATGGCCAGTAAATCATTAGGTAAAATACGTTCAAGCCGCATATTCAAATGATAGGCATAGGCATGAAGGTAGAGTGGTATATTATCAATACGGGAAAGGATCTTCCCGGCGTTATCTTTAGTGACCATAAAATACCTACAAGTTAATAAAGAGATCAACAGCCTCAAATCGCCAGTATTCGAGATCTATTTGCACAATATTACCTGCACTATCGGCACGGTGTTTTTCTATCAGAATAGCAGGCAAACCTGCAGAGCCGCCGATGAATTTGCTCACATCGCCCGACATTCTGACGGGTCTAAAAGCCAGTTTTTTTATCACCACAGGCTTATGATATTCACACTCCCAGACTGAGGAAAAAGACTGGTTCTTCAACCGGTCAATAAAATCTGGCGCGACGTTAGGGTTGATAAAGGTCTCGTGGTAGAAAACTTTATGACCTTCCAGCGCTCCCCACCCGGTTACCAGATATAAATCATCGGACGGAATGACATCCAGCAGGGGTTTAGCGGCGTCGGGATAGTCTTGGGTTTGCTGTTTTTCAATAAAGCCCCACGAGGGTTCTCTTCCCTGCTCGATGGCGGCCCGCTGAAAGCTCGCAGGGAGCTCAGGACTGTAATTAAAACGCGGCTGCGCGACAAACCATCCTTTCCGATCTTTACGAAAGATCCTCGATTCCGCTTCCAGACTGAGCAGCGCCTGACGCAGCGTCATGCGTTTGATCCCCAGCAGTTCGCCAAGCTCTCTCTCTGAAGGCAATTTTCCACCCGCAACCGTTATCCCTTGCTTAAGCCACAGATCCAGTTTCTCTTTTGCATTTTCGACAGTGGATAGATTTTCAGTCATTGTTTAATCCATTTGGTTTAAACCAGATGACTCATCTTACTCTTCTGCAAAAAAAGAAAGCAATTCCTCAGACAAACTTTAGGTATAAATGTGACCAGGGTCTCCTCGAGGCCCCGGGATAGCGCAGCGATGGTCTGTTCTCACCCATAAAAAAACCCCGCCGGAGAGGCGGGGTTTTACGAACAACAAGAAGAATAAATTACTCTTCTTTTGCACCGCGCATTGCGCGTTTACGGTCGTTCTCGGTCAGGTGACGTTTACGGATACGGATAGAGGTCGGAGTGACTTCTACCAGTTCGTCGTCATCGATGAACTCCAGAGCCTGCTCCAGGGTCATCTTAACCGGCGGAACCAGAACCGTGGCTTCGTCAGTACCGGACGCACGCATGTTGGTCAGTTTCTTACCGGTCAGGCAGTTTACCGTCAGGTCGTTAGAACGGCTGTGAATACCGATGATCTGGCCTTCGTAAACTTCCGCACCGTGACCGAGGAACAGCTTACCGCGATCCTGCAGACCGAACAGGGCGAACGCTACCGCTTTACCCTGACCGTTGGAGATCAGCACGCCGTTGTTACGCTGGCCCACTTCGCCCGGACGAACGTCGTCGTAGTGGCTGAAGGTGGAGTACAGCAGACCGGTACCGGAGGTCATGGTCATGAACTCTGAACGGAAGCCGATCAGACCGCGGCTTGGGATCACGTAGTCGAGACGTACGCGGCCTTTTCCGTCCGGATTCATGTTTTTCAGGTCGCCTTTACGCTCGCCCAGCGCCTGCATAACAGAACCCTGGTGCTGCTCTTCGACGTCCAGCGTCACGTTCTCGAACGGCTCTTGTTTACGGCCGTCGATTTCACGGAAGATAACTTTCGGACGGGAAACCGCCATCTCGAAACCTTCACGACGCATGTTTTCAATCAGAACGGACAGGTGCAGTTCACCACGGCCGGAAACGCGGAACGCATCAGCGTCTTCGGTTTCTTCAACGCGCAGCGCCACGTTGTGCACCAGCTCTTTGTTCAGGCGGTCCAGAATCTGGCGAGAGGTAACGAACTTACCTTCTTTACCGCAGAACGGAGAGGTGTTGACGTTGAAGAACATGGAAACGGTCGGTTCATCGACGGACAGAGCCGGCAGCGCTTCGACATTCTGCGGGTCGCAGATGGTGTCGGAGATGTTCAGCTCGCCCAGACCGGTGATCGCGATGATGTCGCCAGCTTCAGCTACGTCGCTCTCGATACGCTCAAGACCCAGGTGGGTCAGTACTTTACCGACTTTACCGTTACGGGTTTTGCCTTCGCTATCGATGATAGTGACCTGCTGGTTCGGCTTCACTTTACCGCGTTTGATGCGGCCGATGCCGATGACGCCAACGTAGTTGTTGTAGTCCAGCTGGGAGATCTGCATCTGCAGCGGACCGTCAAGGTCAACGTCCGGCGCCGGCACGCGATCGACAATCGCCTGGTACAGCGGGGTCATGTCTTCAGCCATGTCTTCGTGGTCCAGACCCGCGATACCGTTCAGCGCGGACGCGTAAACGATCGGGAAGTCCAGCTGTTCGTCGGTCGCGTCGAGGTTAACGAACAGGTCGAACACCTGATCGACAACCCAGTCCGGACGCGCGCCCGGGCGGTCAACTTTGTTGATGACCACGATCGGCTTCAGACCGTGGGCAAAAGCTTTTTTGGTCACGAAGCGCGTTTGCGGCATCGGGCCATCAAAGGCATCTACCACCAGCAGCACAGAGTCAACCATGGACATAACACGCTCAACTTCACCTCCGAAGTCGGCGTGCCCTGGGGTATCAACGATGTTGATACGGTAATCATTCCATTTGATTGCGGTGTTTTTCGCGAGGATGGTAATCCCACGCTCTTTCTCCAAATCGTTGGAGTCCATCACACGTTCTTGTGCTTCAGTACGTGCGTCGAACGTACCGGATTGCTGTAGCAGCTTGTCAACCAGGGTAGTTTTACCATGGTCAACGTGCGCGATGATGGCGATATTACGCAGATTTTCGATCACAACTTTGCCTCAGGCATTAGAAATAGCGCGTTATTGTACACGTATTAAGCGAAGGACTGAACAGGATCACAAACATCCTCCGCAAACAAGTATTGCAGAGTTTCTTTGTGACCGCTTTCACGGAGCGATAAAAGGGCACCGTAACAAAAATTGCACCAAAATGGTGCTCAATGTTCACACTGAGGCACTATTTTGGTGCATTATCTCCATCATGGTGCAGTCCTTTTGCACTATGGTGCGCATGATACAGCGTTTTATAGGGCATTTAAAAGTTGGCACAGATTTCGCTTTATATTTTTTAAGGCAACAACGCCACTTTTAAGCAGTATGAAGTTTTCGTTACCACGACGACAATGACCAATCCGGGAGAGTTTAAGTATGTCCGCTGAACACGTTTTGACGATGCTGAACGAGCACGAAGTGAAGTTTGTCGATCTGCGCTTCACCGATACCAAAGGTAAAGAACAGCACGTCACGATTCCGTCTCATCAGGTAAATGCCGAATTCTTCGAAGAAGGCAAAATGTTTGATGGCTCCTCGATTGGTGGCTGGAAAGGTATCAACGAATCTGACATGGTCCTGATGCCGGACGCTTCCACCGCGGTCATTGACCCGTTCTACGAAGAACCGACCCTGATCATCCGCTGCGATATCCTCGAGCCAGGCACCCTGCAGGGCTATGACCGTGACCCGCGCTCCATCGCGAAACGCGCTGAAGAGTACCTGCGCGCCACCGGCATCGCTGACACCGTCCTGTTTGGGCCAGAACCAGAATTCTTCCTGTTCGACGACATCCGTTTCGGCGCCTCTATCTCCGGCTCCCATGTCGCGATCGATGACATCGAAGGTGCGTGGAACTCCTCCACCAAATACGAAGGCGGTAACAAAGGTCACCGTCCGGGCGTGAAAGGGGGTTACTTCCCGGTTCCGCCAGTAGACTCTTCTCAGGATATCCGTTCCACCATGTGTATGATCATGGAAGAGATGGGCCTGGTTGTTGAAGCTCACCACCACGAAGTGGCTACCGCAGGTCAGAACGAAGTGGCAACCCGCTTCAACACCATGACCAAAAAAGCGGACGAAATTCAGATTTACAAATACGTTGTTCACAACGTCGCTCACCGCTTTGGTAAAACCGCGACCTTTATGCCGAAACCGATGTTCGGCGACAACGGTTCCGGCATGCACTGCCATATGTCTCTGGCGAAGAACGGCACCAACCTGTTCTCCGGCGACAAATACGCAGGTCTGTCTGAGCAGGCGCTGTTCTACATCGGCGGCGTAATCAAACACGCTAAAGCCATCAACGCCCTGGCGAACCCGACCACCAACTCCTACAAGCGTCTGGTCCCGGGTTACGAAGCGCCGGTTATGCTGGCTTACTCTGCCCGTAACCGCTCTGCCTCCATCCGTATTCCGGTGGTGACCTCTCCGAAAGCGCGTCGTATCGAAGTGCGCTTCCCGGACCCGGCTGCCAACCCGTACCTGTGCTTTGCGGCGCTGCTGATGGCTGGCCTCGATGGTATCAAGAACAAAATCCATCCGGGCGAAGCAATGGACAAAAACCTGTACGACCTGCCGCCGGAAGAAGCGAAAGAGATCCCGCAGGTTGCCGGTTCTCTGGAAGAAGCCCTGCAGGCCCTGGATGCTGACCGCGAGTTCCTGACAGCTGGCGGCGTATTCACTAATGACGCTATCGATGCTTACATCGCCCTGCGTCTGGAAGAGAACGACCGCGTACGTATGACTCCGCATCCGGTTGAGTTCGAACTGTACTACAGCGTCTAATTTTGCTGTAAATCCAGGGTATGTCGTGTTGTGGCGCGGGATGCCCGGGATATTTTGTTGCCGTGGAAACTTTCAGCCCATCTCAGGATGGGCTTTTTTCTCCACCAACACGCTGATCTCGCGAGCTTTTTACCGATAAAAAGCTATACTGCACTAAATTGGTGCACTCTTTTTCAGGAGACTGTCGAATGGCAACAGGCACACTGCCCGATGCTGGGCAGATCCTTAACTCTCTTATCAACAGTATCTTACTGGTCGATGACGACCTGGCGGTGCACTTTGCCAATCCTGCGGCCCAGCAGCTGCTGGCGCAGAGTTCGCGCAAACTGTTTGGCACCCCGTTACCTGAGCTGTTGAGCTATTTCTCATTGAATATCGGGCTGATGCAGGAGAGTCTGCAGGCGGGCCAGGGTTTTACCGATAACGAAGTGACGCTGGTTATCGATGGCCGCTCGCATATCCTGTCGCTGACCGCCCAGCGGCTGCCGGAAGGCTTTATTCTGCTGGAAATGGCGCCGATGGATAACCAGCGCCGCCTGAGCCAGGAGCAGCTGCAGCACGCGCAGCAGGTCGCCGCCCGCGATCTGGTCCGCGGCCTGGCGCACGAGATTAAAAACCCGTTAGGCGGCCTGCGCGGCGCGGCACAGCTGCTCAGCAAAGCCCTGCCCGACCCGGCGCTAACGGAATATACCAAAGTGATCATCGAGCAGGCCGACCGGCTGAGAAATCTGGTCGATCGCCTGCTCGGGCCACAGCATCCGGGCATGCACGTTACCGAAAGCATCCACAAGGTCGCCGAACGGGTAGTGAAACTGGTCTCGATGGAGTTGCCGGACAACGTGAAGTTGATCCGTGATTACGACCCCAGCCTGCCGGAGCTCCCCCACGACCCGGATCAAATTGAACAGGTGTTGCTGAACATCGTCCGTAATGCGCTGCAGGCGCTGGGGCCGGAAGGGGGCGAAATTGTTCTCCGTACCCGGACCGCTTTCCAGCTGACGCTGCACGGGGTGCGTTATCGCCTCGCCGCCCGTATTGACGTCGAAGATAATGGCCCGGGTATTCCGCCCCAGCTCCAGGATACGTTGTTTTATCCGATGGTCAGCGGCCGCGAAGGCGGTACCGGCCTGGGCTTATCTATCGCCCGCAGCCTTATCGATCAGCACTCCGGCAAAATTGAATTCACCAGCTGGCCGGGTCATACCGAATTTTCGGTATACCTGCCTATTCGGAAGTAGAGGTGTTTATGCAACGAGGGATAGCCTGGATCGTTGATGACGATAGCTCCATCCGCTGGGTGCTTGAACGCGCGCTCACCGGAGCCGGCTTGAGCTGCACAACGTTCGAAAGCGGCAATGAGGTGCTAGATGCCCTCACCACCAAAACCCCGGATGTACTGCTGTCAGATATCCGTATGCCGGGAATGGATGGTCTGGCGCTGCTCAAACAGATTAAGCAGCGTCATCCAATGCTTCCGGTCATCATAATGACCGCGCATTCCGATCTGGACGCCGCGGTCAGCGCTTATCAACAAGGCGCGTTTGATTATCTGCCCAAACCTTTTGATATCGATGAAGCCGTCGCCCTCGTCGACCGGGCGATTAGCCACTATCAGGAGCAGCAGCAGCCGCGAAATGCGCCGATAAGCAGCCCCACCGCCGATATCATTGGCGAGGCGCCGGCCATGCAGGATGTCTTTCGCATTATTGGCCGTCTGTCGCGCTCATCCATCAGCGTGCTGATCAATGGCGAATCCGGTACCGGTAAAGAGCTTGTCGCTCATGCCCTGCATCGTCATAGCCCGCGCTCAAAAGCGCCATTTATCGCGCTGAATATGGCGGCGATCCCCAAGGACCTGATCGAATCGGAACTGTTTGGGCATGAAAAAGGGGCCTTTACCGGCGCCAATACCGTCCGTCAGGGTCGCTTTGAGCAGGCTGACGGCGGCACGCTGTTCCTGGATGAAATTGGCGATATGCCGCTGGATGTCCAGACTCGCCTGCTGCGCGTTCTGGCGGATGGCCAGTTTTATCGCGTGGGCGGTTACGCGCCGGTGAAGGTCGATGTGCGGATCATCGCCGCCACCCACCAGAATCTGGAGCAGCGGGTGCAGGAGGGGAAATTCCGTGAAGATTTATTCCACCGCCTGAACGTGATCCGGGTGCATTTGCCGCCGCTGCGCGAGCGTCGGGAAGATATTCCTCGTCTGGCCCGCCATTTTCTGCAGATTGCCGCCCGCGAGCTAGGTGTTGAAGCCAAACAGCTGCATCCGGAAACGGAGACAGCGCTGACCCGCCTGGCGTGGCCGGGCAACGTTCGCCAGCTGGAAAACACCTGTCGCTGGCTCACCGTCATGGCCGCCGGCCAGGAGGTGCTGACGCAGGATCTGCCGAGCGAACTGTTTGAGACCACCATTCCTGATAGCCCGACGCAGATGCAGCCAGACAGCTGGGCGACGCTGCTGGGTCAGTGGGCCGATCGGGCGCTGCGCTCCGGTCATCAAAACCTGCTCTCAGAAGCGCAACCCGAAATGGAACGCACGCTGCTGACAACCGCCCTGCGTCATACTCAAGGACATAAACAGGAGGCTGCGCGCCTGCTGGGATGGGGTCGTAATACCCTGACGCGTAAGCTAAAAGAGTTGGGTATGGAGTAGGGTTTAACGACGTGATGAAAAATAGCCGATCAGCGCAAAGTGCTGCTATTTTGTACTTTACTGTTCCGATGAGTTGAGTATGATCGTGCCCGGCATTAGGGGAGAGCATCATGTTTGAATCACTGGTGAGTATGATATCGAGCGGCGCCGCTGCGAGTCACACGCCGCAAACGGCAGTCGCTGCCGTGCTGTGCGCTGCGCTGGTCGGGCTGTTCAGCTAATTGTTCCCCCTCTCCTGCGGGAGAGGGGGAAAACATTAAATCACCCGTGAGAACTGCTGCATCCGAGCCTTTTGCCGGAGATAGGCATCAAAGCACATGCAGATGTTGCGGATCAGCAGGCGGCCTTTCGCCGTTACCTGGATAGCCTTACTCTCCACCACCACCAGCCCGTCATGCGCCAGCGGCGCCAGCAGTTTCAGGTCCTCGGCAAAATAAGTCTGAAAATCCACGGCCCACTGCGCTTCGACGGCATCAATATCCAGACGGAAGTTACAGATCAACGCCTTAATCACGTCGCGACGCAAACAGTCGTCACGGGTTAACGCGATCCCGCGCCACAGGGCGTTGCCTTGCTCTGCCACCTGCTGGTAGTACTGCTTCAGCTCTTTTTGGTTCTGAGCGTAGCTGTCGCCAATCATGCTGATCGCAGACACGCCCATCCCCAGCAAATCGGTATCGCCCTGAGTGGTGTAGCCCTGGAAATTGCGATGCAGTACGCCGTGACGTTGCGCGACCGCTAATTCATCATCAGGACGCGCGAAGTGGTCCATGCCGATAAACTGATAGCCCGCCGCCGTCAGCGAGCCGATGGTCTCCTGGAGGATCTCCAGCTTCTGTTCAGCAGAGGGCAGATCGGCATCTTTAATTTTGCGCTGTGCGGCAAAGAGCGTGGGCAGATGCGCGTAGTTAAACACGCTCAGGCGGTCAGGGTTGAGCTCGGCGACCTTTTGCAGGGTGAAGGCAAAGCTCTCCGGCGTTTGCTTCGGCAGGCCGTAGATGAGGTCGATATTGGTCGAAGTAAATCCAATCTCCCGCGCATGGCGAAGCAAGTCAAAGATGAACGCTTCGTCCTGCTCGCGGTTAACCAGACGCTGAACCTCTTTATTGAAATCCTGCACGCCCATACTCAGGCGGTTGAAACCCTCAGCGCGTAAATGATCGAGGACATCCAGCTCGATTTCACGCGGATCGACCTCGATAGAGATCTCGGCTTCGGCGCTGAAATGAAAATGGGTACGCAACAGATCCATCAGGCGACTGATTTGCGCCTTATTGAGATAGGTCGGCGTGCCGCCTCCCCAGTGCAGTTGCTTAACCTGACGGTTGGCAAACAGCGGCGCGCGGTGGATGATCTCCTGTTCAAGGAGATCGAGATACTGATCGGCCTTATGCTGCTGGCGGGTGACGATCTTATTGCATCCGCAGAAATAACACAGCTTATGGCAAAACGGGATATGCACATACAGCGACAGGGGGCGCTGTGGGTAACGGGCCACAGCGGCATCGAATTCCGCCGCGCCGAATTGTGGTGAAAACTCCAGCGCGGTGGGATACGAGGTATAACGCGGCCCGGAATAGTTATATTTCTGGATCAGGGCCAGATCCCAGTCGATTATCTGCTCAGACATGCTCACTCCTTCCGATGGTGCCGCCGACGGGTACGCCGTCCCGGCCCCACCGCACCGCGGGTCATGAGCCGGTTGCGCAGCCATTTCTGACGCCGCGACAACCGTCGTAGTTTAACGAATAACCACAGCAGATAACATATAACCAGAAGGGTTATAAGCAGTACCGGGGATCCGATGGGATGCAAATGTTAGTTTCCACCCTTCAGCAGACGCATCATATCTTCCTGACGCTCTTCCTCTTCTTCATCTTCGTCATCGTAAGAGAGGCCGAGCTGCTGCATCAGCTCATCAATACGATCCAGTTTGGCATCCACCCAGCTCTGCTCTTCAGCATTCAGGGTACCGCCCTCTTCCAGACGTTCCAGCAGCGCGTCCAGGCGCTCATCATTCTCCAGCAACTCCAGCTCAGCCTGCGGTGAAAGCATAGGTTTCTCGCTCTTTGGTTTATGCTGCTTGGGAGCTGGAGCGCTGCTTTCGCTCACGCCCAGCGGGATTGGTTTTTTGCTGCCCACGCGCGGATCTTGCGCCTGGCGCTGTTTTTTACCCGCTGAAGCCGCATCGCCGCCGTTCGCGCGACTTCCTGCCGCGTGGCCACGATGTTTCTTCTGCCGTTTGCGATCGCGAGCTTCCTGATTTAACTCTTCACGCGACTTGCGGCCGGATTTGCCACGGGTGGCGGATGTCGGTTTTTTCATGGTGTGTAATCTTCAGACAGTATTATTCAGTATAGAATTGAGGCGGAATCTAGCAGAAAGCAAGCAAAGAAAAAAGGCGACAGATTACTCTGTCGCCTTTTTCCTCACTGACCACCCTTAACGGGCTCTTCTTTCCCTGTTCGCTAACGACTTACCCTGTCTTTCCCTTAGCGTCCAACGGTCCCTGTTTCTTCCTTTTCCCTTTGAAACGTTTCCAAAACGCGTGTCATCCTGACAATCCTGTGGTCTTCGCCTCCTGGCGCTTCCTGACCCCTCGTCCTGAGTCCTCATCCTTTTCAGCATCCTCGCCGTTGTGTATTACTTTACCGTGTTGACAAAAATCGACAACCAGTCTGGCCGTTAAAAATCTACTTTCAGATTTCTCTATTTTTATAATTTATTTAGTTTCATATGGTTATGATTTATTGGCCTTATTTTTCTCAGGCATGTCCTATACGAAGAATAGCCAATGTCTCACAAAGTGCAGGGTTTTTACTTACAGAACCGGCGTGCGGTAAAAACAGCCTTTTTCTGCTGTTCAGGTATAATCCCTGCCATAGCCTGTTTTAACGGAGACGACCGTCTTGACCAACTGGAATTATCAACTGACGCACTTTGTCACCAGCGCGCCAGATATCCGCCATCTTCCTGCCGATACTGGTATTGAAGTGGCATTCGCCGGCCGCTCCAATGCGGGAAAATCCAGCGCACTGAATACGCTGACCAACCAGAAAAGCCTGGCGCGGACCTCCAAAACGCCCGGACGTACACAGCTGATTAACCTGTTCGAAGTTGCCGAAGGCAAACGCCTGGTCGACCTGCCCGGCTATGGTTATGCGCAAGTCCCGGAAGAGATGAAGATCAAGTGGCAGCGCGCGCTGGGAGAATACCTGGAAAAACGTCTGTGCCTGAAGGGCCTGGTGGTTCTGATGGACATTCGCCACCCGCTTAAAGATCTCGATCAGCAGATGATCCAATGGGCGGTAGAAAGCGATATTCAGGTGCTGGTGCTGCTGACCAAAGCCGATAAGCTCGCCAGCGGCGCGCGTAAAGCGCAAGTGAATATGGTGCGTGAAGCGGTACTGGCCTTCAATGGCGATGTCCAGGTTGAACCCTTCTCCTCGCTGAAAAAATCTGGCGTGGATAAGCTGCGACAGAAGCTGGATAGCTGGTTTAACGAAATCCCGCCGCAGGAAGAAGAGCGCGCCGCAGACGAGTAATCGTCACGAACAGCCGGATAAGAGCGTACCGCGCCTTATCCGAGTTCCTCTCCAGAATCAAGCACAAGCGTGTCCTGTTCCTTTGCCACTTTTCTTTCGCGCAATAAAAAACGCCCCGGTCATAAATGACCGGGGCGGCTAAAATATTCAGCCAAATCCGATTACGTGAAGTAAAAGGTCTGAAAGATAGAACATCTTACCTCTGTACCCTACGCGAATAACTCTACTCTTCTTTCGCTCACGGATAAAGCATTTTTTGTAGTTTTTTTTCACTATTTACATAGCAAATTCAAATGATCCTCACAAAACTCTATAAGTTATGTTGCTTACTTACAGAAAATCGCGTTGCGCTTTGTATACTTAGTGCGCTTGATCCCAGTTTTCTCCGCTGCCCACTTCCACCAGCAACGGTACCGCCAGCGTAGTGCTGTTCTCCATCAGTTCGTGGATCTTTTTCGATACGGCATCAAGCTCATCTTTATGCACTTCAAAGACCAGTTCATCGTGAACCTGCATGATCATCCGCACGCGAGGCTTCTCGCTGCGCAGCCATTCATCAACGGCAATCATCGCCCGCTTGATGATATCCGCAGCCGTCCCCTGCATCGGGGCGTTAATCGCCGCACGTTCCGCACCGGCGCGACGAGCGCCATTGCTGGACTTGATATCCGGTAAATAGAGTCGACGGCCATCCAGCGTTTCAACATAACCTTGCTCCTTCGCCTGTGCGCGGGTGCGCTCCATATACTCCAGCACGCCCGGATAACGCTCGAAATAAAGATCCATGTACTTCTGCGCTTCTTTACGCGGGATGTTCAGCTGGCGGGCCAGGCCAAAGGCGCTCATGCCATAGATCAGACCGAAGTTGATAGCTTTCGCACTGCGCCGCTGTTCGCTGCTGACGCTGTCCAGCGGTAAGCCAAACACTTCAGCCGCCGTCGCCCGGTGAATATCCTTCCCTTCCGCGAAGGCGGTCAGCAGGCCTTTATCCCGCGACAGGTGCGCCATAATGCGCAGCTCGATTTGCGAGTAGTCCGCCGAGACAATGACGTAATCTTCCGGCGCGATAAACGCCTGGCGAATACGGCGCCCTTCTTCGTTACGCACCGGAATGTTTTGCAGGTTTGGATCGGTAGACGACAAACGGCCAGTGGCGGTAACCGCCTGATGATAGGAGGTATGCACGCGGCCCGTTTTGGGGTTAATCATCAGCGGCAGCTTATCGGTATAGGTCGACTTCAGCTTCGCCAGCCCACGGTACTCCAGAATCACCTTCGGCAACGGGTAATCGAGCGCCAGCTCTTCCAGTACCTCTTCAGAGGTTGACGGCGCGCCGCCCGGCGTCTTCTTCAGCGGTTTGATACCCTGTTTTTCAAACAGGATCGTTTGCAGCTGTTTGGTGGAGGAGAGATTAAACGCTTCCCCGGCGATCTCATGCGCCCTCTGCTCCAGCTCAACCAGGCGCTGGGCAATTTCCTGCGAGTGCGCATGCAGCACGGCGGGGTCGATTTTAACGCCATTGCGCTCAACGCGAGACAGCACCGGCACCAGCGGCATTTCAATGTGCTGGAAGATATTCAGCGGACCTTCATGCTGCTGCAGCTTCGGCCACATTTTCAGATGCAACTGAAGCGTGACGTCGGCGTCTTCCGCCGCGTAGCGACCAGCCTCTTCCAGCGCAATCTGGTTAAAGGTCAGCTGATTCTTACCCTTGCCAGCGATCTCTTCGAAGGTAATCGTTTTATGCTTCAGCCAGCGGTCGGAAAGACTGTCCATATCGTGGCGGCCCGCCACGCTGTCGAGAATGTAAGATTCCAGCATGGTATCGAACGCAATCCCGCGCAGCTCAATGTCGTAATTAGCCAAAATGCCGCGATCGTATTTGAGATTTTGCCCAACCTTGAGCAGCTTCTCATCCTCCAGCAGCGGTTTAAGCAGCGCCAGCACGCGCTCGCGCGGGATCTGGTCCGGCGCATCAAGGTAATCATGCGCTACCGGGACATAGGCGGCCACGCCCGGCTCAACAGCGAATGAAAGGCCGACCATGTTGGCGGAGATGTTATCCAGGCTGTCGGTTTCCGTATCAAAGGCAAAGAGCGGCGCCTGCTTCAGCTTATCGATCCAGGTGAGCAGCGTGGCCTCATCAAGGATAGTGACATAGTGCTCTGCTGAAAGTGCAGTAGCGGCTTCAACCTCTTCTTCGGCTTCTGCCGCTGCTGCATGCACTGCAGGTTTCGCAGCCGGTTTGCCCCCCTTCGCCTGCAGCCATTTCCCGGCTTCAACGTCGGTGGTCCAGCGCTTAAACTCATACTGTCTGAACAGCGCCAGCAGATCGTCTGCCGCCGGCGGCTGCACCTCAAGCTCTTCACAAGTGAGCTCCAGCTCGACGTCGGTTTTGATGGTCGCCAGCTGATAAGAGAGATAAGCCACCTCCTTGTTCTGCTCCAGCTTCGCCGCCATCGTTTTCGCGCCGCGAAAGCTCAGTTCAGCGATTTTCTCCGGTTCCGCATACAGCGTATCGAGGCCGCCAAGGCCTTGCAGCAGCGCCTGGGCTGTCTTTTCGCCCACGCCCGGCACGCCAGGAATGTTATCCGAGGAGTCGCCCATCAGCGCCAGGAAATCAATAATCAGCTCCGGCGGGACGCCGTATTTGGTAACCACCTCATCCGGCCCGAGGATAGTGTTGGTCATGGTATTGATCAGGGTGATCCCCGGCGTCACCAGCTGGGCCATGTCTTTATCGCCGGTACTGATCAGCACCGGACGTCCGGCCCTTTCCGCTTCCCGCGCCAGGGTGCCAATCACATCGTCAGCTTCGACGCCCGGGACCGCCATCAGCGGCAGCCCCATCGCTTTCACCATCTTATGCAACGGCTCAATCTGCGCGCGCAGATCGTCCGGCATCGGCGGGCGATGAGATTTGTAATGTTCGAACAATTCATCACGGAAGGTTTTCCCTTTCGCATCAAAGACCACGACGGCATGAGTCGGTTGATACTGCAGAATCAAACTGCGCAGCATATTCAGTACGCCGTACATAGCCCCGGTGGGCTCCCCTGCGCTGTTAGTCAGCGGCGGAAACGCATGATACGCCCGATAAAGATAGGAGGAGCCGTCAACGAGGATGAGAGGGTTTTCTGGGATCTGAACCATAATTTCCGTGCCTGTTTATCAGATTATGGATAAAGGATGCCACAGACGGGCATGAAATCCTGAATTTTTCCCGCATTTCGCGGAAAAGATTCAACGATCGTCGCGATCGCGCGACAACTTAGCTTGTGGATAACTTTGTGCATAGTTTTACAACGTCAGCTTATCCGCCCCGGGAAATAAATGAATAATTAGTATTAATTACTATTTATCAATCACTTAAAAACAGATCAACGATCCTGGCATTAATTTGATGACCTAATCTTCCATGTGGATAGAAGATCCTTGTTTTTTTCTGTTCTGGTAAGACCCGTCATTTGCCGCGTTTTCTGGTAAAATCAGCCCCTTGCGCAGCTTAAAGGCGCTCTTTGTCAGCCTAACTTTCTGAATAAACTAACTATGTCGAGATTACTCGCTGCGATAACACTTCCGCTGAGTATCGCCTTAACCATCTTAGTCACCGTTATCTGCTCTGTACCGATCATCGTCGCCGGGCTGATTAAACTGCTGGTCCCCATTCCAGCGGTATGGCGCTCTATATCCGTTTTTTGCAATTTTATGATGTACTGCTGGTGCGAAGGGCTGGCGCTGCTGTTGCATCTCAATCCCTGGCTAAAATGGGACGTCCAGGGTCTGGAAGGCCTGAACAAAAAGAACTGGTATCTGCTGATCAGCAACCACCACAGCTGGGCAGATATCGTGGTGCTGTGCGTACTGTTCCGCAAGCATATTCCGATGAATAAGTACTTCCTTAAACAACAGCTGGCGTGGGTACCGTTCATCGGTCTCGCCTGCTGGGCGCTGGATATGCCTTTTATGCGCCGCTATTCGCGTAGCTATCTTATTCGTCACCCGGAACGCCGTGGTAAAGATGTCGAAACCACCCGCCGTTCATGTGAGAAATTCCGCTCACATCCGACGACTATCGTCAATTTCGTGGAAGGCTCGCGTTTTACCGACGCAAAAAAGCGCGAGACGCGCTCCCCTTACCACAATCTTTTACCACCAAAAGCGGCAGGTATTGCCATGGCGCTCAATGTTCTCGGTTCGCAGTTCGATAAACTGCTGAACGTTACGCTGTGCTACCCGGAAAATAATGCAAGGCCGTTTTACGACATGTTAAGCGGCCGACTGACGCGCATTGTGGTTCGTATCAATCTGGTACCGATTGGCGAGGAGCTACACGGCGATTACGTCAACGATAAGAACTTTAAGCGTGGCTTCCAGCGCTGGCTGAATGGGCTGTGGGAAGAGAAAGACCGTCAGTTAACTGACATCATGCGGGACAAAGAAAGGGCGCCACGGTAAAGCAGATAGAGTAACGCCGGTCAGTGACCGGCGTTTTTTTTATTTCTTCTCAACCAGTTGCTTCACGGTATCCGCATACTGAGCGACGAAGACATCCATATTGCTGGTGTCCATCCCCTGCGGGTTCAGCTGGTACTTACCATTGACGTACATAGCCGGTACCCCCTGCAGCTGCAGATCGGCTGCCGCTTTCTCCTGCTGAGCGACCAGAGATTTCACCACGAAGCTGTTCCATGCGGCATCGTAGTCTTCCCCTTTCACGCCAGCGTCGACGAACACTTTACGAATGTCAGCCAGGCTCTGCACGGTCTGGTTTTTCTGCACCGCTTCGAACATCGGCGCCGTAATTTTATCTTCAACGCCCAGCGCGATGGCAACAGCCCATGCCTGCGTCAGCTCCTTGCCCAGCGGCCCCAGGAACTCGACGTGGTATTTGGTCATTTTGGTGCCTTCTGGCAGTTTCTGGCGCACGCTGTCAGAGACATGCAGCACTTCTTCAAACTGATAGCAGTGCGGGCAGTAGAATGAAAAGAACTCAAGCACCTGTGGCTCGCCAGCAACCGGCTTATCAAGGGTGATGTACTGCTTGCCGTCGGTGATCTGGGCAGCGGATGCACTAAAAGCCAGAATCATACCAGCCAGCGCCAGCCAAACTTTTTTCATGATTTACTCTCTCCTGGATATATCACATTAATACATTGGCGTTAACTGAAGCGGGGGTTCCTGTAGAACCTTCACCTGCTCGAGAAAAGTAGACGTCTGCCCTCGCCAGTAATCCTCCCCGGTTAACCAGGGGAAATTAACCGGGAAAGCCGGATCGTCCCAGCGTCTGAGCAACCACGCCAGATAATAAACCAGTCGCATGGCGCGTAAAGGTTCAATAAGCGCGATTTCATCGCTGTTAAAGGGGCTGAATTCCTCATAGGCCTCGACGATGGTCTCCAGCTGCATACGCTGTTCAGCCTTATCGCCATTGAGCAGCATCCACAGATCCTGAATCGCCGGGCCGGTTCGCGCATCGTCTAAGTCAACAAACAGCGGCCCATCGCGCCAGAGGATATTGCCTGCATGGCAGTCACCATGCAGGCGCAAAGTAGTCCCGCCGCCGTGCCATTGGGTCATGACGGCAGCGATAAGTTTATCGGTCGCCTTCAGGAAATCGGCCTTCAGGCCTGACGGGATAAGCGTCGACTGTTCAAATACCTGGCGCGGTTCCAGCAGATACTCCTGCACGCCAATCTCCGGACGCGCAGAAAAGCGCTGTTTGCGCCCGGTCTGGTGCAGGCGCCCAAGATAACGGCCAACCCACTCCATCTGATCAAGGTTATCCGCCTCGAACTGTCGGCCGCCAAGGCTTGGGAAAACGGCAAAATAAAATCCCTGATGCTGATGAAGCGTACTGTCGTTAAATAACAGCGGCGCAGCAACGGGCACTTCATCTTCTACAAGCTGAAGCGCAAACTGGTGTTCTTCAAGGATCTGCGCTGCCGACCAGCGCTCAGGACGATAGAACTTCACCACATAGCGATGACGCTCTTCGTCCTGGAACTGATAAACGCGGTTCTCATAGCTGTTCAGCGGGGTAAGACCGGAGTCCACCCGCATACCCAGATCGAATAATCCATCGATAATGGTATCCGGGCGAAGCGTCTGAAAAGTAAAAGCCTTATCGTGCATCCTGACATCCGATAATCGTACGAATAGTTCAGGATATCATCTCATTGCGCTTTACGCGGCAGCGCTTACAACCTTTTACTCTTTTATTACGCCGCGGGCGCGCAACAGCGCGGTTTTAAAGTCCTCTTCATAATCCTTCTGAATACCCGGGATGACAGCATCTTTTGAAGAGTCACGCATCTTCAGGTGATAGATCAGAATATCGTCGGAAAGATCGCTCAGTTCGCCATCATAGCCGGCCTCTTTCGCCAGCTTCTGCAAAAATTGCATCAGGTTCAGTTCAGGCTCTTTCTGCCAGGCGGGCTGGAGGAGTTCAATTACTTCATTCAGACGTTTACATTTCATGGTCATGCTCCTTACTCTTGATAGGGACAAGTTAACAGGGTCAATCCCACAATGAAAGAGGCGATATTCATATGCAAAGCGAGGCGATAACCGGCGTCGTGCTGGCGGGCGGCAGGGCCACGCGAATGGGCGGCATTGATAAAGGATTACAGTTGCTCAATGGACGTCCTCTCTGGCGACACGTCGCGGAGGCATTAGCTCCGCAGGTAGATGAGTTAGTGATTAGCGCCAACCGTCACCTTACGCAGTGGCAAGCCAGTGGATATCCGGTGTTTCGTGATACGCAGGCGGGGTACCCGGGTCCTTTAGCCGGTATGCTTGCCGTGATGCAGCAGGTCGCGAGTCCATGGTTTGTTTTTTGCCCCTGCGACACGCCCTTCATTCCGTCATTTTTAGTTGAGCGCTTTATCCAGCAAAAAAGCGCTGCGCCGGTGGTTTGGGCCCATGACGGCGAACGGGATCATCCCGCCGTTGCGCTGGCGCATCGGCAAATTATTCCGCATCTGGAGGCCTATCTTGCCAGCGGCGAACGCCGGGTAATGGTGTTCATGCGCCAGATGGGCGGCCATCCGGTTAGCTTCAGCGAGGTAAAATCGGCTTTTATGAATGTGAATACGCTCGAGGATTTGCAACGTATGCAGGAGCCATCATGATCCCGCTATTAGCGATTGCCGCCTGGAGCGGTACAGGGAAAACGACATTATTAAAGCGCCTCATTCCTGAGCTGTGCGCTCAAGGATTACGCCCTGGTCTGATCAAGCATACCCATCATGATATGGACGTGGATAAGCCGGGCAAAGATAGCTATGAATTGCGCAAGGCGGGCGCTGCGCAAACCATTGTCGCCAGCGAACAGCGGTGGGCGCTGATGACCGAAACACCCGAGAAGCCGGAATTAGATCTCACATGGCTGGTCAGTCGAATGGATGCCAGCAGACTGGACCTTGTTTTGGTCGAGGGTTTCAAGCATGAAGCAGTGCCTAAGATCCTGCTTTTTCGGCAAAACAGCGGCCATCGTGTGGAAGAGTTAACGATGGATGATCATACGATCGCCGTGGCCAGCGATGTATCGATCGCGACCTCACTTCCGCTGTTGGATTTAAATAATATTCCGCAGATTGCGACATTTATTGTC